>NZ_PUBZ01000132.1 GCF_003205875.1 Herpetosiphon llansteffanensis
CCCCCTCTCCCACTCAATGCGGGCGAGGGGGAGCCAGTTACGTTCCCTCACCCCCCAACCCCCTCTCCCACGAAAATGCGGGCGAGGGGGAGCCATTGTTTTCATCACAAATCACGCCAAAACCACTGTGTTAAAGCCCCTCGCCCGCGCCACGGGTGAGGGCATCTCTGTTTTAACTCACTACTTGGCTAATGGCATCGCCCAAGCGGGTAACTAATTCCTCTGCATCGTTATGGCCAAGCACCAACGGCGGAATAACCCGCACCACATCGTTGCCAGAACCAACCAACAACAAGCCTTGGTCGAAGGCGGCATCGGTAATTTGGGCAGCGGTTGGCCCTTTGAACTCTACGCCCCAAATCAAGCCACGCCCACGCACTGCACTAATCACATCGAAACGTTCGCCCAAATCGCGTAGGCCAGCGCCCAATTCGGCCCCAACCGAACGCACGTGATCAAGCATGGTTGGCTGGGTCAGTTTTTGCAAAACCACATTGGCAACAGCACAAATAAAGGGATTACCGCCAAAGGTCGTGCCATGATCACCATAATTCAACGCTTTGGCGACCCGTTCATTAACTAAAACTGCACCAATTGGCAAACCACCACCAAGCGGCTTGGCGAGCGCCATAATATCGGGAGCCATGCCCAAGGCTTCGTGGGCCCAAACATCGCCAGTGCGGCCCATGCCACATTGAATCTCATCGAAAATCAAGATCGCATCGACCTGATCGCAACGGCGACGCAGGGCTTGGGCAAACTCAGGGCTGATTGGCCGAATGCCGCCCTCGCCTTGAATCGGCTCGATAATCACGGCGGCAACGCTGGCATCAATCGTTGCTTCGAGCGTCGCTTGGTCGCATTCAAGGCTTATAAAACGCACGCTTGGAATCAAGGGATTAAAGGGTGTGCGATAGGCCTCGCGTGAGGTAACCGACAACGCGCCCATCGAACGGCCATGAAACGAATCGTGAAAGGCCACAAAACCAGTTTGTTGCTCAGGCCGTTGATTATGGGTATAGCGGCGGGCAAATTTCAGGCTGGCTTCGATGGCTTCGGTGCCAGAATTACAGAAAAAAGCTTTGCTCGCCCACGGGGTCAGATCGACCAAACGTTGAGCCAATTCGGCAACCGACGCGGTGTAATAGAGATTCGAAGTGTGCAACAAACCAGTTGCTGCCTGCTGAATCGCCGCGACAACCTCTGCATCGCCATAACCCAAGGCATTGACCGCAATTCCAGCGGTGCCATCCAACAAACGCCGTCCATCGGCGGCATGCAACCATGCGCCTTCGCCACCGACTAAAGCGAGTTTGGCTCGTTTGTAGAGCGGCAACAAAAATGTATCACTCTGCGCAATAATCGCTTCTTGTTCGCTTTGTGTCATGGCCTCGGTTCCATCCCTGTTAGCAAAAAATCAATTGGCGTGCATTGTAGCACTTTCTTGAAAGGATGAAGGATGAATTATGAGGGATGAAAAAAAGGATGAGGGATGAATAATTGGCCAATAGCTATAAGCGTTAAGTTCTTCATGAATCGCTACTTTAACGCTGGGATGTAAAGGAATAATAGGCTATAAGTTATTGACTATTTCAAATAATCCTCAATAACCTATAGCCTATTTCATCCTTCATCCCTCATAATTCATAATTTCAAGTGACTATACTTCATCCTTCATCCCTCATAATTCATAATTTCAATGTTGGTGTTGCTCGGTCAGCGTGCAATAGAGTTGCGGCGTGTTGCACGAACATTCAAGTTGCAAGGTGGCATGGCCAATGTTGTAGCTATGGCAAAGCAGCTCATTGATCGTGTTAATTAATTGTGGGCTGCGCTGTGGATCTTGTTGATCGGTCACAACGTGTGCCGAGAGTGCGCGCATGCTGGCAGTGATGCTCCAAATATGCAAATCGTGAATCGCCTGCACCCCAGGAATGGTTTGCAAATCGCTAACAACCTTGTCGACATCAATATCCCGTGGCGTTGCTTCCAACAACACATCAATCGAATCGCGCAGAATTTGCCAAGCATGCCAGATGATAAAGCCTGCAATCAACACCGAAACCAGCGGATCAAGCCAGCGCCAATTGGTAAAGAAGATGATGGCCCCGGCAATCGTTGCGCCAATGGTCGAGAGCACGTCGCCCATCAAGTGCACAAATGCGCTACGCAGATTGAGGTCGTTTTCGCTGCCACGATGCACGAGCCACGCCGTGCCAGCATTGACCAACACCGCCAACAGCGAAACCCCAATCATAATTGGCGCATCAACTTCTAGCGGGTTTTGCAAACGCTCGATTGCTTCCCAGCCAATGCCCAAGGCGATGCCAACCAAGGTCAACGAATTGACGAAGGCTGCTAAAATGCCAGCCCGATGGTAGCCAAAGGTTTTGCGGGCATGCGCCGGACGACGCGTCAGCCACAGCGCAATCCAACTAATGAGCAACGCCAGCACATCACTGGCATTGTGGGCAGCGTCGGTGAGCAGCGCCAAACTATTGGCCCACAAACCAGCTACAATTTCAACCCCAACAAAGCCAAAGGTAATGACTAAGGCCAAAATCAGGCGGCCACCAGCATCGGCAGGCACGCTATGATGGTGATGATGGCCGTGGTCGTGATGTCCGCTCATCGTTCTTCCTCCAACACAGCTAAAATTGGCGCAACCGATGGATCAGGCGTTGAGCCATGGCGAATATGATTCAGACAAACCAACACCAGCACCCGCACATGATCGTCGTCGAGGCTATAAAAAACCAATTTGCCTTCGCGGCGCTGCTTGACCAAGCGCAATTGACGTAGCACGCGCAAATGTTGCGAAACCGCCGACTCTGAATAATTCAGAATCGCCGCCAAATCAGCAGTACACAGCTCCTGCTCAAGCAAACAGCCAACAATTTTAACTCGCGTCGAATCAGCCAAAGCGCGAAAGGTTTCGGCCATCAAAAAATAGCTCTCGTCGTCGTGCAGCATTTGCCGCCCACGCTCGACCATGGCCGGATTAATTCCGTCGTGATTATGGTCATGCATAATCGAGGCCTCATATAAACGATTGCACAATTGCTAAATTATCAAATCGTTTGAGCTTCGTCAAGTAGTTTGCAACCTTTTGTTTTAGACCACGTATCAATTTCAGTAAGTTCAGTCTTGACTGAACTTACTGAACGTGCTAAATTCTGTTTAATCAGTACTGAACAGAATTGAGTAGCGCTATGGATAATGTACAAGCACGTTTGGCGTATGCAGAACGGATTGCCGTTTTTTACGAAAAAGCTGGAGGCATCCCACGTATGGCTGGGCGAATTATGGGCTGGTTGTTGGTTTGCGATCCGCCGCAGCAAAATGCAACTGAGCTTGGGCAGGTATTGAGTGCTAGTAAAGGCTCAATTAGCACCATGACCCGCTGGTTGCTACACATTGGCCTGATCAACAAAACCACAATTCCAGGCGAACGACGCGATTATTTTGAGATTCGCGAAGGAACATGGGCCGATTTGCTGGCCCAACAATTTCAAGCGGTCGGGGCTTTTCGCGAGCTAGCCAACCAAGGCTTGGCCTTATTAAACGATCCTGAGGGCCACGAAGGCGCACGGCTGCGCGAAATGCACGATCTGTATGCTTTTTTTGAGCGTGAATTACCGTTGCTGATTGAAAAATGGCGCAACGAACGAAAGGAATGACCATGACGACGGTTGTTCAAACGACGAACCTAAGCAAAACCTATGGCAAAAATCGCGGCATCGATGACTTAAATTTGCAGGTGTTGCAAGGCGAAGTATTTGGCTATTTGGGGCCAAACGGTGCTGGCAAAACCACAACGATTCGGACAATTTTGGATTTTATTCGTCCTACCAGCGGCAGTGCCCAAATTTTTGGCCTCGATTCGCGACGTGATTCGCTGGCAATTCACCAGAAAATTAGCTATTTGCCTGGCGAATTGGTGATGTATGAAAAAATGACTGGCCGAGAAATGCTGGATTATTTTGCTCAGCTGCGCGGCAATGTCAGCCAACAAGCAATTAAGCAATTGGCCGAGCGCTTAGAATTAGATTTAAAGCGGCCAATTCGTATGTTATCCAAGGGTAATAAGCAAAAAGTTGGTTTGGTGCAAGCATTCATGGGCCAACCAGAGCTGTTAATTCTCGATGAGCCAACCAGCGGGCTTGATCCGTTGGTGCAACAAACCTTTTATCAACTGGTGCTCGAAGCCAAAAACGCTGGGCGCACGGTTTTTCTCTCGTCGCACGTAATGTCGGAAGTTGAGCATATTTGTGATCGCGTCGGGATTATTCGGGCTGGCAAATTATTGGCAATTGATACGGTGAAGGCGCTCAAGGCGCGGGCGCGGCGCACGCTTGATCTTTATTTTGCTCAGCCAGTTGAGCCTGCTGCTTTTGCCCACATTGCGAATATCGACGATTTGCAGGTGCTTGGCAACCATGTGCATTGTGCGGTAACTGGCTCGATTGACCAGTTGATCAAAACCGCAGCCCAATTTGAATTACGCGATTTGGTTAGCCAAGCGACCGATCTGGAAGATATTTTCTTGGCCTACTACAAAGGCGAGGTGAGCGATGTTGCGTAATATTTTCAGCAAAACCATCTACGAACGGCGGCGCTCGCTGCTGTGGTGGGGCTTGGGCATCATTGTGTTGGTTGCGATTCTAATTGGCTTCTATCCAGCGATGAATAACCCTGAAACCAGCGAACAGCTTGCCAAAGCCATGGAAGCCATGCCCAAGGAGATGTTGGCGGCGTTTGGGGTGACTGATGTTGCCAATTTGACCACGCCAGCAGGCTATATTCAAGGCCGCTTATTTGGCTTTATGCTGCCGCTAATCGTTATGATTTTTACGATTGGGCTTGGCTCGCGGTTAATTGCTGGCGAGGAAGAAGCGCGCACGCTTGACCTGATTTTGGCGCATCCAATTCGGCGCTCGACGATTGTTTGGCAAAGTTTTGCGGCTTTGAGCGTGCTTTCGCTGGCGATGGGCCTAATTACTTGGCTCAGTTTGTGGATCGGCGCTGTGCTGTTGGATATGCAGATTGGCGCTGCCGAACTTGGCGCTGCCTCATTCAACATGAGCTTGATGGCGCTGTGTTTTGGGGCCATCGCCTTGCTGATTGGCGCGGCGACTGGCAAGCGAGCCTTGAGCATGGCGGTTGCTACGATTTTGGCCGTGATCGGCTACTTTGTAAATTCGCTGGCCAGCGTAATTGATTGGCTCGAGCCATTGCAAAAACTTTCGCCATTCTATTATGCCGATTACAACCAGCCGCTCAAACATGGCTTTCATTATCTGCCGTTTTTGGTGTTGGGTAGCGTGATTGTGCTCTGTGGTTTTGCTGCGGTCAAACTGTTTGAGCGCCGCGACGTGGCTGTGTAATCTTAAATCCGCCGTTGGATCGGGTTGGGCTGATCCAACGGCGAGCTTTACTGGAAATTAGGGCTGGCAATACACCTCGTTCTGGGTAACACTCTCGACTTTGACGGTTGTTTTGGCCCAAACCACAAACTCGCTCAAGCCAACTTCACTCTGCGGATTGCCCCAATCATAGGTATAGCCGAGGCGTGTCCAAGGGTAGCCATTTTTCGCATCATACGAGAGGCTGCGCTGAAGATTGAACCAATCGCGGCTAAATTCATAATCCTGTTGCGATGGAAATGCGCTGGCCTCAGGCATTTCTAGTTGGGCAATATTATCAGTAATTTCTGGGTCAGGGCTAGGGCGGAAGAGATCTTCGCTGGGAACCCACAGGTGAACAATCCGATTTTTGCCATTATTGGCAGGCAAGCCGAGCAATTGCTCCAAACGTAGGGTTAATGGCACATCAGCGGTCGCGGTATAGGCTTTGCAAAAATTTTGCATTTCGGGCACGACGCTGACCCATGTTTCGCGGGTGGTTGTGGTTTCTTGGCCAACCAGCGCATCATAGCCATTCCACGAAGTCCAGGTTGCAACCAACACCCGACCTGTAGCTTCATCGCGCACAAGGTTGCGATTATTGGCATCAATAATTGTCAGTTGATCGGAAATTTCGCTGGCTTCGGCAATTTCTGCATCGCTGACTGCTGCGCGAAAGCGGCGTTCGAGTTCTGCTTGCTCAGGCGTAAAGGTTGGGCTTGCAGTTGGCTCGCTGGTTATGGTTTTGGGTGGTACGCTGGGTTGGCTGGTTGCGGTGGCGGTTGGCGCGGTTGTGGCAGTTGCTGGCACATCAGTTGGCAGGGTTGTGGCGGTTGCAGTTGGTGGCACAGTCGCGAGGGCAAGCGTGCGATCTTCGGTTGTGCTCGTACCACAGGCGGCTAAAATTGCAGCTGACAAGCCGAGTGCTTGGAATTTTGCCCAGCGGCGCAGCCATACACGTTGAGGCATAGCCATACTCCTTCGTAAAAAGAATTTCAAATTCAATGACCCAAGTGCTATTGAGCGCAGTGGGTCAATGAATCAAGCACGAATTAATCTGCTAAGTAGCCTCAAGCAATGGTCTAACAATCCACAGCAGCTTACATTAATCAGCCTAGCTCAGCGTCACGATGATTGGCGTTGTTTGATCAGCTCAATCATTGCCGATGCCGTGGCGCGGGAGCGGGGCTTTTTGGTTTGGTGGTTTTCGCCGAAATCGTGGTGAAAACGCGCTGCTCCCCCTCGCCCGCGTTCAGTGGGAGCGGGGGTTGGCTTTTGGGGTCGGTGTTAAGATCCCCTCACCCCAACCCCTCTCCCGTGCGCGGGCGAGGGGCTTAAATCCCGTGGTTATTCCCCAATTCCTTGGTGAAAAATGCATGCTCCCCCTCGCCCGCGTTCAGTGGGAGAGGGGGTTGGGGGTGAGGGACCATGGTTGCGAATCCAATGTACCAGTACACAGCATCATTATGATTGGCGTTGTTTGATCAGCTCAATCATTGCCGAGGCCGTGGGTTCGTTGCTGGCCTCTAGACCTGCAATCACACTTTGTTGATTGGCATGAGGCTGATTTTGGCTGACTTTCCATTTGCCCAGCAAGCGCGTGATTGGCATTGCGATGCCAACAATTGCCTTGAGCAAGGCTTCGGTATACTCGTGCGGCGCATCGCCAACCTGCCATTGATGTTCAAATGATGCTTCATTGTGTTTGGTCAGTTGTTCAAGTTGTTGGCGTAGCCATTGTGGATCGTCGATGACCTGCAAATGACCATAGGCATGGGCCACTGCATAATTCCAGGTTGGCACAACCTTGCCAGTTTGGGCTTTGCTGGCATACCAACTGGGCGTGATGTAGCTATCGCTGCCATGGAAAATTGCCAGAATTTCGTGTTGCGAAGAATGTTCCTGCCAGATGCTGTTGGCGCGGGCCACATGGCCGTAGAGCGTACCAAACTCGCCAGCCTGCGGATCGAGATAGAGCGGAATATGGTTGGCGTTGATGCCATGTTGATTGAGGGTAATAATTGTTGCCAAGGGTTGGCGCTGCATTAATTCGTGCAACACTTCGAGGCGTGGCTCGGCAAAATGTTTGGGTAGATACATGGTTATTCCTCTTTTAATGTTTGCAGCATATTAGCATCGCGCAGCAAGAGCCAGCCGTGGGCATGCTTTTGCCACAACGAAAAGCTATCGCCAGTGCGAATAATTGGCGCTTGGCCATTGGGAGGCTGGATTTGGACTCGCAGTTGGTTCCAGCAAGTGGCCCATTTGCCATTGAGCCTAATCTCTTGAATTTCAAACGCAATATTAAGGTTGAATTGGCTTAACCCTGCTGAGGCAGCGGCGAAGGCCTGCTTGCCTCGCATTGGGGCTTGGCCTGCGACCAAAAAAATCACCTCATCATCCAACAATGGCAAGATTTTGCTAACGTCGCCTGCTTCGGTTGCTTCAATCCAAGTCGTTACCAATTGGCGAATCTGTGTTTGCTCGTCGAGCATTGCTTCCTCCTTGATCGCTCCAATTATGCCAATTAATGTCTGTTGATTGTACCGCCTCATGACTGAATTAAGCGCACAAGAGGGGATGTGGCTATTGGCTCTAGGCTCTTGGCTATGGGAATAATTAGTGTATTTCAAACAAAACTCCGCTAGCCCAAAACCTACAGCCATAATCTCTCTGCGCCGCTGCGTTAACGGATTGATCCACGAAGGACACGAAGGACACGAAGCATCGTAACCGCGAAGCGCGCGAAGAGCACGAAGCATGTTTTTTAGCCACAGATTACACAGATTGAATTCCCAATAGCCAAGAGCCTAGAGCCAATAGCCATATTTCTCTGCGCCTCTGCGTTAAATTTCATCCTTCATCCTTCATCCCTCATCCTTCATAATTCATTAAAAATGAGCTAGCAAGGATGTGCTATGATAGATTTGCGCTGTTTTGTGTGAAGGAAGCAAGCCCACTGCTATGTATGCCCACGTTGCTCTGAATGCCTATTTGCCCGATAACCCTGAGGCGATTTTGACCTATGCTGTGCCGCCGCAGCTCCGACCGTTAAGCGTTGGGGCGTTGGTGTGGGTTCCGCTTGGGCCGCGGCGGGTGCAGGGCGTAGTTTTAGAATTTATCACCCAACGGCCCCAAGGCTTTGTGGTGCGCGATATTCTTGAACACGCCGACCCCGAAGCGATTGCCGCACCCGCCCAATTGGCCTTGGCCCAATGGTTTAGCCAAACCCAAGCAGTGCGCTTGTGGGAGGCGGTGCAATTGACCATGCCGCCTGGTGTGAAACAAGAAATTGAGCGCACTTGGCGGCCAACCGAGCAGGGCCAGAAGATCGAGCTTGGCGTGCTCGATGAACGCGAACGAGCGATTTTGTTTCATCTGCGGCGGGTTGGCGAGCAAAGCGAACGTCAGTTGCGCGTTGATTTGCGTGGCTCGGACGCTGATCTGCGCCGCAGTTATACCGAACTCCATGAACGGGGCGTGATTGCGTTGGGCAGCTTGGTTTCGCGGCCAGCGGCCAAACCAAAACGCGAATGGAGCGTGCAACCAACCAGCGCTAGCCCTGCCGAAGCCTTGGCTGAATTGAGCAAAGCGCCGCGCTTGGCCGCAATTTATCAAGCAATTTTGGAGCAAGCGCTTGATGGCGAAATGGTGCTGCTGCCAGAGTTACGTGATGTTGGCGCAACATTAAACCATTTGCGCAGCTTGGCTTTGCGCAATTTGATTCAGCTTGAGCAAGTTGAGGTGCGTCGCGACCCGCTGCTTGGCCGTATTCCACCGTTGGAGTTTCCGCCAGAACTAACGCTTGAGCAAGAACGGGGTTGGCGGCAAATTGTTGAGGCCCAAGATTTGGCGGCGCGAACTGGCAAAGCCAAACCAATCTTGTTGCATGGCGTAACTGGTAGCGGCAAAACCGAGCTGTATCTGCGGGCGATTGGCCGCGCCTTGCGCAATGGCGGACAAGCCTTGGTGCTAGTGCCAGAAATTGCGCTTACCACGCAATTGGTGCGGCGGTTTGCTGCGCGCTTTCCCGAGCAATTGGCGGTGCTGCACTCCGAACTGAGCGTTGGTGAGCGCTACGACGAATGGCGGCGCTTGCGGCGTGGTGCTGCCCAAGTGGCGATTGGCTCACGCTCGGCAGTTTGGTCGCCGTTGGGCAAATTGCAATTAATTATTGTTGATGAAGAACATGAGCATTCGTTTAAGCACGAAGCCACGCCCTACTATCATGCCCGAGATTTGGCGGTGAAGTTGGCCGAATTGGCTGGCGCAGTGTTGATTTTGGGCAGTGCCACACCCGCGTTGGAAAGTGCCTACGCCGTGCAAATCAACAAATACGAAGTGCTGGAATTGCACGAACGGGTTGGGCGCAAAACGGTGGCTGGCGTGACCAAAGCTGATCCAATTCCCATGCCGCCGGTGCACATCGTCGATATGCGCAGCGAGCTGAAGGCTGGAGTGCGCTCGATGTTTAGCCGCCCGTTGCAAAGCGCCATTCAGCGCACGCTCGAAAAACGCGAACAAACTATTTTATTTTTGAATCGGCGCGGCATCGCCTCGTTTGTGATGTGTCGCGATTGTGGCACGACGATTCAATGCCCGCGCTGCGCGGTGGCGTTGGCGGTGCACGGAACCGAGGGCGAGCCGAACGCGCCGCCGACGTTGCGCTGCCATTATTGTGGTCATGTCGATTGGGTTCCGCGCAATTGCCCAAGCTGTTTTAGCACCCGTATTCGTGATTTTGGGGTTGGCACGCAGCGGGTGGTCGAAGAAGTGAAATTGCTTTATCCCGAAGCGCGGGTGATGCGCTGGGATCGTGATGTGACTGGGCGCAAAGGTTCACACGAAGCCTTGCTCAACCAATTTACTCAGCACGAAGCCGATATTTTGGTTGGCACCCAGATGGTTGCCAAGGGCTTCGATTTGCCGTTGGTAACTTTGGTTGGCGTAATTACCGCTGATACGGCCTTGAATTTGCCCGATTTTCGTTCGGGTGAGCGCACGTTTCAGCTGTTGGCTCAAGTGGCGGGGCGAGCTGGGCGGCGGGCTGGTGGCGGGCAGGTCATTATCCAAAGCTATAATCCTGAACATTATGCAATTCAGGCAGCGGCGCAGCACGATTATCGCCAATTTTATCGCGAAGAAATTGCCTTTCGCCGCACAGCCCACTACCCGCCATTTAGCCGCCTGATTCGCTTTATGACCCAATCGCCATCGAGCAAAACCGTCGAGCGGGTTGTGCGCGAATTCGATACCCAACTGCGCGAGGAGCTTGAGCGGCGGCGCATCCGCGATTGGGCGATTATTGGACCGTCGCCTGCCTTTTTGCAAAAAGTGCGTGATTTGTATCGTTGGCATATTTTGGTGCGCCTGCCCGACCCCACCGATTTACTGCACGGCTTGAAAATTCCCGCAGGCTGGACGATCGATGTCGATCCGGTCAGTTTGTTGTGATTGACGCAGGGAATTGGCTATTGGCTGTAGGCTATTGGCTATAGGAGGTGAATTATTGTAATGCTCCAAAATGTTCCGATAGCCAATAGCCCATAGCCTGTAGCCATAATTTCTCTGCGTTAAATTTCTCCCTATGCTCTATGCTCTATGTTCCTTGTTCATCGCTCACTAAAACGGCTTTGCGGCGGGTAAACAGCTTAGCAGCTTGCAGCACGAGCCAAATCAACAACGCCAGCACGGCAACCAAGGCATATTCAATTACTGGAATCCGCACAATTTCATCGATTTTGTTCCAGCCGCGCCACGTATAAATGCCAATTACCAGCGCCAGATAACCGCCGCCAAGCAGCCAGCGCCAAGCTTTGCTCAAGCCCAAGCCATGCATTTGGGTGATGACGAAAATGCCGAAGAAGCCAAAGAAGAACATCGGCCAGAAGCCAGTTGGGCCAGCTTGTACGAAGGCCACCATCGCGCCGTGAAACAGCACCATCACCTCTTGGGTTAACATCCACCAGCGATTAACGTGAATGCGGGTCAGAAAGAGGCTACCTTGGAGCAACAGGAAGAACATATATACAAAACCAACCAAGTGGCCGCTGCTGGTTTCCATTGGGTGATACCAGAAGGTATAAATCGCTGCCCACGAGAAGACATAGCCATGATATTGACGTGCAGCCCGCCCAATTTCCTTGCCAATTGGTGCTCGTTTGCCCATAAACAAGCCGCGTCGGCTATTTTCCATCAACAAAATCCAGACCAACATCACAATCACTGAGCCTTGCGAGCTAAAGATCGAAACATCTTGGGCCAGGCCATCATACCAAAAATGGGTCTGAATAAAGTGCAACACAATAAACAGCGCATTTGCGCCAAGGGCAAACCAATTGATCGCTTGCAAGCCTTTGGTATATTTTTTTACCCGAGTTTGGGCATAGTAAATCGCGGCCCAAATCGTCACTTGATGCAATAAATAGCCGCCCCACGCGGTAACGCGCGACCACAGCGTTGGATTGGGCAATTGCCAATAATACCAACTTGCGCCTTGATCTGGCAGCTTTTCGATGGCGTGCAAGCGCTGGCCAGCCCACCAAATCAGCGCGGTAAAAGCAAAACTAAACACAATACCCAGCCAGAGCGCAGTTTGGGCCGAGCGCGGCTGCGAACGATCAAGCGACGATTGCATACGAAACCCCTTTGATAGAAGGATGAAGGATGAGGGATGAGGGATGAAAAACGAACAGAGAACAGAGAGCATAGAGCATAGGGAGCTAGTTTTAATGCAGAGATGCAAAGAAACATGGCTTTTGGCTTGAGGCTATCGGAGTATTTTTATGAATTCCATGATAATACGTTCTATAGCCCATAGCCTGTAGCCTATAGCCTCAGCCTTCGTGCTCTTTGTGTCCTTCGTGGTTAAGAATTTCATCCTTCATAATTCATCCTTCATCCCTACGAAAACGCTTGCTATTTGGATTGAACAATGCCATGATACCCTTGAAATCAATTAGCACCGAAATAGTCGCTTCTTGGTATAATGGGGCGCACCAAGGCCGAGGCACATATGCGAAAATCGTCAACCAATCGGCTACTCCTGTGGGTAGCAATCGCAATTGTTTTGTGGGTTGTAATCCGGCGAACTTCAATCGTCATTGTCGTTCCAGTAAGTGGGCTAGGTTTTCTGGGGTTTCTGGTGGCGAGTGTGATCTTGGTCTGGTGGATTTTACGAAAAGTGTTTTGAACTGCATGGCAAGGCTGCCATCGACGGCAATGTCGCCGCTTCAAGCATAATAACTTCAATGAGGTTTGATCATGCATCGCATTGCCGTTTTAACCAGTGGTGGCGACTCCCCAGGAATGAATCCCGCAATCCGTGCTGTGACGCGGACTGCGCTCCATGCAGGCTGTGAAGTGTTTGGCGTGTATCGAGGCTATGCTGGCCTAATTCAAAATGATATGCGCCGACTTGAATATAAAGATGTAGGCGGGATTATTCAACGTGGCGGCACGATGCTGCTCACCGCTCGCTCGCCCGAATTTATGACTCCCGCAGGCCGCGAAAAAGCAATTGAGAATTTACGCTGGCATGGCATTGAAGGCTTGGTGGTGATCGGCGGCGATGGTTCGTTGCGCGGGGCCGCTGCCCTGACCGCCGAACATGGCTTGCCAACCATCTGCTTGCCTGGCACGATCGATAACGATATGTATGGCACCGATATGAGCATCGGCGCAGATACGGCGCTGAACACGGTGCTGGAAGCGATCGATAAAATTAAAGATACAGCTTCGTCGCACCAACGGGCCTTTATTATCGAAACCATGGGTCGTCACTCTGGCTATTTGGCCTTGATGGGCGGCTTGGCTGGCGGCGCTGAGGCCATCTTAATTCCCGAAATTCCCGATACAACGATTGAAGATGTGGTGGAAGTGATCAAGCGTTCGTTTCGCAAAGGCAAAACCAACTGCGTGATCGTTGCTGCTGAAGGCGCGCATTTGAACGCCCAAACCATCCAAGACCAAATTAACCAGATCGATGCTGAGGAAAGCGGCTTTAGCTTTAGCTTCCGCACGCGGGCCACAATTTTGGGCCATATTCAGCGCGGCGGTTCGCCATCGGCCTTTGATCGCACCTTGGCGACGCGGCTTGGTTCGGGCGCGGTCGAGTTTTTGCTATCTGGCAAGAATGGCGGTTTGGTCGGCGTGCAATCACGCAAATTAACCGTCACGCCCTACGATGAAGTGCTGGCTAATCCCAAAGTGCTTGATGCCAAGCTCTACGAACTTTCAAAAATTCTTGATCGTTATTAGAAGAACAAAGAGCATAGAACATAGAACATAGCGATCAGAGGACTCATTATTGATCCGCCGAGCAAAAAGAGCATAGCCGAACGTTGTTCTATGCTCTTTGTTCTATGTTCTTATGCAAAAAGGTACTGGCTATGCAACGCCCAACCTTTATTCCGCCCAGCCCGACGGAGCCGCCAACCATGCGTGGCCCACGGGTTACCACAGCCGCACCAATGCCCCGTGCGCCGCTGCCGATTACCCGACCACTCACGCCGAATGAATTTAACACCGCCTTGGTCCACTTGTATCGTGGCGAATTGACCCGCGCCAATACCTGGCGGGTGCGGCTCGATGGCACGACCAACTGGGCAGTGCTGACAACAGGGGCTACGCTTTCGTTTGCCTTCAGCAGCGCCAGCAATACCCCAGTGATGATTCTGCTCAATTCGCTGTTGATTATGTTTTTTCTGTTTATCGAGGCGCGGCGTTATCGCTTTTACGATTTGTGGCGCACGCGGGTGCGGGTGATGGAAACCGAGTTCTTCGCCGATATGCTTGCGCCTGACCCAGATAGCGATACCAGCGGGCCGCATTGGCGCGAACTGTTGGCCCAAGATTTAATGGAGCCGCACTTTAACATTAGCGTCATCGAAGCCATGAGTCGGCGCTTGCGGCGCAATTATGTTTGGATTTTTGCCCTCTTGGCCTTGAGTTGGGTTACCAAAGTTGGCATTCATCCCACAATTGCCCAATCGTTTACTGAGGTGTATGATCGGGCGGCAGTCGGGCCGTTGCCAAGTTGGTTTATGCTGTTGTTTGGGCTAGCCTTCAATGGTGGCTTGGTCTGGCTTGGCTGGCTAGGCGAAAAATCGCAAGAATCTAGTGGCGAAATTCTGAGTCGCAACGAGGCCCGCGATAAAATGGGCAGCGGTACGCCAAACGAATAAGCGCCCAATCAGTGGAGTTCTACATGTCACGGATTGTGATCAAAAACGGCTGTATCATCGATCCAGCCCGCAAAACTGCGACCGTCGGGGATTTGGTGCTGGAAAATAATCGGGTGCGCGAGGTCATCGAGTTGGCCATGGCTCCCGATTCGTATGGCGATGATGTTGAGTTTATCGATGCGTCTGGCTGTTTTGTGACCCCTGGCTTTATCGATATTCACACCCACTTGCGCGAACCTGGCTTCGAGGGCAAAGAAACGATTGCCACCGGTATGGATGCGGCGGTGCGTGGTGGTTACACAACGATTTGCCCAATGCCCAACACCAATCCTGCGCTGGATTCTGCTCCGCTGATTCGCCAACAGTTTGATATTGCAGCCCGCCATGGGCCAATTCATGTGCTGCCAATCGGCGCGGTAACGCTTGGCCGCGAGGGCAAAGTGCTGGCACCACTGATCGAATTGGCCGAAGCTGGCGCACATGGCTTTAGCGATGATGGCTCGCCGGTTTGGGATGCTCACATCATGCGCCAAGCGCTGCTGTATAGCAAAATGACTGGCCGCCCTGTGATGAACCATTGCGAAGATTTGAGCATTGTACGCGGCGCGCCGATGAACGAGGGCGCGGTTGCAACGCGCTTAGGCTTGAGTGGTTGGCCAGCTGCTGGCGAAGAGGTGATGATTGCCCGCGATATTGCCTTGGCCGAGGAAACAGGCGGACGCTTGCATATCTGTCACGTCAGCACCGCTGGCGGCGTGGAATTGATTCGGGCTGCCAAGGCGCGCGGCGTGCGCGTAACCGCCGAAGTTACCCCGCATCACCTAACCATGACCGATCGCTGGGTGCTGGGCAATATGGAGCCATGGGATGGCAAAGGCCCCTACGATCCTTCGCACTTAGCGCCCTACGACACGCGCACCAGAGTTAGCCCACCGTTGCGTGCCAGCGAAGACGTTGCTGCCTTGATTGCAGGCTTGCGCGATGGCACAATCGATGCCGTCGCAACCGACCATGCCCCGCATACTCACGTCGATAAAGAATGCGAATATGGCTTTGCCGCTCCAGGCTTTACTGGCTTGGAATTAGCCTTGCCCATGGTGCTGACCTTGGTGCAAACCATGCAGATCGATATTGTCGAATTGATTGCACGCATGACGATTGGGCCTGCGGCAATTATCGATGTGCTGCCAATTTCGTTGGGGCCAGACGATCCTGCAACGCTGACGATTTTTGATCCTGCGGCACTTTGGACGGTTACGCCAGAATCGTTGGCTTCAAAGGGCAAAAATAGCCCCTTGATAGGCCAAGAAATGCGTGGACAAGTGATGTTGACGATGTTTGAAGGCCAAATCGTCTTTCGGCGCGAGCAATTTGGCGAGGCCAGCCGCCGCGAACATGGCGGAGCCGTCGGCAAACTCAGCGGCGTATTTGACGAAGAAGAGTGACCCAAGAACATAGAACAGAGAGCATAGAACATAGAGGATTCAGGTTTGAAACCGCGAAGAGCGCGAAGATCACAAAGGTTATTTTTGGAATGCTATTGCATTTGAATGCAATTTAGGCATCTAACAAATTCAACATTCGCGTTCTTCGCGCTCTTCGCGGTTAATATCCGCCCCCGCAACATCTAATAAATCGGCAGGTAGCGGTCAAGTTCCCATTGCGAGACGTGGCGGCGGTAGGCATCCCACTCCTGGGTTTTGGCCTCGATATAGCGCTCGTAAATGTGCTCGCCCAAGGCTTCTTGAATCACGCTATCGCGCTTTAATTCTTCCAAGGCTTCGCCTAGCGAGACGGGCAAAGTCTTCAAGCCTCGCGCTATTGGGTCAACGTGATACAAATCTTCTTCTGCTGAGGGTGGTGGCATGAGTTTGCGTTTAATCCCATCTAAGCCTGCTGCCAACATCACCGAGAAGGCCAAATAGGGGTTGGCCGATGGATCGGGGCAGCGCAATTCGATGCGGGTTGCTTGGTTCGAGCGGCCTGCGCTGATGCGTGGAATGCGCACGAGAGCCGAGCGATTGGTTCGGCCCCAGCTCACATAAATTGGCGCTTCGTAGCCAGGTACCAGCCGCTTGTACGAGTTGACCAACGGCGCAAGCACAGCGGTCATGCCCAAGGCGTGGTCGAGCAAGCCAGCAGTAAAATGCTGCGCCAACAACGATAAATTGTTGGTTTCGTGATCATGGAACTCGTTGCGGCCCGTTACGATTGATGACAAACTCTGGTGCACGTGCATGCCCGACCCGTTGATCCCAGCGATTGGCTTAGGCATAAAGGTGGCATGCAGGCCATTCAATTGGGCAATTGCCTTCAATACTGTGCGAAACGTCACCGTATGATCGGCCATGGTCAAAGCATCGCCATACTCGAAATCAATTTCATGCTGGCCAATTGCCACCTCGTGATGGCTGGCCTCAACTTTAATCCCAAAGGTTTGCAACGACGCAACCATCTGGCGGCGAATGTGGGTTGCATAATCGGTTGAAACATCAAAATAGCCAGCAGCATCGTGCGGAATTGGCACCAGCTCGCCGTTTGGCCCAGGCTTAAACAAGAAAAACTCTAATTCTGGCCCAGTGTTGTAGATAAAGCCCAATTCTGCTGCTTGGGCTAAGGTGCGTTTGAGCACATGGCGCGGGTCGCCAGCAAATGGTTGGTCATCGGGGGTAAACACATCACAAATAAAACGCGCCGTAATATAATCGCCGGTGCTTTCCCACGGAATCACCGCGTAGGTGTTGAGGTCGGGCACCAAATACATATCGCTTTCGGCAATGCGGGCAAAGCCTTCGATCGACGAACCATCGAACCAAACGCCGTGGTCGAGGGCTTGGTGAATTTGCGAAACAGGAATCGTCACATTTTTAATAATCCCAACAATGTCAGTAAATTGGAGATTAATAAACTGGACTCGTTGTTCAGCAATTTTTTCTAAAATTTCTTCTTTTGTGACTGGCATAGCCTGAATGCTCCTTCACTGACACCTAGCCACTGTGCATGATAGCCCAGTTGAGTTTGTTCATTATAGGGCAAAATTGCCAAAAATTCTTATTGCGCGATTGGGCAACCTGCCCGAAATGGTGTGGCGCATTCCCTCACCCCAACCCCTCTCCCGTGCGCGGGCGAGGGGCGTTCATTCCGTGGTTTTTTGCGGAATTCGTGGTGAAAGCCCAAGGCTCCCCCTCGCCCGCGTTCAGTGGGAGAGGGGGCTGGGGGGTGAGGGAATGCGCCATGCCACCATCAATTGTTAAAAACCTACCCTTGAAAGGAGGGGGCTGGGGAGTGAGGGAACGATATACAGCCGACCAATCGCTCAAAACCTACGTCTCAGCCTCAGGTGACCATGCTATAATCAAACAACGATTTGACACCTACTCTTGCTCTTTTTCTTTTTTCAGCGTGAGCACAGCCGAACTATGCTTAGCAACCAAGCAATTGCCCAAGTTTTTGCCGATATTGCCGATGCGTTGGAAGTGATCGGCGAAAATCGTTTTCGTTTGGCGGCCTATCGCCGCGCCAGCGATACGCTTGCCGCCCAAACCACCAGCCTTGCCAGCCTGCGGGAACAAGGCTCGTTAACCAGCCTGCCGAATATTGGCGAGGCCAGCGCCGCAATCATTGGCGAATTGCTCGATCATGGCCATTCTGCCTTGGCCGATCAGCTCTTGGAGAAAGTGCCGCCTGGCTTGTTGCAGATTTTGCGCGTGCCCGAAATTGGCCCCAAAACCGCTGCCCGCCTCTTCCGCGATGAAGGTATTCATGATCTTGAGGCCTTGTTCGCGGCGGCCCAAGATGGGCGTTTGGCCAAAATCAAGGGCTTTGGGTCCAAAAGCGCGGCCAAGGTGCTGAGTGCGCTCGAAGCACTGCAAAACCAAGTGCTGCGCTTACGCTTGGTCGATGCCTTGCCAGTCGCTGAAGAATTGAGCACTGCTTTGGCTGAATTGCCGAGCGTTAGCACCGCCCAAGTCGTTGGCTCAACGCGGCGCTATCAAGCGAGCGTTGGCGATTTGAATTTTGTAGTGGCGACGCTTGATGCTGCTGCAACCTATGCCGCGATTGGTGAATTGGCCCAAGTTGCCCAAGCCACACCCAGCGCCCACGGCATTCAACTCTTGCTCCACAACGGCATGAATGCATGGGTTGTGGCAGTCGAGCCAAAACAATGGGGCAGTGCCTTGGTCTATTGGACTGGCTCGGCGAACCATGTAGCCGACCTGAATCAGCTGGCTGAGGTACAGAATTGGCAACTTGATCCAAGTAATTTGCCAGATTTTGCCGATGAAGCCGCACTCTATCACGCGTTGGGTTTGGATTGGATTACGCCTGAATTGCGTGAAGGTTGGGGCGAAATTGCCCTTGCTCAAGCCAAGCAATTGCCAACGCTGCTCGAACAAACGGCGATTATCAGCGATTTGCATTGGCATACAACTTGGAGTGATGGCGGCGCGAGCCTGCGTGAAATGGTGTTGGCGGGCATTGCCAAGGGCTATCGCTATATGGCGGTCGCTGATCATAGCGCCTACTTGGGCGTAACTGGCGGGCTTGATGGCGAGCGCTTGCTGGCACAACGAGCCGAAATCGATCAACTAAACCAGCAATTGACTGCTGAAGGCCATAATGTTCGTTTATTGCAAAGCTGCGAAGTCGATATTTTGCCTGATGGCAGTTTGGCCTTGCCCGATGAGGTGCTTGCCAAATTAGATTTAGTGGTGGCCTCGCCACATGTAGCGTTGCGCCAAGCCCGCGCCGAATCGACAGCCCGCATGCTGCGCGCAATCAACAATCCCTTTGTGACGATTATTGGCCATCCAACTGGCCGAATTTTGAATGGTCGCGCTGGAGCCGATTATGATATGGCGCAAATTATTGCAGCGGCAGCAGCCACGGGCACGGTATTGGAGGTTAATGCAGGCCCAGAGCGGCTTGATCTCGATGCGGTGCATGTGCGGGCGGCGTTGGCAGCAGGCTGTAACATCAGCATTAATACCGATGCCCACGCCACGGCTGGCTTCAACAATCTTTTTTATGGAGTTGTAACCGCCCGCCGTGGCGGGGTTAGCAACCAGCAAGTCATCAACACCTGGGATGTTGAGGCAGTGCTCGCGTTGCGCCAACAAAAATTAGCGAAACTAGGAATCAAGAACGAAGCATAGTTTGGAGGCTGATTGGATGGATGACATATTTAGCAAGATTGTGCGCGGCGAGTTGCCCTGCCATAAAATCGCCGAAGATGAGCAAACCCTGGCCTTTTTAGATATTAATCCTGCCTCGCAAGGCCATAGCTTGGTTATTCCCAAGCGCTTTGGCACCGATATTTTCGATACTGCGCCCGAAGATGTGGCAGCCGTGGCGCGAATGGTGCAAACTGTGGCTAGATTATTGTTGCAAACGCTCAATCCTGCTGGCATCAATGTGTTGCAAAATTCGCGTCCAGCCTCTGGACAAGAAGTATTTTACTATCATGTCCATGTGATTCCACGCTGGGAAGGCGATGGGATTGTGAAATTATGGCGGCCAAACCTAACCGATCACGCAGCATTTGCCGATTTAGCCGAGCGTTTGCGGGCTAAACACCAAGCATGAGGAACTGCCCATGAGCGACCGCACTCCCCCAACCGATGTACTGGAATTTGAGAACGATCTTGAGCCAGATCCCGAACCGGAAGAGGTGCCTTCTGCGATTATTCAAGAGGACGAGGCGGTTGCTCCCCAAGGCATGACCGCCCAAGCCTTGGGCTTTGGGGTGGCAATTATCTTGATTATTTTCTTGGTTTTATTGCTGGCAAGCGGCAATAACATCAACCTTTTTAATCTTTTTGGCGGCAATAATAACGCCCAACCAACTTTGCAACCCTTGCTCAACAGCGTGCAATTACAATCCAATCGTTCGTTGGATAATGAAGCTGCGGCGCTCGAAGGCCAACGTTTTTATGGCGTTGATGGATTAAATTCCTTGCCAAGTTATGCTGCTGAGATCGACCCGCTCTTTTTGCCATATTGGGTTAAAAACGGGGGCGAGCCAATTTTTGGGCGGCCAATTAGTGGCTTGCTTGAAGAGAATGGCCGTCAGTTCCAATGGTTTGAGCGCACGCGGCTTGAATGGTGGCCAGAGCATCAAGGCACCAAATACGAGGTGCAGCCTGGGCGAGTTGGGGTTGAATTTACCAAAAATCGCGATTTTCCCAACCAGCAATTTTTCGCCAATCGACCTGGCTTGCGCTATAGCGAAGCGACGCAGCAAGGTTTGCGCGGCTTGTTCCTCGAATTTTGGGAAGGTAATGGCGGCATCGATTTGCTTGGCTGGCCCATTAGCGAGGAATTGCAAGAGGTGCTGCCCGAAGACCGCACGGTGCACACAGTGCAATATTTCGAGCGTGGGCGGCTTGAGTTACACCCCAACGATCCCAATCAAACGGTCAAAATTGGCTTATTAGGTCGTGCACTCTACTTCCAAGATAGCGAGCCAAACTATATCGAGCCGGTTGCACCTACCGCCGTTCCCGTCATTCCTTTGCGCTGAGAACATTATGAAACCTGAAACTCTGTTAATTCATGCTGGTCGTAGCGTTGATGCTGCGACCAGTGCTGTAACGCCGCCAATTCATCTGGCCAGCACCTTTGAGCGCGCGGCTGATGGCAGTTTGCCGCATGGTTTTTTGTACACCCGTTTTGGCAACCCTACGCGCCAAGCCTTGGAGCAAGCTTTGGCAGCGCTCGAAGGTGGCGTTGAAGCAGCGGCCTTTGCCTCTGGCTCGGCAGCTACAGCGGCGGTATTGCAAAGTTTAGCTCCTGGTCAGCGTTTATTGTTGCCACGCGATTGCTACAACGGCACTGCCAACTTGGCGCGTCAAGTCTTCGGCCATCTTGATACCCAATTTGTCGATATGACCGACTTGGCGGCGGTGCAAGCAGCGATGCAGCCAGCCCCAGCTTTGGTTTGGCTCGAAACGCCATCCAACCCAAGCTTGCGGCTTACCGATTTGGTAGCGGTCAGTGAGTTGGCCCACGCTGCTGGAGCCGTGGTGGTTTGCGATAATACGTGGGCCACGCCACTTGGCCAGCGGCCCTTCGATTTAGGCGTGGATTTGGTGTTGCATTCGACCACCAAATATCTTGGCGGCCATAGTGATGTGCTAGGCGGGGCATTAATTAGCAAAGTCGCCACGCCATGGTGGCAAAAAATTAAGCAAATTCATGTGCTGGCCGGAGCCGTGCCCTCGCCATTTGAGTGTTGGCTGATTTTGCGCGGCATGCAAAGCTTGGCCTATCGGTTGCAAGGCCATTGTGCTAATGCCTTGGCCGTGGCCGAATGGTTGGCGCAGCATCCCAAGGTACAGGTGGTGCATTATCCAGGCTTGAAGAGCCATCCCCAATTTGAATTAGCTCAACGCCAAATGCTCTTGATGGGCGGCATGGTCTCGTTCGAGGTGGTTGGCGGGGCTGCTGAAGCGCTTGCGGTGGCGGCGCAAGTGCAATTATGGACGCGCGCGACCAGCCTTGGCGGCCCCGAAAGCTTAATCGAACATCGCGCCACACTCGAAGGCCCCGATTCGCCAACCTCGCCAGCCTTGTTGCGGCTCTCGGTGGGATTGGAACACCGCGATGATTTGATTGCCGATTTGGCTCAGGCCTTGGCGGTTTTGTAGCTACCAGACCAAACCAATAACCAGATCGTTGACGTTGGTCAGGGTTGGGCCAATTTCGATCGCGCTGCCCAGTGCTTGCCAAAAGCCATAGCTATCGTGGTTGACCAAAAAAGCGTGTGGCTCAAGCCCCAATCTGCGAGCTTGGGCGATGCTTTGACCATTGGCAATCGCTCCCGCTGCTGGGCTTGAGCCATCGCCGCCATCGGTTGCCAAGGCGATAAGTTGGCAATTTGGGCAGCCAGCGAGTGCTAATGCTGCTGCAAGCGCTAATTCGGCGTTGCGCCCGCCGCGTGAATGTGGCTGAATGCCCGCCAAATTAACCGTGGTTTCGCCGCCAGCAAGGTAGAGCGTTGGTTGGTGGGCCACTGCGGCTAGTTGGCGCAAGCGTTGGCCCAAGCCAGCCCCAACCTCTTGGGCTTCGCCAAGAATCGGCTGTTGCTCGTGAATAACCTGCCAGCCTTGCGCTTGAGCAAATTGCTTGACCGCCGCTTGAGCCGTTTCGTTGCGGGCAATAATCGAGGTTTGGACGTTCGGCCACCATGGCTCGCTGCCATTGGGATGAACTGGAACCAACCTGCGCATGCCAGCATGCAAATAGTCGCGAATGCGCGCCATATGGTTTTGCAATTGATAGTGTTCAAGCATAGCCCACGCCTCAGCAAAACTGCCGGAATCGGGCACGCTCAGGCCTGAGGCAATAATGCTCAATGGCGAGCCAACCACATCGGAAATAACTAAGCTCAATACGCTGGCAGGTTGAGCCAAGGCCGCAAATTGCCCGCCCTTCAAGCGATCGCAATGCTTGCGCAACACATTAATCTGCTCGATTGGCGCGCCGCAAGCGAGCAACAGCTGGGTTAGCTGTTGTAAATCGGCTAGGCTGATGTTGCCTGCTGGTGCTGGCAAAAGCGCCGACGCACCGCCCGAAATCAGCGCCAGCACCAGATCATCTGCTTGGGCTTGCTTGAGCAAACGTTCGACCTGGTGCGCCGCATTCAGCCCCCGTTGATCAGGCGTTGGGTGGCTGGCTTCAATCAGTTCGATATGATTAAGCGCAATTGCGCCGCGATGAGCATCTTTCACCACCACCAAACCAGCAGCGATGCGATCGCCAAGCAATTGCTCCACGGCGGCGGCCATTGGCGCACCAGCCTTGCCAGCGCCAAGCACGATGATTCGGCCTGTGCCAGCCCACTGCCAATCGTCACAGCGTAGCTGCGTGCCATCCCAATCCAAGGCCTTTAAAACGGCCTGTCGTGGCTCGACCGCAGCAAGCGCGCAGGCGATCAATTGGTTGCTGAATTGGGAGATTGCTGCATCCATTATTATTGCTCAAGATACCAATGCTGCACGTTGTAGAGCCAATTGGCGGTGTTTAGACGAATTTCGCCTTGGGTCGAACGCACATTTTTGGCCAAAGCCACGGGCATGCGATCGGCCCACAGAAAGACATATGGATATTCGCTTTGAATGATGGCGTTGGTTTGTTGATAGAGTTCGCGGCGGCGCTCAGTATCGTAGATTGCGCGCGCAGCAGTCGATAAATTATCAAAGTTGGCGTTGCGGAACCCGCCATAGTTGCGCAAGCCTGGCCGTCCGTCGGCAACGCCTTGATAAATTTGGCTCGAATGAAACAATGAAAAATTATCAGGATCATAGGCGGTGTACGATGGCGCACCGCCAACCCGACTATTGCCCCAACTCATCAAGGCCAGATCAAAATCGAAGGGCGTAACTAATTTCGAGCGAATGACGCTCTCGAAATCTGCTGGCGTAACCACCAGATTAAAGCCAATTGGGCTAGCGGCAGCAGCAATCCGTTCAGCAACCTCAATGCGGCGTTGATCGTCGCCGCGCACATACAACGTCATCGAAAGCGTGATGCCATTCGAGGCCCGAATTGTTGCGCCTTCTGGCAGCACCCAACCTGCTTGGTCGAGCAATTCGCGGGCTTTATCGAGGTTGCGGCTGGGCAATTCGCCAGTTGGCGCAACCCACGTGCCAGGCAAATGATCGCTCAAAATGCCTTGCGCCGCAGGGCCAGCTGTTTCGACAATTGTGTTGAGATCAAGGCTTAATGCCAAGGCTTGGCGCACTCGCATGTCGTTAAAAATGCGACCTTCGCGCATATTGAAGGCCAAATAATAAAAGCCGTTTTCAGCATAATGGCCAGCGTTGACTGCCGAACCCAAGCCCTGACTTTGCTCCCACGGCAATTCCGCCGCCAACAAATCGCCGTCGCGCACAGCCTCGCGGGCAACTTGGGCATCGGGCGCAACCACAAACGCCACCCGATCGAGATAGGGCACGCCATCGACAGCTTGATTATTGCGAATTAGGCTAATTGCCGAGCCTGCTGTGCGTTCCTCGAAGATAAACGGGCCACTGCCAACTGGCTGGGTCAAAAGATTAAGCTGATCAAGCTCAACTGGGCTTAATTGGCCAAACAGGTGCTTGGGCAAAATCGGCATGCTCAAGGCCGAGAGCAACGGCGCATAGGGTTCGCGCAACGAGAGCACTAGGGTTGTGGCATCGGGAGCAGTTACGTTGCTCACCAAGCCCTGAATATCGGCCAGCAATGGCGTAGTTGGGCTAATGCTTTGCATTGCGCTAATCGTCCAAGCTGCATCGGCGGCAGTTAATGGCGTGTCGTCGTGCCATCGAATATCGCTGCGCAAAGTCATGGTCAGCGTTTGGCCGATGCTATCGCTTTGCCAACTGCTGGCAACATCTGGCTGCGGAGCCAAATCTTGATCGAGCTTGGTTAGGCCACGATAGAGCAAACCAAGCATTTGCGCCTCGACGTGGGTCGTTGGCTTCCATGGATGCAAAGCGCTTATATCTTGCGCCGTGCGAATCGTGAGCGTGCCACCTTGGGGAATCTGAATTGGTGGCGTGGTTGGCTCGCTCGTTGGGGCTGGTGTGGAGCCGAGGCTACATGCTGTGAGCAAAACAGCCAATAATCCTAGGGTCAATAGTCTCTTCATAGCAGCGTAGTACTCCACAAGAGCGCCGGAACGCCCACAAATTAACTTAATAGCCCGATTGCATAGCCCAAACCCATATAGGTTATGACCCATGCGACTAAGCCACAGCCCATGCCAAGCGCAAAGCGTGGCCATGGCATGCCCAGCGCACCGGGAATGATGGTTGTGCCTAAGCGAAAGGTTGGCAGCACCCGAATCATAATTAGCCCAAGCACTGCTTTGCGCTCAAGCCAACCAACAATCCGATCACGGCGGCGTTGCGATAAGCCGATTTTTGGGCCAATTCGATTGAGCAAGGGCAAGCCGCCGCGTCGCCCAATCCAAAACATGGTTACTGCGCCCGGCACTAAGGCCAAAATTGCCAGCGCCATGAGCAAAATCGGAATCTCGTTTTGGCGACCAAGCAAATAGCCACCAGCAACAAGCACAACATTGCCTGGAATCGGCAGCGGTGCGCCAAATTCGCTTAATAACAAATAGCTCAAGGTGAGCCAATACACATTGGCCTCAAGCTGCGTAACCGCACTATTAAATGCCTGAACGATCGAATCCCACATGCCGTTTCTCCACCTCGATAACTGGTAATCTATCATACACTGATTTGGCTGGCTCGAAGATCACTGTTTGATCCACAAAGCGCACGAAGAGCACGAAGAAATGAGGCTATAGGCATAGGTGTACTGGTACATTGGATTGGCAATCATGTCCCCTCACCCCCCAACCCCCGCTC
>NZ_PUBZ01000133.1 GCF_003205875.1 Herpetosiphon llansteffanensis
TAACCACCGAGATCTACTCTTCTATCTTCGTCGGCGGCGTGAGAGGTGTATAATAGATATATAAGAGACAGGGTGGTGGTGGCGGTGGTAACCGCAATCGGCCTCAATCGCCTGGTGGTGCACGCCCTACCCGCAGCGGCGACGACGACCGTAACCGATCAGGTGGCGGTGGTGGCGGCACTGGTGGTAACCGCAATAATAACAACCAAAACCGTAGTAGCGGCGGCCCTGGCGGCAACCGTGGCGGCGGCGGTGGTGGTGGCGGCGTTCCACCTCGTGGCAGCGGTGGCGTTCCTCCACGCGGCAGCGGCGGACGCGGCCAAAACAACAATCAACAAGGTGGTCGTGGCCGTGGCACCCCAATGATGGCCCGCCCAGTTGCGCCAGCTCGTCCACGTGGCCCAGTTGAGCTTGGCCCGGTTATGACTGTCCGTGAGCTATCCGAAGCGCTGAGCGTTGGCGCTGCCGATATTATCAAAGAAATGCTCAAGCAAGGCATTTTGGCGAATATTAATCAACAACTTGATTATGAAACCGCTGCTGTGATTGCCGCAGAATTTGATATTGAAACCAGTGAACATGTGCCCGAACGTATGGCTGGCTTGGTCGATGATATTGGCGATGCGCTGCGGGCAGAAACCGCCGAAAATCTCAAAACTCGCCCACCAGTCGTAACGATCATGGGTCACGTTGACCACGGTAAAACTAAATTGCTCGATGCAGTGCGCTCAACCCGCGTTGCTGAAGGTGAAGCAGGCGGGATTACCCAACACATTGGGGCCTACCAAGTTGAAATCCATGGCCGCAAAATTTCGTTCTTGGATACACCAGGTCACGAAGCGTTTACCGCCATGCGTGCTCGTGGGGCAACCGTCACCGATATTGTTATTTTGGTGGTGGCTGCTGACGACGGTGTGATGCCGCAAACGGCTGAAGCTATTGCCCACGTTAAGGCTGCTGGTGTGCCAATGATTGTGGCCATCAACAAAATCGACGTGCCTGGGGCCAACCCCGACCGTGTGCGCCAACAATTGGCCGTCGAAGGAATTGCGACCGAAAGCTGGGGCGGCGACGTTCCTGATGTCGAAATTTCGGCGAAGCACAAGAAAAATATCGATGGCTTGCTCGATATGGTGTTGTTGGTCGCCGATTTGCAAGAATTGAAGGCCAACCCCGATAAACCAGCCATCGGCACAATCGTCGAAGCTGAGCTCGACAAAGGTCGTGGCCCAGTCGCGACGGTGTTGATCCAAAACGGAACGTTACGTCAAGACGATATTGTGGTGGTCGGTGCGACTCACGGAAAAATTCGGGCCATGTTTACCGACATTGGTCGCCGGATTCGCATCGCCGAACCTGCAACGCCAGTCTCGATCATTGGGCTTTCAGAAGTGCCACAAGCTGGCGATATTTTGCAAGTGCTTGATGACCCACGGATTGCGCGTGAAGTTGCGACCGTGCGCCAACGCCAACGCCAAATGGAGCATATGGCCAACCAGCTTGGCAAAGCAACCACGCTTGATGAAGTCTACAAACAAATTCAAGCAGGCAAAATCAAAGATCTCAACATTATTCTCAAAGCCGACGTACAAGGCTCAATTGGCGCAATCGAACACTCGTTGGCGCAGTTGAACGAGAAACAAAGCGAGATTCAAATCAAGATTTTGCACCGTGGCACTGGCACAATCAGCGAGTCGGACGTGAGCTTGGCCGTGGCATCACACGCGATTATCATTGGCTTCAATGCTCGCCCCGATGCTGCTGCCCGCCGTAGCGCCGAAGCCAACGGGATTGATATTCGCTTCTACAACATCATTTACCAATTGATCGAAGACCTGAACAAGGCCATGATCGGGATGCTCGATCCTGAGATCAAGGAAGTAACCGATGGTTTTGCAGAAGTGCGCAATACCTTCCGCTTGCCATCACGCGAAGTTGTGGCTGGCTTGATGATGATCGACGGCAAGGTTACTCGCAATTCATTGGTACGCGTTTTGCGCTCAGGGGTTGTGTTGCACGACGGACGAATTGGCTCGCTGCGCCGTTTCAAAGACGATGTGCGCGAAGTGCTTTCGGGCTACGAGTGTGGGATGCAGGTCGATGGCTTTAACGACATCGAAGCTGGCGATACGATGGAATTCTATCGCAAAGAAAAGATTATTCGCACCTCGTAAGCGCTGATTAAACGCTGGAGTGGAGACAAATAGATCTGTTGCTTGTAACAGGTGTGTTTGTCTCCATTCTGCATTATTAATACTGTGGGAGTGGCTGTTATGGCAAAAGGTAAACGAGTTGAACAGGTTGCCGAAGAAATTAAAGTAATTTTGAGCAACGCAATTCAATTTGAAATTCAAGACCCACGCTTGGGCTTTGTAACCCTCACCAGCGTGAATGTTAGCCCAGATTTGTATCACGCCAATATCAACGTCAGCGTGATGGGCGATGATGCAGCGCGCAAAGATTCGATTGCAACCCTTGATAGGGCCAAAGGCTTTTTGCGGCGTGAGCTTGGCCAGCAAATGAAATTACGGGCTGTGCCAGAGTTGCATTTTCATCTTGATGTAACGATTGATACGCGCCAACATATGGACAAGCTGTTCAACCAAGTCGACGAAGAACGGCGGGTTAATCCACCACAACTAGACGACGAATAAGGAATACCACGATGCTGTATACCACTATTCAACAAGCGGCTCCGGCCCTGCGTGATGCCATGACCGCCGCACGCCATATTTTGGTTACCTCGCATATCAACCCCGATGGCGATGCAGTTGGTTCAAGCATTGGACTAACCCGCATTTTACGCGCCATGGGCTGTCGGGTAACCATGGTTTTGCCAACTGATCTGCCAAGTTTGGCGGTGGTTTTGCCCGATGCGCCAGAGGTCGGGGTTTATAGCCAAGGGGCAAGTTTGCCCGCCGATGTTGATTTAGTGGTGTTGGTCGATACTGGCAGCATCTCGCGGATTGAGCCGATTTTTAGCGCAGAACGGGCCTATTTGGCTCAGCGCCCATTGTTGGTGATTGACCATCACGCCACCAATAGCGGCGAAGGCTTTTTAAATTTGGTTATGACCGAAGCTGCCGCAACCTGCGAAATTTTGGGCTTGCTGGCGCAAGCTTGGAACCAAGCGATTGATGCTGAAACCGCAACCGCATTGTTGATGGGCTTGGTGACTGATACCCAAAGTTTCCAAACCTCGCATACCAGCCCGCGCACCTTACGGGTTGCCGCCGATTTATTGGCGCTCGGCGGGCGATTAAACGAGGTGATGCGCTCGATGATGTATGGCAAGCCGTTCGCCCATGCCAAAGCCTTGGGGATGGCGATTGAGCGCATGCACGACGAGGGCGATATTATCTGGACGGAATTTACCCAAGCAATGCAACAAGGCACGGGCGCAGATGATGAGGCTGGCGATGAAATTACGGCTTATCTGAGCCGCGTTGCCACTGCTAAAGCCTATGTACTGTTTAAAGAGCGCCGTGATGGCACGGTGAAAATCAGCATGCGCTCGCAGCCTGGAATTGATGTTGGCAGCGTGGCCCATAGTTTGGGCGGTGGCGGCCATCGCGAAGCAGCTGGCGCAACCTTGCAGATGGGCTTGGCCGAAGCCCGCGAGTTGGTGCTCAGCACATTACGGGCAGCCTTAGCCTAATTAACTAGAAAGGTGCTAGCTCGTTGATTGGCGAGCCATATTTGCCTATGCTGCATGGATTTTTAAACATCGATAAGCCCCAAGGCATAACCTCAACCGATGTGGTGCGGGTGGTCAAACGAACTGCGCGCATGAAACGGGTTGGCCATGGTGGCACGCTCGACCCAATGGCCACGGGCGTGTTGCCGATTGCCTTGGGCAATGCCACCCGCCTGCTGGAATATTTGCAAGAGGAAGATCGTAAAGCCTACACTGCAACCCTGCTGCTTGGCATCACCACCGATAGCGATGATGCGGAAGGTGCTGTAATTGCTGAGTCGGCGGTTCCTGCACTTGAACCAAGCTTAATTGAAAGCGTCTTGAGCCAATTTCGTGGCGCAATCGAGCAAGTGCCACCGCAATATGCAGCGATTCGGGTCGATGGCAAACGCATGTATGAGTATGCCCGCGAAGGCACGCATATCGAGTTGCCAGCCCGCCCAATCACGATCGATCAGCTTGATTTGTTGGCTTGGGATGCGCAGCAATTAACGATTGCGGTCGATTGTAGCAAAGGCACCTATATTCGAGCCTTGGCCCGCGATATTGGAGCCTTGCTTGGGTGTGGCGCGCACTTAACTGCGTTGCGGCGTACCCGAGCAGGAGCTTTTGATTTGAGCACCAGCATCGCGTTGGCTGAGCTTGATCAACAGCCTGAGGTTTTGGCAGCGGCACTTTTGCCACCACAGGCAGCGATTGCCAACTGGCCCTTAATCTCGCTGCCTGAGGCGGTTGTAGCCGATGTACGCATGGGGCGGGTGGTGCAGGTTGAGAGTGCAGCCGAACGGGTTGGTTTGCTTGATCAGACAGGCCAATTAGTGGCGATTGCAGTGCTGCGCGAAACTGGCTATCAGCCAATTAAGGTCTTTGCCCCAGAAGCGTAAACACGAGGCGGCTATAGGCTGGTGGCTATAGGCTATGGGTCAATAGTTTTTGATCTGTGCTAAACGTAGGGATTGAGGCTATTGACTCTTAACTCTTAGCTATCGGAACATGGTAGTTCAACCGCACTCCGATAGCCAAAAGCCTACAGCCTATAGCCACATGTGCTTCATCCTTCATAATTACTACTGGGTTGTATAGGGCAAAAAGACGAAATTAGCAGGCACAACTGAGAAGGTGCGGGTAATACTTTGGCCTTGGTAGGTGCTGCAATCATACTCAACATGCCAATTCCATGGGGCAAGTGCATCTGCTGGCAGCGCCTGAGTTTGAGTATAGCTGTAGGTAAACGGGACGATTGCTTGGCCTTGGCCCATTCTGCCAGCGAAAACATAATCGCGATTACCTGGGCCATCGAGATGGATCGTATGACCACAGCGTGGGCCTTGCCAATTAAAGGTCCATGTGTTGGGGGCAACTGGCTGGGGCAAAACGGCTTCGTTAGCTGGCGATTGAAGGGTAGGCTCTGGCCCGGGAGTTGCGGTTGGGCCACCAAACGAGTGAGCAAGGCTGCTTGAGGTTGCTGAAGTGGCATGGTTCGGTGCAAGCAACGTTCCGACGATGAACAGTCCAATCAGGGCTACCACAACGATAGCACCTGTGCGTTCGAGAAAATTCATACCATCCTCCTAATCTGGAGCAGCGGCTGAATCAGCAACAGCCATATACTCCAAGTTGATAGTAATTTTTTCGAACGCAAGAAGCAATAGCCGATATAGGCTAGATTATCGTTTTGATCCACGAAGCATAAGAAGAGCATAGAACATAGAGCATAGAACATAACCAATTAATCACAAAGCGGACAAAGATAATGTTTTAGCCACGACTTCCACGAATATGTATTTTTTTGCCACAGATTGGCACAGATGTTTAAAATTACGTTTGCGCCAGCCCAAAGCTAATCGCCCATAGCCGCATGCCCTGATCGCTGGCCCCTGACACCTATTTTGCCTTCTGACTTTTGATTTTTGACTTTTGACTTTTAGAGGCCAATACCCAACAAACTTCGAGCACATACTTAGCAATTGGAATAATTTTCTAGCTCAATCAAAAAAAACTCTATGGAATGTATCTAACTCTAGTAATGCGTATTTATGCTAGAGTTGGAGGCTTTTATGCCAGTTGTTGGTACCGCCCCAGTAAAGCCCTGTCCGCAATGCCAATTTCGCAATAACACTCATTCAACATTTTGTCAGAATTGTGGTCAAGCATTAGCCATGCCGCAAGCAGTTCCATCAACCCAGCCTGTAGCCAAGCCAATTGCGCGGTCAGCCGTTAATCAACCTTCGATCCAGCCTGTAGCCAAGCCAGTTGCGCGGTCAGCCGTTAATCAACCTTTAGTTAAACCAGCAACCAGACCACTTACCCCACCAGCACCCTATCAACCTAGCACAATTGCAAGCCCAACCCAATCAATCCACCAAAAACTCTTGTTTCAACTCCAAATGTTTGCCTACGGTTTAATTGGTTTAGGTGGATTAATTTTAGGATGTTTGATTTTTGGGCCATTTGTTCAAGCCAGTATGAATGGGGATATTGGCTCCTTATTGAGTAGTAGCTTTAGTGGAAGTGCTAGCGCCATCCATTTTGCATTGCTTTTACTTGGGGCTTTGTTTGAGCCTGATTTAGCCAATGAAAAAATTCTCATTTTCTTTGCACTATTGATTATCCTGCTCTTACCCGCATATGCAATTTTTGTCATGATGACAGGATCGAAGCTAAGTAAGGCGCTGGTTTTGAATCAATTGGCCTATTCAATTAAGCATCTCCAAATAATAAGTGGAATTATGCTTGGCTTTTTTGGAGTGATCTATGCAACTTTAAATCTTAGTATTAATGCGAGCAGCAATGTTTTAGGAGCAGGTGGAGGCGCAAAACTTGGCTTAGGTTGGGGATTTACAGTCAGCCTGATTGCACTATTAGCCATCTTTATTAGCTGTATTTGGTATAAAAATACGGTTTTAAAACTTTCAGTTACCCCATAAAGGAGCAATTATGGAATACGGATTAGAAAGCCCAATCAACTATGAACAGAAATGTTTGTGTGTTTTGGTCGTTGACACATCAGGATCGATGCAAGGTACACCAATCGACGAATTAAACCAAGGTCTACAATTATTTCATCAAGATATTAGTAATAATTTTTCGACTGCTCAACGCTTAGAAATTTGCTTAATTGAATTTAATAGCCAAGTTGATTGTATTGTTGAGCCAAGTTTAATTGATCATTTTGATATGCCAATTTTAGCGGTAGCAGGAACAACAAAATTAGTCGATGGAGTACGTTTGGCTATGCATAAAGTCCAAGAACGAAAACAATGGTATCGATCAACAGGTCAGCCCTATTATCGGCCATGGATTATTTTGATGACTGATGGAGCACCTGATAAAGACCAAGATATTCAAGGTTTAGCCCAAGAGCTTCAATCTGGGGTCGTCAATAAACAATTTACTTTTTTTCCAATCGGAGTTCAAGGAGCAGATCTTAACATGCTTCGGCGCATTAGCACGCCAGATCGGCCACCAATGATGTTGCAAGGCTTACGGTTTGAAGCATTTTTTGACTGGTTAAGCGCAAGCTTAGCAATGGTCGCAAGCTCAACCGATGGCCAAGTAATCAATTTACCGCCAACGAGTGGTTGGGGAATTCTTCCAGTATCCTAGAATTTGTTGGGGTTGGTTGGTTTGGCTTCAACTAACCCCTTTTGTAAGGAAGAGACGATGAAACAGTATCAACGACCACTCATTTTGGTGTTATCTGCGCTGCTCTTGCTCAGCAGTATGTTGATTGTGCTGCTCTTTATCCGATTAAACACCACAAATCAGCAAGCAATTCCAATAACCCGATCAACGACAATAACCCCAACGTTAACCAATTCAGGCTTAATTACAACAACCAAATCGCTACTGCCTGCCACAATTGAATCAATCTTGTCCACTAATCCAACTGTTGCGCCAAAGCCTGATAATGCCAAACCGCAACCAAACGCTCTTAAACCAACTACAACTCAAGCGCCCAATAGTTTTGGAGCGATCTTAATCAAAAGCCTGCTAGGATTGAGTGTGCTTGCGGTTGGCGGATACTTTTTATGGGCGCGTTTGAGTGGTTCGCCTCAATTAGCACACCAACGGCGCTCGATGCCAAAACCGCTGCTTAGGCAAAATCCAGCGATTACCTTGCCACCAGTGAGCAATTCAACTACACCCAGGCCGCAACCAGCCACCGTACCAAGCGCGCCGAGCAATCTGAAACCAGCAGTTGACCAGAGTATGCGTCATGTCAACCATCAATTTCATGTATTTAGCGAATCGATCATTGGTAAGAGCCATATTCAACATGGCTTGCTCTGTCAAGATTATTCGCAGCATGTAAGTTTGGGGGAAGGTTGGGGCGTTGCGGTGATGGCTGATGGTTTGGGTAGTCGCAAATTATCACATCTTGGATCTGAATTTGTGGTTGAAGCAGCATGTGAACAATTATTAGAACTGGTGAAACAGCAAACTTGGCATGAAACTAACCAATTACCGAATCTTCAGCAATGGCAGAACTATGTAATTTATATATTCCAAGATATTTATGCAAAATTACAAAAGAAGGCTCAAGCAGAAAAACAATCAGTTCATGAATTTGCTTGTACATTAATTAGCGTCATTTATAGCCCAATTGGCATTTTGGTAGCACATATTGGCGATGGTCGGGCTGGCTATAGCGATCGTCATGGCCAATGGCATTCGATGATTACACCGCATAAAGGTGAAGAAGCCAACGAAGTTATGCCATTTACTGCCGATCAAGTTTGGAAAAATCCATCCGAATTAATCGAATGTCAGGTCATTAATGAACAAATTAATGGATTTGTATTAATTTCTGATGGCTGTGAAAAACATACATTTCAATGTAGTCAATTTGATCAAGCCACTCAGCGTTGGCACGATCCAAATCAACCACATCAACAATTTTTTGATCGTTTGCAGCAGCTATTTCGTGAAAAAAAACAAAAAGGCCAAGATCTCCATAGTTTACAGAGCATGTTTAAAGACATTCTGGAGCGTGGCAATACGGGATTTGCTAATGAGCCGGATGATAAAACCATGATTCTTGGTTTGTGGATCTAAGCATACGCGAAGGATGTCAATAATGAGTGTTATCTATCAAACCAAACAGCATATGCATGTTCAGCTTGATCAATCCAAGCCGCTAGGCAAAGGCGGAGAAGGCTGTGTCTATCCCGTTATTCATACGCCTAACTATCCTAATCATTGTGCGAAAATTTTTTATCCTAACCGATTAACTCCTGAACTAGAGCAAAAGATTAATTTTATGGTTGATAATCCGCCTGATACGCTTACCAGTACCAATTATCGGATTGCTTGGCCGATTGCTGCATTGTATGAAAAGCAAAAATTTTGTGGCTTCATTATGCCAAGAGCTTTTGATCAGAGCATTGGGCTTGAACGATTAACTCAACCACATATTCATACCAAAAATATTGATCAATCATGGATTAAATATCAACGATCTGATAAACAAGGGGTTATTAATTGCTTTAAAGTTTGTGTTAATATTGCTTTCACGGTTAATCTTATTCATCAAATGCAAAAATACATTTTTGTCGATTTAAAACCTCAAAATATATTAGTTACCTTAAATGGGTTTATTTCGATTACTGATATTGATTCAATGCAAGTTTATGATGCTAAGAAAAATCTCTATTATAAATCAGTAGTTTCAACAGCGGAATATTCGCCTCCAGAGTATCGTAACTACCTTAAAAGTGGCAGTACTATTGCAAAAGAGTGGGATAATTTCTCATTAGCCGTTATCTTTTATCAATTAATTACAGGAATCCATCCTTTTGCTGCAACCTTTGGTGACAAATTCCATGATTCAACAACAATTGATGACCATATTAGTCGTAGTTTATTTGTATTTGGTAATCACAAGCATACAATTGTTCAGTTGCCAAAGTTGCACAAATATTACGAAAGAATGCCAACTGATATTCAACAATTATTCCTACGTGCATTTGATAAACCCGTTGATCAGCGACCAACTGCAGAGGAATGGGGTAAAAATCTGTTTGATTTAGTTTCGCAGAAACAACATTTAATTGTCCATAATCCAGATATTGGTCTGGCCTCACCACCCAGAAAACCTGTAGGAGGATTAAATCCAGCAAAAAAGGTCAACCCAGCATTGAAACAAGTACAACAGCAAGCGGCGCAGCCAGCCACTAATTCAGCCCCAATGCAAGTATCGCAGCCCATTAAGGCTCAGCGTGAAAGTTATGCTTGGATTGGCTGGCTGATTGTTATAATTGCGATTGTTGGGGTTATTTTAGTGGCGCAAGGCTAGAGGCCAATAATGCCGCGCCGGCGTAAGAAGGGCAGAATACTTTGCTCAAGCGGGCGATCGCTGCGAATGCCAGCATAGGTCGCCCCATAGCGCTGACAGATTTGCTCATGCATGCGCACCCAACGCACCAGTTTTTCGCGATAATCTTTTTGGGTTTGTTGATCAAGCTCAAGCGCCAGCACTTGGCCAGTTTCGCTATCTTCAAATTCGACCGGCCCTGTCAGCGTGGGCTTAATTTCTTCGGGGTGCAACAGGTGCAGCACCACAACTTGCCAGACTGGCGGGGCAGCAGCACGCAGCAGTGGCTCTAAATCGCTCGTCCATAAATCGGAGATGATCAAGAGCATGCCGCCAGAACTGCGGCGAACTGCTTGGGTAATCGGCGTAAATGAGGTTTGTTCGGCCCAATTCAAATTGCTTAAATAGCGCAGCAAATCGGGGCCGCGTGCCCGACTAACAGCAGGCCCAAACGGCTTGATCAATTTGCTGGTAAATGGCCAAATCGTGGTTTGATCGTTTGAGGTGAGGCCGAGATAGCCGAGCATTGCCGCCAAACGCAAGGCATAGCGGCCTTTGTGCAGCTCGCCTTGGCCCCAATCCAACGAGGCTGAGCAATCTAAGGCAATCGTAATATTAATATCTTGTTCGGTTTCACCAAGCTTCACATGCAAATCTTCATGGCGTGCATAGGCAAACCAATCGACGTGGCGCAGATCGTCGCCCGGGCTATAGGCGCGATGATCGCTAAATGTTGGCGCTGGCAAACGCCGTCGCGAGGCATGTTCGCCGCTCAAACCCCCGCGTAAGGTACGCCGCGAACGCAACGCGAGGCGTTCGATGCGCGCTAAAAACTCAGGGTTAAACAGGTCGCCACTAGCGCCCGAAGTAGTCTTGAATCGCATCGCGTAGCTCCGCAGGAATATTGGATGGATCGCTAATATCGCTGGGCACGCTGCCGCCGCTACCACCAGCATTGCCGCCGCCAGTACCTTCGCCACCAGGCAAGGTGATTGAGGTGTCGCCACCAGTCCCGGGAGTCGTTTCGCCAGCAGCAGGCGCTTCTGGCAAGCTGACATCGGGGCCAAGCGCATCGCTCGGTGGCGGCGATGAACGGCTGCCAGTACCAGGATTATTGCCAGCACCGTTGTTGCTTGGCTGGCCGTTTTGGTTATCGCCTGGCTGGCCTTGTTGCGGCTGGTTGCCAGCTTGCGGCTCGCTCCCAGCTTGGCCATTCTGCTCGCCATTGGCCAAATCAGGTTGGGCATTATCAAGCTGATCGGTCAGTTGCGCCAAATCTTCGAGCGCATCGGCGGCATTTTGGGGATTGCCACGCAGTTGCTCTGCATCGCTGCGCAAGCGTTCGGCAACCTCTGGCTGATCTTGTAATTGCTCGGCTGCTTGTTCAAGGCCATCAGCGATTTCGTTGCGCGTTTGCGGCGATAGCTGATCAGCTTGATCGGCGAGTTTGGCCAGTTCTTCAGCAGCTTGTTGCACATCGCCACGGCGCAAAGCATCGGCAGCGGCCCGCGTTGCGCCATTATCACTTAAACCATCGGCCAAGGCATCGGCAATTTCTTGGCCTTCGGGACTCAGCTCCGGTTGCTGATCAGGCTGATTGCCAACTGGCTGATTGGGATCAGCAGCGGGATCTTCCTCGGTAGCAGGCTGTTCTGGTGGCTCGGTTGTGGTGAGACTCGCCAACTCGCGCAATGGCTCGGTTGTTGGCGCTGGCAAACCGGCATTAATTTGGCCCAAAACAAACAAGCCCGTGGCCAACACGGCTGCCAAACCTAAACTTTGCCATTCTAAGGCAATTGGCGCAATCACGCGGATCGTGGCATCGCGGGCAACGCTGGGCAAACGCCGCTTGGCACGTTCAATATTCACAGCGTGAAAGCCGCCGCGCAATTCTTGAAATTCGCTGGCAGTGCTCAATTGGGCATTCAATTGATATTGCTGATCGAGCATTTGCACAAATTGGGCTGGGGCGAGAATCGATTTCCAGGCATAAACCCCACCAAGTGCTGCCACCAGAACCACAATTAAGCCCAAGATCGGCCACGAAAGCGGCCAATCTAGCCAGTTTCGGCCAATTAGGCCAAGGCATAACACAGCCAAGGCCATCCAGGCGGCGCGAATTAATAAGCGCTGGCGTTGGCGCTGTTGGACTTCAACATATAATTCAAGAATTTGTTGCGTTAAATTCATGTTTGCGCTCCTAGCTTTGCGCGCTGGTGAATAGCTGCATGCCCTGAGGCGTGGGAAGGACAACCAAACAGTTGCAATTATGAGTTTACCATAGAATTACGATGGATCGGCCTCTGCTATAATTGACAGTTGGAACTGATACATCACCGCAGGAGGATTTGTGACTCAAGCACATACACTCGACGAACTGGCCATCAATACAATCCGCATGTTGGCGGTTGATGGTGTGCAAGCGGCTAATTCGGGCCACCCAGGCTTACCAATGGGGGCTGCGGCCATGGCTTATGTGCTATGGACGCGCCACCTCAAACATAATCCGGCTAATCCAGATTGGGCTGATCGCGACCGCTTTGTGCTGTCGGCGGGCCATGGCTCAATGCTGTTGTATAGTTTATTGCATCTCACGGGCTACAGTGATATGGCGCTCGATGATTTGAAGAATTTCCGCCAATGGCACAGCAAAACTGCTGGTCACCCAGAATATGGCTATGCCGCTGGCATCGAAACCACGACTGGCCCGCTTGGCCAAGGCTTTGCAACCGGCGTGGGCATGGCAATTGCTGCCCGCCACTTGGCTGGCACATTCAATCAGCCTGAACTGGAAATCGTCAAGCATCATATTTATGCAATTGTTTCCGATGGCGATTTGGAAGAGGGCATTAGTGCCGAAGCCGCTTCGTTGGCAGGCCACCTCAAATTGGGCGAGTTGGTTTATCTCTACGATGATAATGAAATCTCGATTGAAGGCGATACCTCAATTGCCTTCACCGAAGATGTGCCAGCCCGTTTCCGCGCCTATGGCTGGCATGTGCAAGAGATCGACGGGCTTGATACCGAGCAAGTTGATGCAGCCTTGACCGCCGCCAAAGCAGTGACCGACCAACCATCGTTGATCGTGGCCCACACCGTGATTGGCTTCGGCTCGCCCAATCGGGCTGGCACGGCCAAAGCCCATGGCTCGCCACTTGGCCCCGATGAAGTCAAATTGACCAAGGAAGCGCTCGGCTGGCCGCTCGAACCAACCTTTTATATTCCAGAAGAAGTATCAACCCACTTCCGCCAAGCCTTGAGCAACGGCGCTGCCGCTGAGCAAGCATGGAACGAGCTGTTCGAACGCTACGCTGCGGCACATCCAGAAAAAGCTGCCGACTTCAAGCAACGCATGTCTGGTGAATTACCAGACGGTTGGGATAGCACGTTGCCGGTTTGGGAAGCTGATGCCAAGGGCGTAGCAACGCGCAAATCATCAGAAGCAGCGCTCAACGCCTTGGCCGAGCAAATTCCAGCATTAATTGGCGGCTCGGCAGATTTGGCCGAATCGACCTTTACCTTAATTGAGCATGCAGAATCGTTCCAACCAGCAACGCCGCAAGGCCGCAACATGCACTGGGGTATTCGCGAACATGCCATGGTCGCAGCCGTTAATGGCATGGCCTTGCATGGCGGCACGATTCCCTACGGCGCAACCTTCTTGGTGTTCAGCGATTATTGCCGCGCCTCGATTCGCTTGGCAGCCTTGATGGGCATTCGCACCATTCAAGTCTTTACCCACGATAGCATTGGCGTTGGCGAAGATGGCCCAACCCACCAGCCAATCGAACACATTCCATCATTGCGAATTATCCCCAATTTGAATGTGCTGCGACCTGGTGATGCTAACGAAACCAGCCAAGCCTGGCGCGTGGCCGTAACCCACAAAGGCCCAAGCTTGCTGGCCTTGACCCGCCAAAACTTGCCAACCCTTGATCGCAGCCGCTATGCTTCGGCAGAAGGCGTGGCCCAAGGTGGCTATGTGTTGGCTGATAGCGATGGCCAACCAGAACTGATCATCATTGCCACCGGCTCGGAATTGCAACATGCAGTCGCAGCCTACGAGCAACTAAGCGGCGAAGGTGTCAAAGTTCGCGTGGTCAGCATGCCATCGACCTTCTTGTTTGATGCGCAGTCGGCGGAATATCGCGAAAGCGTGTTGCCCAAGGCCGTGACCAAACGGATTGCAATTGAAGCAGCCCATCCAGTCACGTGGTACAAATACGTTGGCACTGACGGCGATATTATTGGGATTGATCACTTCGGTGCATCAGCGCCAATTAATGTTTTGATGAAGGAATTTGGCTTTACCGCTGAAAACCTGATTGCCCGTGCCAAGGCCTTGTTGGCTGGTTAATCCGTTGATTGATCAAGCATCTGACGCGAAGTACGAGCAATTCGTGCTTCGCGTTGTGCTGTTGAAAGGAAATAAATTATGAAAATTGCGGTCGGAACCGATCATGGTGGCCTGATTTTGAAGCAAGCGGTAATTGACGCGGTGCAACGGCTGGGCCATGAAGTGCTCGATTTTGGCACCGATTCGCCTGCCTCGGTCGATTACCCCGATTTTGCGGCTGCGGTTGGCAATGCAGTGGTTAGCGGCCAAGCTGAGCGTGGGATCGCAATTTGCGGCAGTGGCGTTGGCGTGACCGTCGCCGCCAACAAAATCAAAGGCGTGCGGGCTTGCTTATGCCACGACACCTATTCGGCGCATCAAGGCGTAGAGCACGATGATTTGAATGTGCTCTGTTTGGGCGGGCGGGTCATTGGCCCAGCCCTCGCCGATGAAATTGTGCAAGCATTTTTGAGTGCCAATTTCCACAACGAAGCGCGCTTTACCCGCCGTTTGGATAAAGTGATCGCACTCGAAAACCAATAAATTTGCTAAAAAAGCCCCGCCCTTGGTTTGAATCAAGGGCGGGGCTTTTTGCTATTCAGCGTAGCGGTTTAGTTTTTGGTTACTGCTGGCAAGTAGACCAATTCTGGGCCTTCTGGCTCAGATTCTTCGGTACAAGCCTTCACGCTGACGTTATCGATCTTCCAGCCATCATCGCGGCCAACTGAGCTGTCCGAGGCAAGGCGGAAGCGGAACATAACGGTTTCGCCGTTGTAGGCTGACAAGTCAACCACGCTCTTCAACCAGTCTTGTGGGTCGCCACACCAGGCATCGCGACCATTAAGCGGGTTCGACGAAGCAGTGATTGCGCCATTGTATGGGTCGGTCAACAAGGAAGCATTAGGAATTTGATCCCATGCTGAGCCACCATCAGTTGACACTTCAATCAACGCACCATCATAACAGCCGCCAGCTGTACGATCTTCAATCGTTTGGGCGTTCCAGAATTGCAGGGTATGGGTCAAACCTTCGGTCAAGGTTATTGCCGGAGTAGTGAGCCATTGATCTGATGCCGTAGTCGGATCGATCGCCTTCATCCCTGAAGTGCCACCGTAACCAAAGGCTCCATGTGCCCAGGTATTGCCAGTGCCACCGCTAGCCCAGTTTGGATTGGTTTCGAAGTTTTCTTCGAAGGTAACCACGGTTTCGGTGCCAATTGTACAATCGCCAGGTGCTGCTTCAGTGGTAAAGCTGAAGACCGTGCTATTGGCGCTGACACCACATGCATTGGCAGCGCGCACGCGCCAGTAGTGTTTGGTGTTGGTGCTCAATGGAGCGCTGGTCAAGCTGGTCAATTCGGTCGTTGCCGTGTAAACCAAGTTGCTGAAATTAGCATCGCTAGCAATTTCAAGCACGTAGCTATCGGCTCCGGTTGCGTTTGACCAACTAAACGTTGGGGTATCGCTTACATCGGTAGCGTTGTTTGCTGGGGCAGTCAAAGTTGGCGCAGCACTTGGAATACCGCCTGAGATGCTGAGATCTAAATCGGCGGTGCGGGTAATGCTAGCGCTATCGGCATGCACCACAACCGTGTAATCGCCAGCTGCGGCAGCAGTTACGTTACCAATGGTTAATTGGCTGCTCAAGGTTGGTGAAATCACTGGGTTTGGCGTAAAGGTTGCAGTTACACCAGCAGGCAAGTTGCTTGCCGAAAGGTTTACCGGCTCGCTGAAACCTGAAATCCAGGTTAAGTTAACCGTGCTTTGGCCCGAGGCAGGAGCACAAACCGCCAAGCTAGCTGGGCTGAGATTGACGGTGTACGCTGGGCTACCAGCACTGCCATCAAGTACCAAGGTGCCTGAGTTGGTTGGGTCAAGCCAATCTTTCAAGCGGGTTGCAGGCGTGCCGCCACCATTCCATGATACTGAAACCCGACCATACCAGTCTGATAAATCGTTACCACAGGCAGCGCCGCCACCATGCAGTTGGCCAACCACGCGATGCTGAGGATCGTACAATGGCGAGCCTGACGAACCACCTTCGGTTGTGCCTAAATCCCAGTCGATAACCCGAATGTGGGTACCATCGCCAGGCACGGTGTTGCTATTGTAGCCGGTGGTTTGGGTTGCTTGGTTTTCAAAGCTGATGCGTTTTTCTTCAACACCTGGGTGGTGAATCGCTACAACGCTGGCGAAATCGCCGCTTTGAGCGTTCCAACCAGACCAGTATGGGGCATATTCGCTTGGAACTGCATCATCAAGTTCGAGCAAAGCAAAGTCTGATGGAGCATAGTTGGCAATTAAAGTCGCCCCAGTCATGGTGGTGTTAGGCTTGGGCAATGGCGTGCCATTTTCAGTCGAGCCAACCGTACGACACAGGGTCGATTCGTAGTTCCAATAGGTTACGACGGTTGCTGAATTGGCTGCGGTGACACCACAGTGGGCAGCGGTCAGGAAGTATGGCTTTTGATCTTGGGCAGTGTTGTTGACCAACGAGCCAGTACACATATCCAAGCCGTTGCGGGTATAAGCGGCAACCGCGTTAATGTCTTCACGCCAGTCGTCGCCTTCAGGACAAACTACGTCAACATTACACGAGCCTGATTTATCGACCAAGAGATCACGTGGAACGCCGAAGCCGCTAAAGCCACGGTTGATGGCGCTCAAGGTCAGGTCGGCAGTTGCAAACTCGCCACTATCGGCGCTGTATTCGATGATCATTTCATCGCCAGCGACGATTGGAGTCCACAATTGGCCATGATCTTCGTTATCAGCAGCACCGTATGGCCCAATAATTGAGCGATAATCAGGGCTGTACATAAACAATTGGCCGCTCTTTGGCATGGTATAGCGCGTATAGCCAAGGTTGATCGACAAAGCCTTGGGGGCGCTAATCCGTAAGCGGGCTACGGTGCGATTGCCAACAACTTCGATCGTCGATACTTGCTTGATGTCAAGCGAGGTTTGATAATCTTTGGCAAAACGCAATGGCGCATCGCTTGGCCGATTAACTGCATCTGAGCGTTCTTTGGCGACATCAAGTTCTGGCACAGCAATTTGAGCTACTGTGGCCAAATCTTTCAAGCCTTGGGCCAATGCCAACGGTCGGTCGGACGTGCTGGCTTGATTTTGCGCAGCAGTGAACGGCACCTTAGCCCCAATTACCGATAATAAAACGGTAATCGCAAGTAAAGCAAATAGCCAACGGGATCGAACCATGCTTGAACCTCCTGAGGTGAGTTCCACACAACACTGAGGGGAATTGAGAGGATTTGTTAATAAGCTTAATATAAAAAGATTTAGCTCATTTGTCAAATTTATTAATTATTGCCTTATCGCGATAAGCCGATATATATTCAAGTCGGCGCTAGCATTATTAGGTTCGATTTAGCTAGCTAGATGGAGACTAATCTTAATTCAAGCGCCATTAAATAACGCTTTTGCGCAACAAAAAACAGCATTCTGACAAAAGTGTATTATTTAAAGAATGCTGTTTTGGTCTGAAATTAACCGGCGACAACCGGATTGCGCAGCATGCCAATGCCCTCAACTTCGGTTTCGAGCAAATCGCCTGGGCGCAAAAATTCTTGCGGGGTGCGAGCAAAACCCACACCAGCAGGCGTGCCAGTCGCAATAATATCGCCTGGTTCAAGGGTCATGCCTTGCGAGAGCACGCTAATTAGGGTTGGAATGTCAAAAATAAGATCGTTGGTATTGGATTCTTGCTTGATCTCGCCATTAACCCGTAAGCGCACAACCAAATTATGCGGGTCGGTTAACTCGCTGCTGGTGATAATCCACGGCCCCATTGGACACGAGCCATCGAGTGCTTTGCCTTTGAAAAATTGCTGATGACGGGTTTGCAAATCGCGGGCCGAAATATCGTTAATCACTGTATAGCCCCAAACATGCTCCATCGCTTGCTCGCGGCTAATGTTTTTGCCAGCTTTGCCGATGATCACGCCCAACTCAACTTCCCAGTCAATCCGCTCGGAAACTGCCGGATCGATCACAATTTCGCCGGTTGGGCTGTTAATTGCGGTTGGTGGTTTGGTAAAAAAGACCGGATGTTCGGGCATTTTGACTTCGAGGCCTTTGGCTTGCAACGATTCACGCGCGTGGGCAGCGTAATTCAAGCCAACACAAAACACATTTTTCAATGGGCGCGGCAACGGAGCCAATAATTGATCAAGATTGAGCTGAATGCCTGCACGGCTTTGATATTCAGGCAAGGCTGCTTTGACGATTTCTAAGCCAGCATCACCAGCCTCGATCAAGGCTTGCAGTGATTGATAGCCATCGAGCAACATCACCCGATCGCCGAGCACAATGCCTGGGCGCGGCCCAACTGCTGTTTTGAGCGTTACAAATCGCATAGTATCTCCGCAATATCGCCATGATAGCGTTTTCGCACCATCGTTTTGGCAAAGAATATGCTTGCATTATAACGATATTCGCTTATGTTGATGAAGCTAGCTTGATTCAGGGTTGAGCTTGACAACCAACAAGGTCAAATCGTCGATCGGCGGCGTACCACTCTGGAAGGCGCGCACATCGCCAAGGATGGCATCTGCCAGGCCATGGGCTGGTAAGCGGCCATAGGCTTGCACCGCTGAAATCAAGCGCTCACGGCCATAGGTATCGCCAGCAAAATTGCGTGCATCACATAAGCCATCGGTATAAAACACCAAGGCATCGCCTGGCTCTAAATCGGTGTGCATCTGCTCGAAAAAGGCTTCTTCGGTGATGCCAACGGGCATACCGCCGCCCTCAAGCATCGCAACCCGCCCTTGTTTGGCCCGATAATGCAACGGCCAATCGTGGCCAGCTCGCACATAGGTAAAGCGTCGCCGCGCCAAATCCAAATGCGAATAGACCATGGTAATCACTGCTGCATCAAGGTTGGTGGTGCGAATCAATTGATTGAAGCCTTCGACTAAGGCCAAGGGATCACGCTGATCCATGCCCAGCAACAGACCTTTGGCCAGCGCCATCACCAAGGCAGCGCCAGCACCTTTATCGCAGACATCGGCCATCACAATCGAGAGCATATGCTCGCTAAGTTGGCGCACCTCGTAAAAATCGCCGCTCATCTCATAGGCAGGGAAGGTAGCAGCGGCAATCACCACGCCATGCACATTTGGAAAGCTGGTAGGAATCAATCGGCGTTGCAATTCGCGGCCTAGCTCCAATTCACGGGCAGCTCGGGCACGGCGCAATGCCTCTGCTTGGGCTTGCTCCAAGGCAGTGTAGGCATCAGTCAAGAGCCGATTCTTATGACGCAAATCTTCCAAACGTCGTTCATCGGAGCGCCGCACGTGGGCTGCAACCCGCCGTAACATATTGTAGGCAATCGCGGGGTAGGTATGCAGCAAGGTTTCAAACGCCGCAATCGGAATCTCCAAGACCTCGCTTTGGACAACCGCAATTGCGCCAGCGGCCCGCGTGCCATCAGGCTCCAACAAACTAAGCTCGCCAAAAAATGCCCCAACCCCCAACAAACCAAGGGTCGTTTCCTCGGAACTACCTTGCTCGAGCACCAGCCGCAACGTGCCACTGACCACCACATAACAGGCATCGCCACGATCACGCTGGTGGAACAACCACGCATCTGCTGGCAACCCACGAATTCGGGCCTGACCATCGAGCATTTGCAAGCCTTCAAGCGAAAGGTCTGCAAATAGGGGCACTCGACGTAGGAACTCCATTTGGGACATACCCACCTCCTAGCAACGACCAAAATGCAGCATAGCACGCTCGCTAGCCTGATGCAAGACAGGCTTGAGCAATGGCTGCGGTACAATACAGCAATAACTGCTTAGTGATGGAGGAAGACCATGCCTCGTCAGCTTTTAACCTATCTTGATGCTTGCCTACCGGATCTGTTGGATGAAATGCGTCAATGGATCGAGATTGAGTCGTTTACCCGTGATATTACGGCGGTTTCTTGGATGGTCAATGTGGTTGGCGAGCGCTTGAGCAAACTTGGCGCAAGTGTGCGCAAATACAATGGCAAACCCCAAGCCGACCATTTGTTGGCCAGCTGGCCAGGCGAGGGCGAGCCAATCCTGATTGTCGGCCATGTTGATACGGTCTATCCGCCAGGCACGATCGATCAGTTTCCTTTCCGAATCGATGGCGATGTAGTGCGCGGGCCAGGGGTGAGCGATATGAAGGGCTGTATTTTGCTGACCTGCGCCGCCTTGCAAGCCTTACGCCATTTTGGGCGCTGGCCAAGCCGTCCATTAAAATTTCTAATTACCACCGATGAAGAAATCGGCAGCCCAACCTCGCGGCGCTATATTGAAGAGCAGGCTCGTGGCTGTCGCGCAGCGCTGATTATCGAATCGGCGGAAGAAGGCGGCTGGCTCAAAACATGGCGCAAAAGTGTTAGCATGTATGATTTGGAGATTACTGGCAAGCCGTCGCACGCTGGCGTTGCCCCAGAGCTTGGCATTAGCGCCATCCATGAATTAAGTTATCAAATTGGCCAAATTCTACCATTAGCCCGCCCTGATATTGGCACGACGATCAATATTGGCAAAATTAGCGGCGGCACTGCCGCCAATGTCGTTGCCGCAGCAGCCCATTGCACCATCGATGTACGCGCGCTCAAAGTTGGCGAGGCCGAACGCGTCGATCAAGCATTACATCAGCTAGCGCCGCGCCTCGCTGGGGCCAAATTAACCTTGGAAGGCGGCGTGAATCGCCCAGCCATGGAACAAACTCCTGCGACGATGGCGTTGTATGCTGCTGCCGAGCAAATTGCCAAGCAACTCGATTTGCCGGTTAAAGCTAGCGGCACTGGCGGCGGCTCAGATGGCAATTTCACCTCGGCGATCGGCGTGCCCACCCTCGATGGGCTTGGCGGCTGGGGAAGCGATTCGCATAGCTTCGACGAATGGCTTTCGATCAGCCAATTTGCCCCCCGTGCTGCCTTGTTAGCCCGTTTAATTGAAACATTGTAATTATTTGGGGATCGGTTGTTGGGGGCTGGGGAAGCGAAAGGATGAAGGATGAGGGATGAGGGATGAAATCAATAACGTCATCTTCGTGTCCTTCGTGTCCTTCGTGGATCAATTCATTAACGCAGAGGCGCAGAGGATGTTTGGCTCTAGGCTGAAGGCTATTGGCTAGCGGAACATTGCTCAAAATACACAGGATCATCCATCCTACAGCCCATAGCCTATAGCCTCATCAACCTTCGCGCTCTTCGCGGTTTCAAGTCTTCATGCAGTTCGTGGATCAACGTTTTAACACAGAGGTGCAGAGCGACTTAAGGATGAAGCCAAAAGTCTATGCCTAACCATCCCGCTCCCCGACCCCTGATCCCCAGAAGATTGTTGAGGCACTTTTGTGACAATTGCCACAAAAGCAGCAAAATGTTTGATGTTGGGGATAAAAATGTGGCTAGGCCCATGCGAAAGAAGGCGATTTCTGCCCGTTACAAAGGGATTGAGCCTATTCTTGACTAATGTTAACAAGTTTGACAAGAGCATAGCCATCCTTTATACTTGAGAATGTGCAAAAAAGCACAAAATCCCAACAGTCGTGAAAGTTGTATTGCCCAGCGTTGTGCAGAGCCAGCAGTGTACCGCTTTACGATGGGCCTATAAACGCGGAGGGATCGCCTTGTCCACAAAACGAAAGGTAATTATAGCGGTCGCAATTACCGCAGTGATTGGGATTGCATTACGCAGATTCCTGCCTGTTGGTACGCCGCTGGTTTCGGTGCGAGCCGAAGAATTGTTCCACATTGGTGGTTATACGGTCACGAACTCGCTAGTGCTCACTTGGTTAGTGATGGCACTCTTGATCGTGCTTTCGGTGATTGGCACGAGCAAATTGCGCAGTGGCAATACCGAAGCCTTGAAACAACCACGTGGTCTCCAGAACGCTTTGGAATATGCGGTTGAAATGTTCTACAACACCATGCAAGGGGTTAGCCCCAAGTTTGCAGGGCGTTTCTTTGTGGTCGTTGCAACCATCTTCTTCCTTGTTCTGCCATCAAACTGGTTTGGTTTGGTGCCAGGCGTTGGCTCAATTGGCTTGTGCTATAGCCACAGCGCCGAGCATGCCGCCGCACCAAACTACGTTGCAACCGCTGGCATCAGCACCGATATTGCTGAGCCAGTTGTGGCTGCTGCTGCTGAAGGTGGTAACTACACCCACAACTGCCCAAGCGGTACGGCCTTCCACCCATTTTTGCGCTCAGGTAGTGCCGACTTGAACATGACCTTGGCCTTGGCCTTGATCTCGTTCGCGGTGACTGAATTCTGGGGCTTCCGCTCATTGGGCCTTGGCTACTTAGGCAAGTTCTTCAACTTCAAGGGTGGCGCGATCCAATTTGCGGTCGGGATCATCGAATTGGTTTCGGAATTTGCGCGGATTGTCTCGTTTGCCTTCCGGCTTTTCGGCAATATCTTTGCCGGTGAAGTTGTGCTCTTGGTAATGGCATTCCTGTTCCCAACCTTGCTTTCACTGCCATTCTACGGCCTCGAACTCTTCGTCGGCTTGATTCAAGCCTTCGTGTTCGCGATGTTGACGATGGCATTTATCGATATGGCTGCTGAATCGCACGGCGATCATGGCCACGAAGAACACGCGCACTAAGCGCTTGATCGACGCAAACTAACGGTTTGATCATACACTTTTCTTTTGACTACTTATTGACACTCAGTTTTTGGAGGATTCAGCTCATGACCGATGAAGGTGTACGCCTGATTGCAGCGGCCTTGGCTATTGCTTTATCGACCCTCGGCCCTGGTATTGGTATTGGGATGTTGGTATCGGGCGCATTGCAGTCAATTGCTCGCAATCCTGAAACCGAAGGCACGATCCGCACCAATATGTTCGTCGGTATCGCTTTGACAGAAGGTCTCGCGATCTTCGGTCTGGTTATTTCGTTGCTGATTGGTTTCAAAGTTATCTAAGAACCAACCGCCGACGAACGACGATTCAATGACACTATTCCTGCAAGCGCCATGCACCTAGTGGCGTGGCGCTCTTGCTAAGGGGGATGTAATGGATAAGCTTGGGGTCGATCTCCCACTGCTACTCTCACAAATTGTCAACTTCTCATTGTTGGCGATTTTGTTGAATATGTTTCTCTACAAACCAATTTTGAATGCCCTGCAAGCTCGCTCAGAACGCATTCGCGAGAGCTTGGATAACGCTGAAAAAGTGAAGCAACAATTGGCCCGCGTTGATGCTGACTACGATGCGAAGCTGCAAGAAGCTCGCCGCGAAGGTCAAACCATCATCAGCCAAGCCCAAGAACGCGCTCGGGCGCAAGAAGCCGAATTGTTGGTTGTTGCTCGCAATAACGCTGCCAAAATTGAAGAAGAAGCCCGTAACAAAGCTGAACAAGATCGCCAACAAATGTTGCGCGGCTTGCAAGGCCAATTGGCTTCTTTGGTTACCGAAACCGCCAGCAATGTGCTTGGTCGCGAACTGCAAACTAAAGGTCACGACGAGTTGATCAATAAATCAATTGACCAACTTGGGAGGCTGAACTAATGAGCAGCCGCGAACCCGCAAGCTACGCCCGCGCTGTTTATGATTCACTCGTTGCAGCGCTCAAAGCCGAAGGCCAAGAAGATCTCTTGCCAAGCGTGCTGGATGAGTTGGTGCAGTTGGCGCGTTCGGGCGGCCCAACCGCGGCTGAAGTTACAAGTGCCGTAGAACTGAGCGCTGAACAACGTACCAAGATCGCCAACGATCTCAAGGCGCGTTATGGCGCATTGCTCGACATCACCTACAACGTCGATCCAGAAATTCTGGGCGGCTTGTTGGTGCGTGTTGGCGATAAGGTGCTTGATTCAACTCTCCGCCAACGCCTCAACGCAGTCCAACGCAATATGATGGCCGGTTAACTGTGAGAAGTGATGAAGCATCAGCTTCATCCTTCATACTTCGATCATAGAGGCAAACAATGGCTGTAACAGCAGAAGATATTCTTAGTCGTCTTAAAGCCAGCGTGCAGCAACCACTCAGCGCTGACCCAACTGCGGTCAACGTCGGCACGGTTGCCAGCGTTGGTGACGGCGTGGCGCGGATCACGGGTCTGCGCGATGTTATGGCTTCGGAGTTGCTTGAATTCAAGCAAACGAAGTCAGGCGAAACCGTCATGGGCATCGCGCTGAACTTGGAAAAAGATAACGTCGCTGCCGTTATTTTGGGCGATTATCTCGAAATTGAAGAAGGCGACTTGGTACGCTCAACTGGCAAGATTATTTCCGTGCCAGTTGGTCAAGAGTTGCTTGGCCGTGTCGTTGACCCACTTGGCCGCCCGCTCGACGGGAAAGGCCCAATCAGCGCAACCAAAACCCGCGAAGTCGAACGGATTGCCCCCGGCGTGATCGAGCGTAAATCGGTGAGCCAACCAGTGCAAACTGGGATCTTGGCGATCGACGCATTGATTCCAATCGGGCGTGGTCAACGCGAGTTGATCATCGGCGACCGCCAAACTGGGAAGACCGCGATCGCAATCGATACGATCATCAACCAACGCGGTCAAGGCATGGTGTGTGTGTATGTCGCAATCGGCCAAAAGCGCTCGAAAGTGGCTCAAACCATCACCACGCTTGAGCAAAATGGCGCGATGGAATACACCATCGTGGTCAATGCTTCAGCCTCAGAATCAGCAGCATTGCAATACATCGCCCCGTACTCAGGCTGTGCCATCGCTGAAGAAGTGATGGAAGGCGGCGTGACGGTCGATGGCACGTTGGTCAAAGATGCCTTGATCATCTATGACGATTTGTCGAAGCACGCTGTGGCCTATCGCCAAGTATCGTTGTTGCTGCGCCGCCCTCCAGGCCGCGAAGCCTACCCTGGCGACGTGTTCTACTTGCACTCACGCTTGTTGGAACGGGCTGCTCGTTTGAGCGAAGCCAATGGTGGCGGTTCGATTACGGCCTTGCCAATCATCGAAACCCAAGCCAACGACGTTTCGGCCTACATTCCTACCAACGTGATTTCGATCACCGACGGTCAAATCTTCTTGGAATCGGACTTGTTCTATGCTGGCCAACGTCCAGCTTTGAACGTGGGTATTTCGGTGAGCCGCGTCGGTTCATCGGCCCAAACCAAAGCCATGAAGACCGTTGCTGGTAAGATGAAGCTCGAATTGGCCCAGTTCCGCGAATTGGCAGCCTTTGCCATGTTTGCCTCCGACTTGGATGCAGGCACCAAGGCCCAAATCGAACGCGGTCAACGCCTTTCGGAATTGCTCAAGCAACCACAATACCAACCAATCGCTTTGGAAGACCAAGTGATTATTCTGTGGGTTGCTGGGAACGGCTTCTTGGACGATGTTCCAGTTGCTCGGATCAACGACTTCAAGCGCGATTTCTGGCAGTTTATCCACAGCAGCTATGCTGAGGTTGGCCGCAGCATCGCCAGCGAGAAAGCCTTGAGCGAAGCAACCATCGCCAACTTACGCAAAGCCGTGACCGAATTCAAGCAAACGGCGAGTTATAAATAGATAGGGGTTGGGGGC
>NZ_PUBZ01000134.1 GCF_003205875.1 Herpetosiphon llansteffanensis
TCGTCGGCAGCGTCAGATGGGTATAAGAGACAGGGGGTCGGGGATTGGGATTTTAACGCAGAGGCGCAGAGAGCCAAAGTATGAAGTATGAGGGATGAGGGATGAAATTATAACTGGATTGGAATTTGAGCTGAGTAGCATAGAGGAATAATCAAAACAATCTGTGCAATCTGTGGCTAAAATAGCCTTTGTGCCCTTCGTGGATCAAAAACTTAACCTTGATTGATGGATAGAACTTGGTACGACTGTAGCCAATAGCCATCAGCCTATAGCCTCACCATGGAATAACAATGCAACGATTTTTTGCAACAATCGATAAATATGCCAAAACGCTGCTTGCAATAATGATTGTAGGCTATGTAGCGATTTTCGCGACCTTATCGTGCCTGAAACTGGCTTGGTTTCGCCAAGGCTTCGATATGGCTGGTAATGAGCAAACGATTTGGAATACGCTGCATGGCCGGCCATTTCAAATCTCGGTCTTTGCCATGATGCGCTACGATTTTGATGATGGCCCAGTATTATTGCAATTGCCTTTAGCCTTATTGTATGGCATTTATCAATCGCCATATACTTTATTGGTTTTACAATCGATTGCCTTGGGAATTGCAGCATGGCCGTTATATTTGATTATTCGTGATCTGCTACCAAAACCATGGCATGCCTTAGTTGTTGCCGCAATCTATTTATTACACCCTACCACACAGCATATTAATATGTATGAGTTTCAATTGCGCTCATTCATGATTCCGTTTGCGCTGGCAGCGTTACTCTATTTGCGTCGCGAACGTTTAGGTTTGTATTGTTTATTTCTGTTTTTAATGATGTGTACCAAAACTGAGGCTGGTTTTACATTAATCGCCTTTGGTTTGTATGCAGCATGGCAACGCAAGCCTTGGAAATTTATTGCCTTTCCGTTGGTGCTGGGGCCGGCGTGGGTTGCAGTGGCTTTGGGCATAATCGTGCCAGCCTTCAGCGAGGGCGATTTCATTGCTGATATTTATAGTTATGGCAGGCTTGGCAAAACTGTTGGCGATGTGATCACGACGATGCTGACCAACCCAGCCCTTGCCTTCAGCGTCATGACCGAGCCGCCCAAACTTAAATATTTGTGGCAATTGTTTGGGCTTGGCGGATTTTTGGCTTTGCTCAGCCCAACCTTGTTACTGGCCTTGCCAGTCTTGGCACTCAACTTGATCTCGCCCAACGCTGTGCAATTTAGCCTCAATTATCAATATGGCTCGCTGGTGTATCCATTTTTGATTGTGGCAGCAGTTGAAGGCTTGCTCAATCTGACGCGCTGGACGATTCGCAACCCACAATGGCGCGAACGAGCAGTGCATGGCGCTGTACTCGGATTATTATTGATTGGAATTATCGGCAATTTGACCCTGAATAATGTGGTAAAAACTGCCTTGGGCAATCGCGAAAATCCTACGCGGACGGCTGATGCACGGGCAATTTTGGCCCAAGTGCCTGATGATGCTGCCGTGGCTGCCAGCACCTTCCTTGCGCCACACCTTGCCCAACGTCAAGAAATCTACTTCTTCCCAGGCAACAAATCGTATCCCGCCGAATATATCGAGCGCGCCGAGTATTTGGTCGTTGATCGGCGGCCACCAGGCAATAGCTCGGTTACGCGCGCTGCTCTCGATAAATATTTGAATGACCCTGCGTGGGTGATTGTGGCCGAGGCTGGCGATTTTGCCTTGCTAAAACAGCAGTAACCGAAACAACGAAGAACACGAAGGTCATGAAGAGCACGAAGGAGAAGGTTATGGGCTAGTGGCAGTTGGTTGGCGGGATAACTATTTGAGCGAGAACAACCAACCGATCCCTAGCCCCTGACCCCCGATCCCTCAAACAAATAAGGATAGATAGATGAATATTCTGATTGTTGGGCTAGGCGGAGTAACCGCAACCTTTCGCAACTGGCCAGAGCGAATTGTGGCCTTAGGTTTGGCCCAACGTGGACATAGTGTCCGCGCAATTGGTACCCATGATCCCAAACGGCCTGCCTTGGCTGCGCGCCACGAAATTATCGAGGGCGTAACAGTTCAGCGGGTGCGTTCGGGCTATGCGCCAAACCACGAGTTACAACAAGCCTTGGAGCAAGGCCCCAAGCCAGATCTGATTCATTTTATGCATCCGCGTAATGTGTTAGCAGCCCAAACTAGTGCTTGGGCCAAACGCCACAAGATTCCAACGGTTTATACATGGCTCGGGCCGTATCATGATGCCTATTTGGTCGATGATCGGGAGCGGCCATTCGAAACGACGATCCATTATCAACGGCCAATTTGGACGAAACAGCAATTTTGGCAACGCATCAAATCAGCCCGCTCGTGGCGAACAATGCGCGATCATCTGCGCAATTGGCGGTTGCACCGCCCGTTGTGGGAAGCTGATCACCTGATCCCTTGCTCGCAATTTGAGGCCGATGAGCTGAAACGCATGGGCTTGCAACAAGCTTCAAGTGTTATTCCGCTGTGGATTGATGATTCGGCGATTAGCACCACGCCAGATAGCGTGCCCGACCTGAGTGCCAGCCGCCCTTGGATTTTGTTTGTTGGCCAATTGACTCCGCGCAAAGGCTACGATTTGGCGCTGCGGGCGATGCCAGCAATTTTGCAGCAACACCCAAATGCCAATTTGCTGATGGTTTCGGGCATCAACCATGCTGAGCGTGCAGAAGTTGAGCGCATCGCCCAAGAACTAAATATTCAGCAACAGATTCATTTTTTGGGTCGGGTCGATGATGCAACTTTGGTCAATCTGTTTCGCCATTGCGATGTCTATCTCACGCCGACGCGCTACGAAGGCTTTGGCTTGACCTTGCTCGAAGCCATGGCTGCTGGAGCACCCTTGGTTGCTAGCGATATTCCGGTGGTTAATGAAATTGTGCGCCATGGCCAAAACGGCTTATTGGCGGGCTACAACAACCCTGAAGCCTTGGCAGCAGCAGCAAATTTGATTCTTGGTCAGCCGCGTTTGGCCGCCGCGCTACGCCAAAATGGCCAGCAAACATGCGAGGTATGGTATAATCCGGCCCGATGGACGACCGCTTTAGAGCAGGTCTATACGCGAGTAATCAATGAGCACTAAGATCGACGAAACTAGCTATTTTGCACCGCAGGTCAGCAAATCCGACCGCAAAATTGCCGTGCAATATCGCCGCATGTTTGCCTTTGGCGGCTTGGCCAAGCGCTTACCCGCAGGGCCAGTGCTTGATGTTGGCTGTGGCGCTGGCCCAGGTTTGCGCTATATTCGCAGCCGTGGGGCAATCGCAATCGGAGCCGACCCCAGCATTTATGCCTTGCGCGAAGCGGCAAAACTGATTCAAGTCGATCTGGTGCAGATGGATGCTGCGCCGCGATTTCCGTTTGCCGACCAAACCTTTGGCATGGTGCTCGCCAACGAAGTGATTGAGCATGTGCCCGATGGGGTCGAATTTCTGCTCGAATGCGCGCGCGTGCTCAAACCTGGCGGCATGGTCTTTTTGACCACGCCCAATCTTTGGGATATTCGGCGGGTGTTAGCGCCCTTGGTTGGCAAAGTTTGGTCGGGCGATACCGACCCAACCCATATTAATTTGTATACCCCTTGGCGCTTGCGGCAAGATCTCAAAACCGCAGGTTTCCACCAACCACGGATCAAAACTGGCTTTAAACCAATTCGCTGGTTGCCACCACATCGCAACCCGCTTGCTATTCCCTACCCACCATTGATCGGAAATGGGATGGTAGCCACTGGAGTACGTTAAGTGCAATCGAACAAACCGCAGCGAAGCCTCACGAGTGAGGTTTGGAGCGCAACGCTTTGGAATACGCTGCTGTTTCCAGCCCGCTTTTTAGTTGGCATCATCACAAGTGTAATTTACTACGGGCGGCTTGCACCTGAGCAGGTCGCTTTGATTTTTCTCTTGACAAGTTTGGCCGCCTCGATTGGCACCTACGCCGATCTTGGCATCGAACGCAGTTTGCCGCGCTTCATCCCCGAAGTTGAAAAACGCCAAGGTCGCCAAGGCGTTTTGCGCTTTTTGTGGCGCATGATTGGGCTTAAACTGGCGATTATGGCTGTGCTGGTGCTCGGGCTGAATTTGCTAGCCCAACCCATGGGCAATTATCTGATCGAGCAGCAACGGCAAGAGATTGTCGAAATCGAAACCCAAATTAGCACGCTGCAACAGCAACCAGCCACGCCCGACCAAACAAGCAAACTCAGCAAATTGCAAAATCAACGCACTGGCACGCTTAGCGTAATCGATCAGATTGAGAGCCAGAGCCACTGGTATATGCTGGTGGTCAGCGCCTTGTTGATTTTGGGCGCGCTGTTTGATGTATTTATGCAGTTTTTGACTGCCTACTTCAAACAACGGGCTTGGAATCTGATTACCCTCGTAACGACCTTGCTCCAGCCAATTTTGGTAACGATCTTCATTTTGCTGGGCTGGGGCATTACTGGGGTCTTGATTGGCTTAGTGCTTACGCCCTTGGTTAGCGTGGTAATGGCAGCGTGGCAAGCAATCCGTGCCAGCCGCGAGCTTTCGAATACTGGCGATGGCGAAGCTGCTGACCCAGCCTTGCCCAAGCGTTTTGTCAAATTTGCCGCCGTCTCCTATCTCATGCAAATCACCACCTGGGTCTATGATATTCAGTTTGTGACCTTGTTTACGGTAACCCAGCTTAGCCCGCGCGATGTGGCAATTTTGGCGTTTGCCTACAAATTTGCCAAAGATTACCTTGGCTATATTTGGATGCCGCTCAACGGCGTGATGACTCCGCTGCTTTCGCGCATCAAATTGCGCCGCGATCCGCAATCGTTGCAGGATGCCCATGGTGGCTTAGCGCGCATGATTTGGTTGTTGATTGTGCCAGCAGGCGTGGGTTTAGCGCTCTTAACGCCGCGCATGGTGGCGGTGCTGTATCCACTGTACACCGATGCTAGCAGCCTCATTATTGTGTTTATTGCCTTTACCTTTGGCGAATCGTTGCTGAGCGTGCCGCATAATGTGCTGATGGTTTACGAGCAATATCGGGCGGTGATTATTTCGCGCTTGTTTGCTTTTATCAGCGTGCCGTTGGTGTTTTTGCTCTTGCCGCGCTATGGCATGTTGGGCGTGGCGATTGCAGTTGGGGCGGTGCGAGTTGCCACGCGGGTCATCACGCTCTATTATGGGTGGCGCAATTTGGGGCTGCAATTGCCATGGCGTTTTTGGTTGCGGGTTTGTGCTGCCAGCGCCAGTTTTGCAGTCGCATTGTTTGGCTTGATGCAACTTTGGCCAATGCCTGAAGCTGCTGCTAGTTGGCAATCCAAAATGATCAACCTCTTGCCGCTGATGCTGTTTGCAGCGCTTGGCGCAGGTTTATATTTGCTAACCTTGCGGCTGCTCGGCGGGCTTGATCCAGCTGAGCGCGAGCGTTTATTGGCCATGAAACTTCCATTCAAGGGCGTGCTTCGGCGCGTATTATAGCTATGCAGCGATTTAAACGATATTTGCCATTGGTGCTGATCGCCATGAGCGCCATTATTTTTTTGCTTCCAGCAGCTCGGCCAAGCATCAATGTGGCCATGGGCAGCGAAGGCGAGTTTTTGGTTGAAGGCCAAACCCAAAGCTTTCGCAATTTCTATGGCTTCAAAGAAGTTGAGCGCACCGAGCAAGGCACCTTTCGCTGGACAGGTGGCCGAGGTAGCATTGCGTTTCCATATTGGGAAAACGTTGAGGCTCCGCTGCAAATTCGCATGTTGATTTGTGGCTGTCGCACCGATGGCCAAACCATGCCCTTGACCGTGACGGTCAATCAGCAACGGCTGCTCAAGCTGACGCTGAGCAATCAATGGCAATGGTATCAAGTGCAATTGCCCGCCAACCTGACCCACCCCGACCACGATATTCTGCTGGATTTGACCTCGGAAGAATGGCAAAGCCCTGATCAACGCACGTTGGGCATTGTTGTTCAAAGTATCCAAATTGAAGCATTGGCGGCGCAACCAGCTCAAGCGTTGTGGGCTTGGCTTGGCTTGGCGCTTGGGCTAGGGCTGATGGTGCTGTGGGAAATGCCCTTTGGCTTTGCATGTTTGGTGTTTGGGCAATGGCTGTTGGGCTTTTATGGCTATCAGCCGCAATTCTTGCCCAAAGGCTTTTTACTCACGAGCTTGGTCTTGGCCAATGTGCTTGGTTGGCAGAGCTTGCGCAAGTTGCCGCAGCTTTGGCGTTGGATAGCCCTGCCAATTAGTAGCTTTTGGCTGATCAGCAGCCCGCAAATCCTTGGCTCGTGGATTTTGGACGATGCGTTTATTTCATTTAGGTATGCAGCCAATTTGGCCAATGGTCATGGCTTGGTCTTTAATTTTGATGAGCGCGTCGAGGGCTTTACCAACTTTCTCTGGACATTGCTCAGCAGCCTGACGATTAAACTTGGAGCCGACCCAATTTTGGTGACCCATGCGACCAATTTGCTTTTGGGCATGGTGATTGTGCTATTGAGTTTGCAGCTGGCGTATCGCCTGCATCAAAGCGCTTGGATGGCCTTGGTAGCCCCCTTGATGTTGCTCAATTTGCCCTTATTGTTGTATACGAGTTTGGGCAGCGGTATGGAAACCGCGCTGTTTTGCGCTGGCATTCTGGCCACAGTTTTGTTGGCAATCAATCAGGCTTGGGTGTATGCAGCTATCACCACGACGCTGACAATTATGATCCGACCAGATGGCATTCTTTTGGCGGGCATTATTGGTTTATTGGCAATTTGGCAAAGCTGGCGGGCTAAGCAATGGCAACCATTATTGCGCTATGCTGGCATTTTGACCCTAACCTTTATTCCATATTGGCTGGCGCGCTGGTGGTATTATGGCTATCCATTGCCCAATACCTTTTATGCCAAAGTTGGCGGCACGGCCAAACAAGCAGAACGCGGCATAAACTATTTTATCGATTTTAATAGCAGCTACTATTTGGGCTGGCTTGGTTTAGGGCTTGGGCTGGTGGCAAGTGGGCTACGTTGGTTTCGCAGCAAACAATTGCCGCTTTTGGCCATCGTAACTTGGGCGATTGTTGGGTTCTATACCAGCTATACCATTAGCGTTGGCGGCGATTGGATGCCTGGCTATCGTTTTATGGTTGCAACCGTACCTTGGTTTGCGCTGTTGGCGAGTTGGGGCATCAGCGAGCTATGGCAGTATCGGCGCTGGCTTGGGGCTGGGGCAATTGTGGCAACCACTGGCTTGTTGGTGTTGTTGCTGCAACCATTACGCCAAGACCGCCCCTTGACGATTGGCTCGGCTGCTTGGTACGAAACCGATGTCGTCAATCGCTATCGTGAAGTTGGCTTATGGATTAACGATAGTACGCCAGCAGACACGACGCTGACCGTCACCGCAGCCGGCGCAATTCCCTATTATGCAGAGCGCACAACGATCGATGCCCATGGCTTGACCGACCTGCATATTGCGCATATTCCGATTGATCCGAGTAAGGCTGGCAAGCCCGGCCACGAAAAGCAAGACCCCGATTATGTGCTGCGTGAGCGCAAACCAAGCCTGATTCCATGGGTTGCAGCGCCGATGTTCACCAGCCATCCATTGTTTGAGCCAAACTATCGCCTGATCGAAGCAAGTGGCTCCGAAGGTCGGGGCATTCGCATGTTTGTTCGCCGCGATAGTGGCCTATTTGAGCAATAACTATGAATATTTCTGTTAAAGCAATCCGTGGGTTGATCATTACAGTCAGCGTTTTTGGCCTGCTCTTGCGGCTCATTTTCGCCTTGTTGCCCTTGCAAACCCATTTGCTAGTGCTCGAAGATGATGCTTGGATGGTCACGGCCATTGCCCGCAACTGGGCGCTGGGCCAAGGCATTACCGCCGATGGCATGACCCCAACTAATGGCTTCCATCCGCTCTATCCCTTGACCTTGGGCGCGCTCCCGTATGTTGTAGCACCAAATAATTTGGCCTTTGGCTTTACGGCCAATTTGGTGATTTGCGCCTTGCTGGCAAGCGCCGTGATGTGGCCATTGTGGCATTTGCTCAAACATTGGATGAACTGGCAAGCTGGGCTTTTTGGCTTGGTGTTGTATGCCTTGAACCCAACCCTGGTGCGGCTTACCGTTAACGGCATGGAAACCTCGATGGCCTTGTTGATGTGGGTCACGACCTTATTGGTCGCGGTCAAAATCAAGCCCGAGAAGCTGAGCCATAATTTAGGTTTGGCTGCGCTGACCGCCGCCATGATTTTAACTCGCTTAGATGGAGCCTTGTTGTTTGCCTCGATTGCAGCAGCACGCATGATTTGGGCCTTGCGAGCCAAGCGTTTGCGTAGCGAATTGCCAATGCTTACCACCTATGTTGTGGTGACATTCGGCTTGCTCGTGCCCTATTTTTGGCGCAATTTGACAGTTTTTGGCTCGTTTTCGCCAAGCAGCGGCAAAGCCTTGACCTACTTGCACAGCTACGTCAACTCCTATGCAATCTCGAATGGGATTGATGGCTGGTATGTGAATAGCGCAATTTCGATGGAAGTATTGGGGCGTTCGGTTGCTGGCGCAGCAATGTGGCTGGCGATTTTTGGCATTTTTGTGGGCTTGTGGGTTGGTCGCCAACTTTGGCTTGGCCTGCCGCTCTTGCTCTATCTGCCAATTCCCTTGGTGTACTATGGCTATATGATGCAGCAAGACAATCCACGCCATTTTGTGCCTTGGTCGCTGGCGGTGATTATTTTGCTGGCTTGGGCTTTGGCGGCGATGCTGCAACGCCTGCCATCAATTAGCTATTTGGCTGTGCCAGCAATCATTGCGGGTGTACTTGTGGTACAAACACTCGATAGCTCGCAGTTTTGGCGTGAGAAAGAAACCGCACCCAGCCAATCGCAACCAACCATGTATCAAGCAGCCTTGTGGATGCGCGATAATTTGCCTAACGATGCCTTGATTGGAGCCAAAAATTCGGGCATTTATCAATATTATTCAGGCCATCATGTGCTCAATATCGATGGCAAGTTGAATAACGATATTCTCGCAGTCTATGATCAACGGCGCATGCTCGATTATTTGCGCGAAAAAGGCGTGACCCACTTGATCGATCAAGAGGGAACCATGGCCGATCATATTCAGTTTTATAGCTATCAATTTGGCGAACGGCCTGAGCACCGCGTGCCAACAACCCTGACCCAATTTAAAATTTATGGCCAATTGCTGCTCAGCAGTTTGGGTGTGGCCGATAAACCAGTGCTCGATCGGCGCGATGGCTTTGTGCCAAATCAGCCGTTTAGCAGCATTACCACAGTGATTCAGCGCTTCCAACGCCCAAATGATAGCAATAATCCAATTGCCATCTTTGAACTTAATTAAAAAGGATTTATAGTTATGGCACGTTATTTGGTAACTGGTGGAGCAGGCTTTATTGGCTCGCATTTGGTCGATGCCCTGTTGCAACGCGGCGATAGCGTGCGGGTTTTCGATAATTTTTCAACTGGCTATGAGCATAATCTAGCCCATTGTATTAATGATATTGAATTGGTGCGCGGCGATTTGCGCGATGCAGCGGCGGTTAGTCAAGCAGTGGCTGGCTGCGACGTGATTTTCCACGAAGGCGCGTTGCCCTCAGTGCCACGTTCGGTCAGCGACCCGCTCACGACCGATGCGGTTAATACTGGTGGCTCATTGCATATTTTGCAGGCAGCGCGACAACATGATGCGCGGCGGGTGGTTTTTGCAGCTTCATCGTCGGTCTATGGCGATACGCCAACCCTGCCCAAAGTCGAAAGCATGGCCATGAGTCCCAAATCGCCCTATGCAGTGAGCAAAATGGCTGCCGAAAGCTATTTGAAGGTTTTTCACCATGTTTATGGCTTAGAAACGGTTGGCTTGCGCTATTTCAACGTGTTTGGGCCGCGCCAAGACCCAACTTCGCAATATTCGGGCGTGATCGCTCGTTTTATGACGTTGGCTTTGCAAGGCGAACCCTACACGATGAATGGCACGGGCAACCAATCGCGCGATTTTACCTATATTGCCAATGTGGTGCAGGCCAATTTGCTCGCAGCGAGCGTGCCAGCAGCAGCTGGCAACGTGTTTAACATTGCTTGTGGCGTGCGCGTTAGCCTCAACGATATTGTGGCGCTGCTAAATAAATTGGTTGGCAAAGACTTGCCAGTGATCTATGGCCCAGCCCGCACTGGCGATGTTGAGCATTCATTGGCCGATATTAGCGCTGCCCGTGAGGTCTTAGGCTTTGAACCAAGCATCGATATTGAAACTGGCATTGCTCGCACGCTGGATTGGTATCGCACTCAGGGAGCCTAAATTCAATGCGCATGCTCTACTTCACCACTGCCTACAACGCCGCCTTGCTCGATCGGGTGCATGAAGAATTTTTGTTACGCTGGCAAGAACTTGGTCACGAAGCCTGTATTTTGGTACCCGACCCAAACCGCGAGCGCCAAAGCCGTTGGTTGGTTGAAGCAGGGGCAATTAAGGTCTATCGGCCAGCGGTGAGCATGCTGCGCAGCGATCGGGTGCTGAATAATCTAGGGCGGCGCTTAACTGAATATAGCTACTTTTTCAGTTTGCTGCGCGATTATCTACACTTTTTGCGTCAACACCCAGAAATCGAACTGATTCACGTTGAATCGGTGTATCCATTGGGAGCGATTGCGGCGATAGCTTCGTTAGTTGATCGCCGACCATTTGTGCCAACAATTCGTGGTGGCGACTTAATTGCTGATGATTCGATTAGCTATGGTTTTGCGCGCTACAAACGGGTGCAAGCTTTGTTGAAATTGACCTTTGCGCGCGCAGCGGCAATTCGTTCTGTTTCGCCAAGCGCCAGTGCCATGGCTAAGCAATTTGGCTGCCCTGAGCAAAAAATCATCACGATTGGGCGCAATATTCGTGATGAATACTTCGAGCGCGATCAGGCAGCGTTTCGGGCCGAAAGTCGGGCTTGGTTACGCCAAGAATACCCAGCAATCGCAGGCCGCAAAGTAATTGTGGCAGCAGGCCGCTTGTTGCCAGTCAAAGGCTTTGACGATTTGATTCGGGCTATGGTTGGTCTACCACAGGCTGTAGCATTGATTTGCGGGCCAAATCGGGTTGATGAAAAACTTGGCGATTATGGCGATTATCTAACGCAATTGGCCCAAGATTATGGCGTGGCTGATCGTATAATTTTAACTGGCGGCATTCCGCGTGAGCAAATGCCCCAGTATTTTGCCGCAGCCGATGTGCTGGCCGTGCCATCAATTATCGAGGGCGGCAACCGCACAGTTTTAGAGGCCGCCACGCTGGGAGTGCCGTTTGTGGCAACGCGCAGTGCTGGCACACCAGAGTTTTTTAGTGCCGCAGCAGGGATTAACATCGATCCGCATCGACCTGACCAGCTGTGGGCTGGCTTAACGACAATTTTAGCCGAACGCAGCGAACAAGCCCAAGCACGGAGTTTGCGCTGCCAACAAGAGGCCCAACAATTCTATTCGCCCCACGTAGCCCAGCGATTAGCCAAGCTGTATGCGGCAATTTTAGCGAAATTGCCAATATCAGGGAACTTTTAGCTAATCTTCATCTTTTAACCTACTAAGGACGTTGAATTTACGTTGACAGAATCAACAGCATCGTGCTACGCTCATGAACTGCAATACACCAATCAATGTTGTATTCATTCCAAACTCTCACCAGAACTTAGGAGGAGTTCAATGCGACGAAATATTATGGGTTCCTTGTGTGGGCTAGTTTTGCTCACAACCACGTTGAGTGCTTGTGGCGCATATACCAGTGCTCAACAAGGGTCATTAGGCGAGCTACCAACCGCTCCGCCAGCGCCAACCTATGCGCCATTGCCAGCAGAGGTCGTTCCAGCAGCGCCCGCCATTGAAAATCCAAATAAGGCTCCTGAACTGTTTAGCAGCAGCTTTGACACTGACCTCAGCCAGTGGCAAGTGGTCGACGTTTGGATGAACGCAACCGAAAAATCCAAATGGGAAGTTAAAGAAGGCCGCGTTGAGCAAGTAACTGGGCCTGAAGGCTGGCCAGCAGTTGCGCCAACCGCCTTGGTTACTGGCGATAAAACCTGGAGCGACTATAGCATTACCGCCCAAGGCTATTCATGGGGCAACAGCGTCATGGGCTTGGTTGGTCGGGTTAATGAAAATGGCTTTTATGTTGTTGCAGTGCGCCCAGTTGGGGCCGAAGGTGGCAAAACCATCACCTTGCAACGCTATGATAGCAAAACCGAAATCTTTACCCAACTGGCGGAAACCAGTGACAAAGGTTGGAACTTGAAGCAATGGACAACCCTTGGATTGAGCTTTAAGGGCAACACCATTACAGCTACCCTTGACGGAGTTCCTGTACTCGAAGCCCAAGATGATCAGTTCAGCAGTGGGCAAACCGGGGTTTATGGATTTGCCGAAGGAATGCTTACGTTTGATAATGTCATTGTTCAACAATAAGGATTCACAATGAAACCAATGACCTCGAAAAAATCCATAGGGTTACTCGGCATCTTAGTCGTAAGCCTGTTTGCTTCGATGTTAACTGCCAAAACCCCACCAGTTCAGGCTGCGCCGAACGCAGTTGGTTGGGGCACGGCGCAAGTTGTCGCCGCAGGTGCGCTCAAAAACTTGCACAGCGATGTTGCAATTGATAGCAACGGCAAAACCCACATTACTTGGATTCGGCTGGCGGCAAGCACATCCGATGAATCAGAAGTGCTCTATACCAACAACGTCAGTGGCACATGGTTAACCCCATATGTTGTCAGCGGTACTGCTGGCCACGGTGCTGATCCTTTTGTCTCAATGGCAGTTGAAGGGAATCGCGCCCACATCATCTTTATTTCATTTAGCGGGATCGCGGTTCACCGCTATCTCACCTTCTCAGGCAGCACGGTTGTGCCAAGCGTTGCAACCAACTTAAGCTCAACCAAAAGCTCAACACCTGAGATTATTACCGACAAAACTGGCCGGATTCACGCCTTCTGGGGTGACCGCCGCGCAGGCGCTACAGCGCAAATTGTGCACCGCATTTGGGCCAATGGCTCATGGGAATCAAACACTGGTCGGGTTGTGCGCAACGATGGTTCAAACCAAAAGTATCCTCGCGCAACCGCAACTGCCGATGGTCAGATTCACATGACCTTCCTTGGCGAAAACAAGTTCCCATACCAAATTTTTAATGGTACAACCTGGATTTCGGCAGGCAACCTTGATACTGGCAAAACCAAAATTGCAGCCTTGACCTCAAAGGGCAATACGGTTATTGCGGTGTATACCTTGGCTCCATCAACTCACATTGTGTACTACAAACAAGGGACCAATGGCAACTGGAGCAATCGGGTGCAATTGAGTAGTGGCGCAAGCTACGATGAATTCCCCGCTGTTACCTACAACGAACAAACTGACCGCGTGTATACAACCTGGTTGAGCGGGCCTGGCGACACAGCCCAAGCCTTGGTTGCCCAAGAAATCAACCCAGGCATTAGCTTCGCGCCAGTTCAAAAGATTGATTCGGCGATTGTTGGTCGCGCATGGCCCCAAATCGAAACTCGGGGCGCACGGGTAACCGCTGTATGGCATCATCGCACCGTCTCAAGCCAACCATTCAATGTTTATCGCATCGAAGGCAACACTGGCGGCTCAGACCAAATAACGCCTACGCCATCGATTACGCCAACCCCAACCCAACCACCAGTTGGTTTTACTTTGGCACGCAGTAGTGCTAGCCCAAGCACCAACCCTAACGTCACCTTGGCGATTTCAAACATGATTGGCAACCCCGACCAAATGCGGGTAAGCACCACTGCCTTTACACCTAACTCAGCGGGACCAAACTGGGAAGGGCTTAATACTGGCAAAGTTGTCAACACTGGCGCTGGAGTCAATTCTTGTTTGACAGCTGTTTATGTACAGTTGCGCAATAGCAGCAATGGCCAAATTTCGAATGTTCAATCGGTCAGCGCGGTAATCGACACTGGCATTCAAAGCGTACCGCAAATCTATACCATGGAAACGGCCCCAAGTGCCCGCCCAGCTAATTTGACTGAAGCTCAAGTGCAACCATTTGCACCTGATCGGGTTTCGGAAAAATATACCCGCAATATGACCTTTGCCTATACCATCGCCCAAGAAACTGGCGGTTGTTCAGGCATCAATCGGCATAAAGCAGGCCCATTTGCAGTCAACGGTTCAAGCTATCCATACAGCGGCTTCTCAGCCTTCGATAGCTTTGTGACTGGCAACGATAGCAACGGCACAGGCTTCGAAGAACAAACGGTTAATGCAACCGTGATTCTGACCGATACGCTTGGCATTCAAAGTGTCGTTAGCAAGCAATTCACCTATGATGATGATGCTCCAGTCTTGAGCGCTGGCGGTAGCATCAGCTTGCCAAATGGCGCAACCACCAACGTCTCGGTTATTCCGTTGAACTTCACAGCAGCAGTAACCGACGATGGCTATATGAATACTGCTCCAGCAGATAAGCGCTATTGGGGCGTATGGGCCGTCGCAACCACCAGCACCACCTTGCCAAGCCCGCAAGACTTCTTGCAATATGGCGATGTGATTGGGTTGGAAGACGGCGCAACCAGCGTCGACTATGTGCGCTTGGTCAATGCCTTAACTGGCACGCAAGCAGGCACACGCTATGTTCACCTGCGCTTCCTCGATGGAGCAGGCAACTACACCAGCAGCGGTTTGACTTCTGAGGCAATCACCTTGCAAGCAAACTACACTGGCTTGCCAAACTATCTCCCATGGGTTACCAAAACCCAGTAAATTACACCAACAGGGGCAGCCAATGGCTGCCTCTGTTCGTTTAACCCAGAACTACCACCCAACCCCTCAGGGCTGACGCAAATCGCTAAACCTCAGCTTGGTTGCGCAAAGTGCGCCACATTTGATCAATAGTGGTACTATTAGCCTGCTTCACGCAAGCTTGATGCTGGCGTAGCACTTTGATCATAAAGTTTTTCTACTATTGAGCTATCAAATGTATAGCTTTGTAAATTAACCTATGCGAATTGCTTATATTGCTTATCCAACCAGTTTGATGCTGGCCTCAGCCAATGCGATTCAAACCTGGACAACCTTACGCGAATTGCGCCAGCAAGCGCCCAATACGTTGATTATTATCCCGCGCTGGTTGCGTGAGCCAAGCCGCTTCAAAGAGGTCGGCGCAACCCACTTGCAACGCCCAGCAGTCGGCAAGCTTTCACGCTTTAAAAAATCCACCTTGTGGTATTACGCTGAGCGCAGTGTGTTTGCCGCCATGACTGCCGCCGTGGTTGCAGCCCAACGCTGGCGCGGCGAGCCGATCGATGTGGTGTATGTGCGCGAGGTGATTGCCGCTGGTTGGTGGGCCACAATCTGGGGGCCATTGCTCAAGATTCCGGTCATCTACGAGGCCCATGATCTCGAAAGCTGGAATCCGTCGCGGGCCAAAGAATCCTGGGTGCAGCCAGTGCTCAATTTGCTCGATCGCTTGACGCTTGGGCGCAGCGCCGCTGTGGCTTCATTAACCGATGATTTTCGCCAATTGTTGGCACGTTTGGGCTGGCGCAAACCAAGCGATGTGGCCGTCATTCCCGATGCCTTCGATGATTCGCTGTATCATCCAGCTGATCGCCAACAAGCTCGGGCGCAGCTTGGGCTGGACGCAACTGCACCATTAATTGTCTATGCAGGTATGACTTTCTCCTACCGTGGGCTTGATCGTTTGATTACGGCCTTTGCGCAGGTGCAGCAGGCTATGCCAAATGCTCAATTGTTGTTCATCGGTGGGCGGCCAGCAGAAATTGCCCAGTTCAGCCAGCAGGCCAACGATTTGGGGCTTGGCGCAAGCGTACGCTTCCTTGGTGCTCTGCCGCAAAACGCCACGCCAGCCTATTTACACGCCGCCGATGTACTGGTTATTCCCGATACAGTGACTGATGTAACGGCCTCACCGCTCAAATTATTTGAATATTTAGCGGTCGAGCGGGCAGTTGTCTTGCCCAAAATCCCAGCGTTGCGCGAAATTTTGCCTGAACAGATCGGGTATTATTTTGAGCGCGGCAATACCCAAGCCCTAGAGCAAGCCTTAAACGCCGCCTTGACCGACGAGCAGCGCCATGAGCGCGAGCAAGCAGGCCGTCAATGTGTGCAAGACCATACCTACAAGGCACGGGCTGGCCGAATTAAGCAGCTGTGTCAACAGATTAGTCAAAAAATCAACTAGCAGCATTGCTATTCACGAATGATAAGGATTGTATGCATCCCTTAGATCAACTTGTTGAAGATTATGGGCAGACGATGCCCGCCGAAGCCAAGCCAGCCTATTTTCGCTTGCATCGCTATCGTTTTCGGGCCTTGCTCCGCGCTTTGCCAGCAGCCCCAGCTCGCATCCTCGAAATTGGCACAACGCCTGGTACGTTTACCGGAATTTTGCGCCAAGCAGGCTACCAAGTTGCAGGCACTGATCTTTTTGTCCAAGATCGGGCTGAGCTTTGGCAAAAACTGAATGTTGAAGTTAAGTTTTGTAACCTCGACGAGCAGCCAATTCCCTACGCCGATGGCGAATTTGATGCGGTTGTGTTTTCCGAGGTGATTGAGCACCTAGCTGGCTCGCCGCTCAAGCCATTGGCCGAAATGCTGCGCGTGCTCAAGCCTGGTGGCCGCGTGATCATCTCCACACCCAATCAGTTTTATTTCAAAAGCCGCATGAAAACCCTTGGCGATGTGGTGCTCGCCCGCCCATTTGAATCGTTCAAGGAATTTACGCGCTCGATGCAGCTCGACGGGCCGCAGCGCTACTACAATCATAGCCGCCTCTACACCATGGCCGAATTGCGTTGGATGCTTGAAAAGGCTGGTTTCAGCGTGGCCAAGGAATTTTTTGGCGATGCTTGGGAGCGGGTCGGCATCGAAAAAGGCCGCATCTTGCGCCACCCGTTGCGGGTTGCCACCAAAGCTGGTTTGTGGCTGCTGACGAGCCTGCGGCCCGAATGGCGTTCGATGCTGCTGATCGTTGGCACAAAGCCCACCAATTGAGGACCAAGGCCCACCTATGAAGCGTCTTTTATCCCAAGCTGGGCCAGTGGTGATTGTGGCACTCTGGCTGGCCTTGCTGCCAATTAGTTTATTTCGGCTGTACGCCACCGACGAAGTGCAATACTTTGCCTATTTGCGTTCGGTCTATTTCGATGGCGATGTAGATTTTGCCAACGAATATGGCTATTTTGCCGATCTCGGCATGCAAAAAGATGATCCAGCGGTCTACAATGCCTTGCTCAAAGATCGTTCTAGCGATCCGCCGCTTAATCCCAAAACCGGCTTATATCGCAATGTTGCGCCAGTTGGCTCGGCTATTTTGTGGTCGCCGTGGTATGTTGTAACCGATGGGTTGGTTGGCCTTGGCGTATTTGGCGATGTGCCGCGCGATGGGTTTAGCCAGCCGTATATCATTGCAGTCTGTTTGGCTTCGGCCTGCTATACGCTCTTCGGCTTGTTGCTTTCCTATCGTTTGGCGCGGCGCTGGGTCGGCATGTGGGCAGCCACAATTGCTACATTAAGCATCTGGCTAGCCTCGCCGCTCATCTGGTATACCTATATTCAGGTGCCGTGGTCGCATGGCGCTGGCTTTGCGATGGTGGCCTTGTTTATCACCATCTGGCTTGGCCCCGCCGATCAGCCATTGCATGCCCAACAATCGCAGCGTTCATGGTTGCGTTGGCTGAGTTTGGCGATTGTTGGCGGCTTGATGACGCTTACTCGCGAGCAGCTTGGGCTATTTTTGCTCTTGCCTGCGGTCGAAGGTCTCATTGCCTATGCCAGCCTGATGCGCCAAGGTCAATGGCCTCAAGTGCGCCAACTATTGGCCAAGCATGTGTTTTTTGTGGTGATTTTTGCCCTGACATTAATTCCACAGCTGATCAGCTACAACATTCTGTATGGCCAGCCCAAGCCATCGGGCACGGTTTCGGGCAAATTAAACATCATCAGCTATAAATTTTTCCATACCTTGTTTGATCCACGGCGCGGGGCGTTTATCTGGCATCCCTTGCTGTTGGTCGGCTTGGCTGGCTTAATGTGGCTTTGGCGCAAAGATCGGCTGTTTGCTGGCTTACTTGGGTTAGGCTTATTTGCCCAAATCTATTTAAATGGTGCGTTTGGCTCGACATGGCACTTACAAGGCTCATTCGGCTTTCGGCGCTTGATCGAATGCACGCCAATCTTTATTCTTGGTTTGGCTTTATTGATTGAACGCATTCGCTGGCCCAAGGCAGCAATCGCCACACTTGCGCTGCTATTTATTGTTTGGAATGGCGGCTTAATCTTCCAAGCAGCAACTGATCGCGAAATTCGCGGGCCGGGCTTGCGTTGGAGCACAATGCTGGCCGATCAGCTCAAAGTGCCACAATTGGTTTGGCAAAAAGCCGACCAACTGCTGTTTAATCGCTGCGAAGTGGTTAAAAACTGCTAACATCAGGTCGTGATGGGATGCAGTCAAGCCACGCTTGGCATATGATACTATCCCAATACCAGATATTTATTCGCAAGTGGGAGCCATACCGATGGAACAATATCGTGTTCCGACCGACCAAGTGCAATTTTCTTGGCGGCGTTTAGATCGCTTTCAAAAATGGGCGATGATTACAACCATTGCCACCTATTTCTTGATTTTTGTTGGGGGAATTGTGCGGGCCTCAGGCGCAGGCTTGGGCTGCCCCGATTGGCCAAAATGCTTTGGCTATTGGATTCCGCCTGCGAGCGCTGACATGATTGCCCAGCATGGCTTCGATGCGAGCCAATTCAACCCAACCCTAATGTGGATCGAATATATCAATCGTTTGATTGGGATGTTGATTGGCTTCTTCTTGTTGATCACCACCTACCTGATGTTGCGCCACTATCGCAAATCCAAGCGGGTGTTTTGGTCAATTCTTGGCGCATTGGCCTTGACCTTGTTCCAAGGCTGGCTTGGTGGCAAGGTTGTGCACCTCGAACTCGAAGGCTGGATTGTGACCTTGCACATGGTTTTGGCTTTGGTGATTGTCGGCTTGTTGCTGTATGCAACGGTTTGTGCCTTCTTCCCCAATGGTAGGCCAATTGCCAATGTGCCAGCAGATCGCCGCACTGTTGCACGCTGGGGCCAAGCATTGGTTGGTTTTGGCTTGGTGCAATTGACCTTGGGCGCATTGGTACGCGGTCACATCGACGATGTTAGCTCAAAAATGAACATTCCGCGCAGCGATTGGGTCTCGCAGGTTGGCATCACCGACCCGTTGCATCGCACCGGAGCGCTGATTTTTACGATTGCGATTTTGGCTGCAACCTATGCAATTGTGCATAACCGCAACTTGCACCCGTGGATTCATCGCACCGCTTGGATTGCCAGCGGCTTGGTGTTGACCCAAGTTGCAGCAGGCATTGGCTTGGCTTATGGAGCTTTGCCACCACCGTTGCAAGCAATTCACCTGATTGTTGGCTCGTTGCTCATCGGCTGTTTGATGACTTTGGTCTTGCTGGCATATCGCTTGCCCGTAAACGCAAACACCAGCAACGAAGCCTTTGTGCAGGTGGCTGAAGCCAGCCATTAAACTAAAATATTGGTGATTCAAAGACACGCTTCGGCGTGTCTTTTGTGTATTCTGCTTTATAATCATCCGCAGGAACGCTGATCCTAAGAGATTTGAAAGGAACAGTGCATGCAACGAATTGGCTTGGCAAAAAGCACCCATCGAACGCTACGCTATCTGATCATCCTTGGAGTTTTGATTGTTGGAATAGCTGGCTATCAATTTAATCACGCTTCGGCGCAGCAAAGCCTGATGCCTGTTGCCATTAGCAATGGCTACCGAGCAAGCTATGATCTATCATTGCTCGATCGAGATTCAACCTATGTCATCGAAGGCGAAATTATTGAAATTGAAGCGAGTCGTTGGACAACCCCCGATGGATTACGCCCGCTCGATATGCAGCAACTGCAAACAGACCCTACTATCCAACTGCGCACGCCTATTCGGATTGCGATTGACAAGCTATATAAAGGCGCGCTTGATACACCAACCATGCTCTTCACACTGCCTGGAGGCTCGGACGATCAATATATTGTAAGCACAGAATGGGATATGCAGTTAGCCAAAGGCCAGAAGATTATCGTGTTTTTGAGTGTCGCGCCTGAAAAAGCAGGCCCATGGGCGCAAATATCACCATATTATCCCCAAGCGATCTTTAACCTTGATGAAACGAACAACCTTGAAGGCGCAACCAATAGCCTAGACTACGCTGATTTTAAAACGATCTATGGTAGCGGAATAGCGATTAATTGATCCTGCTGGCATATCGCTTGCCTGTAGGTTTTCGTACAATCGAGCATTGGCCCACGTTAATGGCAGCACTGCTCCGCTTCGGCGGTTTTATTGGGCATGATGGAGGATGGTTATGCAGGATTTACGCGCCAAAGCCGAGTTGGTCTATCGCGAGTTAGTGGCGTTGCATGGCTTTCAGCAACTTGTGCCCCGCCGCGAACCGATGCATGAGCTGATCTCGACGATGCTTTCGCACCAAACCACCGAGGCCAACGAAGAGCGCGGCTACCAAAATCTGCGCGCAACCTTCCCAACGTGGGAAGCGGTGATTGCAGCGCCAGTTGAAGCGGTGGCCGAAGCGATCAAGCCCGCTAATTATGCGCCAGCCAAAGCCAAAAATATCCAAGCAGCCTTGGCCACAATTCTGGCCGAGCGTGGCGACATATCAATCGATTTTCTGGCTGAGCTTTCGACCGAAGAAGCTATGGCTTGGCTCACCTCGTTGCGTGGTGTTGGTCCCAAAACCGCCTCATTGGTCTTGCTGTTTTGTTATAGCAAGCCAATTTTGCCCGTCGATACCCATGTGCATCGGGTGAGCCAGCGCTTGGGCTTGGTCAATGCCAAAACGCCCACCGAAGCCCACGAAATTCTCTGGGAATTGCTGCCCCACGATGCAGAATGGCTGTTCAATTATCATGTTGCGTTGCTGCGCCATGGCCAACGCATCTGTTTATTCAAAAACCCGCGTTGCAGCCAATGCCCACTCACCGCGCACTGTTTATGGTATGCAGCTCATCGAACTGAGTGATTTTGCGCCAACGGGAATTCCCTCACCCCAACCCCTCTCCCACTGGACGCGGGCGAGGGGCTTCTTCGATTCTGTAGGTTTTTGAATCTTGGTTAAACCGACATCGAGCCTATTCCTCCTCGCCTCGCTCTGCGGGAGAGGGGGCTAGGGGGTGAGGGAAATTTAAAGCCTTATTTCAGGGCTTTGACGACTTCCACGCCATTGGCGGCCATGTGGTGCAACGAGAAAACATGGTGAAAATCGCCAGGATGGGCATATAACCCAAGCTCGCTGGCTACTTCGAGCGGCGTGTCGTAGGTATCAACACATTCGGCGGGCAAAACTACCCGCCGCTGGACGTTGCGCGCATTGGCATCCAAGCGCAGGAACATCGCCAATTGATAAACACATAAATCCGAGCAATCACCAGTTACGATGTAGGTATCAACTTCGGGATGCTCAGCCACCCACGCTGGAAAACCAGTGCTCAAGGCAGCACTCAACGAGTTCTTTTCAAAAATCGTAAAGCTATCGGCAAATGGCAAGGCGCGCAATTCTGGCGCTGTGTCGGCTTCGCTGGTACCACGCAAACAGTGCACCGGAAACGCGCCGAATTCAACGGCATCGGCGGGATGCGCATCTTGGGGCAAGATGAAGTGGCGCACGCCACCAGCATGTGCCGTTTTGAACAGCTCAGCAATCGGCGCAACGATGCTTTGTACGCGTGGGCTGGATAACGCGCCATCGGTGCAAAAACCCACAATAATGTCCACACAGGTCACCGCCACCCGATCAGCGCCAGCAACCAACAAATCGTCGAGTGGCAATTCGGGCAAGTTGGCGTACCAGTTATCCAAATATTCCAAAAATCCTTGGCTATTGTTCGCAAGCATGAAAACTCCCTTTGAAAGGATGAAGGATGAGGGATGAATTATGAATGTTAAGAATTGGCTATTTCATCCTTCATAATTCATAATTTCTAATAATCGACTCTGAAAGGATGAAGGATGAGGGATGAAGTATGAATGTTAAGAATTGGCTATTTCATCCTTCATAATTCATCCTTCATAATTTCTAATAATCGACTGGCCGCAGGTAGTATTCGCCGATGGCGGTGCTAGAGAGCATGGCTGTGCTGGGCAAATGACGTTTCCAGTGGGTTGTATTGACGCGCCGTTGCACAATCGCCACTTCATCTGGATTAAAGCCGCGCGCAACCAATTGCTCAGGTCGATAGCCGCTCAGCAAATAGGCCAATACCCGATCAGCCTTGCGATACGAGATGCCAAAATCATCTTCATCGGTTTGGCCAACCACCAGATCAGCCGAGGCTGGCTTGTGGACAATCACATCGGGCACACCAATCGCTGAAGCCAATTCCCAAACTTGGGTTTTGAATAAATCACCCAACGGATTGACTGGCGGTGCATCGTCTGCATGCCACGTGTAATAACCAAACAAACGCTCGGTTTTATTGCCAGTGCCAATCGGAATGCAACCAAGTTTCTGCGATTGATCAAACAGCACGATCATGCGCGTGCGGGCCATCACATTGCCACGTCGCCGACCATCTGCATCTGGTTCAAAGGCCAAATAGCCATCAACTGCGTTGGTAATTTCGATTGTGCGCTGCTGAATGCCCAAATCATCAATCACCAACTGGGCGTGATCTAAGCTATCCGACGACGAGGTGCGATAGGGCATGCGCACGGCCAGTACATTTTCTGGGCCAAATGCCTTTGCACACAGATAAGTGGTCAAGGCCGAATCCACGCCGCCTGAAAGCCCAATCACAACTTGTTTGAAGCCGCGCCGAAAGCCGACTTCATCGCGCAGAAATTCGATGAGCCAATTAAGCGTAAGTTCGGGATTGATGCGCAATGGCTCGTCGCTATTTGGGTCGAAGCGCGGCGCAGCAATAATTGGGAAGCTTTGTTTGGCCACCGTTGCTTTGGCACGCTTTTCGCCTTCGCTATCGATTTTATGTTTGTGCGAGCTAGCATCGCTCAGCCCTTGCGAATCGCTGGAAAGCGCAGTATCCCAGGTGCTCTGGCGCTTTTTGCCTTCGCTAGCAGCGTTGACATCGCGCAAAATAAAGGGCAAACGTTCTTCCAAATCGGCCAGCAACGGCAAATCGGCCCGCGCCAAGGTCAAATCACTCAGATCAATATCGACCAGCATGACAGCTTCCGACCACAATGGAGCGCGTGCCCGTTCATCGGAGCGCGGCCCAACCACGACCGAGCCGCCAGCAAAGCCTTTACCGCCTTCAAAGCCAACAATTTGGCAAACTGCTAGGTACACACCATGCTCGCCAGCAATCTCACGAATCCGATCATCCCAGCGGGCAAGGTTGCTTGGACGATCTTCATTGGAGCCACGGGCAGGCGAGGCGCTGACGACATACAGCATTTGCGCCCCATCGAGCGCAGCGACTGTGCCGCTCAGTGAGTGCCACGCATCCTCGCAAATTAAGATTGCGACGCGCCCAAAGCGGGTATCGAAAGCGGCAATTTCGCGGCCAGCCTCGACAAATCGTGCTTCATCGAATACGCCGTAGGTTGGCAAAAATATCTTGCGATGCACATGGCCAATGCCTGCTAAATTGCTATCGCTGCCAAGCGTGGCGTATAAGGCGCTATTATAAAAACGCTCGCGCCAACGTTCATAAAAACCAACCACAATATCGAGCGCAGGAGCGTCGGCTCCACACGCTGCCAAATAGGTTTGCTGTAAATCGTGAAAGAGCTGGCCTGCGGTGAGAGCTTGTTCGCGCACGCCGCCTTCAAGAAAATAGCCAGTTAAGGCAGTTTCCGGCAACATCAGCACATCTGGTCGGCGCTCGTTGCTGCCAAATTGGGCGAATAATTCGCCAAGCCGCGCTAAATTCGCGGCATAATGCCCTTTGCGCGGGCGAAATTGAGCTAAAGCTAAAGTATACATAAACACCCCTGTTGAAAGGATGAAGGATGAGGGTTGAAGGATGAAGTAATCAAGCTTAATTCCTACTGCGATCAACCTTCAGCGTATCTAACTTGAGAATGAGCAAAGCAGATCAATGTTTGGCTCATACCTTGATTTAAGGCCTAATCTTGACTTTGAAAGCTGTTTCATCCCTCATAATTCATCCTTCATAATTTATCCCTCGTCCTTCTTTTTGGCTTCGCGATAGCGAAAAACAAAATCGCCTTCGATACGTGAATCGCGGAAACGATAGAGCCTGGCTGGCCGCCCACGACTATTGAGCAATTTACCAGTATCTTCGAGCAAATCCGAATCACGCAGCTTGCGATAGAAATTAGCTTTATCGAGCTGCTCGCCCAAAATTTCTTCATAAATTCGTTTGAGCTTGGGCAAGCTAAATTCCTTGGGTAGCAATTGAAAGGCCAAGGTGGTGTATTCAAGCTTCGAGCGCAAGCGGTCGATTGCAAAGCGCAAAATCTTTTCGTGGTCGAAAGCTAAATCCTTGGGCAATTCGTCGACAGGGAACCAGCGCACTGCATTCGATTCGTCGGAAACTTGCAGTGCTTGTTCTTCGGTGCGAATTAAGGCAAAATAGGCCACACTAATCACGCGGGTGCGTGGATCGCGCCCAGGCTCGCCGAAGGTATACAGCTGCTCCATATACACATCGTGCACGCCAGTTTCTTCTTCTAACTCGCGCCGAGCAGCCATTTCCAACGATTCATCCATGTTGACAAAGCCACCTGGGATGGCCCAATGGTCGGCGTATGGCCAGTGTTTGCGCTGCACCATCAGCACATGCAAGCGCCCGCTGCGCAAACCAAATATCACCACGTCGACCGTTACAGAAGGCCGCTCGTATTTTGTCGCATCGTAGTTTTCAGCAGTTTCGGTCATAGCTGCTCCTAATAGTGTTATTATGACACAAAGTATAAACATGAATGGAGTAGTTGTCAATAGGGATTATTAGAATAGGGATCAGGGGTCAGGGGCTGGGGATCGGTGACTAGACCTAACCCAACATCTTTACTAAAATCAATTGTTGCTCCAATAGCCCTCGTTCTCTGCGCCGCTGCGTTAAGCTTGATTCACGAAGCAAGAAACCACGAAGAACGTTTTAGCCACGAATTGCACGAATGACACGAAGGGAAAAAGGCTATCGGCTCTAGGCTATTGGTTTTTGACTTCATCCTTCATCCTTCATCCCTGCCGTTAGCCACAGATGCCACAGATTCGCTTGATTGCGGTTCCGATAGCCAACAGCCCATAATATCCCATAGCTGTACTGGTTCATTGCGTTACCAACCGCCTGATCCCCTCACCCCTCGCCCGCTCCTGTGCGCGGGCGAGGGGCTTTAATCGTGCGGTTCTGTCACGATGTGTGATACATCATGGTCGGCTCCTCCTCGCCCGCGTTCAGTGGGAGAGGGGGCTGGGGGGTGAGGGAACACGATTGCCAATCCAATCAACCAGTACATATAGCCAACAGCCCATAGCCCATAGCC
>NZ_PUBZ01000135.1 GCF_003205875.1 Herpetosiphon llansteffanensis
AGCGAGTCGCCTGGTGTCGAAAACGACCCCGATTGGGGCATGGGTGTCGCGCTACGGCGGATCGGTGTCGCCCCCCGACCCTGATGGATCGGGCAGGGGAACCAATTCTATGTTAAGCCCAGCCCTCAATCCTCGTCAGGGGATTAAAACGCATAAAACCAGTAGGTATCCCACATACGGCTTGTAACATTCGAATAACCCAAATCCTCGTCAGGGGATTAAAACCTATAATGGCTATGTTTACTCTATCGATGTTGAAAAAGAATTCGAATAACCCAAATCCTCGTCAGGGGATTAAAACTTGTTTTAAGCGGTTCTATTGATACTGGTGAAAAAAGTATTCGAATAACCCAAATCCTCGTCAGGGGATTAAAACAATAAAGCTGAGGCTTGCTGGCTCCATATTCTCGACAAACTGATTCGAATAACCCAAATCCTCGTCAGGGGATTAAAACTCATGACCTCCCCTCACGCTGTACGCCGCGCTAATGGCATTCGAATAACCCAAATCCTCGTCAGGGGATTAAAACCCATGCAACTGAATGCGCATTGATTAATTGTTGGTTTCAAAATTCGAATAACCCAAATCCTCGTCAGGGGATTAAAACTGCTGATTTCGGCGAAATGATGAAGGTTGAATTAATCAATTCGAATAACCCAAATCCTCGTCAGGGGATTAAAACGACATTTGCACCGCAATCTTATCAATCTGGTAACTCACGCATTCGAATAACCCAAATCCTCGTCAGGGGATTAAAACTCAAAAATCATGAGTATAAATTCTTGAAGTTATTTCTATTCGAATAACCCAAATCCTCGTCAGGGGATTAAAACTCAAGCTGAGCGAGTTGATCAGTACCGAGGATCGGCAATGATATTCGAATAACCCAAATCCTCGTCAGGGGATTAAAACCTCTTCATTGAGGCATTCAATTCGGCCATCAGGAGTCAATTCGAATAACCCAAATCCTCGTCAGGGGATTAAAACTACACGGGGTTTATAGACCTGCGGGGCTTCATCCGTTGGGATTCGAATAACCCAAATCCTCGTCAGGGGATTAAAACCATATTGAGGAGTCGCGAAGCCAACCAAACAGGTGAATATTCGAATAACCCAAATCCTCGTCAGGGGATTAAAACGAATGGTGGCCGGATAGCCCATACAGGCTGAGCATTCGAATAACCCAAATCCTCGTCAGGGGATTAAAACCAACGTTGACTGTATGCCAACCTACCACGTCAAGGAGGTGAATTCGAATAACCCAAATCCTCGTCAGGGGATTAAAACGTGGAAAATACCCTCGCCTTGGGTTGCTTGATGGAGATGATTCGAATAACCCAAATCCTCGTCAGGGGATTAAAACTCATGCCATTGCCCAACTCAATGCTGGCAGTAAAACCGAATTCGAATAACCCAAATCCTCGTCAGGGGATTAAAACCACCGTGGTGCTGATTCGCCTGTGCCAATTGCTTCGTTTTAAATTCGAATAACCCAAATCCTCGTCAGGGGATTAAAACTGATTGGATGCCCAGCGCTGAGCCAAGGTCTTTGACCATTCGAATAACCCAAATCCTCGTCAGGGGATTAAAACACGCATCAACAGGAAACAATCTTCACTATTGGCTCGCGTGTATTCGAATAACCCAAATCCTCGTCAGGGGATTAAAACCGCATTGATCGGCCTTTATGCTTGGGGCAAATTGAATTCGAATAACCCAAATCCTCGTCAGGGGATTAAAACCGGAGTGTTATCAGTCGGTCGGCAAGAAAGCCACTATGCATTCGAATAACCCAAATCCTCGTCAGGGGATTAAAACAAGATCAGGTATGGCTTGTGGGCGCTGCAAGCCTGTATATTCGAATAACCCAAATCCTCGTCAGGGGATTAAAACCTTCGCTTCAATGAATCTTAGCGTTTAGAGAACTATCGATTCGAATAACCCAAATCCTCGTCAGGGGATTAAAACCATTGCGACCTCGACAGCACTATCCGCAATACACTGCGTCATCATTCGAATAACCCAAATCCTCGTCAGGGGATTAAAACCGTATTCAATGCCGATAACGCTTGTAGGCCAAGAATATCAAGATTCGAATAACCCAAATCCTCGTCAGGGGATTAAAACTCACTAGCTTCGTCTGCGATAGATTGCGCAGCTTCTTGGGATTCGAATAACCCAAATCCTCGTCAGGGGATTAAAACCAAGGCCAAGCCCAACAAGATATATGATTCATCCCCTTGAAATTCGAATAACCCAAATCCTCGTCAGGGGATTAAAACTACTTCCAACTGAACGGGCCGAGTGGGGCCACGTTCCATTCGAATAACCCAAATCCTCGTCAGGGGATTAAAACCCCTAACAGGGACAGATGTGGGGCGGACATGGGAATATATTCGAATAACCCAAATCCTCGTCAGGGGATTAAAACCACCAAGAGCTATGCAATCGAGCGTGCCGAAATCCAGACCATTCGAATAACCCAAATCCTCGTCAGGGGATTAAAACATATTCGGCGGCGATCTGGTGTATCTTGGCGGCAATTCCTATTCGAATAACCCAAATCCTCGTCAGGGGATTAAAACAAATGGCATCTATGTTGGCCAAGGCCAACTTATTCTTACATTCGAATAACCCAAATCCTCGTCAGGGGATTAAAACTTTACATGGTTGGAGCATCAAACATTCATCCCCCTCAATTCGAATAACCCAAATCCTCGTCAGGGGATTAAAACGGCGCGAAGGCATTGCGATTGCCGAGCCGCGCATCAAATCATTCGAATAACCCAAATCCTCGTCAGGGGATTAAAACGGTGGGTAACAGCTTGCGTGGCACACGATACACGCGCTATTCGAATAACCCAAATCCTCGTCAGGGGATTAAAACGTTTCTTGAAATGCCATGGACACCCAAAGATGTTGACCAAATTCGAATAACCCAAATCCTCGTCAGGGGATTAAAACTCCTACACAGCATGCCATATCCACGGTTCAAACCCTACAATATTCGAATAACCCAAATCCTCGTCAGGGGATTAAAACAGTGTTACCCCGTTATGCGTCACTTCAACCGCGTGGTATTCGAATAACCCAAATCCTCGTCAGGGGATTAAAACCACAGTTCATTTTACGGCTAATGGTATACGCGTTGACGGTGAATTCGAATAACCCAAATCCTCGTCAGGGGATTAAAACGCTGGTGTCATTATTCCAAGGCTTAGGCTTGGCGGTGGCATTCGAATAACCCAAATCCTCGTCAGGGGATTAAAACTCACCGCTACATGCTTTTTATACTTGCTACCAGCCAATTCATTCGAATAACCCAAATCCTCGTCAGGGGATTAAAACGACGATCTACGATGAAATGGCCATTATGAACGACATTAAATTCGAATAACCCAAATCCTCGTCAGGGGATTAAAACTTATCTGAATGACCTGGCCAACCCAACCCAGATCGACTGGATTCGAATAACCCAAATCCTCGTCAGGGGATTAAAACCTGACCCTGCTCTGGGGCCACCGTTTGGTGGCCCCATATTCGAATAACCCAAATCCTCGTCAGGGGATTAAAACGTTGACTCACTTCGGCAAAACAGTGTGGTGTTGTTCGTGGATTCGAATAACCCAAATCCTCGTCAGGGGATTAAAACGGACGTACTGGCTTCGTGAGTTTGAAGTACGCTATATGCGTATTCGAATAACCCAAATCCTCGTCAGGGGATTAAAACCGATTGAACCGCTGATCAAAAATGATGATTTGCGTTTTCGATTCGAATAACCCAAATCCTCGTCAGGGGATTAAAACCCCTGCTGATTATCAGGCCATGTTGAGCACGGTGCGCGAAATTCGAATAACCCAAATCCTCGTCAGGGGATTAAAACTTGAATTTCCTTGATGACTTCGATCAAGTCATCAATATTCGAATAACCCAAATCCTCGTCAGGGGATTAAAACCCACTCGCCGCCACACGAAGCCAGAAACCCGCTGCTCAGCGATTCGAATAACCCAAATCCTCGTCAGGGGATTAAAACAAACTCCAGAGCCGCGCACGCATTGGCCAAACCCTCAAACGATTCGAATAACCCAAATCCTCGTCAGGGGATTAAAACGCCAATGATAGTACTCCACTTTTGCTCAGCAGATTTATTGTATTCGAATAACCCAAATCCTCGTCAGGGGATTAAAACGCTAACTTGTGGGCAATTTCAGCAAGGCCAGCAGCGGTAAATTCGAATAACCCAAATCCTCGTCAGGGGATTAAAACGCGAAGTTGACCAATGATTTGTCCTGCCTTCATAAATTCGAATAACCCAAATCCTCGTCAGGGGATTAAAACATAGAGCGCATTGAGCCAAGCGCGAGCAGCATCCGATAACATTCGAATAACCCAAATCCTCGTCAGGGGATTAAAACAAAGACAATCCGCACTCCCACTTGCTCTTGCTTGCTAAGATTCGAATAACCCAAATCCTCGTCAGGGGATTAAAACGGTGATTTGCCGCCTGACCGTGATGAACAGGACACACTATTCGAATAACCCAAATCCTCGTCAGGGGATTAAAACAGATGAAATTAAGTGGGATCTTATTGAAGCTGAACATCATTCGAATAACCCAAATCCTCGTCAGGGGATTAAAACCTAATGTAGTCACCATTGAGCCAGTGGCTTGCCGTGGTGATTCGAATAACCCAAATCCTCGTCAGGGGATTAAAACCCACTTTGCAGGCCAAATTAAGGTAGTCATCTGTAATTCATTCGAATAACCCAAATCCTCGTCAGGGGATTAAAACCGTTTTTGCTTCACGTAATTGCTCCAGCTCGGATAGTTCAGCATTCGAATAACCCAAATCCTCGTCAGGGGATTAAAACTCAAAGTCGCCACCTAAATCATTGAATGTTCGAATATTCGAATAACCCAAATCCTCGTCAGGGGATTAAAACTTTTCAATACTGATGCCAGAAATCGCCTGTGTGTGGCATTCGAATAACCCAAATCCTCGTCAGGGGATTAAAACGCGTCAGGCACTGGTACCATTCCTCGCCATCGACGAACGTATTCGAATAACCCAAATCCTCGTCAGGGGATTAAAACCCATTCAGGCAGCGATTATAAAAGAATATGGGGATACCATTCGAATAACCCAAATCCTCGTCAGGGGATTAAAACGAATCGGCTCACGCTTGTGTGGTTGCTCGGTTGCGTTCATTCGAATAACCCAAATCCTCGTCAGGGGATTAAAACCTACTCAGGCCGCTATTTCTTAGCTTGCATCAGCTATATATTCGAATAACCCAAATCCTCGTCAGGGGATTAAAACGTATAATCCTGATGTGGCCCCTGATGCAGCATTGGATGATTCGAATAACCCAAATCCTCGTCAGGGGATTAAAACCTGTTCGGCGTGGGGTTGGCCGTTTGCGCCTTTGGTACAAATTCGAATAACCCAAATCCTCGTCAGGGGATTAAAACGTTCATCAATGAGCCGTGGTTATATCCTTACGATAGGCTCACATTCGAATAACCCAAATCCTCGTCAGGGGATTAAAACGCAAAACGAATGAATTTTGTTCGGGCAATAAACCGTGCCTATTCGAATAACCCAAATCCTCGTCAGGGGATTAAAACTTGTTAGCTCGATTACTATCTTTATGATGAACTTCAATTCGAATAACCCAAATCCTCGTCAGGGGATTAAAACCGGAATAAGCACAGCCCAGACGATGGCGATGGATTTGTATTCGAATAACCCAAATCCTCGTCAGGGGATTAAAACAACCAAAAACGCCAGGAGGAGATTAGCGAAATTAGTCGCATTCGAATAACCCAAATCCTCGTCAGGGGATTAAAACTCACACGCGGACTAACCGAAGCAACCAACGTCCGGTCATTCGAATAACCCAAATCCTCGTCAGGGGATTAAAACCAACCGTTTTGGTGAGGCCCATTGAAACACCGAGTTCTTCATTCGAATAACCCAAATCCTCGTCAGGGGATTAAAACTTTGTTGGTTTGGGGTTGAATCATGCGGCGTGCCATAAATTCGAATAACCCAAATCCTCGTCAGGGGATTAAAACCAATAAGTTGTTCAGGCATACTACTGGTTGCTCCTTTATTCGAATAACCCAAATCCTCGTCAGGGGATTAAAACAGAAAATGGATAAAACATATTTCACCTCAAATAAATGGGGATTCGAATAACCCAAATCCTCGTCAGGGGATTAAAACCTTCGAGCTATCATTGTATGCCTGATCCCGCCAGCGTGTATTCGAATAACCCAAATCCTCGTCAGGGGATTAAAACGCCAACACGCACGGCGCATGCAGCGAGGCCATATAGTATTCGAATAACCCAAATCCTCGTCAGGGGATTAAAACCAAAACGGAAATGGCGTTTCCATTGCGCCTCAATGGAATTCGAATAACCCAAATCCTCGTCAGGGGATTAAAACTGATATGAAATTGTTAAGGTGGAGAAATAATTAGGTTGATTTATTCGAATAACCCAAATCCTCGTCAGGGGATTAAAACACGCTGTGCGGTTGGCACGGAATCCCACCCGCGAGAATGTATTCGAATAACCCAAATCCTCGTCAGGGGATTAAAACGAACACCGTCCGTTGGAGGCCATCTATCGGGATACGCACAAGATTCGAATAACCCAAATCCTCGTCAGGGGATTAAAACGAACACCGTCCGTTGGAGGCCATCTATCGGGATACGCACAAGATTCGAATAACCCAAATCCTCGTCAGGGGATTAAAACCCAGCTGCGGCCCGATGCCAGCAACGCAAGCCACGGGATTCGAATAACCCAAATCCTCGTCAGGGGATTAAAACCCAGCTGCGGCCCGATGCCAGCAACGCAAGCCACGGCATTCGAATAACCCAAATCCTCGTCAGGGGATTAAAACGGCCATTCTTGCCAAAGTGAAACGGGTGGCGGTCGCTGATATTCGAATAACCCAAATCCTCGTCAGGGGATTAAAACGTAGTGCGCCTCTAGCGCGTCTTGGCAGTTCAGAAAATTCGAATAACCCAAATCCTCGTCAGGGGATTAAAACTTAAAACCGCGATCCTCGGCGGCTTTTTCCTTCATTCGAATAACCCAAATCCTCGTCAGGGGATTAAAACCAAGCGTGGACAGGCTGTTGTTTCTTCTTGATTTTGAGATTCGAATAACCCAAATCCTCGTCAGGGGATTAAAACTTGTTGGTTCTGCCGCCGAGTGGCTATGGAGCCATGGTAAATTCGAATAACCCAAATCCTCGTCAGGGGATTAAAACCACATACAGCGATGGCTTAAGAATCCGGCGGGTGTAATCATTCGAATAACCCAAATCCTCGTCAGGGGATTAAAACTAATTGGAACCTCGATTGGTGGTAAAGCGTTAAGGTAGAGCATTCGAATAACCCAAATCCTCGTCAGGGGATTAAAACATATTCTCAAGCGCTGGCGGGTAAGCCGCTGCGTGGTTGACATTCGAATAACCCAAATCCTCGTCAGGGGATTAAAACTCATTGCCCCCGCTAATCGGTCGGTACTCATAGGCTTGTCCTTTGGATTCGAATAACCCAAATCCTCGTCAGGGGATTAAAACGCGAGTTGTGTTTCGCTCGGCTTCTTGCCTTTGCGTTCACATCACTGCCCCGACCGTGAGGGATTTTAACCTAAAGTGGTGAGCCGGATGGGGATCGAACCAACGGCCAAGTTCAATGCCCCGACCGCGAGGGGTTTAAAACAGTGCGCCTCAGGGTAGCTGAGGATGTTGAAGCGTTCAATGTAGCCCAAACTCTGCTGCAAGCTACGCTTGTGGTTTACGCTAACTGGTGGTGAAAATAGACAGCCCTCTCGCCCATTACACACGGGTGAGAGGGCTTTAATATTGGAGCTTCGTGGCCCTTCGTGTCCTTCGTGGATCAAAACCAACTTCCCGTATGTTCTATGTTCTTTGCTCTATGTTCTTTTACTCGATGACCAAAACCCCACCGCTATCGCTCATTTGTGCGCCGCCTTGGCTGATGCTCACGCTGTTGCCATTGCGCTGCACTGTGTAGCCGGTGTTTGGTTGCAAGCCTGTGATCAGTTGCAGATTGGCAACGCTTGGCGTGCTATATTCAATCGTGGCAAACGTTTGATCAATATTAATTGGGAATAACACTAGCTGCGAGCCAATTTGTGCCCCAACATAATTGCCCGATGTCGCTTCAATTAAGCTCACGTTGGCTGGCGTAACGCCACTGTTGGTTGCTTGCAACACTTGCAAAAAGCGCACATCCTGCGGATTGCCAGGCGCATCGATGCGCAAACGAACGGTCATCGGGTCGTCGCTAGCAGCAGTGTTTTCCACTTGTTGATCGCTAGTATTGACGGCGGTTAATGTGGCATTGGCTGGTAATAAACTGGTGATATTCAAGTTTTGGCCGCCAGCAGTCGTCATTGTCGCCCGATTGGCATTGATCGTCGCGGGCGTGGGCAATTGTAACCACCAGCGTTTGAAACGATTGGCGGTTTGCGAACTGCCGCGATCATAGGTCACAATCGCATCAGGCTTGAGCCAAACGATCGAGCGGCTGGCGTGGGTAATATCGGTCGTCGCCTCATTTTCGCTGTTGTAGAGATTGGTCGCATCGCCCAACGCATAGACAAAGCGGCTATCAAGGCTGTGCGCAACCAAGTTTGGGTCGCCAGTTGGCACCAAATTCCATTGCGAGCCACGTCGCCAGAGATCAATTCGCCAATCGCTTGGGTCGCGATCTGGTTGATCGTTTTCGAGCGCGATCAGGTTGCGAAACTCGGAGCTAGCAATGCCTTCTGCAATATCGGCGTAGCCAGTGCGCGCCTTGGTCAGCCATTCGCCCTTGCGATACCACTCAAAATGGTTGCCATCTGCCTGTTGGTGGTCGATAAAATTCCAGCTTAGGCTGAAATTGAACCAGCCAGCATCATCGGCCCAGCTGCTGCGCGAGAAAATTTTGTGCATGCCCTCGGCGTAAAAATCGAGCGCCATACTTGGGCGTGGGTCGCTCGCCGCAGCGGCATTCGGGTCAAACAGCATAAAATAGATGATTGCATCGCGAAAATCATTCGGATTACCAACCCGATCGATCAAGCCTTCAGCGCCACCTGGCGGGGTCACGGTTTCAATCCAGCGCACTTTGGCCAAGCGTGCAGCATTGCCAGTCCGTTGATCATACATCCCCAATGAGCCAAAGGCGTTGATAAAATCGACCAAATGATAGCTCTGGGCATCGCCATACCACGCTGGCTGATACACCAAGCCATGATTGGGATCGTTGGTGGGATTGGAACTCAACGAGTGCAAGTAACTGGTGACAAAATCATCCCAAAATGGATTTCCACTCAGTTTGCAATGCTGGCCGCACGTATCTTTGCCTGCGGTTTGCAAGGCCAGCAAAAATTGAATCGCGTAGCTAGCGGTTTGCGGGCTATACTCAAAGCCTTCGGGCAACAGGCCGCCCTTGCTATCGGTACGGGTCAGATGATCAAAAATATACAGCCAAGCGCCCGTGGCATTATCCAAATAATTACGCAATTGATTGTTTGGATCATCGTTGGCATCAAAAGCTAATGCCATCATGCCCAAATTGCGCATATGGGCCACAAAATAATTATTGCCCGACCAACGTACTTGCTCAGTGTTGGCGATCAAACTAGGATCATTGATCAGGCCAATTGGCTCTGGGTGATGGTAGGCGCGTTGGACAATTTCATCAGACCAGCGCAAAAATACGCCGCGAATTGCTGCTTTATCGCTCGCACTCAAGACTGGGTAAATCCAATCGACCACCAACGGAAAAGCTTCGCCATGCCAGCGCGCGCGGTTGGAATCCTCGGTGAAAAAGCGCGGGCTACGAAACGGCGGGTAGCCAGTCGATTGGGTTTCAGGGCACAGATAATCATCATTTTCGGCTGGGCCTTGGGCAGCAATATTAATGATGTACAGCAACAAAGTTCGTGCTCGTTGGGCATAATCGGCCCGCGCCGCCTCGTTCTGGTCGATCAACGACATAAAAGCAAACAGCTCTGCATACATTTCGGTCGGAAATTCTTCATATTCGGTGCTGCCACAATCGCGGGTTGGCACATCGCCAGCATCCATAGTGATTTTGGCTTCCTCGGCAACCAACTTCAAGCCATCACGATAGAGCGGGTTGCTATCGCTGGCCCAGGCTCGCAGCCGAGGCAAATCGGCTTGGGTCAGCCACAAGCGCGGGTGAGCATTGGGATCACCAGTCATCACCACTGGCAAGCTGGTTTTGGTCGCATCGGGCGGCACATTGGTCGCTTCAGGATTGATGCTCGTGTTGGTCGAGCCACTTGGCGCTGGCGCTGCCATGCCACAACCAACCAACATCAGCAGCAAAACTACGATTGATACTCGTCGCATAAAGCCTCCACAATTGATTAGCGCTTGGCTAATGGCAAATAGACTTGAGTCAACATCGCCGCCGCTTCGATCGCGCCAACATCACAGCCAGCAACTCGGGCCGCGCCACGTTGATCGCTTGCTGGGCAAAGGTTGGGGTCGGCAGCGTTGATTAATGGGCTGGTTGCGAGCGGCGTATACACTGGCATGGCAATCCGCCCACCATTCACCTGTAACGCCGAAAGCTTGAGATCGCTCAGGTTTTGCTGGTCGCTGGCAGTATCCAGCCCTGCACAGGTGCCATCGCTCAGATTAAAGCCCAATGATTGCACAGCGCTGCCGCCACAGTTGTTGCTTTCGCCCGCCACAACGCTATTGCCAATTTGAATAATCCCTGGTTGCTCGCTGGTCAAGGGCGAATCCTCATAGAGTTCAGTGCCCGCCAAGGCCAAATTGGCGTAAAACGTGCTGTTGGTAATCACTGCATAACGCGCTTTGTGATAAAGACCACCGCCAAATTGATCAGCCTGATTCTCGGCGACCGTCACGTTGGTCAAGGTCAAGTTATCGTCGGAATCTTGGTAAATTGCGCCGCCATGGCCAGCAGTTGCCACATTGCGAATCAGGCTGGCATTGCTGATGAAGAGCGTGCCATTATCGTGAAAAATGCCACCGCCGCCGTTTGTGCCAGTCGCTGTATTGCCTTCGATCAGCAGATCGACCAATTCGGCATGGCTGCCATAACTACTGATCGCGCCGCCTTCATCTGCTTGGTTGCCAAGCAAGCGTGAGCGTTTGAGCAACAATCGTCCGCCGCTATTCCAAATTGCGCCGCCAGTGCCGCTGACGCTGTTCGCTTGCAATAAGCTATCGGTGATGGTCAGGCCGCCAGTATTTTCGAGCGCACCGCCATAACCGCCACTATTTTCGAGAAAATTGCTAAATCTGATGGTTGCTGAGGCTTGATTGTGGATGAAGATTGCGCCGCCATCACGGGCCTGATTCCGATAAAAGCGTGTATTGTTGATGCTGGTTGGTCCAACGCTATAAATCGCGCCGCCAAACGAGGTAATATTGGTGGTTGGTGCTATATTCGCCGTAAAATCGCTATTGTCAATGGTTAATCTGCAACCATCGTTATAAATTGCACCGCCTGAGGCCGAGCGATTGGCGGCAAAACTGCTGTTGCGAATCGTCAAACTGCCGCCGCTGCCTTCAAAACAGTAGATCGCGCCACCTTGATCGGTCGCTTGATGGTTGTTGAAGCGCACGTGATCGAGCACAACTGTCGCGCCAACCAACTCCAATGCGCCGCCGCCAACTGGCGAAAAACCAGCTTCCAGCGTGAGATTGCGCAACGTAAACTGAATTTCGCCATTGGCCACGAACAAACGATTGAGATTGCGCCCGCTCAGCGTGATTTGATTTGCCCCATCAATCGTGGTAGAACTAACCAAAATCTTATCGCTGCTGAGGTTGATTGTGGCTGGGCCGCCGCAATTAAAGCTGATATTGCCGCCATTGGTAAGCGCTGCATCGAATGCAGCCTCGCTGCAACTTGCAGGCGTGCCAGTCCCCACAACGCCAGCCATTGGCGCAGCCTGAACCTGAAATGCCAAAGCCAACGTACAACACCATAGCAGTAAAATCTTTAAAAAGTGCATAACTACCTCCTTCTAAGTTGTGGTAGTTATAGCAGCAGCACGCAGCAAAAACTTGACATTTCCTACCAGTCAAGCGGATTGGCCCAAACGCAGCAAGCGCAATCGGCCAGGCGCAATCCCAGCTACGAGGATCGAACAATGAGCCAAAGTGCCATCAATTCACCAGCGTTTGGCAAGCAATTACGCTTGTTGCGCCGTCGGGCGCGCCTAACCCAAGCAGAATTAGGGATTGCGGTTGGCTATAGCGATGCCCAAATTTGTCGGCTTGAAACAGGTCGCCGCCCGCCCGACTTGATTACCTTGATTGCGCTCTTTCTGCCAGCATTGGATCTTGAGGCCCAATCGCAGGAAGCACAGCAGCTTTTAGAATTAGCAGCGGTTGCGCGCGAAGAATTAATCGCCGAGCCAGCCAACGGGCCAACCACTCCAATTTCCAAGCAAGCAAGCCCATTGCTGGCGAGCCATTTGCCAAGCCCAACCAGTCACTTTTTTGGGCGCAAGCCAGAACAAGAACGAATGCTGCACTGGCTGAACAATCCCCAGATTCGTTTGATCAGCCTGGTTGGTTTGGCGGGGATTGGCAAAACCCAACTGGCATTACACTGTTTGCATCAATTTGCCAGCCAAAGCCAATATCAGTGTGTGTTTGTTGATTTGGTCAGCGCCAGCGAGCCAGATTCGATGATTCGGGCAATCAATAAAGCGCTTGATTTGACTGAAAGCCCCGATCAGCAACCGCTGCTTTCAACGATTAACCAGCTAGGCCAACAACCAAGCTGTTTGCTGCTCGATAATTGTGAGCAGATTCAAGCGGCAAGTCGCGTGATCAACCAATTACTGCGCGCAGTGCCAAGCCTCAAATTGATCGTTACCAGCCAACTTGCCTTGCGTTTGAACGATGAACATGTGCTGCATCTTACGCCCTTGGCCGTGCCCAACTTGCTCGCCTTGCCGCCATTGGCTGAATTGGCCCAAGTTGAAGCCATGGCCTTGTTGTTGGCCCGTTTACATGTGCACAACCCCAAGCTTGAGCTGACTGAGAAAAATGCGTTGGCGCTGGCTGCCTTGTGCGTACGCGTCGATGGCGTGCCACTGGCGCTCGAGTTGGTTGCCGCTTCTGGGCGTTTGTTTGATCCCGAGGCCTTGTTGAGCGAATTGGCCAGCCATTTTTTGAGTATGCGTCGCCGAGGCCGCGATTTGCCTTCGCGCCATTATTCAGTCACAACTGCCTTGGCTTGGAGCTACCAACAGCTTGATCCGGCGACCCAACGTTTGTTCGAGCGGCTAAGCGTGTTTGTCAGTGACTGGACGGTCGAAAGTGCAATAGCAGTTTGTGGCACAGAACATAAACGCCATGAGTTAATCGAACAATTAAATAGCTTGCTTGATCATAGCCTAATTCAACAACAGACTGACGAAGCTTCAAGCAGAATGCGCATGCTGACCATGGTGCGGACGTTTGCTCAAGAGCAAGCCCAAAAGCATGCTGAAACCGATCTGCTCAATCGGCGCATGCTTGATTATCTGATTGAATTGGCGCGCCAAGCAGAACAGGCTTTGCGCACAGGCAATGGCCAAGCACAATGGATTCAGCACCTCGAAGCTGAACACGATAACATTCGAGCGGCCCTAAATTGGGCTTGGCAGCATAACGCCCAGCAACAAGCAATTCAGTTAATCGGCTATATTTGGCGGTTTTGGTATATGCGTGGCTATTTGCGCGAGGGTCGGCGTTGGTTTGAAAATTTGCTCATCAGCTATCAACCAACTGCCGATGTTGATTTTGCGCGGGCACTCGATGGCGTGGGCATTTTGGCTTGGCGACAAAGCGATTATCAACAAGCTGAACAATGGTATCAGCAAGCCCTCATCATCTACCAAAGCAACCAGCATCGCTCTGGGCAGGCTCAGGTTTTGGGCCATTTGGGTTTGGTGGCGATGGATACTGGCGCATATAATCAGGCGGCAGCCTATTACGAACAAAGCTTGCCGCTCTATCAAGCGCTTGCTGATCAATCGGGCGTTGCTTCAACCCTGCACAATTTGGGCAATCTCTATTGCCAGCAATCAGAAAATCAACGAGCCACCCAGCTCTATCAAGAGTGTTTACAAATCTATCAGCAGCTGGGCGATCAATCGGGCGTTGCCTTAATTGCCTTGGGCCTTGGTGCAATTGCCCGCGATGAACAACGCTTGGAAGCAGCCCAAGCTGCATTTGAGCAAAGCCTAGCCTTAGCCCGCGAGCTCGGCGACGAGTGGAATGAGGCAACAGCACTGATTAATTTGGGCAATATTGCAGCCGATTTGCGCCAACCAACGCCTGCCTTAACGCATTATCGAACAGCCAAGCCAATTTTTGAGCGCTTAGGCGACCAACAATCGCTGTGTGTGCTCGAAAATCGCATTGCCAATGCCTATTGGTTGCTCGGCGAGCATAGCCAAGCCCAAACCGGCTACCGCCAATGTCTCATGCTCGCCCATGCAATTGGCTTTGATGGCGGCATCATCGAAGGCTTAGAAGGCATCGCCCATTGTTTGAGCCAAAGCCTGCCCACCACCGCCGCCCAGCTGCTCGCCTACGCTGATCACCTACGCACAACCAAAGGCTACCCAATGATTCCCGCCGATCAGCAGAGCTATAACCAGATTGTGCAGGCAATTCAAGCGCATTTAACTGCAAACGTCTGGCAGCAAGCCACGCAACAAGGCCAGCAATTGAGCTTGCAACGAGCCATTAGTTTGGCACTTGCCAATTAGCTCCTTCCTTGCACTCAACATAGAACCAAGAGTTGGCAGGTTCATCAAGTAACCCTTTTCAACCACAGCATGTCATTTAGGGGGTGCAGGGGGATGAAAACCCCCTGCGTTTCCCTCCGGCGGAGGGACGGAAGGGTGGCGAACTATGAATTGCAACGAAAAAAATCTTCGTCCACTTGGACTCCATCAAAAGAGGGATTGACGATCAAGCGCCGCTGCTTATACTAGGCCACAATCTCGTTTATAAGGAAGCATATGCGTACCATTGATCTTGCTACATGGCCCCGTCGTCAGCACTTTGCCCACTACCATAGCCTGACCTACCCGCACTTTAGTTTATGTGCCAACATTGATATTCAAACCTGGTATCAAGCGATCAAAGCACGCCAAATGCGATTAAGCACCAGCCTAACCTTTGTTTTTGCCCGAGCCGCCAACGAGCAAGTGGTCTTTCGCTGGCGTATTCGCGGCGATAGCGTGGTCGAGCACGATCGGGTTGATCCATCGCCGACGGTGTTGCTCGATAACGATTTATTTAGCTTCTGCGTTATTCCCTATCACTCAAATTATGCTGAATTTGCGCCGCTGGCTGAAGCCAAAGTTGCCGCAGTCAAGGCCAATCCAACGATCAGCGATGAGCCAGGCCAAGATAATCTGCTCTACATGACCAGCATTCCGTGGGTCAGCTTCACCGGAATCATGCATCCAGTTCATCTCAACCCAATCGATTCAGTACCGCGCATTTCGTGGGGCAAGCATTCGCTCGAAGGCCAACGCCGACTCATGCCCTTAGCCGTGCAAGTGCATCATAGCTTGATGGATGGCTTGCATGTGGGGCGCTTCTACGAGCGCGTTCAAGCCATTTTAGATACTCCCGCTGAGTTTTTAGATTAATGTAGAGATTCGCTGTTGGAGGGTGCATGCTTTTCGCCATTGCATCCTTCAACAGCGTAACGTTTTACGCACCGTGGCGTATACACTCCAGCCTTTGATTTATTGAAGCTATGAGGGATGTATGCGACGAGGTTTGTTACTTGGGCTTGGGCTATTGTTGTTGGTTGGCTGTGGTCGTGCCAAAAGTGTGGCGCTGCCAACTAATGTTGCCCGTTCTGTCGTCAACGTATCCAATACGCCGATTCCCAGCCCAATTTTGGTTGAAGCCACGCCCTTGGTGAGTTCGGTGAGTTCTGTTGCCAATCTGCGGGCTGAGCCAAGCACCGATGCCGATATTATTACCACGATTGATCCACAAGCGTCAATCTTGATTTTGGCACAACGCAACGATGCTGATCACTTGTGGTATCGGGTGCGAGTCAATGATTATCTTGGCTGGATGAGCGCTAGTTTATTCAGTTTGCCAGCTGATCAACAAGCCAGCTTGCCATGGGAGCAGCGCTTCGTGGCGACAGCATCGCCAACCGTTCAGCCAACCAACCGACCATTTCCTACGCCCCGCCCATCAAGTGCGCGGCCACACCCAACAACCAGACCGCAGGCTCCAAGCCGGCCAACCAAGCCAAAGCCGCCAACAACCAATAAACCACAGCCTGCCAAGCCAAAACCGCCAACAAGCAATAAACCACCAAGCTCAAAACCACGCCGCTAATTCCACGTGGAATTAGCAACGTGATCAGGAATGAACAGCTGTTTATTTACCAAAGCGCTGGGCATTACGGGCCTGCGCTTTGTGCTTTTCTGTCTCACGATCTTTGGCAGGGCTGGTCGTTTGCAGCGCATCCAAGAGGGTTTGGGCATTGGCGGTTATCGCTGCAACCGCAACCTCAAAAGCCTCGCGATTGGCAGCAGAAGGCTGATTGAAGCCGCTAATTTTGCGCACAAATTGCAGTGCAGCAGCTTGAATCTCATCTTCGGTTGCTGGTGGCTCAAAATTAAACAATGGACGAATATTACGACACATACGGCATTACTCCGCTGCTTGTTCAATGCGTTGATATTTCAGCATCGCCACGCCAGTGCTCATGGTGCGGGTTTCGACTAGTTTGAGGGTTGCGGTTGTGCCTTGGTGAAAGAGGAGTTGGCCTTCGCCAAGCACAACGGGGTAGATCAACAGACGATATTCGTCGATCAAATTGTGTTTGATCAAGCTATCGGCCAAAACGGTGCTGCCATAAATCAACAAATTTTGCTCTTTACGCAACTCGCGAATTTGCTCGATTACGTCGCCCTGCAAAAAAGTGGCGTTCCAAGTTGGGGTTTCGAGGGTGCTGGTTGGCACATATTTGGGCAAGGCATTCATGTGTTCAGCGCCTTCGTCTTTGGATTCGGGCCATGCTTGGGCAAAACCCTCGTAGGTTACCCGACCAAGCAGCAACGCCGTACATTCAGCAGATTCTTCAGCCTTGAACGCCGAAATATCATCAGACCAATAGGGCATCGACCAGCCTGGATTTTCGACCACACCATCGAGCGAAACAAACATGGTCAGTACAATCTTACCCATACGTACATTCCCTTTACACTAATAGAACATATTTGCTATACTATAAGACGAACTTCAAAAAGTCAAGCTCTAATTTCAGGTATACTTCTTAATAGTATCATTTTTGAAGTACTACCTAGAACTAGAAGCATTATGAACAATCGCAGTTACAACCAATATTGTGGGCTAGCCTATGCCCTCGAAATTCTTGGCGAACGCTGGACAATGCTGGTCATTCGTGAGCTGATTGCTGGGCCACGCCGCTTTAAGGATTTGTTCAATGGCCTGCCAGGTATTAGCACCAACCTGCTCACCGAGCGGCTTAAACATCTTGAGCAGCAAGGCCTCATTGTGCGGCAAGTGCTCGCGCCACCAGCTGGCTCAACCGTCTATGGCCTGACCGACTTAGGGCGGGGCCTTGAGCCAAGTTTGCTCGAATTGGGCAAGTGGGGCAGCCAATTTGTGCCTGCGAGTAGCGAGCAGGTGCAGCTGCTGAATATTGGCTCGTATGCCTTGACGCTCAAAACCTTTTTTCGCCCAGCACAAGCGCAATTCCGCGAAAGCTATCAATGGCATGTTGATGGCGAATTGCTGAGCGTAACGCTTGATCACGGTCAATTAATCGTTCAGCAAGGGCCGAGCCAGCAACCAGCAATTATTCTACACACCACAATTGAGCACTATTTGCAATTACTCCAAGGCGAGATTAAACCTGAGCTAGCAATCAATCAAGGACTCGTGCAGATTCAGGGCGATCCCAATGCGCTAACGCGTTTTCTCATGTGCTGTGCAATTAATCCACCAGAGTAAGATTTCCCCTCACCCCCAACCCCTCTCCCGTGGCGCGGGAGAGGGGCTTTAACCTCGTGGTTCTTGCGCAATTCGTCGGTAGACCACTGGTCGGCTCCCCCTCGCCCGCGTTTTCGTGGGAGAGGGGGCTGGGGGGTGAGGGGATCTTGAACCACCCAAGGCAAATTTTTGTAGGCTTGACAAACCTTTAAATTTCATTAATATAGTCGGTATCGTTTCCGGAAACGATACCGACTTGATATTTTTAGCGCTACACCACACATTTTCGTTCCGCAGGCCCACACTATCGCATTGTTGGATAGCTGATTTCGAGGATGAAACTGGGTTTAATCTACGGAGGAACGCAATGCTTACTCATGTTTGGCGTAAACTGGCGGCGCTTGGCCTTGTACTTAGCATCCTGTTTACGTTTATTACAGCGGCTCCCCAAGCGGCCTTTGCAGCAGCACCACTCAACCAAACCATTTGGCTACGCGCAGTTTCCAGCGGCAAATATGTTTCGGCGGATAGCAATCGTGGAGCAAACACGCCGTTGGTCGCCGACCGCGATGCTGCTGGTGGTTGGGAGCAATTTCAGGTTGTTGATGCAGGCAATGGCAATATTGGCCTGCGTGCGGTGGCCAATGGCAAGTTTGTTTCAGCCGACCAAAATTTTGCCAATACACCATTGGTTGCCGACCGTGCCACAATGAGCGGTTGGGAAGTGTTTCAATGGGTCGATGTGACGGCGGGCCAAGTGCAATTGCGCTCGGTTGGCAATAACAATTTCGTTTCCAGCGATCTCAATCTCGGCACTCACGCGCCCTTGGTTGCCAACCGTCCAACCGCTTCTGGCTGGGAAACCTTCAATTGGGGCGTAGTTGGAGCCAATCCAACTCCAATTCCAACTACCCCACCGGGCACAACCCCTGATTTCGGCCCGAATGTTTTGATGTTTGACCCATCAATGTCAACGGCATCGATTCAAAATCAAATCAACAATGTGTATGGGATTCAGCAAAATAGCCAATTTGGCTCAGCCCGCTATACCTTGATGTTCAAACCAGGCACCTACAACGGCCTGAATATTCCAGTTGGTTTCTATACTCAATTGCTCGGCGTTGGCGCATCGCCCGATAGCGTCAACATCAACGGCAGTGTCTACTCGAACGCTTATCTTGGCAACGATAACGCGACCTGTAATTTTTGGCGGGGCGCAGAAGGCTTATCGATTACGCCCGCCAATGGCACAATGCAATGGGCAGTTTCGCAGGCCGTGCCCTTCCGCCGCATGCACATTCGTGGCAATATGAAGCTCAACCAAAATAATGGCTGGTCGAGCGGCGGCTGGATGTCAGATGTGCTGGTTGATGGCAATGTTAATTCTGGCACCCAGCAACAGTGGATTTCACGCAACACCCAATGGGGCAGCTGGACTGGCTCAAATTGGAATATGGTGTTTGTTGGCGTGACCAACCCGCCAGCAGGCAACTGGCCAAACCCACCGTATACCAAAATTGATCAAACGCCAATTGTGCGTGAAAAACCCTTTGTAACGGTCGATGCTGCTGGAAATTGGGGCGTGCGCGTGCCAAGTTTGCGCAGTAACAGCAGCGGCATTAGTTGGGCCGGCGGTTCAACCCCGGGCACAACCATCGCCATGAGCCAATTCTTTATTGCCAAACCAAGCGATAGTGCCGCCACGATCAATGCTCAGTTGGCTGCTGGCAAGCATTTACTGTTTACGCCTGGCATTTACGCCCTGAACGACACAATTCGGGTCAATAACCCCAATACCGTCGTGTTGGGATTGGGCTTTGCAACCTTGCGCCCAACCACAGGCCTGGCTGCAATGACCGTGGCCGATGTTGATGGCGTGACGATTGCTGGCGTATTGTTTGATGCAGGCGTGATCAATTCGCCAGTGTTGTTGGAAGTTGGGCCAAACGGCAGCAGCGCCAACCATGCAGCCAACCCAATCGTTTTGCACGATGTAATTTTCCGCGTTGGCGGAGCCGCAGCAGGCAAAGCCTCGACCAGTTTGCGCATCAACAGCCATAACACGATTGTTGACCATACCTGGGTTTGGCGCGCCGACCACGGCGATGGCGTGGCGTGGAACAGCAACACTGCGGCCAATGGCTTGATCGTCAATGGCAATAATGTGACGATCTACGGCCTGTTTGTCGAGCACTATCAACAATATCAAGTGCTTTGGCAGGGCAATGGTGGCCGCGTTTACTTCTATCAATCGGAAATTCCCTACGATCCACCAACCCAAGATAGCTGGCGTAGCGCAGCGGGAGTCAACGGTTGGGCATCGTACAAAGTTGCCGACAACGTGACCAGCCACGAAGCTTGGGGTTTGGGTATTTACAGCGTTTTCACCTACCCCAACGTCTGGCTAACCCGCGCAATTGAAGCACCAAACAACCCAAATGTGCGCTTTCATAACATGATTTCGGTGGCAATTGGGGCCAATGGCGGCATTAGCAGCGTCATTAATAATACTGGTGGCTCGACCCAACCAAATGTCAGCTACACCCCCAAAGTAACCAATTATCCCTAATTAACCCTGTTGGATAACCCAAAACACCGCTTGGCGTAATAACCAAGCGGTGTTTTTTTGTAGACGCTGCTCGCGGGCTATGTTAAACTTGCGCCGCAAGCCAAAACCTGCATCCAAAGGAGTGTGCAATGTCGCAAGCATTAACCTATGCTAGTTATTTGAAAATTGATGAACTACTAAATTTACAAGCCCCGCGCAGCCATGGCCCCAACGGCCCCGAACACGACGAATTATTGTTTATTGTGATTCATCAGGTGTATGAGTTGTGGTTTAAGCAAATTTTGCATGAGCTTGATTATTTGGGCGAACTGCTACGCGCCAATGATACAGGCCGCGCCAACCAAACCATCCGCCGCATTTTGACAATTCTCAAAACAATCGTGGCCCAAGTTGATGTGATGGAAACGATGACTCCATTGCAATTCAATGCGTTTCGTGGCTCGCTCGAATCGGCCAGCGGTTTTCAATCGCTGCAATTTCGCGAGATTGAATTTGCCTTAGGCCATAAACGGCCAGCAATTTTGCAGCATTTTGGGGCATTACCAAGCCATGAACGGCTCGAACAACGCTATCAGCAACCAAGCCTGTGGGACAGCTTTTTGCACTATTTGCAGCTGAATGGTTATGCGATTCCGCAGGCGCAAATTGAGCGCGACGTAACCCAAGCGCTAGCAGCTTCGCCAGAAATTCAAGCAGTTTTGATTACGATCTATCGCCAAAATCCCTTGGTAAGCAACCTCTGCGAACGCTTAATCGACCTTGACGAGGGCTTTCAAGAATGGCGCTATCGCCATGTGAAAATGGTTGAGCGCACGATTGGCATCAAGCAAGGCACTGGTGGTTCAAGCGGCGCGGCCTACCTTGCCAGCACGATCAAGCCATTCTTCCCTGATTTGTGGGCAATTCGCGCCGATTTATAAGCCCAGAAAAGCGCGCTGATCAGCAATTGATCAGCGCGCTTTCGATCATTATGTCATTCTAACGGTGCGCGATTGGCACATAAACCCGAATATTGCTTGGAATTTGATATTCGATGCGTGGGCCATAGTGCGGCAGTGGCTTGCTTAATTCAAACGCGCCCAAATCGGGCAAACCATCAGTTACAAATGGCTCGTTGATATTGGCAATCACAGCGCCTTTGTTGATTGCCACCGACGTGCTTTTCAAGCGCAAATCTGCTTCGCCAACTGGCGAGGCCACATCGACTGAGGCTGGCAAGGTGGCGTTATTCACATCGCTAAAACTGACAGTTACGCCATGGGTTTCGACCCCAATTGCTTGTAAATCGCTCAAGCGCTGATAGCGCACGTTATTCCATTTGAAATCGGGAGCCGAGGCCGAATCGCTAGCATGGTTGGTTCCCCAGCCATTGTAATCAACATCGCGAAAGCCTTCATCGGCGATGGTCATAAATTCAAAAGCATAGCGCGTGCCCAACATCAAATTATTGCGAATAATCGTGTTGCGCCATTGTTGGCCATCGTCGCTAAAGGCATTGCCGATGCGGGCAGAGCTATTATGAGCAATAAACAAGCCGGTTGGTTGGTTGTGTAATTTAAACGGCGTACCAGCAAGATTGAAAAAGCTATTGCGGAACAGATAGGCAGGCCCGCCATAAATTGGCTGAACACTAATCCCCATGCGTGCATTGGTCACCCGATTATTCCAAACCCGCGTGTTAGCTTGGTTATAATCAATTTCGATCCCATCATCAACGCAAAATGCCGCATCGTTGTTGTACACATCTTGGCCATAGGTGCTCTGGGCAGCCCATGGTTGCAGCGAAATACAATCGCCAAAATTCATAACGCTGTTAAAGGCCACAATATTGCCAGTACCGCGTAAATCGATGCCACGCTCGCTAGGAATACCCGTGCCAGGCCAAGGAGTGCGGCCAATAATCGTGTTATCAAGCACCGTTTGATTGTATTCTTGGTGGGTTTGGCGGCGATTGTAAATGCCAAAGCCAACATCACGAATAAGATTGCGGCTAATCAGAATATCGTGGGTATGTTGGGCATCGATGCCCCAAGTGCCATTTTGAATCGTCAAGTTTTCTACAATCACAAAGCCAAGGGTTTGATCGCTCTCGCCAAGGGTTATCACGCCACGAGTTGTATTTGCACCATCGATAATCGCCCGCCGATTGGAGGGGCCGCTGATGCGGATTGGCTGAGTTTGCGTGCCGCTGGTCAGAATTTGAAACGGTTGATAGCTGCCTTCTGCCAAGATAAAGCTATCGCCTGGGGCTGCTGCATTAACTGCTGTTTGAATACCTTGAAATGGATCTTGGATTGTGCCAGTGCCGCCGCCATTGCCAGGAACGACAAAGCGTGTACGCACCGTTGGTCCAAAATCCAGCAAGCTGCGCGTACGTTTGGTGATTGTACGGGTTGTGCTGCCGCCATCGGGGTCGCTCAAGGTAGCGCGTAGTTCATACTCGGTGCCAGTGCTGAGCCACATGGCGCTTGCCGCGTGATAGTTACGATTAAGGGCTGCGCCTTCGACTATCGTGCTAGGATTGGCGCGCATTGCAGGGGCAGCATCCCGCCAAACCGTACTCCCAACCAAACGATATTCAAGCTTTAGGCTGCTATCGCGGTCGGTATCGCCGCTGATCGTCCATGTTACGCCAATATGATTGAAGGTTGCATCGGCGCGTAATTCGCCTGCCACAACCGCGCTTTGCGGGGCAGCCGCCCCAACCTGAGACACCAATAAACCGAGAACAAGAGCAATAAGGATCGATTTCAAGCCTGCCTCCTAAATAAATTAACAATAGTTAGGCAATGAAGGCAGGATTATAGCATGAATTGTTGAAGCTAAAACAAAACAACGTGAGGGTTACTCACGTTGTTTCTTGGCGGGAAGGGAGGGATTCGAACCCTCGGAAGGTGTGACCCTTCGACGGTTTAGCAAACCGTTGCTTTCGTCCACTCAGCCACCTTCCCGTATCTATGGTGGAGGAGCAGGTGGGATTCGAACCCACGAGGGCTTTGACACCCTAACTATTTTCAAGACAGTCGCCTTCAACCGCTCGGCCACTGCTCCGGACGAAATTCGTATTTACTTGTTTACGAGGCGTAAGTATACCAGCGAAGCCCTTGCTTGTCAAATTCGTTCTGCTGGAGGTTAGGGATCACTAGCAAGGGGAGGTTTTAAGACCCCCTCACCCCAACCCCTCTCCCGTGGCGCGGGCGAGGGGCTTTAGCGACGTGGTTCTGCCGCAATTCGTTGGTAAAAACAGCTACGCCCCCTCGCCCGCGTGTAGTGGGCGAGGGGGCTGAGGGTGAGGGAATGTTGCTTTTGCCAACCTCGCCCCTGACCCCTGACCCCTGACC
>NZ_PUBZ01000136.1 GCF_003205875.1 Herpetosiphon llansteffanensis
CCGAATGAACGCCCCTCGCCCGCGCACGGGAGAGGGGTTGGGGGTGAGGGGATCTGCCCTACGCAAAGCCAAAAAGTGCCTTTCCTGCACGCGGGCGAGGGGGAGCACGCTGGTTTTCATCACTAATGCTGGGAGAACCACCGAATGAACGCCCCTCGCCCGCGCACGGGAGAGGGGTTGGGGGTGAGGGGATCTGCCCTACGCAAAGCCAAAAAGTGCCTTTCCTGCACGCGGGCGAGGGGGAGCACGCTGGTTTTCATCACTAATTCTGGTAGAACCACCGAATGAACGCCCCTCGCCCGCGCACGGGAGAGGGGTTGGGTGAGGGGATCTTAACCCCGATCCATTCTCAAGAGCGACGTTCGTGATGTGAGAATCCACGGCATTAGGCTTTGACATTTACCCATGGCCTCGTATAATGCCTACATGCGACCTTCACGTTCAGCCCAACAGGCAGCCCCACCAGCAGCGATGGTTCATCTCTATCGTGGTTTGATGGATCGCGCAGTCACTTGGCGTTCACGCATCGACACGCCAACCAACTGGGCGGTGGCCATTACGGGCACGGTTGCCAGCTTTGTACTTGGCGATGCTGATCATCATCATGCGGTTGTGCTGCTGACGATTGTTTTTTGTATGGGCTTTTGGTTTATCGAAGCCCGTCGCTATCGCTACTACGATTTATGGGCCACATGGGTTCGCATCCTCGAAACTGATTATTATGTGCCATTGCTTGGCCAAAATACCCTCGCGGTTGATCAATATTGGCATAAATTGCTGATAACCGACATGAACATGCCCCACTTTAAGATTTCTACTGTCGAGGCGTTGGGGCGGCGTTTGCGCCATAACTACATGGCGATTTTTCTGTTTTTGCTGTTTATTTGGCTGCTTAAGCTGATGATCCATCCGCAGATTACCAATCGGCCATCGCTTGAAACCTTCATTTACGATGCCAGTTTGGGGCCGTTCGGTGGCAAATTGGTTATTTTATCGGTCTTAGGCTTCTATGCATGCTTGATTATCATGGCCCTGATTACAATTCCCCGCTGGGGTTCGCGCACCGAGATGGTGGGCCATGAACGGGTGTTACGCAAGCTCGCGCTGCCAGAAGCCATGCCAGTGGGTAAAGCCAAACGACGAGGAGGGCGACGTAAATCATATGGAAAAGCCCACGACTAACCAGCCAACCGATCTCTGCATTATTATGCATGCTCACGCTCCGTTTGTGCGCCAACCTGGGCCTTCGAGCCATGGCGAGGAAGAGTTGCATGGCTTGATGGCCGATTGCTATATTCCGCTACTGCGCGGGCTCGCCGACCTGATTGAGCAAAACAAAGCGGTTAAAATGGGCTTGGCCATTAGCCCCATCCTCTTGCATCAATTGAATGATCCTGTGGTGCAAAAGCATATGTTGCATCATCTTGATGAAGCGATTGCTCAGGCAGAGCGCCGCCTCGAAGCTGCCAAGGGTGGCGATGAGCATAGCGCGTACTTGGCTCAATTTTATTTGCAATTGCACCAACGCACCCTACACGTGTTTGAAAAGCAGTGGAGCCGCAATATTGTGGCCATGACCCGCGAGTTGGTCGAGGCCGAAGCGCTCGAAGTGCTCGGCCATACCGCCACCTACCCTGTGCCCCATTTGTACGACCGGCCAACGCTGCGCACCCAAGTTGAAATTGGCACGATTGCCTTGATGCACATGCTCGGCCAAACCCCAAGCGTGCTCTGGAGCGCCGAAGACCCAGTTACGCCCGAATGGGAGCAGATTCTCAAGCCGCTCGATATGCGGGCCTTGGTGGGTACTGCCAACCCCGAATTGCGTGGGCAGGCGCTTTCGTGGCTTTCCGAAGCCCGCCAAACAACCGTTATTACACCCGATCAACGCTTGTTGACGCATATTCGCTCGGTTGGTTTGGGCTATCCCGGCGATCCGTTATATCGCACGCCGATGGCAATTCCTTTGGATGATGGTATGTTCAGCCGTGATGGCAACGCGTATGATCCGTTTTATGCTTATGCCCGCGCTCGCCAGCATGCCCGCCATTTCACTGCGGTGCTAACTGAAACTGCCAGCAATGGCCAGCCGTTGGTGATTGTGGCCGATATGGAATTGTTTGGCAGCGGTTGGTTTGAGGGTGGGTTGTGGCTGCGGACCTTGCTCGAAGAATTGCCAAGCCATTTTCGTTTGGTCACACCAAGCACCTTGCTCAAACGGCATAAACCAAGTGTGGTTGTGCCACCGCAGCACTTTTCGGGGATTATTGATGGTCGTTTGAGCGCTGCTCATCGCCAATTACAAGCTGCCGTGGCTGAATACCCACAGGCCTATGGCGACCGCGAACAGGTGCTCAACCAAGCGGCTCGTGAGTTTTTGCTGGCCCAATCGGGTGATTGGGATCGTTGGGTTGGTACGCCAGGCGCTGATTATGCGAATGCCCGCCGTAGCGACCACCTGCAAAAGTTCGATTGGCTGATGAATTTATTGCCGCATGAAACCTTGCTGCCAGTTGCAGCACGTGAATTTGCTGCCTTGCAAGAACGCGACAATCCTTTTCCCACCCTGAATTATCGTTTGTTTGGGGATTTTGAACGATGACAACCTACACTTGGCTTGGCCACAACCAGCCACATCTTGATACCATGTTCGTTCATGACCTTGGCTCGATGGTTTTTGCCAGTTTTGGCGGCGTAACTGCTCAAGGCGCACACAAAAACGAAGATGCCGCCGCGATCTTTATCGATCCTGCTGGCGCATGGGAATTGGCGCTGGTGATCGATGCTCATCATTCGGCCCAAAGTGCACAACTGATTTTGCAAACGGTGGTTGAAGCCGAAAGCCAATTGCGCGATTGCTTGAACCAGCCCTTGAATCAAGCCTTTTTTAGCCTTGATCGGGCTTTGCTCGATTTATTTCGCAGCAATAGCTTTCGGGCGCAGGCTGCCACAATTCAAGGCGAAGCGTCGTGCCTGTTTGTGGCGCGCAAAGATGAATATGTGTGGTATTGGGCGGTTGGCGATTGCATTGGCTATATTTTTCACCCCAGCATTGCGCGGCTTGGCGAGATGCAGCTCAATCAACGGCGCTTCTACGAATGGATTGGCAATGTCAATACCTGGGATGGCGTGTTGCCCTCGTATTCCACTGGCATTCGTTTGCTGCAACCTGGCCTTACCACGCTGATGCTGACCACCGATGGCTTGTTAGAGTGCGGCAAGCGCCCATTTGAACAACCAACTACCTTGTATAACACCGTTTGTTGGCAACACCAAACGTTGCCTCGCGCCGCTCGGGCCTTGCTCGAACGCGTGCAAACCGAAGGCGGTCGCGATAGTGCAACCGTCATTTTGTGGCAGTTCGATAGCACATGGGCTGGAATGAATCGCGACTTCCGCTAAACAAATGTGCCAAGCCACCCCAGATTGCCTGATGCTCGATGAGCAAGCCAGCTTGCTTGAAGGCTTGTAGGACATGCTTTCCTGTGCCAAAATGCTGAGCCAATGGCGCAAGCTGACGGTAAGGAAAGCTCGGTGCTCCCAAACCACGCGCCAACAATGGTAGAACCGTTTGTAAATACATGTGGCCCAAACTGCCCACCCATGAATTGCCTGTGCCAATCTCAATCAAGCTAAACCGCCCATCTGGCCGTAGCAAACGCCGAATTTCGCCAGCAAAACGCACCAATTCGCTATAACAAAACGTTTTTAATCCAAAACAACAGACTACCCGATCAAGGCTTTGGCTAGGGAGTCTGTTGGCAAAAATATCACAATTGTGTACTTCAATTCGCTCAAGCCAAATTGGGTGCTTCAAGGGTTGCGCTACCAGATCAAGTGCAATTAACGAGCCGCGTCCTTGTAATGCTTGCTCCAGCCATGGCCAAGCCTCGCCGCCGCCACACAGCAAATCGCCAACAACCATGCCTGGCTGAATCTGTGCCGTGGCGATACACCGTTTACGCCAAGCATTGATAATGCCCAAACTACCGAGCGAACTAACCTGATCGTATGAGGGAGCCATTTGTTCAAACAGGGCTTGTAAATCGCTGTTATCAAATTGATCGGCTAAGCCATAGTTGGGTGCTGAAATCATCATGGAAACCTCACAAATATCTGCTTGGTATCCACGATAACGCTATGATGTTACACGAATGTTACAAGGCCTCGTTGGCCAAACGTTCGATCAAGTTGCGCATGCTGGCATCAACCTGGGTATGTTGGGCCAAAAATTCGACAATTGCCAAAGCCGAAGCTGGGCTGTGTTGATAGCCTTGTACCCATGCGGCCAGCAACGGCTTCAAATTCGGCAACCGTTGCTCGATGCGGCGTTCATTGGCAAACACATCGCCAGCAGTAAGCCCAAATTGCGGCCAAGTGCCAATTAATTCCAGCACCCGATCGACCGCAAAATGTTGGATAAAGCGCTGAGCAGAAAGCCACTCACCGCGCTGATAGCGACACAAACCAACATACAAACAGGTCAATGCTTCGCCCAACAACCACGCGGGCTGCTGCCGATTGGGCGTTGGTAGCGCGAGTTGCGGCAAGGCAATCGCCGCATCAACATGGGCTGCTTTCCAAATAATCTGGCCTGGCGCAAAGGGAATATTGGGCAATTCTGCTGGCTCGAACACCGCAAACTCACAAAAAATCTCGTCGCTATAGAGCAGTTTATAGCCATCGACGGTATTCTGAAAAGCATAACTAATCGGTTGAATCGCCGCCAGCCAACCAAGATCATTGAGAAAAGAGGCTTTGCTGCCAGCCTCAACGATGGCAAAAAAATCGAGATCCGACCATTGATCAAGTCGTTCGCGTTCCAAGCCAACCGAGCCAAGCCCGATTAAGGCTAAACCATGGCCACTGGCGGCAAGCGCTTGACCAATCGCAGCTACGCGATCTAAAAGTTGTTGGGGAGTAGGCATGGCGCGCCTCCATCAATGCTTAACGTTTCTGATAAATAATCATGCGATCAGGAATGCTGTGCAGTTGCTGCCATTGGCTTTGATCGCGAAAGCCATCTGCTGGCCAACCCATGCGCGCTGAATAATGCTGATCCCACACGACCAACGTGCCAGAGGCCATTGTTTCGAGCTTGGGCACGCTCCACCAAAGTTTATTGGGTGCTTGCAGCGGTAATTTTTGAAAATAGTAAAACCAGACATGGGTTGCATAGACAGGTTGCGCTTGCGGTTGGTTTTGGGCAATCCAACGCTGGGCTTCAAGGCTCGCTTGGGCCTCAAGATCAACCGGAATCGGACGCAATTTGGCGGGCAAACTCAACGCAACCAGCACAAACACTGCTACCAACGGCCAGAAAATTTGAGCTGGGCCAACCCAACGGCTGAGCGCAGTTTGCACAATTTCAAGGCCTTGGGTTGCCCATACTGCAACCACAAAGGCGAATGGAAGCAGGAAATAACTATAGCCCCCAGAGGCAAACAAGCCAAAGCGATAGATCACCACGTGGCTCAGCACATAGACCACGCTGGGCCAAACAACGACCCAAACGTGGCGCTTACGCCAGCTCCAAGCTGCTGTGGCAACCACCAAAACGACTAATGGCCAACCAATGCCTGCCAATAAATCGGGGCCAAAGTGCCACCACGTGCCTGAGCCATAGAAATCGGTTGGTTTTGGCTCGAAAAAAATCATCCACGGTCGATTGCCAAGCACCAGCCAACACAGCCCATAATAAACCAGCATGGGCAAGCCACTAAGCAAGCCTGAGCGCCAATCTCGCTGGGCTAGCCGATATAGCCCCCAAAGCCCAAGCAGCAATAAGCCTTCGTGGCGCATTAATGGCAAACACCCAATTGCCAGCGCTGCCCAAAGCCAACGTCGATTAAGGCTAGCATAGGCAGCCAAACCCAAACAAACAGCATAGGGCAAGACGGTTGTCGCATAGGCAAATTGGCTGACCCACGGCTGAAGATAGACAAACAATGGCACAAGATACCAATAGCGCATGCCTACTTGGCGCGCAATCAACAGATAAAGCCCAACGGTTAGCGCGGTCATGAGCACTGCAAAGGCGCGAGCGACATACAGGCCACCAAGGGCTGCTGGCATATAAAAAAGCGTGTTGCCAAAGCGGCCCCAGGTATCCAAGACAAAGGCTGGCTGCTGCCAAGCCCGTTGCGAGATTACAATATGGCCAACTTCATCTTGCACAATCGTGCTCAGTGGCGAAAAATAGGCCAGCATGCCAATCCATACTGAACCAAGCACAATCAGGATGCCACTTATCAGCCAATAGCGCCGCTGCATACAACACTCCTCCAATTTTGGGCGATTCAGCCTCGTATGGTAGCATACAAGTCAGCCCTAAGCCGCATAATAATTGTGTCGCTGTATGTCACAATGCTGCTGTTTACTAACAACCGCATTGCATGTCGTCAAGCAAGGAGGGTTTATGCCCAGCTATCAGCTTGCCCAACTCAATATTGGCACAATCAAAGCACCCTTAGATAGCCCATTGATGGCCGATTTTACCAATAATTTGGATCGGATTAATGCCTTAGCTGAGGTGAGCGATGGCTTTGTTTGGCGCTTGAAAGACGATACGGGCAATGCGACTGATTATCGCCCCCTCGACCCGCTGACGATTGTCAATATGTCTGTTTGGCGCGACCTTGATGCCTTGATGCAGTATGTATATAAATCGGAGCATGTGGCGATTATGCGGCGGCGCAGAGAGTGGTTCGAACGCATGGATACCGCTTTTATGGTACTCTGGTGGGTTCCGGTAGGCCACGAACCAACGGTTGCTGAAGCCCTTGAGCGCTTGGAGTATTTACGCGCCAATGGCGAAAGCAGTGCTGCGTTTAGTTTTCGTAAGCCATTTGCCGCGCCCGACCAACAGCTTGTAGCCGAGGCTTAATCAATGCCTGAACTGTCGTTACGCCCAGTTGAAGAGTCCGATCTGGCTAGCTTTTTCGCGCAGCAACAAGATCCAGTGGCGATTCACATGGCTGCCTTTACTGCCAAAGATCCCAGCGATTATGCTGCGTTTCAGGCGCATTGGCAAAAAATTATGGCTGATAGTAGCATCATCAAGCGGGCAATTATCTGGGATAATCAACTGATTGGCCAGATTGCCCAATTTGAACAATTTGGCGAGCCAGAAGTGACCTATTGGCTCGATCGGCGCTATTGGGGCCAAGGTCTGGCTAGCCAAGCCCTGCAAGTATTGCTCAACGAAATAAGGCTGCGGCCATTGTTTGCTCGCGTCGCCCAAGATAATCATGGCTCGCTCAAGGTCTTGACCAAAGCTGGCTTTCAGATTATTGGCGAAGATTCGGGCTTTGCCAATGGTCGTGGTTGCGACGTAGCCGAATATGTGCTGCGGCTCGATTGATCCACCCTACGTCCGAGTTGGTAAGAGTTTGTTTTTTTAGGAGGATAACGCAATGACTCAATCACCAATGCCACCCCAAGGCAGCTACCAATTGCCACCCCAAGGCAATTATCAAATGCCAACCAATCAGCAAGCTACCGGCAGCAAAGCCAAGGCACTCTTGATTGGATTAGGAGCACTCGTTTTAGGCGCAATTGCTTGGGGCTTATTGGCCTACTTTACCGATAAAATCTTCTTCTATGTTGCTATTTTGATTGGGATGGGGATTTCCTATGCCATGATTTCACCCTTTCGCAAGCCTGTTTCAAAATCTATCCTTTTTTCCTTGGTTGTGCCAGCAATTCTTTTTACCTTGTTGTCGTTGGAATTAGGCAACCTCATTTCATTTATCCTCACGTTTCAACGTGATTTTGATATTCCATTGAGTAAGTCTATTTCGCCGGCATTCGATTTTTTCTTCAGTAAACTATGGTTACAAAGCAAAGAAAATATTTTGACAATCGTCTTTGGGGTCTTAGGGGCTGGTTTAGGCTTCTACAATACCTTGAAACGCTCGTAAGCTTAACGTATAAGGCGGGGCTGGTTTGATCCAGCCCCGCCTTGGTATTTAACTTATTTATTGGCCAGCAATTGCTCCAAGCGATCAACATAGCTTGCCAGCACGCGGAAGGCTGCCTCAACTGGCTCTGCTGAAGTCATATCAACCCCAGCCAATTTCAGCGCATCCAACGGTGCCAACGAACTACCAGCACTCAAGAAGGCCAAATAGTTGCTTTGGGCATCGGGCTTGCCTGCCAACACACCCTCGGCCAAGGCATGGGCTGCTGCAATTCCGGTTGCATATTGATAGACATAGAAATTGGCGTACATATGGCCTGAGAAGGTGGCCCAGGTAATCCCCATGCGATCAGCATCGGGCACAACTTCCTCGCCATAACCTTCACGGAACAAATCGAACATGATGCCGTTCAGGGTGGCAGCGGTTAATGGCTCACCACGTTGGCCGCGTTCGTGAATTTCAAGCTCGAATTGGGCCAAAATTGGCATGATGAAGAAATAGCGATGGAAATTGCTCATGGCTTCTTCAATCAAGGCAATTTGGAAATCGGGGTCTTGGTTGGTGTTGAACAGGTGGTTGCGCACCAAGGCTTGGTTGAAGTTTGAGGCAACTTCGGCCACAAACAAGCCATAGTTGCTGTAAATCGTTGGTTGGTTTTGCCACGTAAGATACGAGTGCATCGAGTGGCCAAGCTCGTGGGCCAAGGTGCTCATGCCAAAAATATCGTTGTTGTAGTTCATCAAGATATAGGGCGGCGTGCCTTTCCAGCCACTCGAAAATGCCCCAGCGCTCTTGCCTTTGTTGGGATAAATATCGACCCAGCGATCGTCGAGCAAGCCACGTTTGGCTGCGCTGGTGTAGCCTTCGCCCAAGGGCTGCATGCCTGCAATAATCCAATCGACTGCTTCGGTGTAGGGAATATCAAGCTTTTTGGTGCTCAATGGCGCTTTGATGTCGTAGACATGCAGTTGATCGTAGCCCAAGGCTTCGCGACGTAAGCGCCAGTAGCGATGCCAAGTTGGATAGTTTTTGCGCACCGTCGCCACCAATTGATGAAACACATCGGTTGGGATGTTGTTTTCGCCAAGCGCTGCGGCCAAGGCTGAGCTATAGTTACGCACTCGTGCATTGAAGACATGCTGCTTGACACAGGTCGCCATACAATTGGCCATGGTGTTTTTGTTGGCCAAGTGGGCATCGCTGTAGTTTTCAAAGGCGGTGCGGCGCACTTCGCGATCTGGGTCGGTCAGCAAGAGGCCAATCGTGCCTTGGGTCAATTCTAATTCGCTTGCATCAGGGCCATGGGCTGCTGGATAGGCCAAATCAGCATCGGTCAAAATGCGGTGCGTCGAGTTGGCTGAATCAAAGGCATCACTGACCAAGCCCAACACTTGCTCAACTTCTGCTGAACGCACATGGGCTTGGCGGCGCTCAACTTCATTGAAATATTGCCCATAGCCTGCTAAATCGGCGTTTTCTGCTTGCCATTGCTTTAGCGTTTCAAAGCCAATGCCAATAATTTCTGGCTCGATAAACGCCGAGCTTGCCATCGTGCGGGCATAGACACCCAGCACCCGATCCATTTTGGCTTTGGCAACTTGATCGGTGGTATCGACGCTATAGAACAAGCTGGCATAAATGTAGAGCTTGCCAATCCGCTCGTTGAGCTGATCAGCATAGTTCAGTGCTGCCAAGAGCGTTGGCGCACCTTCAGCCAAACGGCCTTGATATTGTTCGATCTCAGCAATCGATTGGGCATAGGCATCGAGCGCTTGTTCCCATTCAGCATCAGAAGCGAAAACTTTGGTTGCATCCCACGTATCGGCGAGGGCTACTTCCTGACGAGTTGGGACTGTTGCAGCGGTTGTCATTCCAAAACTCCTTCAACACACAGGTTTATGGCAATTGGCAACGATTATTCATCGTCATCATCATCAAAATCATCGTGATCATCGTCAAAATCAGCTTCGATGTCACCATTCGCAGGGCGGAGATTCAAACGATGCAACAGGCGCACCGCCAAAGCCCAGCCAGCTTCCGAAAAGTGCATGCTTTGTTTATCGTGGCTGGTGGCCAACAATTCAAGCATCGCCCGATATTGCGGTGGCAAGCTAAATTCGATTGGCAAGCTGTAGCTGCCATCGTCATTAACGCTGCTATCGATTTCAATGTCGGCATCGTAGGTAGCGTGGGCATAGCCAAGCAACACGCCTGCATCTTCGCTGAGGGTCGCTAATTGAGCGCTATCATTTGGCAAGCGCTCAATCCGAAAGTAATCGCCGCCAGTCCGCGAACGGCGACGGCGGGCAACGCGATGTTCTTCAAAGGCCACAAACAAGCGCGAGCCGTTGGCTTGGGCTTCGACAGCTTGCCAGGTTAAAGTTTCACCATCAAAGCGAAACCATTGATCGCGCGCTCCGGTCTCGATTTGCAGCAGATTGCCTGGTGCTTGCACAGTTGGCATTTCTGGCAGCCGATCGATTTTATCCTTGAGCGTAACAACGCGATAATTGCGGGTGCGCAAGCGGGCAATCAAGCCCAAGCCGCGCGCCGAGGTTAGGGTAAACGAGTGGCCATTGACTATGCCCTCGCCGCGCAAAATCGGAATCATCGCCGTATCGGCAACTAAAAAGGTATTGACGCTCACTTCTTCAAGATCTGGCCGACGAACCATCTAGGAATCCTCCTGAATTCGGTTAAGATATGGTGCTGCATAGGCGTGGCACATCGCAACGGCAAGGGCATCGGCGGCATCATCGGGCTTGGGAATATGATCCAAATTGAGGGTCATTTGCACCAGATGTTGCATCTGCTTTTTGTCGGCGTTGCCATATCCGACCACGGCCTGTTTCACAGACAACGGTTTATATTCAAAAATTGGCAGTTTGGCTTGGCGCAAAGCAAGCAAGGCCACGCCCCGCGCATGGCTTACGGCCATGGCAGTGGTTACATTTTTGGCAAAAAAGAGTTCTTCAACTGCCGCAACCGCAGGTCGATACTCGGCCAAAACGTGCGCTAAATCATTGTAAATGGTCACCAAGCGATCAGGCAATGGCTGTTTGGCTGGTGTCGTGAAGGCTCCATAGGCAACCATCGTCAAATCGCTGCCATCAGCCTCAATAATGCCCCAGCCCATAATTGCCGTGCCTGGGTCAATCCCGATAATTCGCATTGTGCTTCCTCAATGATCTTGCTGCTTGCATTATAACGGGTTTCGCTATTCAGCCCGTCCGCGTCCCGTATCGCCGTAGCCAGTTAATTCAACGTAGCCATAGCCGGTCGCAGTGCCGCTAATTGCTACCGAGCCTTCCCAATAGCGAATCGTTAGCGGCATTTCTTGGTTGGCAACTTGCGGCGTAATGCTCAATTCTAGTTGTTCGCTGGGCAAGCTCAAACGCCATTGGCCCGGATATTGAATGCCTTGTTCGCTTTGCCATTGCTTAGTTACTTCGAGCGTTAGCTCGCTTTGGGCAATTTTGCGCGTCGAGCCATCGGCCAAGGTCAGCATTCCGCCCGATAAATGGTTGATCGAGCCATCTTGATTGCGAATATTGAAGTAGGTGATTTCGCGTTGATCATCAAGCTGGATGGCAAACCAATCCCAGCCAACTGCTTGGTCTTCGAGCGCCCCCGAACCCCATTCGTGATCCATCCATGCTTTGCCAGTCACGGCAATTTCGCGGCCATCAATGGTCAGCGTGCCGCTCGTGGTCATGTTGGTCAGCGAATAGTAATACGAAGCATTACCCAGCTCAGCGCCTTTTTGGCTCAAGCCACGGTCGCCTTGCAAGGTTGGCGTTTTGCTGGATTCAAGTTTGAGGTTCAGCGCAATCGGTGCTTGCTGTGCTGTGAGCTGCATGGTCATACCTTCAGGGCCGCTGCCAACTGCCTGCCAATCTTCAACAAAGACCTTGAAGGGATCGCCAGTTGCGTTGGCCAGTTGGGGATTGCCACGCATAAAGCGCTCGAAGGCATAAAAGCGTTGATTCGCCACATCGGTTAATCCCAAGTGGGCCATATAAATGTCGCTGGTTGCCAAACTCGCCGTGCGACTAATCACTTGATCGGTGGCTGCTGAGCGAAAAAAGGTCAGCTGAAAGCCAAAGCGCTGGCCATCAGCACTGACCAAATTGCCAGTGTAATACCACCATTCGGTGCGATAGCCAGCATGCACACCATGGTCGGCGGGAAACTGAAATGGCCGTGGCTCGGTTGCGCGCACATAATCGCCCTGATTGGCTTGGCTGAGCATGCCGACTGCACTGATTGAAGTTTGAATTTCGGTTTGGCTTGGTTGCAACAGCCACCAAGCGCCACCAGCAAGCAACGTCACAATCAGCAATGAACCTATCATCAAACGTATTCGCATACGATAAGTACTCCTTGAAAAAAGCAACGCATCCAGTGCAATGCTGGATGCGTTACATCGTCAATCGTATCACGAAATTAGTTTATGCGAATAGCCAAATCAAGAATGCAACCAGCAAACTAAGCAAGCCAAAAAGCACAAAAATGCGCCGTTGAACTCGTGAAACGCCACTAAAATCAAATGGCACTTGATAATCGTTGGTTGCTGGCAGTTGTTGCAACAACATTGGCCAAAGCTTGGCGATGTTTGCCCAGCGCAACGGATTGATAATCACAATCGTATCGCGCAGATCTTCGCTGGCTAAACGCCGCAGTTGTGGCTCTGGCAAATTGGCATAGGGCTGGCGCAAAATTAGGTATGGCAGTGCTAGCCCGGCGATGCTCTGCAACGTGCCAACTCCTGCAACCTGCTCCCAATCAATCGTCACCGTGTGGCCTGGTTGCTTGATGATCAAGTTGGTTTCGCTGATGCTGAGCCGCTGATTAAGCCCCCGCCCAAGCCAAATTAGGATGCCGACTAAAAATAAGAGGCCAATCCCGAGTTTTACGCCTGGCTCAGTTAATGCTTGCACAATCAGCATCATCAATAGTGCGCTAGCTAGCACAATAAAGCCGATGGTTGGCCACCAAAAACGCGGGCGGATGGTTATTATCTGTTTGGTCATGGATTATTGTAAGCTCCATGCTAGCAATGCTGCACCTAAACCAAGGATAAAAATTGCATACGGTAATATTGTATCCCAGCTTTTGCCAGCTATAGGCACAAACAACTGGTTTTTGGGTTTAAATGAAACTTTTGTTCGAATAAGTTCAATAATTCTTGTATGATTTTCCCAAGCATCTAAAATAATTGCTTGATTACGATAATCCTTAGGTAGATTTTGGCTATAGGTTAAATCTGGTAATTTTACAGATTGATTCAATGTAATATAGTGAAAATTTCGATGATAGTTTTTGAATTCTTGAATATCTTCAATATTACTCCACGCTATAAAAATATTTTTTCGAATCAATTGATGAATAATTAGTCCATTATTAGTAACAGATAGTCTAGCGTATAATCTATTGATCATATTAATCAGAGCAAACAATGGATAAATACATAAAAATAATATTGTTCTTGATTCAAATGTGCTATCAAAAAATAGAAATAATGGTAAGAAAATACATATGACAATAGCGATTAAGATTAATCTATGATCTTTTGATCGGAATATTTCGGTTTGCATATATGAAATCCTTTATGGATTTATAATCCTAGCCCCAAAGAATAAGCAGCGGAATCATAATTGGAATCATAATCAGCGAAAATAAAAACACTCGTTTCATATAGTCCGAAAAACTAACCGTAAAAGGGACAATCAAATTATTGTCTGCTGCTGATTGCATGTTTTGTTCTGCCAAACGCTTAATGTGCTGATGGTTATCCCATTCTTGCAACATTAATGTACGCCGATGATATGGTTTGGGGATAATCGAAGGAAAAAGCGAATCCAAAAAATCGACATCACGCTCAAAAAAGATATATTCGATTGGCCGATTGGATAGGATAAAATAGTGTAGATTTGAAATTTCATGCCATTTTGCAGTTTTAGTAGCATTAAACAAGCGTTTAACTGTAATTCCTTGTTCATCAACGATTAATTTTCGATAGTATTCGCTGAATGAAAAATACGCATATAACACAGACATGACAATAAACAGTACTGGGAATTTTCGCAGATTAAACATTGTTTTATAGACGATAAGCATAATAATCAATAGAACAAACCAGCCCACTGTGATTAACATTGTCTTTTTAAGCTTAGCCGCCCTAAATGTCATCGGTTGCATAAATCCCTTACTTAAATCTGAATATCGAATTGAACGCGAATTTGGTCTGCTGGTTGCTGCTTGAGCTGCTGCTTGATTAGGTCTAGCAATTCTGCGCTCTGTTCCCAGCGATCAAGGTAAATCACGCGATAGGCATGATTATCGTTTGTCAGTTGGTTGATCAGTTGCTCGGCCAACAACTGGTTGGCTTGCTGAACAACCACATATGGCCGTGGTTCGCGGTCATGCTCAGTATAATTGATGTAGGCAACCTCATTCCAGCCAATCAGCGTGCGCTGTGGCATTTGATACATATCGAGACCCTGTTCGCTCACAATCATTCGTTCACGCGATTTCCAGAAGAGATTGATTAATAGCAAAATCAAGCCCAAATTAACCACATATAATTCAATTTTTGCTGGCTCGCGAATGAGCCATAACCCAAACGCTACTAATAAAAATCCAGCAATCAAGCCAAAATTTGGCAGCAACAAATGGTCATTACGCTTAAAAATACGTGTTTGTATAGTTAGCCTAATCCATATTTGAAGAGATAAAGAATACACATAATTAACGCGCTAAATCCAAGAATATATCTATTTAAATCATCATAATAGATAAATGTTTTATAATCTTTTTTGATTGTTGGCATGACAGTATATGAATCGTTGATTTGAGGTAAATGTTGATAGATTGCTTCAATCAGCGCTTGTTGTTTATGCCAGCCTTCGAGCGTAACGCTGCGCTGTTGGTGTTCAGGCGCTATTTCTTTTAAGTCTACTTTTGGAAAGCCCTTGATTGGCTGGCACAATACAATATAAGGAATTAGCTTAAACACTTGATATTTTGCTACACCTAATGATTCAATTTGATGCCAAGCGATAAAAGCTCGTTGCCAACCACGCCGAATAAATAATCCTTCATTTGTAATGCGTAAAACTGAGATTGTATTCACAAGACTTGGTACAAAATGTGCTGCGATAAAAAGCAATAAAAACAACATTGAATAGTCAAAATTATTTATTGAATAGATCATACTTAGCATAAAAATCGCTACATTTGTAATTCCATACAGTCGATAGGCTGAGCGAAATTTTAGATCAAGTGTTTTATTTGAATTATCAGTTACGAGCATCGTAATCTCTTTCCTCATAGATAGTATTTACTGCAATTTAACCTTATTTCCCGAATATGATCACTTAAAGCAACAATAAAATTGTCACTGTTGTTACAATAAACCCAACAAACATAACGATCAGCGCAAGCTTGGTGGTTGCAGCTTCTCGGGTGCTGGTAAATGGCACAAACAGTTGATTTTCCAAGTTTTTGGCTGGCAGATGCGGCTCGATCAATTCCTGAACTCGCTGTGGTTGCTCCCATAAATCAAGGATAAAGGTTGTTGTTCGATGCTCTTTTGGCACATCTGCATATTGCAATGGTTCAACAAGCGGAATTGGTTTGCGCAACACAAGGTAGTTAATCATGCGATCTTTGAGCTTAACCTGCTGTTGGCCAATCAAATCCGCCCAATCAATTTGAATCGGTTGGCGAAAGATGCGCCGAATAACTAGGCCATCTTGATCAATCAGTAATCGCGTCGTTAAGCTATTAATTTGACTTATGATAAGAAGAATAAATCCACCAATCACAAAATTGATAGCATAAAAATCAGCAAACAGCCAAATTCCAAGTAAGATAATCGCAATCAGCAAAACGAAAAATTTGGTTTTGTAATTGGCTAATTTAAATAGATGCTCTTCCATGGAATTTTACCCCTAAAATTTAGATTGATGATCGATAAATTTTTTATTTCATCAATGCACTTGCTAGCCATTACGTAGGTATATCTTTCAAGGTTGCAAATATCAGCGAAACGTATTTACGATGAAAAGCACAATTGCAATGATTAGCGGAAAAAGCAATGGTAAGGCTTTGCGCAGACTGCGATCAGCAGTAAATGGTACAAAAAGTTGAGCATCTGGGTTTTTTGCTGGCAAATGTGGCTCAATTAATGTCAACAAGCGCGTCGGTTGCTCCCAAGACTCAATAATGAAAATATTGGCCTGAAATTCTTTGGGAATAAAGACAGATCTAATTGTCGGAATCGGATTGCGCAACACGAGATAGCGAATCTCACGCTTACCAAGATTGAAATAGTGTTGTTCAAGGATGTCGTCCCACGTAATGCGTACATCGTCACGCAATAAGCGCTGAATAATCAAACCATCCTGATCAACAATCAATTTGATGCTTAACTCATAGATGGTGCTTGGAAAACTGACGAGAATCAGGAGCGTAAAAATCCAATTCAGATCGAAATTGCTATAGATTAACATCATAACCATTAATATTTTAATCAAACCGATAGCGATGAGTATTCTATAATTGCTCACTTTAAACGTAACTGGATTCAAGGTAGTGCTCCTATTTCAAGATAAAATATATAAAAATTGAAACGCCAATAATAGACAAGCAAATATAAAGATTTTGATACGAGTAAAATACTTGATGGCTTTTTGAGAAATCTGGAATGACTTGCAATTGTTGATTGGTCGCATTAAGCCTTGCATGCAAAGCCTTGGCGATTATCTCTGAATTAGCCCAGCCTTCCAAGGTTAATGTTCGTTGCTGTTGCTCCGGTGTTAGTTCTTTAATGGTTACATTTGGTAAGCCTTTAATTGGTTGATATAACACAATATATGGCAGATGGATACGTTTTCCAATTACACCAATGCCGAATGATTCGATTTGTTCCCAATTAATCTCAAAGTATTGCCAACCACGACGCATTACCAAGCCTCGGGCACTAATATCGAGATACGAAATCGCATTAATGGCAAATTGGATAAACCCAATCGGCAGAATGATGAAATTCCAGCGGCTAACCCAATCATGTTTTATCCAGGTAGCAGTTGCACCCATCAAAATGAGCATGATTAGAAAGATAACGCCTAAAACAACTTGAGTTCCATAGTGGGGTACACGTAAGCGTTGTTTGAATGGTGCTGATTGCATACGTTCTCTCTGTACTCAGCAGAATCGCCATTATTTACGTTGGCAACAGATCAAGGTTGCAGCAGCAACCACGCTGGCTGCTGCTGCGTTGTTGTGGTTAAATGCCTTGGCCTAGAATGGTATCGATCATTGGGCCAAGCTCTTCAGTGGTAATCCCACCTTCATATTTGTTGACAATCGTGCCATCTTTGCCCAGCAAAAACAGCCATGGCTCGCTTTGCAAGCGCCATTCGCTCATTGCTGGCACCAACAACGGCGGATTGGCTTGGACTGATTCGCTAAATGGAAATTTATAGACTTCAACATGGATGAAGTTCATTTTATCGCCATAGGTTTTTTGCAAACTACCCAAAACCGTGACGCTTGGGCCACAAGTAGCGGTTTTGCAAAAGCCAGGTGTGCCAAACAAGATTGCGGTTGGTTTGCCGCTCTTAATCGCATCGGCAACGCTCAATTGATATAAGGCTGGGTTTGGCTTGGGATCAGAGCTAATTTGGCTGAGATCAGGGTTGGTTTTGACGGTTGGGGTATCAACCGCAATCGCCTTGCTGCCCAGTGCTGGAGTAGGATCTTGGGCCAGCACCGAGAGCCGCAAGGTGCTGACAGTTGGGGTTTGGCCGGGCAAGGTGGCCTCGACTTCAACGCCCCAATCGCCTGCCTGTTTAAAATCGGGGTAGGTTACGTAGATGCCTGCTGGCAAGCCTTGGCCAAAATAATCGGCGCTGCCTTCGCCTGCAACTTGAGTTTTCTCAGCATCGGTGCCATCAAGATAGTACAAGCGCAATTTCACTTGTACGTTGGGATCGTTGATTGGCGAGCCATCGACGATCAAGCCAATTGGCAAGCGATTGGGGCCGACCACCAAATTGGAGGCTGCCAACACTGCTTGTACGCGGCTCTTCGCTACTGGAGTTGCGGTTGGTGTCGCTGCACCACAGCCCACCAAGCCAAAAATAATGACACCATATAAAACACGCCACCAACGCTGCATACTTGTGCTCCTCATACGGATTAATCGGTTCTGTTTGCCAGCCAAAAATACTGACAATATTCACTCTAGCACAGATTCAAGCGAAGGCTATCAGTTACGCAACCGAGCAAGCGATCAGCCAGCCAAGGGCTATGCTACAATCGGGCTACAATTGCGATGCCCTAGCAAGGAGGCTGTGATGTCGCTGTATTTTAATGCCGATCATCAAATGTTTCGCCAAACCATCCGCCGTTTTGTCGAACGTGAAATCAATCCATTTGTCGAGCAATGGGAACATGAACGCTGTTTCCCTGGCCATGCACTCTTCAAAAAATTAGGCGAATTGGGCGCGTTGGGCGTTTCGTACCCCGAAGCCTATGGCGGCGCAGGCCTCGATTATTGGTATAACGTGGTCTTGGCCGAGGAAGTTGGCCGCGCTGATTGTGGTGGTGTGCCAATGGCCATTTTGGTGCATACCGATATGGCCACGCCAGCCTTGGCCGAATTTGGCAGCGACGATCTGCGCCAGCGCTTTTTGGCTCCCGCTATTCGGGGCGAATTGATCGCCGCCGTCGCCATCTCCGAGCCTGATGCTGGCTCCGATGTTGCCTCAATTCGCACCCGCGCTGTGCGTGATGGCGACGAGTATGTAATCAACGGCAGCAAAATGTGGATTACCAATGGCACGCAAGCAGATTTTATTACCTTGTTGGCGCGTACCAGCGATGAAGCAGGTTTCAAAGGCATGTCGTTGATTATTGTGCCAACCAACACGCCTGGCTTTCATGTCTCCAAAAAATTAGAGAAATTGGGCAATCATTCCAGCGACACAGCCCTTTTAGCCTTCGATGATCTGCGTGTGCCGGTTGCCAATCGAATTGGCGAAGAAGGTCAAGGTTTTGGTCTGCAAATGCAGCAATTTCAAAAAGAACGCTTAATTGGCGCGGTTTCGGCAGTTGCAGGCATGGAGAAAATCGTTGCGCTGACGATTAATTATTGTCGCGAGCGCCAAACATTTGGCAAAGCCTTGATTGACAACCAATATATTCATTTTCGTTTGGCCGAGTTGTTGACCGAGATTGAAGCCCTGCGCCAACTTAATTATCACTGCACCCGTTTGCTGATCGCCGGCCATGACATTACCAAAGAGGTTTCGATGGCCAAACTCAAAGCTGGGCGCTTGGTACGCGAAGTGGCCGATAGCTGCTTGCAATTCCACGGCGGTATGGGCTATGTTGAAGAATATCCGCTGGCCCGTTATTTTCGTGATTCGCGCTTGCTCTCAATCGGTGGCGGTGCTGATGAAATTATGTTGGGGATTATTGCCAAATATGCTGGCATGGTCGGCAAGCGTCGCTAGTTGAGCGAAGTACGATGCCCTCACCCCAACCCCTTGCCCGTGGCGCGGGGCTTTAATTTCCTAGTTCTACAACGATTCATCCTGAAAACGAAAACTCCCCCTCGCCCGCGTTTTCGTGGGAGAGGGGGCTGGGGGGTGAGGGAACGCTCCATGCCACCATCAATCGCTCAAAACCTACCCTTGAAGGGCTGGGGTGAGGGAACGCCTATCAATTCTGTTCTTCGACCAGCATTGGCACGCGAATGATGATTTGGGTTCCTTCGCCTGCAGATGAGCGAATTTCGAACGAGCCGCCAGCGAGGGTTGCGCGCTCGCCCATATTCAATAAGCCAAACGATCCGCGCTCTTCATACGAGGTTGTGACGCTCTGAAGATCAAAGCCAACCCCGCTATCGCGCACAACCGCTGTTAGCATATGGCGTTCGCTATCTTGAAATAGCTCTATCCAGACCATCGAGGCTTTGGCATGCTTGCGGGCATTATTTACCGCTTCTTGAATAATCATAAAGGTTGCGGCGGCGGTTTGCGGGGCCAAGCGACCAACGAAATTGCCCGGCGTAAAACGCACTTGCATGCCCGATGGGTCACGGAATTTGCTGGCATATTCGTGCAAGGTTGCAATCAAGCCCTGAGTTTCGAGGCCCAGCGGGCGTAGCTCAAACAACAGGGTGCGCAACTCTTGATAGGTTTTTTTGACTAACAATGCTAATGAATTAAGCTCATCTTCGACCCGCTCAGGCATTGCATGCATCAGTTTCTTGATAAACTCAATGTTCATAGAAATCGCGGCAATTGATTGAGTTGGGCCGTCGTGTAGATCGCGGTTGATTTGGTGGCGCACTTCTTCTTCTTTGCGAATCAAGCGATCGCGTTCTTCTTTGAGTTTGGTGTAGAGATTGGCGTTTTCAATCGAGATTGCCGCTTGGTTGGCCAGCATCGAAAGCGTGCGTAAATCGTGCTCGGTAAATGGGCCATTGCGCTTGTTGACAGCCTGAATCACGCCAACGGTGCGCTCGCGCGAACGCACTGGCACAGTCAGAATATTGCGGGTTTGGTGCGAAATATCGCTATCGACTTGGCGATAAAAACGGGCATCGTTCTGCGGATCATCGACGATCAAGCCTTGGCCGTGGGTCACAACCCAGCCAGCAAAGCCTTGGTCGATGGGCATGCGATAGGAACGTAATTCTTGGTTGTTGCTCGATGGCGTTTCAAAATACAATTCTTTGTGAACGTCATCAACCAACAGCAACGAGGCGCTTTCGCTATCGATAATTTGGGTCACTTTTTCAATAATTGTGCGCAAGAGGCTGCGCAAATCGATGTCGCTGGCAATTGATTGGCTGACTTGATAGAGCAAATTCATCTCATCAAGCTCGCTGCGCGTGGTGTTGAGCAAGGCCACCCGATCGGCGGCTCCGCCTGCAACGCCAACCAAGAGCAAGGCCAATTCGCCCTCGTTTTCTGGTGATACGCGGTCGGCTGAGACAATTAAGTGCAATAGGCCAACCTCGGCATCGCCAGACCGCAAGGTTAATTCGACCAAGGCTAGCTCATCGTTAATCCCATAGACCCCTAAATCCTGCTCGCCGCCAGTGGTGCGCTCAAACACCGATCGGGCCTGCTCAATCATCTCATGGCCATCAGCGGGCAATTCGCCATGCTCCAACGAAAACGGCGCATTCATCGGATCGATATAGAGCAACGCTCCCGATTGGGCTGGCCAAAATTCAATTAAACGTTGCAAAAACGATTCAAGCAATGCTTGCGGATTTTGGTAGGCCGTTGCGGTGAGCAACTGACTAAATGTTTGCCAGCGTTGAGCATCGAGAGTTATTGATGGCATTAGCGAGCCTCCTTGCAGTATCAACTCAATCTACCCTAGCCGTGCAACAGCGTCAAGCCTTGAGCATCGATGATTTGGATGAGCAATCTTGCGCAACCCAAACTCAATCAACTAATCGTCGTGGCGATTAATCGTGGATGCTTGCCAATTATTTCAGTTATTTCCAAAACAGATAGCGTGCGCCGATGATAAACAGGAACGCCCCATAGAACTTTTTCATGGTTGCCGATGAAATTGGCGCAGCAATTTTGGCACCAAAATAGGTTCCGAGCAGCAAGCCAATGGCGATGATGATCGATGCGCGCCAATCCAAATTGCCTTCTTTATAGTAAACAAACGCGCCTAGCAAGCCAACAGGCAAGATCTGTGCGCCAATCGAGGTGCCAGTGGCAAACTTTTGGTCGAGCGCCAGCAACAAGACCATGGCCGGAACCATAATCGCGCCGCCGCCAATTCCGAACATACCGCCAGCCACGCCAGCGACTAAGCCAATCAGTAGCAGATTGATAATCATGCCAACGCTTAGGGTAATCACGCGCTTTTGCTCCTTTGGTTGCTGATCCATTGATTCCTCCATTGACAGCTTGACGCTATAATAGCGCAAACCGACGACTAACTTAGCACCGAATAGGAATCTACTTTGGAATTATTATATGGACGAAATGCAGTTTTAGAGGCGTTGCGGGCCAATCGCCGCAAATTGGGCCGTTTGCTGGTTGCCGATGGCATCAAAGAAGGCGAATCGATGCAGGCGATTAACGCCGTAGCTCGCGAACTTCGGATTCAAGTTGCCAAAGTGCAGCGCGGCGAGCTTGATAAACGCACTGCGGGTGCGAATCACCAAGGCATTGCGCTTGAATGTGGGCCGTATCCCTATGTTGAAGTTGATGATATTATCGAGCTAGCCCGTGAGCGTGGCGAGCAACCGCTGATTTTAATTTTCGACCACTTGCAAGACCCGCAAAATATTGGCACGCTGATGCGCACCGCCGAAATTGTCGGCGCTCATGGCATTATTTTTCCCGATCGACGCTCAGCCAGCATTACGCCAGCGGTGATTAATGCCTCTGCTGGCGCGGTTGAGCATCTGTATGTGGCCCAAATTACTAATATTTCTCAAACCATTAAGCACCTGCAAGACTACAATATTTGGGTTGCTGGAGTCGAAGATGACGAGCGGGCGGTTGATTTTGATCGGGCGAATTTGCGTGGAGCCTTGGCCTTGGTGATTGGCGCGGAAGGCCCAGGCTTGGCCCGCCTAACCCGTGAGCGCTGCGATTTGTTGCTGCGTTTGCCCATGCGCGGCAAAGTTGCCTCGCTGAACGCCGCCACCGCCGGCTCGATTATTCTCTATCACGCTTGGCGAGTGCGTGCGCAGTAGAACATAGAGCATAGAACATAGAGCATAGAGAATTTGGCTATAGGCTCTGGGCTATTTGTATTGGTACCTTGGGTTGAGAACCAAAAGCATGCCCTCACCCCCAGCCCCTCTCCCACTGAACGCGCGCGAGGGGAGCGCTGATGGTGTGGTTCCCCCTCGCCTCGCGTGCGGGAGAGGGGGTTAGGGGGTGAGGGGATCAGGCATAGGTTCCTATAGCCAAAAGCCGATAGCCATTTCCCCTTCGTGCTCTTCGTGTCCTTCGTGGATCAAAAATCAAAAGCCAAAAGCCTATAGCCCATAGCCAATCTATACTCGTGGAGAACCCCATGCTACGCAACAACGAACTCTGGATCGCGATTGCCATCGCGGTAACATCAACGATCATCGCGCGGTTGCCAGTGCTGCATTGGCTGGTGTATCCGTTTGAGCTGTTCAATACGTTTGTGCATGAGCTTGGCCATGGCTTTGCCACCCTGCTGACTGGCGGCAAATTCGATCGTTTCGAGGTCTATTCGAATGGCGAGGGCGTGGCTTGGACGGCTGGTGGCATTCGTTGGATTGTGGCCAGTGCTGGCTATTTGAGCAGTGCTTTGGTTGGCGGAGCCTTGCTAATTCTGTCGGCGCGTGGCATTAGCGCCAATCGGGTGACATTAATTATTGGGATTGCGCTGTTTGTGCTGTGTGGCTTGTTTGTGCGCAATATTTTCGGGATTATTGTTGGTATTTTGCTGGCAGGGGCGTTTATTGCGGCTAGTTACAAATTGGCCTTGCATTTGAATGAATGGCTGTTGCTGATTTTGGGCGTGCAGACAATCTTAAATGCGCTCGATAGCTTGTGGGATTTGCTGCGGCTCTCATCCTACCGCCGCCACGTGACCAGCGATGCCTTAATTATGCAGCAAGCGACGGGCGTGCCAGCAATTTTATGGGCCTTGGTTTGGAGCGGCATCGCGCTGTTAATTTTGTGGCAAGCAATCCGATTTGCCTACTTCCGTGACATTTAGCCCATTCAAGCTCCGTCAGATGTGATATGCTCTAGGGGTGATCGAAGTAACCCGGAGGCAATCGCTATGCTGGAGGAGATTTTCGCTCCGCAATCGGTGGCTGTGGTGGGAGCATCTCCCGATCCATCACGTCTTGGTCACCGTGTCCTCAAAAATGTTATTGACAATGGCTTTCAAGGGCGAATCTACCCGATTCATCCTACCGCCAAAGCAGTTTTAGGCCAAACGGCCTACCCGTCGGTCGCTGCTGTTCCCGATGATGTTGAATTGGCAGTTTTAGTTATTCCACCGCAGCATGTGCTCAACGTCGCCGAAGAGTGCGGCCAAAAAGGTGTGCGCGGTTTAGTGGTGATCACCGCAGGTTTCAAGGAAGTAGGCGGTGAAGGGGTTAAGCTTGAACACCAATTGGTAGAGATTGTGCAACGCTACGGCATGCGCATGGTCGGCCCCAATTGTCTTGGTGTGATTGATACCGTCAGCCATTTGAATGCTTCGTTTGCAGCATTAATGCCCGCTGATGGCGAAATTGCCTTTATGTCGCAATCGGGCGCGGTCTGTACCGCCATCCTCGATTGGAGCAAAGAGGCCAATATTGGGTTTTCGCGCTTCGTCAGCCTTGGCAATAAATCCGATGTCGATGAAGTGGCGCTGTTGCAGGCCTGGGGCAACGACCCCCAGAATAAAGTAATTTTGGCCTATCTGGAAGGTATTTCCGATGGCCCAGGCTTTATTCAGGCCGCCCGCGAAGTGACCAAACGCACGCCCGTGATCGCGATCAAAAGTGGCACGACGGCTGCTGGCACGCGGGCAATTTCCTCGCACACTGGCTCGTTGGCAGGCAGCGAAAGCGCCTACGAATCGGCCTTTGGCCAAAGCGGGATTGTGCGGGCGCGCACGATGGAGCAATTGTTTGATTTTGCTTTAGTGTTTGCCTATCAACCCTTGCTGGCAGGCCCACGGGTGGCGATTGTTACCAACGCTGGCGGCCCGGGCATTATCGCCACCGATGCGATTGAGCGCGATGGTTTGCAAATGGCCGAATTTAGCCCCGCCACCATCAGCCACCTGCAAGCCAACTTACCGCCAACCGCCAATGTCTACAATCCCATCGATGTCATTGGCGATGCCAAAGCCGATCGCTATCGCACGGGGATTGAGATGGCCTTGGCCGACCCCAATGTTGATGCAGTCTTGGTGCTGTTTACGCCGCAAGCTGGCAGCGAAGCCGAAGCCACGGTGGAAGCCATGGCCGAGCTTTCAGCCAACCAAAGCAAGCCGATTGTGGCGAGCTTTATGGGCGCATATAGCATCAAGCCAGCGCTCAAATTGCTTAATCAACATAAAATTCCCAACTATGAATTTCCCGAACGGGCCGTGGCTTCATTAGCTGCAATGTGGCAACACCGCCGCTGGCGCGAACAACCATCCCTAACCTACGCCCGTTTTGATGTCGATAAAGACCACGTACGCGACTTGTTTGCCCAGGTGCGCGAGGCTGGGCGGGTGGAGCTTGGCGAAATCGAGGCCCGCGAAGTGATGGCGGCCTATGGCATGCGTTTGCCCGATAGTCGGCTAGCCCGTTCGCCAGAAGAAGCCGCCGACATTGCCAAGGAAATTGGGTTTCCGGTGGTGATGAAAATTAGCTCGCCCGATATTCTGCACAAAAGCGATATTGGCGGCGTGCGCGTGGGCATTGCCGACCCCCAAGCAGCCAGCGATAGCTACGAGTTAATCGCCTATCGTGCGCGTAAATTCAGCCCCAACGCCCGAATTTGGGGGGTGTTGGTGCAGGAAATGGCGCGTAAAGGCCGCGAAGTGCTGGTTGGGGTCAGCCGTGATCCGCAGTTTGGGGCATTAATTGGCGTGGGCATGGGCGGCATTTATGTCGAAGTGCTCAAAGATGTGGTGTTTCGACTTGCGCCATTGAGCCGCGAAGAAGTGCGCGAACAACTGCGAGCGATTCGTTCGTTCCCATTATTGCAGGGCGTGCGTGGCGAGCAAACCGCCGATTTGGAAGCCGTCGAAGATATTGTGCTGCGCGTCAGCCAATTGGTCAGCGACTTCCCCGAAATCGTCGAAATGGATATTAATCCGTTGGTTGTCTACAACCGTGGCGAAGGCGTAATCGTGCTCGATGCCCGCATTATTCTGCAAGGATAGATTGAAAGGATGAATTATGAAGGATGAATTATGAATCGCAAGAATCGATCAGCGATCAATTTTTAATCGGTGCAGGTTCTTTGCAATTCAGTCAAGGTTCATCCCTCATCCCTCATCCTTCATCCTTTGATAAAGGAGTTTCGCTATGGCAACGCTGTATGTTGCATCAACAGAATCATATGTTGGCAAGAGTGCAGTTTGTGCTGCCTTGCTGCGCCAACTCAAGGATCGCCAGATTGATGCTGGCTATATGAAGCCAGTCAGTGTTTCGGTGACCCATACCCCAGAAGGCGCGTTTGATGAAGACGCAGCCTTTATTCGCGAAAGCTTTGGCCTGAGCGAGCCATTGGAGCAAATTGCGCCTGTGCTCTTACGCCGCACCACTATCGAAAGCATTTTGCGCGGCGAGCAGCACGATTGGGCTGGCGCGGTTCAACAAGCGTTTCAAAGCATCAGCAATAATCATCAAGTGACGATTGTTGAAGGCACCAACAGCTGGGCCGAAGGCTCGTTGGTTGATCTCAGCGCCGATCGGGTGGCCGATTTGATCGATGCACCGATGGTGTTGGTTTCGCGCTATCGCACCACCTTAACCGTCGATGCAATTTTGTCGGTGCAACGCTTCGTCGGCAAACGGCTCAAGGGCGTAATTCTCAACCAAATCGAGGAAACACGGCTGGATTTTGTCCAATCGCACGTTGTGCCATTTCTTGAGCAACGCGGAATTGCGGTGCTGGGCTTGCTGCCGCAAGATATTGCGCTCTCTGGCATTCCAGTCGAGGATTTGGTCAGTGAGCTTGGCGGCAGCGTAATTGGGTCTGAGTATGGCCAAGGCAAAATCGTCGAGTCGTTGATGATTGGGGCCATGGGCGCAGAGGCTGGCCTCTCGCACTTCCGCCGTCGTGCCAACAAAGCCGTAATCACTGGCGGCGACCGCACCGATTTGCAACTGGCAGCCTTGGAAACCTCAACCAACGCCTTGGTGCTGACAGGCAATTTCCGCCCGCAGCAATCGGTGATTGATCGTGCCGAACAACGCAACGTGCCGATTATCACGATTGCCGATGATACCTTGACCGCCGTTGAACGGATTGAAAACATGTTTGGCCATGTGCGCTTGCACGAACGCACCAAACTCGAACGCTTCACCAAACTGATGGCCGAGGGCTGCGATTGGGCACGCTTGGACGCGATTTTGGGCTTGTAATGTGCTCAACAAAAACCCCGTGTTCTATGCTGAACACGGGGTTTTGCTTTTTAGCCTTGAAGCTGAAGAATTGAGCCTAGCGGTAGCGCCATTGTTCGTAGTGTTGGCCGACGTTGCCCATTTCGACTTGCCAATCGGCGGGGTTGCTGGGGGTGTAGGTCAGCACGCGGCGCTCGAAGGCTTGCACCAGCACCGTTTGCTCAACGCCGCCAACATAGACTTTGGCCCAGTAGGCTTCGCTGATTGGATAGCCCAAGGCAAAGACCCAATCCATCACTTGGCCTTCTTGGACTTTGCCATTTTGGTTGATGAGCCCTTGGCGATTGACAAAATTCCAGAAGGCGCTGGGAATGTTGTGGCCAGTTTCGGGCACGTAATGCACCAATTTGGCAGCATCGTTGGCGTTGCCAGCATAGGCGCTAACCTTGCCGCTGCGCGCTAATTGTTGATCGGCAAATTGGCCAGTTCGATCGTTAGTTGCGCCAAGCAAATTGCTGAAACTGGCATAGGTTGGAGCCGAAGCATCGCCTAAATCGCCAGCAATATTAATTTGGGCTGGGGTGCGCTGTACATAATTGCTATTGCCAATTTGAATTTGGCCTTGGATCAATTCCTTGGCCAACAAACCGTTGGTCACAAACCATTGGCTTTGGCGGTCGCTCTCGAAATCGCTAATTTCCATGCGCGATTTATCGAAATATTGCACTTGGCGCAAACCACCAGGCGATTGATCGTAGACTTCGGCGCGAGCTTGGCCGCTGTTTGGACCCCACAACCACGAACGCACAGCTTGGCCACTGGCCACCGGCGAATCGGCATGGGTCCAAACTTTGTTGAAGGCTGGATCGGCAAATTTGCCATTGCTGCGGGTATCGAAGTTTGGCAATTTATTGCCCGAAAAGTTGGTTGGCGTTGGATAGGCCGAGGTTGGCGTGCGAGTTGGCGTGCCCGTTACCGTGCCGGTGGTCGTTGGCGTGCGCTCATCATCCAAGGTCGGGGTCAGATCATCCTCATCGAAGGTTGGCGTAATCTCGCCATCATCGAAGGTTGCGGTTGGCTGCATTGTTGGCTGGCCTTGGTTGGCGTTACTCTTGATCTGGAAGGTCAAGGTGTAATCGATAAATTGGTTGCCAACATCGCCCACGTTCTTGACTTGCACAAAGTAGAAGCCATCGACCACCGGCGCGAAATCGATTCGCGAATCTAAACCTGATTCATAATCGTCGTTGAAATCGATAATCGTCGTGCCGTCGCGATCAGCCAGCACCATTACCGTATCGGCCCCAACGCTGAGGTCTGAGGTAAACAACGAATAGATTTTGCCCGCTTTGCCAAAGAATTTAACCCAATCTGCATCGCCGCGTGGGCACAAACGATGGTCGGGATGCACTTCGCCAACCACAATCAACGGCGCAATTTCGGGCAAGCCGTCTGGCTCATACAAATCTTCGCAGATTTCGGGGATGAGCGTTGGCGTAGGGCCGTAGCTCTCGCTGTTGAGCACCACCGTGTAGAGTGCGTCAACAAAGCCGCGTCCTGCGGAATCGCGCACCTTGATATAGTATTGGCCGTTGGCTGGTGCACGCCACGATTGAATTCGTGGTTTGATGTCGCTGGGATCGTTGTTGCGTGGAAAGTCGTCGTTGAAGGCCAATTGATTGCCATTGCTATCGTAGAGCGTCAACGAAAGGTCAAGGCCATCGGTCATTTGCGAGACATCGATGGTGTAAACTTTGCCCTCTAAACCGCCAAACAAGAGCCAGTCTTCGTCGCCAACCGGACAAATTGCGTGAATTTGTGGCACATCGACTTCAATTCGGCGCGCTTGGCTGCGGGTGTTATCAGGCTCGAATTTATCGTTGAGCGTGCCACCACTGCCATTACACACCCGGCCCGGTGTGCCAGTCGTTGTGGCAGTTGGAGTTGAAGGAGTGGGTGTATTGGTTCGGGTTGGAGTAGCGGTTGGGGCTACAACATTAATAAGAAAATCAACAATCCTTGAAGTTACAACACCTAAAGAACTAGTAGAAGTAACACGAATTCTAAAGGTATACGTTTGCAAGGGAGCATTAGCTGCAATATTAATTGTAGCCAAAACCGTAACCTGATCACCTGGATTTACTCCTGTCACAGGAAGAATTGGATTAACGGTAATTTGGGGTGGTAATCCCTCTGGGGCGAATGTAAAATTTGTACTTTCAGTAGAGCTATTTAGGCTCTGAATTTGAAATGCAAATTGGCGCGCTTGCCCAGGAACCATAGTATCCGTAAAGGAATTAGGATCAATAAAAAAATTAACCACATTTGGTGCTTGGGGCTGAACTTGGGGCGGCGTGACAGGCCGTGCCAACACGCCAAGCGGCGTTAATAAGCCAGCGAGCACCACAAACATCAATAAACGCATCCGTTTCATAGGCAACTTCTCCGCTTCAAGGCAGGTGATTAATTGAAATCAAAAGGGTTAAAAAGAGCAGCATCGCTATTCTAGCCCATTATAACGTCAAATATTGATTTTGGGGCAAGTATTTAATCGTGGCGCGTTCCCTCACCGCCCAAAGGCCCTGCTCCCACGAAAAACATGGGCGAGGAGGAGCTTCAATGAATTCCCTCACCCCCCAGCCCCCTCGCCCACTGCACGTGGGCGAGGGGGATTCGACCGTTTTTTACGAAGGAATTGGGGAGAACCACGGCGTTAAAGCCCCTCGCCCGCGCACGGGAGAGGGGTTGGGGTGAGGGGATCTTCACACCGACCCTTGGAAGCCAAGCCCCTCGCCCACTGCACGCGGGCGAGGGGGAGCACCCGTTTTCACTACAAATTATGCAAAAACCCCGACATTAAAGCCCCTCGCCCGCGCCACGGGAGAGGGGTTGGGGTGAGGGGATCTTAACACCGATCCTTGGAAGCCAACCCCCTCGCTCACTGCACGCGGGCGAGGGAGAGCACCCGTTTTCACTACAAATTATGCAAAAACACCGTCATTAAAGCCCCTCGCCCGCGCACGGGAGAGGGGTTGGGGTGAGGGGATCTCAATACCGATCCTTGGAAGCTAATCCCCTCGCACATCGGATGGCAGAGGGGTTGGGGTGAGGGCATCTCACTTACAATTGGTTGAGCATGCTGTTTTCGAGAATTTGCTGGGGCGCACCGTTTTGGGCGATGTGTAGCATGGCTTGAGCTAATTGATCAGTTGTCGTTACATATTGGGGCATGAAGCGTTTCAATACAGGATACAACGGGCCAATTAATCGATAGAGCAGCCGATAGAGCCGCGTTTTGGAAACCACGCCATGTTGCGGTTGAATAAAGCCCGGGCGCAACATCAAAGCCTTAAATGGCAGTTTCAACAACGCTTGCTCGGTTTGGCCCTTGATTCGCGCCCACATTGTGCGTGAATTGGGGTTGGTTCCAGCGCCAGAAACATACAGAAAGCGCGATTGAGGATTGATCCGCGCCAAGGTTTGGGCCACGTGCATGGTCAAATCGTAGGTAATTGAACGATAGGCTGCCTCAGTCATGCCCGCCGCCGAAACTCCTAGACAAAACAAACAGGCATCATAGCCAACTAATTCATGTTCAATCGGCGCTAAATCATATAAATTGCAATGCACAATTTCGCCAAGCTTGGGGTGGCTTTGGCCTGTCGGTGTGCGGCCAACACACAACACTTGCGCAACCGCCGGATTCAACAAACACTCCCGCAACACACCTTGGCCAACCATACCAGTCGCCCCCAAAATGATTATTTTCATTGTAAAGTCCTTCGGTTTTCAAGCTAAACCAACGCCTAAGCCCCTCGTCCGCTGCGTGGGAAAGGGGTTGGGGTGAGGGAACGCAGCTATTTCATTTAAGCCTAGCACGATTTAGCGTCAATCGACAGCCAAAATTAGTGCGAAGAAATACGGTAGCCGCAAAACCCAACCATCGCTATACTGAATTCAGTCAATCGGTCGCAACCACAGGAGTGTCGCTATGCAACAACTAACGGTCGAACAAGTCGCAACGCCGATTGGCGATGTGGTGATTATGAGTAGCCCTCAGGGCGTGGTTTATCTTGATTTTGGCGATAATCAAGCCCGCTGCCAACGCTTGCTCAGCCATCGCTATGGCACGTTTGAATTGATTCCAACGCCGCAAAGCGCTTTGAGCGCAGCAGTTGCCCGCTATTTTGCTGGCGATCTGGCGGCGCTTGATGCAATTAAGGTCGATCTGGCTGGTAGCGAGTTTCAGCGCAAAGTTTGGTTGACCCTACGCGAAATTGGCGTTGGTCAAACGCTGAGCTATGGTCAATTGGCGGCCAAAGTTGGCACACCCAGCGCTGCCCGTGCCATTGGCATGACCAACGGCCTGAATCCGATTAGCCTTGTTTTGCCCTGCCACCGCGTGATTGGAGCCAACAAAAGCTTGACTGGCTATGCTGGCGGCTTGGAACGCAAACGCTGGTTGCTGCGCCACGAAGGCGCTCAATTTAAAGATCTGCCTAAGCAAACGAGTTTTGAATTAGTCTGAAAGCGGCAAGAATGTTAACTGAAATCGAGCCAACGCTCCCAAGCCACAACGAAATGGTTGCGCATATGTTGCAATCGGATGCCAGCTATAACGGCAAATTTATTACCGCCGTCAAAACGACGGGCATTTATTGTTTGCCAAGCTGCCGGGCGCGCAAGCCCAAGCCCGAGAATGTTGAGTTTTTTCATAATCCGAACGCGGCCCAAGGGGCGGGCTATCGCGCCTGTAAACTTTGTCGGCCTGATGATTTTTATCGTGGCTTCGACCCTGAAGAACATTTAACCGAGCAATTGATCGCATCGGTGCTGGTCCAACCTGCTGCGTTTGGCGATGTTAAGGCTATGGCCCAAGCAGCGGGGGTTGGCCAAACCAAATTATTCGAATTGATGCGGGTTTATTATCACACTACGCCAGCAGATTTGCTGCTGCATGCGCGAATTGAGGCTGCGTGCGCTTTATTGTTGAACAGCGACCAAACGATTATTGCGATTGCCAATGAAGTTGGTTTTGATAGTTTATCGAGCTTCAACGAGAATTTTCGCAAGCAGACGTTGCTCACGCCAAGCGATTATCGCCGCATCCCCGAAACTGGCCATTTTAGTCTTAGCTTGCCCAACGATTATCCAAGCCGCCAAATTTTGGGCCAGCTTGGCCGTGATCCAGTTAGCTTAACTGATCGAGTTGTGGAGCAAACGTGGCTCAGCACGTGCCGCTTGAATGCGCAAACTGGGGTTTTGCTCAGCATCAGCATCAACCAGCAGCATGCAGAATTTTCAATTGTGGAGCAGCCAACGCTAGCGCCCAGCGACTATGCCACAATTCATCAGCACATCGTTGCTGGTTTGGGCTTGCGTAATGATCCAAGTCGCTTCGAGGCTCACGTTGCTAAATCGCCAGCACTTTTGCCCTTGATTGAGCAACAACGTGGCCTGCGCATGCCTTTGGTGCATAATCCGTTTGATGCCTTGGTTTGGGCGATTTTGGGCCAACAAATCTCGCTAGCGGTAGCCTATCGCTTGCGCCAACGCCTGACTGCGCTGGTGGGTCAACCATTAAATGTTGATTTTTATCTTGCGCCAACACCAAACGCCGTTGCCGAACTAAGCGTTGAGCAACTGCTGCCATTGGGCTTTTCCAATTCCAAGGCGCGCTATTTAATTGATACAGCGCAGGCGATTGTGGCTGGAACTTTGCCCTTGGCCAGCTATGGCAGCAAATCGGCCACGCGGATCGAGCGCGAACTTTTGACCTTGCGCGGCATTGGCCCATGGACAGCCCAATATGTGCTGATGCGCTCGTATGGTTTTAGCGATTGTGTGCCGGTGGGCGATAGTGGCTTGACCAGTAGTTTGCAGGCATTTTTTCAGCTTGAGCAACGGCCTGATCGCTCAACCACCCTTGCCTTGATGGCTGCCTTCAGCCCCTATCGTAGCTTAGCAACTTTTCACCTCTGGCAACGCTTGAAGCCAATGTAACGAAGTTTTTAACCACGAAGGACACGAAGAGCACGAATGTTGGGTTTCGTGGTTCGCTGAGTTTTAGTGAACTCTGAGCGAACCAGTGATCCAAACTTAGCGACCCTTCGCGTTCTTCGCGGTTACAGGTACAATTGCGTGGCTGGGTAGGCAATAGCCAAGACGCTGCCTTGTGTGGCTTGAGCTAGTTGTTCAGGGCTGACAAGTTTGGGGGCAATTTCAGCCAGTGGTCGCAGCACAAAATCGCGCTCGAACATCCGCGCATGCGGAATGATCAAATCAGCGCTATTCAATTGCTGATCGCCATACAACAAAATATCGAGATCAAGCGGACGCGGGCCGTAGCGCAAGCCTGGCCGTCGCCCACAATCGTGTTCGATTTGTTTGAGCAAGGTGAGCAGCGCATGCGGCGCTAAATTGGTCGTGCCAGCAACCACCGCATTCAAAAACGGCGGCTGATTTTCAACATAGGCGGCAGCTGTTGCATATACGCTCGAATAGGTCGTTAATTGAACAGCTGGCGCTAAGGCAGCCAAGCCTGTTTGCAAATTGGCGAGCCGATCGCCTTGGTTGCTGCCGATGGCCAAATATACTGTGGTCACGCTTGCCCCTGTCGTTGATCTAAGGCTCGCAGGGCATCGCGGTAGCCCATATCGAACAAAGCTTGATGATTTTTGCCCTCATAATCGACGATCCATTCTAAGGGCATGAGTTTTTGAGGCGCAATCACCAATGGCTCGGCCACGCGATAAGGCATTGTGCCCGGCCAGCGCAATGATTGATCGCCAGTTTTTTCGGCGGCTGCGCTTAGGCGATGGGCGGCTTCGGCAATTTGGTTATAAACCTTGAGCAATTTAAATGATGCCCGATATGAAGCCAACAAGGCCCAATCAAGCGTTAGCCACAACGATTGCGCCAAATCGCTGGGCATGGCTTCGAGATGTTGGTCGCCATCGTTGGGGTCGGCATCCCACGGAGTCATCATCACAACGATAATTTCCACATCGCCGCCAGCGTGCTCAATCACTGGGCCAAGCGGCGTATTGGCCAACACCGCGCCATCCCAATACATATCGTCGCCAACTTGAGTCCATGGGTAAACCGCCGGAATGCTCGACGAAGCCATAATATGCTCGATGTTGAGCTGATCTTGGGCTTGGCCATCGAGTTTATGGTTGCAAAACACCCGCAACGTGCCGCGCCGTACATCGGTGGCGGTGAGCAGCAAGGTTGGCGCAGCAGGGCTATTGATGCGCTCGAAGTTCATCCATGTGCTGAGTGTGCGTCGCCATGGCGCAGTATCGAGCAAACTTTTGAATGGTGTAGCACTAAAAATGCTACGAAATTTATGCCAAATGCTGGGGCTATGCAAATTGCGATCAGCCTCAGGCGTTTCGGCCTCAATCTGATCGTCGCCGCCATGCTCGTCAGAGGTCAAAATCGAGCGCAGCAAAAAACGCATCAGCGGGCGGCTAATCGTCGGCAGATCATTTGAAAGCTGTTGCACATCCTCGGAGTGCATATGCAGCCAGCGTTGGCGCAGGTTGGCCACGGTCATTCCCGAGGCGAGGGCCGCCCCATTAACTGCGCCAATCGAGGTACCAGCAATAATATCTGGCCCTTGGCCATCGCGCATCCAGCCGCGTTCGACGAGCGCTTGCATCACGCCAACATGATAGGCTCCTCGGCCACCGCCCCCAGAAAGCACCAAGGCTTTTTTCGTCATAGCACCCTCGCAGCTTGGCAAAACTCAAATACACCATTGCTCAATGTTCGGCAAGGCGTTTGCATCTGTCAGTTATTGCAACGCGATTTAGAAGATGTCGTCTTCGTCGTCGTCGTCGCTGATGCCAAGATCGAGCAGCACCAAATTGTTCAGGGTTGGCGAATGGCCAAAGGCTTCTTGGCTGCTGCGGGTCAGTTGGTTGCCCCACAAATCAAGCTCTTGCAACTGGCCAAGGTTGCTGCTGTTGGCCAAACTGGTTGCGCCAGCATCGCCAATTGCATTTTCGGCCAGATAGAGCACGGCCAAATTGCCAAGGCTTGTGCTGGTGGTCAAGGCTTGCACGCCAGCATCGCCAATGGCATTATCGTTGAGCAACAAGGCCTTGAGGTTGGTGACGTGCGCCGATTGGGCCAAGGCACTCAAACCAGCATCGCCAATCGCATTCGAGCGCAAATCGAGCCGTTCGGTATTGGCCAGCACTGGCGAGTTGGCCAGAGCGCTAACCCCATCGGCATCAATATTGGTCGATGAAAGATTGAGCGTCACAATGCTGCGCAGATAGGGCGATTCGGCCAGTGCTTTGGCTCCAACAACGCCTACATCATTATCGCTCAGGTCAAGGTGGGTCAAATTGCTCAATTGCTCATCATCGGCGAGGGCTTTAATGCCGTCGGGGCCAATGTTGTTGTTGCTCAAGTTCAGGGCAGTTAATTGGCTCAGATGTTGGGCCTTGGTTAGGGCAATAATCCCAGCATCGCCCAACTCGTTGTGATCAATATCGAGCAATTGCAGGTTGACCAAGGCCTTGCCTGCGACCAATGCCGCGCCACCCTCAGGTCCAAGCTGATTGCGATAGAGCCGCAACTTGGTTACTTGGGTCAGGTTGGTCGAGGTGCTCAAGGCTTGCACGCCAGCAGCGCCAATTCGATTGCGATACAGCTCTAGTTCGGTGAGTTTACTCAGGTGTGGTGATTGGGCCAAGGCAATCAGGCCTGCATCGCCAATGTGGTTGCGTTGCAAGCGCAGGGTGCGCAATTGGCTTAAGTGAGGAGATTGCGCCAGCGCGATCACTGCATCATCAGTTAATTGATTTTCGCTGAGATCAAGCACGCGGACTGTGGCCATGTGTGGTGAGCGTGCCAACGTGTGAGCGACAGCATCACCCCAATTGCGACCATTGAGGGTTAGTTGGGTCACGCCAACTAAACGCCGTTCACGTAAGGCGGCCTTAAGTTCTTCGACGGTGGACACATCATCCAAGGAGACTATGTAATTTTTAAGCTTTGCCATCGTAACGACCTCTGTGTCGGGTTATTTCATTGTTGGTTCATTGTAGCATACTGCCCTTGGCGATTGATTCCCCCGCAATGGCTAGGCTACGAAGCGTGTTCGTAAGGGGTGTTGCTGGTTTTCGCCAGCATTCGCCTGCTTGACGTTGCCTACACTCTACCGTACACTGCAAGCAGTCTACTCAGGAGTTGTATCCTATGCCTCGCGTAATTGCCGTCACCAACTTCAAGGGCGGTATTGGTAAGACGACTACCACAGTCAATGTAGCCGCCGGTTTTGCCATCAAAGGTGCCTCAGTGCTTGTGATCGATGTTGATCCACAGAGCAATGTGCGTATGTGTTTTGGGCATGCCGAACCCCGCCGCTCGCTGTACGATGTTTTGATCGATAACAAGAAAATTCCTGATTGTGTCGTGCAAGTACGCCCAAATATCGACTTACTTGCTTCGAGCGATGCCTTGTTGCAGGCGCAATCGGATATTGGCAAACGCCCAGATTGGGGTCGGGTGCTGGAAAATGCGCTGCGCCCAGTCGTGCGTAATTATGATTTTGTGCTGATTGATTGTAGTGCTTCGTTGACCGTGCTGAACTTAAATGCGCTGATGGCAGCCTCGGACATTATTGTGCCAACCGCTTTGGAGCACTTGGCATTGCAAGGTTTGCGCCAACTTGGCCGCAATATCACCCGCATCAAAGGCACAATGGGCGCGCTGCGCATGATTATCCCAACCATGTTCGATGGTCGTAATCGCCAATCGCATCGCTTGCTTGCTAGCTTGCGTGAAGAATATGGCAGCTTGGTTACCGACCCAGTGCGGGTTAATGTGCGGCTTTCTGAGGCTACCGCCGAAGGCAAAACGATTTATGAGTATGATCCACGCTCGAATGGGGCGATCGATTATGCTGCCTTGGTCGAAAAGCTCAGCGATGTGTTTCATTTTCAAGCCAAGCCAATGCCTGAGCAGGTTACGCAACCTGTACATAATCCATTGCCGAATCCTGCCCGAGCTGTTGCACCAGTTGAAATTCCCCCGCCACCAGAACCAGCGCTCGTGAGCAATTTGCAAGCTGAAGAAAAGCCAAACTTTCGCGGCCCAGTGCGCGAGGAATGTCCGCATTGTGGCAGGCCGTTAGAGCAAGTGATGTTGGCAGGCTATCGGGTCTATTTTTGCGATCATTGCAAATACAAGCGTCAAGAGTTGGCCTCGGGAGTGCGGCGCTAGGAATATTTACGGACTCTTTGCAAGCCAAAAATGAGCGCAAATATCCAAATTGCAGCAAAGCCAAGCCTTAAACGGGCTAGGTTGATTGGGCTGACTGTCAGCCATGAACCTAATAATTGATCAAGTCCACGGGCAATTAATTCAACTCCAGCCAAGTTTAGGCCAAATAAACTGGCATAAATCGCGAAGGTGATAATTCGTCGTCGCCGCCCATTGCTGATGCGCCACGCTAAAATAGCGCAGCCAAGCACCACAACACCGCTGGCCAGCCAACTCCAAAATTCAATTGTCATTGAGTTACCTTAAATCAAACACACGTGGGGAAGTATAGCATGGGGAAAATCACGGGGTAACGCAGGCACAACATTGTGCAGTAGCAATCAATGAGCTTATTTATTGGCCGCAAAACGTGCAAACAGCTTGGGCTTGTGGCTCAAACGCTGCTGCCAACGGAGCAGGATTGATCAGGTTGGTTGCCAAAATCAACAAGGCCAATGCGGTAATGATTGCCAAAGCTAAGGTGCGATTGAATGGTTGGGTTTGGATGTTCAACATAGCCTGCCTCCGAATTAACATTGCGTTAGAACTAAGGCTAGTATCGCACCCAGCTGTGACAAACAGCGTCACACTGATTTAGGCCTTTGCAAAGCAAAAAAAAAGCCCTACTTACAAACAATGTAAGTAGGTGCTGTTGGCGCGACCGGAGGGACTCGAACCCCCGACACTTGGTTCCGAAGACCAATGCTCTATCCACTGAGCTACGGTCGCAACGCCTATAGAATACCCTAAACTAGGCTTTGTTGCAAATGCTAAAAACCAAACACCCATGGAATTCCATGGGCGTTTGGCTGTTCTCAATGCTGTGTGGAGGAAACCGCGGGCGAACTGACTTATTTGGTCAAGGCTTCGCGAGCGCGTTCAAGCTCGGTGTTCAAGCGTTCTTCGCCTTTGGTGCGCAAGTTGGCAATGATGTCGTCAACGGTTTTGCCGTTGGCTTGCGCAACTTGCTCCAAGGTTTTGCCTGCTTGAACTTCGGCTTTGACTTGTTCAACGGTCAAGCCCGTTACATCAGCGGTTGCTTGCACCAGCAAATGCTGGCCCCGCCCGCCGCGACCTGGGCCTTTATCGCCAACAACGCCTTTTTGGTTCATCAGGGTTGGTGCTTCGGTCTTGGCGTTGCTCACGCGTTCGGTTTTTTGGGCTTCAGTAATTTTGCCGCTAGTGACTGATTCGTTCAGCTTGGTTTCTAATTGGGCCACAGCTGCGTCAATCACTGCTTGCTCGCTGCTGCCGTTCGCAGTGGCGATTTCGGTCAATGAAGCGCCTTCAACCAACTTGGCTCGTACATCAGCAGCCGACAGTTTGGTCAGGGTTGCGGTTTGCTCAAGCAATTGATGATAAATGCCTTTGCCGCCGTGTGGGCCGCCGCGTCCGCCACGCTTGCCAAAACCAAAGCCTTGGCCTGGGTTGATGGTCGTGCTATCAGGCGTGGTTGGTTGGGTTGTGGTGCTATCAGGTGTGGTTGGGGTTTGCGCGCTGGTATTGGTCAAGCGCCCACCAACAAACACTAAGCTAAAAGCGATTGCCACAATTGCCAGCCATTTTCCGATTGTTTTCATACAGCCTCCGTTGTGTCGTGTTTTTCGATATGGCTTGAGCATAAACCACTGCTGTGAAGAACATATGAAGTAAAGGATGCAGGCCTACAGAACATAGAACATAGAGCAAAGAACATATGGCGATGGGCTTTTGGCTATCGGCTATTGGTGAGCAGGAATCTCATCCTCAACATCTGTGTCAATCTGTGGCTAAAGACTCATGGCTATCGGCTATTGGCTGTAGGCTATTGGGTGATCAATTGGTGCAATTTAGAGCTAAAAACAGCCTTCGCGTTCTTTGTATGCCTCGCGGTTTCAGCTCTTCGTGTCCTTCGTGGATCAGTATTTAACGCAGAGGCGCAGAGAAACGATGGTTTTGGGCTAGCGGAGATTGGTTTGAAATACACTAATTATTCCGATAGCCAATAGCAAATTGCCAGCTTTCGCGTCCTTCGTGTTCTTCGCGGTTACAACACCTTCGTGCTCTTCGCGGATCAGTATTTAACGCAGCGGCGCAGAGAAACGATGGCTTTGGGCTGTGGGCTATCGGAGATTGTTTTGAAATACAATAGCCAATAGTCAATAGCCATCTCACCTTCTTCGTGTTCTTCTCGGTTTCAAGCCTCGTGCGCTTCGCGATCTTCGCGGCCTTCGTGGTTTCAAGCTTCGTGCTCTTTGTGCTCTTCGTGGATCAACTATGTTGCAGACTTTGGTTAGATTTGCTGTAACAAATCTGTAATAAATATGCTAGCCAAAGCGCTCTTGCTTATCAATACTTAACGTTGGAGTACGTTATGCAAGTAGTAGGAGCAAGTTTATGCGACGAATATACCAACGCTTATTGGGCTGTATGCTCATAATGTTTTTGCTGATGCAGCTGCCAGCAATGAGCCACGCCGAGCCGCCAACCGACCAGCCCAGCGATTGGTGGGGCATTGTCGTGCGCGACCCAGCCTACGAGTGGAATACAAATCCAGCCTATCCCAATGCCGTCAACCAAGCATTTATCAATCGTATGTTCGATGAAATAGTGGGTATGGGCGGGCGCTGGGTGCGCTTCGAGTTTCATGGCACGTGGGATGGCTCAAGTTATGGCGGTTTTAATCTGGCGCAAGCCGATTATTTCGTCAGTGCTGCCCACACTCGCGGCTTGAAGGTGCTGGCCTTGCTGGGTACCGATATTTTGCGCGGCCCACAGGCTGGGGTGCAGCATTTTGATGGCGGCACGGTTTCGGGCAATATTCCAACCAGCAATCCCGACCGCGAGCTGAATCCCTGTCCAGCAGCGCCGATTGGTTGCGGCGTGAATGCATATCAAAAAGCATGGCTCGAACGCGCGATCAGTATCGCCGATTATTACCGTGGCCGCATCGATGCCTATGAGATTTTCAACGAGCCAAATTTCTATTTTGCCCTGCGCGATGCCACAAATGGCCAGCAAGATGAGATGAATCCCTATTATCTGGCCCAAACAATCACCAAGCTGTATCGGATTTTGCGCGATGCCAGCCGCAACGATCAAACGCCGCTGATCGTTGGTGGCTTACACCCATTGACTTCTAGCGAATCGAATCGCACTGATCGCAACTATCTGCAAGCGCTCTACCAAGCTGCGCCGTTCAGCAATTGGGCCAATAGCCATAACGGCAAGTACCCAATCGATGGAGTTGCCTATCATCCCTACCCAGCAGAAATGCGGCGCTTGGTCGATGATAACGACTTTTTGCACTTAGTTGGGCCACGCTTGGATAGTTTGGTTGCGACGATGCGCACGTTTGATCAAACCAGCAAGCTCTGGCTGACCGAAATTGGTACTCGTGGCGACCAAACCAATGCCAGCGAGCTGCAACGTCAAGCAGATTTTATGCGTCAATTTGTAGCAACGATTTATGGTCGCCCAGAAATTGCTAACTGGTTTTGGTTTAAATACGAAGATTTTCCGCCTGACAGCGAGGCTTGGGGCGTGGTGCATATCAATTACGATAGCAGCGGAGCCTACGATCTGAATGGTGCGGTGAGTTTGTATAAACCAAGTTTCTATGCCTACCGCGATTTAGTGCACAATTTTCGGCAGCGGGTTTGGATTCCGCAAGTGCTCAATAACATTAATTAACGCATTCTGACGGCCTAAAACCCGTTTGCAGGCCAGCAGCAACAGTCTGCTCAATTCGACCGTGTGTGCTATAATCGAAGCAAACAACTGCCAACGAATTGAGTACATCACTTGGGGATAGAGTAGCAATGTCAACGCGAAAATCTGCGCCAAAGCGCCAAAGTGGCAAAAAGCCAGCAGCAACTGCCCGCAAACGTGGCGCAGCCAAACCAACCATTACTCCGCAAATCCAGCTTTCCCAAAATCTTCAGCGTGAGATTTTTGCGGTTATTTTGGTGTTTCTGGGTTTATTGACCTTGCTATTCAGTACATTTAGCGGCGATCAAGGGGTCATTGGCACGCAGTGGAACACCGCCGTGGCCCGCGCTTTTGGCACTGGCAAGGTGCTGGTTCCGGTTGCGCTTGGCATTTTGGGCGGCTTGATGATCTTTCAAGAGCGATTTAGCGACAATCGCCTGAGTGGCGCGAATATTCTCGGCACGCTGATGGTGCTGCTCTCGCTCTTGATGCTGCTGGAATACCCTGGCTACGAGATTCACCGCGAACACCCTGAGTTTCATGTTGGGGCTGGCGGCGGCGTGGTCGGCCAAACCTTGCTTACTATTTTGATTAGCGGCATCGGCAAGGGCGGCGCATTGCTCTTTTCGGTTACCGTCGGCCTGATCGGCATTATGCTGACATTTAATTTAACTTTGCGCCAAATTATGGCCGCGCTGTTGTATTACACTGGCGGCTTGCGTATTTTAGGCCGCCGCTTAGTTGGTGCTCCGGTGCAGCGTGCGCCAATGTTTGATGATTATCCTGAGGAGCAATACCGACCGCTGGAATTGCCCGCACCCCAAGCCATGCCCAAGGTTAGCAACAAACGTCGCCAAGCGATCCTCGAAGATACGAGCAACCAAGAGGTGATGCTCACGCCGATTGCTGAGCGGCCTGCTCAAGCCAGTTTGTTCAATCGCGATCTGCCTGACCCAAGTCGGCCAGCTCGCCGCAAAGAAGTTGCACCACCGCCAGTTGTGCCAACCACACTGGCTCCAACCAAACGCCTCAAGCCCGCCGATGAAGCCAATCAGCAAAAAACTAATGCCGAGGAAGCTGCTTTTATCGAGCCAGATGAAGTTTTGACCCATCGCGCATGGCCGTTGCCAACCCTGCCAACCCTCGATGATTTTGTCGAAGGCCAAATTGGCGATGAAGAAAAACGCGAGAAAGCCCGCATCATCGAGGAAACTTTAGCCTCGTTTCGGGTTGAAGCGCGCGTGGTCGAGGCCAACACCGGCCCAGCAGTGACCCAATTTGCGCTCCAGCCAGCCATCGGGGTCAAGATTAACAAAATCACTAGCTTGCAAAACGATTTGGCCTTGGCCCTCGCTGCGCCATCGTTGCGGATTGAAGCGCCAGTGCCAGGCCGCTCGGTTGTGGGCATCGAAATTCCCAACTCGGCGATTGCCACGGTGGCGATGCGTGATGTGATTGGCAGCGAAGATTTTGATGCCAAACGTGGCAAGCTCAAAATTCCGCTTGGCAAAGACGTTTCGGGTAGCGTAGTCATTGCCGACCTCGCCAAAATGCCGCACTTACTAGTGGCTGGCAGCACTGGCTCAGGTAAAAGTATTTGTATCAATTCGATCATTATTTCGCTCTTGATGAAACACACACCCAACGAGCTGAAATTCATCATGGTCGACCCTAAGATGGTCGAATTGATTGTCTACAACAACATTCCGCATTTGCTCACGCCAGTGGTGACTGAGCTTGAACGCGTGGTTAGCTCGCTCAAGTGGGCGGTGCGCGAGATGGAGCGCCGCTACAAGGTCTTTGCCAAGGGCGGTTTTCGTAATCTCGAAAGCTATATGCAAGCGGCGCGCAAACGCCCCGATCTTGAGCCAATGCCCTATATCGTTGTTATCATCGATGAGTTGGCCGATTTGATGATGCTCGCGCCGGATGAAGTTGAAACCTTGATTTGTCGCTTGGCTCAAATGGCGCGGGCTACTGGGATTCACCTGATTTTGGCGACTCAACGCCCATCTGTCGATGTGGTAACGGGCTTGATTAAGGCCAACTTCCCCACGCGGATTGCCTTCGCTGTGACTTCGCAAATCGATTCGCGGGTTATTTTGGATACGCCTGGAGCCGAGCAATTGCTTGGCCGTGGCGATATGCTGTATCTGGCGGTCGATGCAGCCAAAGCGATTCGCGTGCAAGGCACCTTTGTTTCTGATGGCGAAGTTGAGCGGGTGGTGCAATTCTGGCGCTTGCAAGTTCCCCCAGAATTAGCCCAAGCGAATGGAGCCACGCCTGCGAATAATGCCCAATCCGCGCCAGCAGCCAATAGCCAAACCAGCATGGGCGATGTGTTTTTGCAAGCAGACGAGCAAGATGAGCTGCTGCCCAAGGCGATTGAATTGGTGCGCCAACATCAACGAGCCTCGGCTTCGATGCTGCAACGGCGCTTGCGGATTGGCTATAGCAAAGCTGCCCAGTTGATCGAACTGCTGGAACAACGCGGAATTGTCGGGCCAGCAGAGGGCAGTCGCTCGCGCGAGGTGCTGAATCCAAATCAAGGTGCGCACGCTGGCGACGAATAACGGTGATATTTCTGCACCTGTGGCGTAGAGCCTGCTACCCAGCAAATCGACGAAATCGTTTATCATTGGGGCATAGGCTATGCGGTTCTTGGTTCGTAGTACTGATAGCGCCCAGTTAGCCTATCACCTATAGCCTTGTACAAGGAGATCACTGTGAACAAGCAGACCATTCGTGATGTAGCGTTGAGCGGAAAACGAGCTTTAGTTCGGGTAGATTTCAATGTGCCGCTTGATGAAGCACGCAAAGTCACTGATGACACACGGATTCGGGCAGCGTTGCCAACGATCAACTATTTGCTCGAACAAGGTGCAAGCGTGGTTTTGATGTCGCACTTGGGTCGACCGAAGAAAAAAGTAGCCGAAGAATTTCGGCTCAAGCCAGTTGCCGATCATCTCCAATCACTGCTGGATGCCCCAGTGAACTATATTCAGACCACAACTGGCGCTGAGGCCGAAGCAGCCGCTAAAGATTTACAAGCTGGCCATGTGTTATTGTTGGAAAATACCCGCTTCGACCCGCGCGAAGAATCAAACGACTCAGCGATGGCCGAAGAATTGGCCAAACTTGGCGATATTTATGTGAATGATGCCTTTGGTGCTGCCCACCGCGCCCATGCCTCAACCGAAGGCATAGCCAAATTCCTGCCTGCTGTGGCTGGCTTCTTGATGGAAGCTGAGTTGGCAGCGCTGGGCAAGGCCTTGGATGATCCCCAACGGCCTTTCGTGACAATCATCGGCGGCGCGAAAATCAGCGACAAAATCGGTGTCATCGAAAACTTGCTGGGCAAAGTCGATTCGCTGCTGATTGGCGGCGGCATGGCCAATACTTTCTTGCTGGCCCAAAACAAAGCAGTTGGCGATTCGTTGGTCGAATCAGAGAGTGTAGCCGAAGCAGCTCGTTTGATCGATGAAGCTCAAGGCCGTGGCGTGAAATTGTTGTTGCCAAGCGATGTGGTCGTGGCCGATGCCTTTAGCGCCGAAGCCAATACCCAAGTGCTGAGCGTCGATGATGTACCCGATGGCTGGCGGATTCTTGATATTGGGCCTGAAACCCGCCAAACCTATTCACAAGTCGTCAGCGAAGCCAAAACCGTGATTTGGAACGGCCCAATGGGCGTGTTTGAGCTAGAACCGTTTGCCGCTGGCACGCGCGCTGTTGCTCAAGCCTTGGCCGATAGCGGCGCAATCACCATCATCGGTGGTGGCGATTCAGTTGCCGCAATTGAGCAAATGGGCTTAGGCGCTAAGATGAGCCACATCTCAACTGGCGGTGGTGCAAGCCTCGAATTACTCGAAGGCAAAGTGCTCCCAGGCATTGCCGCGCTCAACGATAAATAATCGGTTGGCTTAGAAAATTACTCAGCCCCACAGAAACATATGTTCTGTGGGGCTTTTTGTTGCCCACACTACCAGTTAAATACCATAATTCTGAAGTTCGTTGAAATATGAAAATCGAAAAATTTGAATATTTGTTGGGGAAAATATACCTAAAATATGGTCATTAATCATCTTGACTAACTGCAAAATGCCATGATAGCATGATTCCACTGTTGTTCAAAGAGTACCAAATAGGAGCCGCTATGTTAAGTATCTTCAAGCGCTGTGTTCAACTCATTGTAGGTCTTTGCTTGGTGTTTACGTTAGGCGGTTGTGGTAGTAGTGTAGAAAGTCTTGTTGAAGGACGTTGGAGTGATGGCTCTACCATGATGGAATTCAACGAAAATGGTACGATCATTATGACTCACATGTTTGGAAAATCCGAAGGCTATTGGAAAGCGAGCCCTGACATTGATGATCATATTGATGTCCAATTTTCAGGTATGCTTATGACATTTGCAAGTGGCACATGGGGTGTAAACGCAGGCGATAATGATACACTCATTGTTACATTACCGGATAATAGTCGCTTTGCGTTACGAAAATTTGAAAATTAGGTGAATAATATGAATAATATAAATAATAATGAATTTAATAAATCTAAGGTAGCTATAGGAAATAAGATAGGTGGAAATCTCGATCAAAGTACAACAACTAATACTACGAAAAATATAGGTGTTTTAGGAGTTCTTGGAACTTTAATTCTGATAGCGATATTGGCAATCATAACATTCTATTTTTTAGGTATAGATAGAAAAGATATTGGGAGTATATTTGAATCTGATCCAGGATTGAGTGATAAGCAAAAAATATTAATGAATATTCGAGGAACCTACCTAGACGATCAAAATAACGAGTGGGTTTTTTCTCCAAAATCAGTTAGCGGAATGGATGGATCAATTTCAATCCAAGGCCAAGTTGTTTCATATTATAGGTTAATGGATGAGAATTCGATCTATATTGGTGCGCAATTTAGCAGGGATGGATATATTGGCATGCCTTTTACCTTGAATGGTTCACAATTAAAACTATTTACTGGCGAAGGCGATGAAACTAGAATATTTACAAAAATAAGTGATAGCTATTGATTGTGTTGTTATAAAATCCTGATAATCTCCAGTTCAAAGATCTCTGTTAATCATCCCCACAGAATTATGCGTTCTGTGGGGCTTTTTGTTAGCAATAACCTTTGAAGAGCAAGCATGTTGCGAGTTGATAGGAGAATTTGTATGTATAAAGTGCCGCATAATGTAAAACCAATTAGCCAATGGCCAGTCTTTTTTATAAGCATGTATTATGGGGTTGTAGGGACGGTTGGTGCTATTCCTGGCTGTTATTTTTTGATGTATGTCATCTGGGATCATCAAAGGATATTGCACAGCAATAATCTTGCAAATACACTCTGGTTTAGTCTAATCTTTCTTGCTAATATGAGCCGTTTAGGCCTATTTATTGGATTAATAAGATTGCGGCGCTGGGCGTATTGGTGTACTATTTCAATTGAAACAATTACGATTATTAGTGCTGTATATATTTCATTATCGTTCACCAGAAATCACATATTGAACTGGATCATCATTAGTATCGGAATCATCGCGCTCGTTATTTTGGGCTATTTATTTCGGCCCAAAGTGTGGCGTACATTTCTTGCTGTCGAAGAATAATTATTTGTACATAATGATAGGTGATTTTAGAGGGAAGCCTAATGTATGAAGTGCCGCATAATGTAAAACCAATTAGCCAGTGGCCAGTTTCAATAATCAGTTTATATTATATGGTGTTAGGCTGTTTATCGGCAATTTATAGCATCTCATTTTTTATCACGATGATTGATAGCGATATGTTGGATAGCCATCGCATTATGCATACGCTTTGGCTTGCTCTCATAGTGCTTGCAAATACTAGTCGTTTGGTTTTCTTTGTAGGATTAATGAATTATCGACGCTGGGCATATTGGGGATGCTTGGTGATTGAAACGCTGATGCTTATGCATGCTGGCTATACTTTAGCGTTCAGTAAAATTCGAATCTACGATTGGATAACAATCGGCATTGGAATCATCGCGCTCGTTATTTTGGGTTATTTAGTTCGGCCCAAAGTACGGCGTACCTTTCTTGCTGTCGAAGAATAATTATTTTTACATAATGATAGGTGATTTTAGAGGGAAGCAGAATGTATGAGGTTCCGCATAACCCACAAAACAAACTTCGCTGGCCAATTGCGCTGATTTTCTTTTACTATGCGATTGTTGGGATTGGTGGAGTGCTTGGAGCCTGTTTGTTGGTTGCCAGCAGTATTTATGGAAATCAACGAGTAAACTTGCTTTGGCCATTCTTCTTCTTTTTCGTCAATATCAGTCGTTTAGGCTTCGCTGTGGGGTTTGTGCGATTTCGAGCGTGGGGCTATCGCGGGATTGTACTCGTCGAGGCGTTATCGATTATGAGCCTGCTCGGTCGTTTTGTGCTCCAGCGAGAACGCATTTCGTGGGTTGAAATTGCCTTGAGCATGATGGCCATGCTGATTCTTGGCTATCTCGTGCAGCCGCGGATTAAACATCAATTTCTTCAATCAAATAAAGCATAAGTGTTACAAGCATTTAATCCACGAACACTCACAGCGTTGCTATGCTGTGGGTGTTTTTTGTTGGCAATCAGGCTGTGAATCAATACGTCTTGATTGAAAAAGGAGCGAATGATGTATCGTGTACCTAAAAACCCTCAATTGCAACGCCAAGGGCCTATTTTATCGATTTGTGGCTATTATGCGATTGTGGGCAGTTTTTTTGCGCTCGGCAGTTGCTCATATATCGGCACAATGCTGATTGGCATCGCTGTTTCGCCTCCAGCAACCTTGAGCAGCGGCATGAATGCTGAAATTTTTTGGACAGCGCTGTTGTTATTGCTGAATGCCAGCAGATTGGGCTTGTTTGTTGGTTTATTGCGGGCGCGGCGCTGGGCCTATCGGGGTATTGTGCTGATTGAAGGCATCACAATCATCAATATGCTTTATGAACTATTTGTTGGCCAATCGCCAATGACGATCTGGCCTTTATTCACAATCGTAACGGGAGCGGTTGCAGTGCTGATTCTAAGTTATCTTTCGCAACCGCATATTCAAAAAGCAATTAACTAAAAAACCTGCCATGTTGAATACATGGCAGGTCAAAGAAGCAGATTTAGATTACGAATTCGCTGCGGCTGCGGCCACGAGCTTGCTCAATTTCGTGACGGCGATCATCATAGCCTTCGCGGCCCATCAAGGCGTAGGTGGCGATTTTGCCAGCCTCAACCCCTGGTTGGTCAAAGGCGTTGATGTCGTACAGCTCGCCAGCAAAGGCGGTTTGCATTTCGAGCATGTAGTAGAACTGGCCAAGCGTAAAGGCATTGACCGCTGGGAAGTGGTGGGCAATGCTTGGGCGACCAGCTTCGGCAATTGCCAACTGGGTTGCTTCGCCTTCGGCCTTGAGCAATTGGCTAAAGCTCTTGCCATCGAGATACGAAAGCTCGTTGATGTCGGGATAGGCATTGCTCAATGGCGCTTCAACTTGGAACTGATCGACAAACAAGAAGTGCATTAATTTATCGAATGGGCCTTCTGCATACAATTGCACTTGCGAGTGTTGGTCGGTTGCACCCAACGATTTGATTGGCGTAGGGCCAACATTGACCACATTGCCAGCCCGATCAACCCGCTTGCCCAAACTTTCGGCCCACAACTGGCGGAACCAATCGGCTACATCGCGCAAACGCTGGGCATAAGGCATCATAACGACCATATTTTTGCCCTTTTTATCGAGCAAAAATTGAATCAAGGCGCACATTGCCGCTGGGTTTTTGCGGGGGTCGCGTTCTTGGCTGCGTTTGTCGGCATAGGCAGCGCCAGCCAACAATTCATCAATATCAATGCCCGTAACTGCCGCAGGGAACAAGCCAACCGAGCAAAGCTCCGAGAAACGCCCGCCAACGCTTGCTGGAATTGGCAGCGTTGGATAGCCTTCACGATCAGCAATTTGGCGCAAAGCTCCCTTTTTGGGATCAGTGGTCAGCACCAAGTGATCGACCAATTTATCGTGGCCGAGGCGTTTGGCCAAAGCTTCGCGGAAGTAGATGAAGGATGCCATGGTTTCGGCGGTCGTGCCCGATTTGGTGATCACATTGAAGACGGTGCGCTCAAGATCAAGCACATCGAGCAAACCAGCGTTCAATTCGGGGTCGACGTTATCGGGTACAAACAGGGTTGGGCCACGGCGCAATTCACGCGGCAAATTATTGTAAAACGGGTGTTGGAGAGCCGTTTGGGTTGCGATTGGGCCAAGTGCTGAGCCACCAATGCCTAAAACAACCAAGGTATCGGCGCGGGCGCGCACAGCTTGGGCTTGAGCAATAATTTCACTCGTATCTTGGTATGGCAGATCCATCCAGCCTAATTCGGCGCGTTGAGCGTAAACCGCCTCAATCGCGGCGGCGGCATGGGGCAATGCTGCCTCAATTTCAGCCTCGGTTAATCCATGTTCACCAATCACATCGGCCATCACATTGTTGTAATCAAAGCGAATAGCTTGAGTACTCATGACACTCCTTATCGTTGCGAAAGTGGGTCTTTGTAGCAGGCTGCTGCGGTGCAGTTTCTGGCTTCGTTGCCAAGCGACCAACTATGCCCATCGTACCATACTCAGTAGCTGCTGGTGGTAGTATTCTCTTCACCAGCCACAAGCGTGCCACCATTGATCTCGCAATTAATGAGTTGGCGCTTGGCATTGAACACGGCTTCAAGCTCGATGCGGCTGTAGCAGCGGTCGTCAACCAGGGTTTTGCGCACAAAGAAGTTGTCGTCATCATCGCGCTGCGACAGATCGTTGCGGCTATCGATGCGCAGCCGAATGACGCTGCCACAGCGTTTGCAACGCACCTGCAAATAAATTCCAGCATCGCTGGTTGATTGGCTGCTGCCACCACCAAAAAGCTTGCGAAAAAAACTCATAAATACCCCCTATGCAAGGATGAAGGATGAGGGATGAAGTCAAAATCAAAAGGCAAAAGGCAAAAGTCAGAAAGCCCAATCCTCAACGTCGGGGCCAATCTGTGGCTAAAAACTTAACCTTCGCGCGCTTCGTTTTCTTTGCGGTTTCAAACCTTCGTGCAATTCGCAGATCAACCAACTATGCCTGCTCTCCGATCCCCAACCCCCGACTCCTGACCCCTAGTTTTGATTAAATCTTGGCAACAAGGCCCAGAGCAGCAAGCCACCTGCCAGCCACCACATCCAAGGGTTGTGCTGCTGCATGGTTTGCAAAATACTGGCGCTGATGAGCAGTGCACTAGCAGCGATGCCAGCAGTAAGCCGCGTAAATGCTCGTTCGATGCGTTTGGTCGTGCGCTCAAGTTTAACAATCTCGGTGCGCACTTGCAGATCGCCTTGGGCGGCCTTGGCATAAAATTGCTTGGCATGGCGCGGAATTTGGCTCAGATCAGTAATTAATTCGCGGCCTTCATTGACCACTCGTTCGCGCAGATCGCGGCCATTGGTTTGCTCACGAATAAAGCGCAAGGCAAAAGGCTTGGTCACGCTGAAAATATCGAAATCTGGCGCTAAACCAGCAGCCACGCCACCGATAATCCCAACCGTGCGCCCTAAAAAGAGCAACGATTGTGGCAATTGAAACGGCAAATCATACAGCAATTCGCTTAATCCGCCGACGAAGCCCTCAACATCAATTTGTTGCAACTCGCGAATCGTGCGGCCATAGGTATAGGAAAACCAAATTTCCAAGGCTTGGCGCAATTGCTGGTCGTTGGCGCTGGCCATCACCACGCCAATCGAACGAGCGCCGTCGATCATGCGTTGTGGTTCGCGCATCACCACGCCGGCAGCAATCGTGGCGAGGCCATCCATCACATGTTGGGGAATCGCATCGACCATGCCAAAATCGAGGAAGGTAATGACAAAGGCGCGTTTGCCATTGGCCAACGGCTCACCAACAGGCCGCACAAACAAATTGCCTGGGTGCGGGTCGGCGTGAAAAAAGCCATCAGTAAAACATTGTTGCAAATAGGCCAAATAGAGCTTTTCGGCCAAATCGAGGCGATCGATACCTGCTGCATCAAGCGCCGCATATTCCGAAATTTTAATGCCCTCGATGCGTTCCATCACCAAAATGCGCTCGGTTGAGTGCTCGCGATAGATTTGGGGCACGTAAATATGTTCGCTGCCTGCAAAATTACGCCGAAAGCGCTCGGCATGCTCGGCTTCGCTCAGGTAATCAAGCTCGCGCAAGGTGATGCGTGAGAATTCTTCGATCAGCGCAGGCAAATCGGTGCGGCGGCGAATCGGGCCATAATATTGCATCCAACCAGCAACCCAGCGCAGCGCGGCAATATCGATCGCCACAAATTGCTCGATCTGTGGGCGTTGAATTTTAATCGCAATTGGCTGCTCGTCGTGGAGTGTAGCAAAATGCACTTGGCCAAACGATGCCGCAGCAACTGGCTGACGCTCAAAATGAGCAAAAATCTGGCTGAGCGGTTGGCCTAATTCAGCTTCGATCGTGGCTTGAATCAGGCCAAAGGGCACAGGCGAAACTTCATCTTGCAGGCCAATTAAATCTTCAACAACTTCTGGCGGCAGCACATCGACCCGCGTTGAGGCAAATTGACCAAGTTTGATCATTACGCCGCCAAGGTCGATCGCCAAATCGCGAAAACGCCGCGAAAAACGCCGATAGCGCTCGATCCGCGTGCGATCCGCGTACCAGCGAAACCAAAATTGCCGTCCGAGCAACAGATCCCAGACGATGATATGGGCGACTAAGCGCACAAAAAACCACGCGACGCGGAAGAAACGGCGGCGACGTGGAACTTTCGGTAACGACACCAACTCTGTTTTACTCATACTCGGTATTATAGCAGGCTAGGGATTCAGACGTAAGGAATCAAGTGCGTAGTGTAAGAACATAGAGCAGAGAGCATAGAACATAGGGGTCAGGGATGAAGGATGAGGGATAAAGGATGAAATGTGGTGGCATAGCAGGATAATCATACTAATCTGTGGCAATCTGTGGCTAAAATAATTATTCGTGGAATTCTTGCAATTCGTGACGAAAACAGCCTTCGCGATCTTCGTGTTCTTCGTGGTTTCGGCTCCTCATGCCCTTCGTGCTGTTCGTGGATCGATATGCTACACTGGATTAGCGTCAAAATTTGTAGATCTATGGAAAGGGTTCTCTCAATGCCCGATGGAAATGCGTATGATCAGGCCTATTATGCAATGTCGCGGCCTGAAGCTGGGCGCAAAAGCCTCGTTGATACCTTGCGCGACCGTTACATTCGCCGCCATGTGTTGCGCTTTCGCCAAACTGGCCGTTTGTTGGATATTGGCTGTGGCTTAGGTTTGTTTTTGCAATCGATGACCCCGCCATTTGAGCCGTTTGGCACCGATATTTCGGCCTATGCTGTGGCTCAAGCCCAACAACGTATGCCCAATGCCAAGTTGTTTGTTGGCAGTATTTTGGATGGCATTCCATTTAGCGTTAATTTCGATGTGATTACGGCGATTAATGTGGTCGAGCATTTGGAGCAACCAGCCTTGGCCGTTGCCGCCATTCGCGAACGCTTGCAATTGGGCGGTTTGTTTGTGGCCCACTTGCCAACGATTGGCAACCGCCTGCAAGCGCGCATCTATCGCGGCTCGTATGATGCCGACCCAACCCATATCTATCGGCCAAGTGGCCGTGAGTTTCGCGGTGTTGCCGAGGCAGCGGGCTTCAAAACGGTGTTTGAAACTTACTCGCCGTTTGCACCAGCGCTGCTCTGGCGCAACCTGCCTTGGCATCCAGCCTATTTGGCAATTTTTCAAGCGCGCTAATTTGCCCAATTCCTTCATCCCTCGCTTGCGTTGAGCTGGTTGAGGGTGAAGGAATCACGTTATTTCGGCAGCTTAATCAGCATGGTTGTGCCAGTGCCAAGTTTACTTTGAGCCTCAAGCGTGCCATTATGCGCTTGGATAAGCGCTTGCGCAATCGATAAACCAAGCCCATTGCCTCGTCCGCCAGCCACTCGTGCACTATCCACCCGATAAAAACGCTCGAAAATATGCGCCAAATGCTTGGGATCGATGCCTTTGCCCGTGTCGATTACGCTAATTTGATAGCTACTTGCTTGGCGTTCTGCATGAATCACAACACTGCCACCGCGCGGCGTATGCGCAATTGCGTTATCCAATAAAATTAATAACACTTGGCGCAAACGAGTGCGATCAGCCTTGATCTGGCCCTCTGCATGGGCGACCCGCACCTCAACCCCAGCATCGTGGGCCAAGCGCTGAGCTGCATCGGCAACATCGTGGCATAACTCAGCCAGATCAACTTCTGCGCGCTGCAAGCTCGTTTTCGCTGCATCCAAGCGCGAGAGCAAGAGCAAATCTTCAACCAAGCGCCCCATATGGTAGGTTTCGGCCAAAATATCTTCTAGCAATTCGTGTTGCTCGGCGGAGTCGGTCGATTCGCGGAGGGCAATTTCGCTGCTGGCACGCATCAAGGTTAGCGGCGCACGCAATTCGTGGCTGGCATTGGCGATAAAGGCTTGTTGACGCTCCCACGCTTGTTGCGCCGGTCGCAACGAACGCCCAGCTAGCCACCAACCAAACCAGCCCAAAACCACCACACTGCCAGCCCAAAGCGCTACCAAGCCCGTTAATAAGGTGTTGAGCGCTGCTTCTTGTTCGTTGAGCACCCGCCCAACTTGCAAAAACGCTGGGCCATCGGCGCGGGTTAATTGTTCGGTCAGCAGCTCAACCCGCGTACCATCAGCCAAACTGATCGTGCGCAGATCGAGCTTGCCAGCACGGGCTGCTTCAATCGCCGCTTGGTCTGGCTGAATTGGCGGATTCCACGGATTAGGATTAAAGACTTGGCCGTTTTGATCGATGGTAAAGACAAAAGTGCTCGCCAATGTGCCATTATCAACAGGCCGTTCGTCGGGCAATTGCTGCGGGCGATAGGCTTGCAAGGCTGGCGGCAAGGGCGCTGCCAATTGCTCAAACTCCAGCGTCATGCGTTCGAGCAAGGCACGTTCGGTCGCAAAGCGAAAATAGCGCACTGTCATCCAATAGACGCTGCCACCAACCGCCGCCAACAGGAGCAACGCGGTGCAGGCATAAATCAGGGTCAAGCGCCAGCGCAAACGATTAAGCATACTCGCTCACCCAGCGATAGCCAACGCCGCGCACGGTTTGAATCGGATCGCGCTTGCCTGCTTGCTCAAGTTTGCGCCGCAAATAGGAAACATAGACATCGACCATCGACGGTTGCACATCACGCTCATACGACCAAACATAATCAAGCAATTGTTGGCGGCTCAGGGCTTGGTTGCTATTGCGAATCAAACATTCGAGCAAATTCCATTCGGTTGCTGTGAGATCCAATTGTTGCTCTGCTCGCCGCGCAGTGTGCGCCCGTAAATCAAGCACAAGCTCACCTGAGCGCAATTCTTCGCTATTTAGATTGGTATTGAAGCGGCGACCCAAAGCCCGTACCCGTGCTAACAATTCCTCGAAGGCAAACGGCTTGCTCAAATAATCATCGGCCCCGCTATCCAAGCCAGCAACTCGATCTTCGATTTGGCTACGGGCAGTGAGTAATAGCAAACTCGTATTAAGTTTGGCGGCGCGAATTGCCCGACAAATGCTCGGGCCATCGCGTTCAGGCAGCATCCAATCGATCACCGCCACATCATACATGCCATGCAGCGCCATATCCAAGCCACTATCGCCCTCGTAGGCCACATCGACAAGATGGTGCTCATCACGCAGTGCTCGCTCGATCAAGCGAGCCAATTTGCGATCATCTTCTATCAACAACACGCGCATGCTGCTTCCTTTGTGATTCGGGTAGGTCACGCTAGTTTAATCATTAATTCTTGGAAGATTCTTGGAAAATTCTTGGAAAATTCATAGCCAGCGTCAAGAATATTCCAAGCAATGCTTGCTATGCTTGGGTCAGATGTTCGACAACAGGAGGTTTTGATGAAACCCAAGTTTGCACTTTTAATTGCCGCCGTGCTGACAGCCTTTGTTTTGGTGATTGTAGCTGGCGTTGTTCGTTCGTTGGCTCAGCCAAGCCCAATTGAATTGGCCGCAGGCTTGGATAATAGCCTGCCAAACGATAATGCTGCTCAAGCAACCGCAACCGTTCAGGCCTATCAACAGCAATTGTTGGAAGCCAACCAACGCATCGAAGAAGCTAACCGCACTATCGACGAGGCGAATGCTCGGTTGCAAGAGCCAATCGTGGTGCGCGAGCCTGCTCCGGCCCAACAGCCAATTGCCCAAGTGCCAAGCCAACCGCAGCCAGCAGCCCAAGATCCATTGCCAGCAACTCAAGCACCTGCCGTGCCGCAATATCCAATTTCTGCTGAGCAAGCAGGCCTATTGGCTTTAGCGGCTGCACCTGGCGCAAGCTTGTTGGCAACGCCAGAGCTGGTTAATTATGCTGGCACAGCTGCCTACGAAGTGCGGCTTGATCGTGGCTTGGTGTATATCGATGCCACGACTGGAGCCGTGTTGGCCAATAATGCCGTGGCCTCGCCAACCCAAGCGCCAGTACCAACCAACGCTCCCGCACCATCAACCATCTCGGCGGATGCAGCTGCCAGCGCTGCTGTGGCCTACCTTGGCGGCGGAACGGTCGAGCGGGTTGAGTTGGAAGAAGAGCATGGCGCGTTGGTGTATGAAGTTCGCTTTGCCAACGATAGCCGCGTCTATGTCGATGCCTATAGCGGCAGCGTCGTTTACGCCAAAGTTGAATCATCAAAAGATAGTAGTGGCAGTGGTGGCGATGATAAAAAAGACGACGATAAAAAAGACGATGATAAATAAGGAATAACCGTATGAGTAATGCTTCTAAACGCCGTGGCAGTTTGCTGCTCAATACCAGCATGAGTGTGGCCGCCGTGGCTGCAACTTTGAGCGGTTGGGCAGTCTTATCCAACCAACAAACAACGCCGAGCAATGAAATTGCGACTCCTGAGCCAATTGTGATTGTTGCCGAAGCGCCAGCAGTTGAGCTACCAGTTTTGCCAACCGTCGTGCCGCTTACCAGCAATAGCCCGCGCATTATCCGCATTCCCAATGCGAGCGCTGGTGGTAGCAGCCAGCCTAGCACACCCAACCAACGTGCGCCAGCAACGGGTGGCAATGGCGGTAGTGCCCCAAGCCAAGCGGCTCCACCACCATCAGTGCCACGCCAAGTTGCGCCAGCGCCAGCCCCAGCCGCTCCTGCTGTGCCATCACGCGATACTCGTTCATCACGCTAAAAGGTGCTTTATGGGCGAATTAATCTTTCGAGCAATGGGTTGCGAAGTTGCAGTGCTCAGCGATCAGCCAATCGATCTTTCTGCTGTGCCGCAATGGTTTGAGGCTTGTGAGCAAACGCTCAGCCGCTTTCGCCCAAATAGCGAACTGATGAGCCTCAACCGCAGGGCTGGGCGACCACTTGCGGTTAGCCAAACCCTGTGGGACGTGCTTGGCCTGGCGCTCGATGCGGCGGTTTGGAGCAATGGCTTGGTTGTGCCAACGATCTTGCCTGCACTCTTGCATGCTGGCTACGATCGCTCGTTTGAATTGTTAGCCAATGCGCTGGGCGATTCGGCAGTTTTGCATGCTCAGCCACAAACTGCTTTGGCAATTTCGCTACGTGAGCAAGGCCGTTTGGTACAGCTTGCCCGTGATACAGCGCTTGATTTGGGTGGCATCGCCAAGGGTTGGGCCGCTGATCAGGCAGCTCACCAGTTGGGCCAACAGGCTGCTTGTTTGGTCGATGTTGGTGGCGATTTGGCGACCGCTGGTCAGCGCCACGATGGCTTAGCTTGGGCGGTTGGCGTGCCAAATCCGCGTAGCCAACAGCGTGAAGCTATGCTCTGGTTTGCATCGGGCGGCGTGGCAACCTCAGGAGTCGATTATCGGCGTTGGCGCAAAGGCGATCGCTGGCACCACCACATCATCGACCCGCGCACTGGCGAACCAAGTACCAGCGATGTGCTGAGCGCAACAGTGATAGCACCAAGTGCGGTGCAGGCCGAAGTTGCCGCCAAAATCGTTGTGTTGTTGGGCCTTGCACAAGGTTTAGCCTGGATTAATCAACAGCCAAGCTTTGCCTGCATGGCGTTTGATCATAGCGGCCAAAGCCACACCTGCGAACGCTTTGATCACTATCGTTGGGAGTAAATATGAGTGCTTCAGAACACGATAAAGCAGCCAGATTAGCGGCGATTCGCGCGCAAAACGCTGCCAAAAAAGCCCAAGCTGCCGAGCCAACTGAGCCAGCGCCGCAAGATAAAGCAGCCAGATTAGCGGCGATTCGCGCCCAAAATGCTGCCAAAAAAAGCGAGCCTGTTGCAAACCCCGTTGTGGCAGCGCCAGCGCTTGTTAAGCAGGCTGCACCAGTTGCAGCGCCTAGCGCTGATGAATTGCTCGAAGCTGCTAGTGCCAGCCTTATGAGCTTGATGCTGGCTTTGGTCATCGGTATTGTTGCTGCCGTGCTGGTGCTGCCGCGCTGGATTCCTGGCCTCAGTAGCTCGCTGCTTGGCGAGCAACCCAAAGCTTTTTGGTATCTTTCGCGCTCAAGTGGCTTGGTGGCCTATAGCTTGGTCTGGCTTTCGATGTTGTTTGGGCTTTCGCTGACAGGCAAGGTAGCGCGTTTGTGGAATGGCGGCCCAACAATGCTTGATCTGCATCAACATGCCAGCATTTTAGGCATTGGTTTTGGCCTGTTTCATACCGTGATTTTGCTTGGCGATGGCTATAGCAATTACACATTAAAACAACTGCTCGTGCCATTTGCCAGCAGCCAATATAAACCGCTGTGGGTTGGCTTGGGTCAAGTTGGTTTGTATGGGCTGGCGATCGTCACCATGAGTTTTTGGCTCAAACGCTGGATTGGCCGCAGCGCTTGGCGGATTATTCACTACGCTAGTTTTGGCTTGTTTTTGCTCGTTTTGGCCCACGGTATTTTCAGCGGCAGCGATACCAGCATGCCATTGGTAACGCTCTGGTATTGGGCAACTGGAGCCAGCGTTGTGTTTATGACGCTCTATCGGGTGTTGATTATGCGCCGTAGCAAACCCTTGCCCAGTGTTGCTGCAACGCCGCGCGCTTAATATGCTAATGCTTGCCAAACGTGATACCATAGCAGCATTGATTGATCGAGAAGTTTGATTAAAAGGTGTTGCTATGGGGATGTCGTTTGTTACGCCACACTATTTATGGCTGTTATTGTTGTTAGTTCCAGTTGTGGCTTTGGGGTGGTTTAATGGGCGGCGCTTTCAACGCAGCCGCTTAATTGGCTCGTTGCTGTTGCGCAGTTTGTTGCTGATCACGCTGATTGGCTCGTTGGCAGGCGCGCAAATCATCTCGCCCGTTAAACAACTCACGACAATCTTTTTGGTCGATACTTCCGACTCGATTACCCCCAACCAACGTAGCCAACAAGACCAATTTATTGCCGATGCCTTGCAAACGATGCCCAAAGATGATCAAGCGGCGATTATTGTGTTTGGCCAAAATGCCCTGATTGAACGGTTGCCCTCGGAAGTGCGCACGCTCAGCCGCATTCAATCGGTGCCAATTGCGGCCCGCACCGATTTAGAGCAAGCCATGACCTTGAGTTTTGCCTTGTTTCCCGCCGATACCCAAAAACGGGTGGTGCTGCTCTCCGATGGTGGCGAGAATAGTGGCCAAGCGCTCAAAGCCTTGGAATTAGCCCAAGATCGCCAAATTGTGGTCGATGTGGTTACGGTTGAGCAAATGGGCGGAGCTGAAGTTGCAATCACCGCTTTGCGCATGCCCGGTCAAGCTCGCATTGGCCAAGAGTTGCAAATTGTCGCGCAGATTGATAGTAACGAAGCTCAGGATGCCACAATTCGCATTTTGATCGACCGTGAATTGTATGCAGAAGAAGCTTTGGCCTTGCCCAAAGGCACTTTAGAATATACCTCAACCGTGGTGTTAAATGATCAAGGTTTCCATAAAGTTTCTGCCCAAATTATCCCAACCAACGATATTCGCAAGCAAAATAACGAAGCGACAGCCTTGGTCAATCTGCAAGGGCCACCAAAAATTTTGGTGGTGGCCAACGAACCTGCCGATGCAGAAAATATTGCGCCTGCACTCGAAGCTGCCAATTTGCAAGTTACGGTCGTTGGCCCAACTGGCTTGCCCACAACCTTAGCCGATTTAGCCGATTACGAAGCAGTGATTTTGGCCAACGTGCCTGAACGCTTGGTTGCCGAGGAGTCGCAACAAGCGCTGCAAACCTTTGTGCGCGATCTTGGGCGTGGCTTTGTGATGATTGGCGGCGAGAACAGTTATGGGATTGGTGGCTATACAAGCACGCCAATCGAAGAACTATTGCCCGTCGAAATGCAATTGCGCAATCGCGAAAAATACCCACCAGTTAGCGTTGCGGTGGTGTTTGATATTTCTGGCAGTATGAGCGCGCAAGTTGGCGGTCGCGAGAAGGTGACCCTGGCCTCGGAAGGTGCGGCGCGGGTGGTGCAATTGCTGCGCGATTTCGATGAAATAACCGTGCTGCCGTTTGATAGCGCTGTGCAAAACCAATATGGGCCGGTAGCTGGCTCGGAGCGCGAAGTAGCCCAAGGCGAAATTATTGCCCGTGGCGTAACTGGCGGCGGCGGCATCAACGTCCACGATTCGTTGGTTGCTGCTGGCAGCGTGCTCAAAGGCCGCGATGCACCAATTCGTCACATTATTTTGCTGGCTGATGGCTCGGATTCGCAGCAACAAGAAAATGCTGTCCGTCTGACCGATGAGCATCGGCGCTTGGGCATTACCACCAGCACGATTGCGATTGGCAATGGTGGCGATGTAAGCTTTTTGAATAATGTGGCGGTTGCTGGTGGCGGGCGGCACTTTTTAGTTGAAAATGCGCTGGCGTTGCCCGATATTGTGTTGCAAGATGCCCAACTTTCGCTGGCCCCGTATATCGTTGAAAAAAGCTTTTTGCCTTTGCTTGGCAGCGATAGCGTGATTATGGCCAATTTGAATACGGCGAATTGGCCGCAATTGCTTGGCTACAATGGCACAATGGCCAAAGATAATGCGAATATCGTCTTGTGGGCCGATGAAGATGCGCCGCTGTTGGCCCAATGGCAATATGGTTTAGGCCGTTCAGTTGCTTGGATGAGCGATATGAAAGGCAAGTGGGGCACAAACCTCACGCGCTGGGATCAATTTCCGCGCTTAATTGCCCAAATGGTTGGCTGGACGCTGCCGGTTGTCTCCAACGAAACGATTAGCGTCAATGCCAGCTTTGTTGGCCCAGAAATGGAAGTAACCCTTATTGCCCGCGATCCCAACGATACGCCGATTACTGGCCTGATTGTTGATGGCAATGTGGTGAATGATGGTGGTTCGCAAGCTGGCATTAACTTGGTCGAAGTCAGTGCTGGCATTTATCAAGGCCGCATCAGCAGCCCTGGCGCTGGCACCTACTTTTTGCAACTAGCTGGGCGCAATGGCGAAGGTCAAGCGGTGTTTCAAGAAACTGCTGGGGTCATCGTGCCCTATTCGCCAGAATATCGCCAAGGCCAATCGAACCCCAACTTGTTGAGCACGATTGCCCAACGCAGCCAAGGCCGCGTTTTGACCGATCCAACCACGGTTTTTGAGCATTCGCTTGAACTGGTAACCAGAGCTACCCCAATTCACTTTAATTTACTGTTGGCAGCGCTGCTGCTCTTATTGCTTGATATTGCTGTGCGCCGGTTGCGTTTTGGCCAATTGGGCAACGTTTTGGCAGGTGTGCGTCGTCGCCAAGCTGCGCCATCGCAAACCATGGGCGATTTGGCCGCAGCCAAGCAACGAGCACGCACGAAAATGGGCCAAACTACATCAGAACCCAGCCCAATTGCCAGCAAGGAAGCGCCAGTGTATAAGCCTGGAGCGAACTATACGCCACCAGCCGCTCAGCCCAAACCTGAGCCATCAACGGTTGCGCCGCCGCAGCCAAAGCCAAGTGCACCAGCGCCAACGCCAACCCAAGGGCCACCACCAAAGCAAGCGAATCTCGATGAGATTACTGATCCATTAGAGCGTTTGCGAGCAGCCAAAAATCGTGCTCGTCGCCAATAGCCTAGCCTAAATAATATCTGAAGAGGAGAAAACCCATGTTAACGCCTGTTAAAGGCAATTCTGCAATCTTGCGCTTTATCAAGCCCACATTAATTATCATAGCCATTGTTAGTTTCATTCAATTTACTGTGATCTATGGATTCATGGTTGCGATTACAAAAAATATGACTGACTTTCCATCATTTTATTGGGCGAGTGATGCGTTCTTTAATCAAGGTATTTCGCCATACAACATTAAAATTATCCAATCATATTTTGATAAAACCATATTTCCCTTTATCTATATTCCACCAAGTATCCTTCTATTTTATCCATTATCGCTAATGAATTATAATAATGCATTTATTGTTTATTTATTTATTAATCATATTGCATTATTATTTTTTGTGTTACTTTTAATTAAATATTTTAATATTAAATTATTATCAAATCAATCATTGCTATTGATAATTATGATATATAACGCACATCCGATTTTGTTGAATATTGATTATGGATAGATAAATTTATTTGTGATTATATCTTTATTGTTATTTATTATGTTACGTAATAAAATGCAGTTTATTGCTTGTACTTTTTTAGCTCTTGCAACCATTATAAAAATGTATCCAATTATTATTATATTAATTTTATTAGTAACTAGAAAATATAAAATTTTTATGAAAACCATACTTGCAATAAGCTTAATTATTGGTACATCAATGATCTTTATTCCAAAATTTGTATGGCAAGATTGGTTTTTTACTGTAGTTCCTACTGGAAGCTATGGGGAATCGCCAAAAGGCTTACCGGCAATATCTCAAATCCATAATCAATCATTTAATGGTTTTTTTGCACGATTATTTACACAGCAAGAAGGTTCATATCATATTATGAATTATCCTTGGTTAGCAAAAATCAGTACCTATAGTGTTTGTGCGGTAATATTTGCTATTACGGTATCCATTTTTTATAAATACTTGAGAATTGATCGTGACGATATAATTGAAAAAATAGTTTTTGCAACTACGCCATTGATTTTTTAATTGCACCTCTTTCATGGATTCACCATATTCTGCTAGTTTACCCAACTATTCTTTATTTGTTTAAAGTATACTATGCTGAATATCCAGTAAAAATGAATATTCGCTTTATTGGAATTAATAGTATTGCAGTCTGTTTATCACTATTTCAACTAGGGACACCACGAATCCCAGCATTGCCGCTGGTATTTATCCTCTGGTTAATGATGCTAGAAGTTATTGTTAAACAGCAATCATTGCGCCCAACCGTAATCCAAGCACAACCAATTGAAGCGCTTAGCCATAGTTAAATAAAAATCCTACGAGCAGCAGGCAAACGCAACACTCGTAGGATAGTTGGATTTTAGAGGGTATCTTGGAGTTTTACGACCAATTGTTTGAGGGCAAAGCGGGCGCGGCCCAGGTTGCCGCCGCCATTGACTGCCAACACAGCGAAGTAGCCGGGGATGATTTGCGATGCCAAGTAGGTGGCATTATCGGTCTCAACCGCGACATCACGGACTTGGCCAGCCTTTAAGCGCGAGGCGGCTCCCGCAGCGGCGGCAGCAAGGCCGCCAAGCTCCACTTCAGCAACATCTTTGCTAAAGTTTGCATCAACATCGTTGAGGAGCATTTCAACGCCCAGCCCGTCTGTCCCCACGACTCCGGCCAATTTAACACCGGGTACGTTTTCAATCGCGCTGGCCAAAATGTCTTTCATCCCCATAGTGGCTCCTTATCAACAAACTGTGCAGTGAGTTCTGATGTTTGAGCTATCATACCACACCGCGACCGCTCTGCAATGCGCTGCTTACATTTCGCGGCGGCCTTGCAGCGCGCGACCCAAGGTTACTTCATCTGCATACTCTAAATCGCTGCCCATCGGCAAGCCCCGCGCCAAGCGGGTTACGCGAATACCCAAGGGGATAATCTCACGCGCCAGATAGGCTGCCGTGGCATCGCCCTCAAGGTTGGGGTTGGTCGAAAGAATCACTTCTTCGATTGGTTCAACCCGCAAGCGACTGAGCAACTCGCGAATTTTCAAATCTTCGGGGTTAATGCCTTCGACAGGCGAAATTGCGCCGTGCAGCACATGATACAGCCCTTTGAACTCGCCAGTACGCTCCAACGCCACCACATCCAGCGGCTCCTCGACCACACAAACTTGGCGTTCATTGCGATTGGCATTGGTGCAAATGCTGCACGGGTCATCAACCGTAATATTAAAGCAGCGATTGCAAAAAATCGTGGTATCTTTCATGGCCATAATCGCGTTGGCCAAGCGCTCCGATTGCTCGCGTTTGGCGCGCAGCAGATAGAAAACCAAGCGTGAGGCCGATTTTGGCCCAATTCCAGGCAAGCGATTAAATTCATCAATTAATTTTGAAACTGGTTCTGGCGTAATTGTATCGTACCCAAATGCCACAGTACACGCTCCACAGTTAAGTTAAAACAGGGTGGTCGCACGACCACCCTGAATCGGGGTTAGCCGCCGTTTTAGAATAAGCCAGGAATGTTCAAGCCGCCAGTGAGTGGCCCCATTTTGGCGTTTGAAAGCTCTTCGGCCTTCTTCGAGGCATCGTTGATTGCCAACATCAGCAAATCTTGTAGCATTTCAATTTCGTTGGGGTCAACCGCTTCTGGTGCAATGACAATGCTGAGAATTTCGCGGTGGCCATTCATTTTGACTTCAATCACACCGCCGCCAGCGCTGCCTTCGACCAAGGTTTTGCCCAAATCTTCTTGAGCTTGCATCAATTTCTTTTGCATTTGTTGCAATTGATTGAGCATTTTGCGATCCATTATGATACTCCTTTGTAGAAAATTGCTATCCTAAAGCAGTGCAAGTATAAGAAATTCAATCTAAATGTCAAAGTAGTTTAGCTGCCATCCTCTTGCACGCCAACAATGCGGGCATCGAAGATGTTGCGCGCTGCTTTGACAATGTGATCCTTCATAATCTCTTCGCGCTGGCGACGAGCATCACGAGCACGATTTTGCTGATCGCGGTTGGCTTCTTCGCCGCGCACAAAGATTTGGCGACCAACTGCCTTGGCCAGCAGGTCTTCGATCAAACGGCGCTGGGTTTGGTCATCAAGCTGCTTGGTGTGAAACGGCGATGGCGTGCCAATCAGCAAGGTATTATCTTCGAGGCCCAATGGCTCGCAGCTTTTGAGCACCGCTTGCAAGCGTGGGTTGTAGGGCTTGAGATCTTCGATTACCTGCAACCAAACCGCTTCAACTTCAGCCAAGATAATTTCTGATTCGGCCAAAACGATATGTTGCTCGGCCTCAGGCAGTGGTTGAACTGCTACGACCGCTGCCACGGTTACTGACGCTGATTCAACAACCTGTGGTGGTTGCTCAACGCTTGGTGGCTCAACCTTCGCTGCCGCTGGAGCAACTGGCGTTGGCCGTTGCTGCGCTGCTGGCTCTGCTTGGCGGGGTGCTGCTGGCACTGGTGTTGGGCGGGCTACTGGCGCAACTCCAGCGCGAATTGGGCTGGGTGCTGCAACCACAACTGGCGCTGGCACAACCAAGGCTTCGACAACCGCCATCTCCAAAGGCAACTGGCCATAGGGCGTGGTGCGCAATTGATGATCAAGCCCGCTAAAGATTTTGAGCCAAGCCAAAATCGAGGCTAAGGCTAATTGTTGCGCATGGCTTTGCATGGTTGCCAAAACATCGTGGCCAACATCGAGCAAGTCGGCGGAGCCGCCCGATTTGAGCAGCATCAGGCCACGTAGATAGCTCACCACATCGCGGGTAAATTGGCGTAAGTCAGCACCTTGGTCGGCAATTGTGTTGATCACGCTGAGCGCTGCGGCCACATCTTCGCCAGCAAACGCCGTAACCAAGGTTTCGACCTCGCGCGAGGCAGTTGCCCCCAGCAAACTTTGGACGCGGCTTAATGGAATTTGTGGCTCGCCATAGCCCATCAGCTGATCGAGGATGCTCATTGCATCGCGCATCGAGCCAGTTGCCGCCCGCGCAATCGCTTCAGCCACGCCAGGTTCAAGGAAAACGCCTTCTTCGCCAGCAACCCATTCGAGGTGGGCAATTGTGTTGGCGATGGTATGCCGATTGAAGACAAAACGCTGACAGCGCGAAAGAATCGTCGCTGGCACTTTGTGAAATTCGGTCGTCGCCAAAATAAACATGGCATGGTCTGGTGGTTCTTCGAGGGTTTTGAGCAGCGCATTGAAGGCAGCGGTGCTCAGCATATGCACTTCGTCGATTACATAGACTTTTTTGCGAAATTGGGTTGGGCGAAATTGCACTTTTTCAATAATTTCGCGCGCATCATCAACGCTGGTATGCGAAGCTGCGTCCATCTCAATCACATCGACGGCGCGGCCCTCGACAATCGAGCGGCAGGCGCTGCATTCGCCACAAGGCCGCAAACGCGGATCGCTTTGCTCACAATTGACCGCCTTGGAAAGAATCCGCGCGGCACTGGTTTTGCCGACCCCACGCGGCCCGGTAAATAAATAGGCATGGCCAATCCGATTGGCCACGATTGCATTGCGCAAGGCCTGCACAATATGGGCTTGGCCAACCAGATCATCGAAGGTCTGCGACCGCCATTTTCGATATAACGCTTGCGACGACATCTATACTCAACCCTTTTGAAACATCAGTCTCAATTATAGCATGCCCACCGATATGAATTATGAAGGATGAGGGATGAATTATGAAGGCAGAAGGCAGAATAAATTATGAAGGATGAGGGATGAATTATGAAGGCAAAAGAAATTATGAAGGATGAGGGATGAAGGCAAAAGAATATGATCGAGATTAGAACCACAAAATCGACACCCCTCGCCCGCGTTTTCGTGGGCGAGGGGCTGGGGGTGAGGGCATGCTTTTGGTTGTCAATCCAATGAACCAATACACATAGCCCAGCGCCTATAGCCAATTTCTCGTGGTATACGAGTTGCAATTAACCAATCTAGCACGAATTGAGGATTTAACCTATGCAAGCGAGGAGGCCCAGATGCAGCCAAGCATCCTGAATTTATTTAAGCAAACCTTCAAAGAATGGGGCGATGATAAAGTGCCTCGCTTAGGTGCGGCCTTGGCCTATTACACGGTATTTTCCTTGGCTCCGCTGTTGATCATCGCGATTAGTATTGCTGGTTTGGTGTTTGATCAAGAGGCGGCGCGCGGTGAAGTAACCCGCCAATTATCGACCCTGATTAGCAACGATGCAGCCAAAGCGATCAACGAGATTATTGAGCAATCGAGCAACCAGAAATCTGGTATTATTGGCACACTGATTGGGGTGGCAACCTTGCTCTTTGGTGCTTCGGGCGTGTTTGGCCAGCTCAAAGATGCCATGAACACCATTTGGGGCGTTGAGCCAAAGCCAGGCCGTGGCATTTGGGGCTTTGTGCAAGAACGCTTTTTCTCGTTCACGATGGTGCTGGGCGTGGGCTTTTTGCTCTTAGTTTCGTTAATTATCAGCACGATTCTTGATGCTGGTAAAAATTGGCTGTTTGGCGAAGAGATTGGTATCGTATTTCAGATGGTCAATATTATTGTTTCATTTGGAATTATCACAGTGGTATTTGCGCTGCTGTTCAAATTCTTGCCCGATGTCAAAATGGCATGGCGCGATGTTTGGATTGGTGCAGCGCTGACGGCGTTGCTGTTTACGATTGGTAAATTTGCGATTGGCCAATATCTGAGCCGCAGTAGCACGGCCTCGACCTTTGGTGCAGCTGGCTCATTGATTATTATCCTCGTGTGGGTTTATTATTCGAGCCAAATTCTCTTTTTTGGCGCTGAATTTACCCAAGTGTATGCCAATATGTATGGTTCGCATGTTGTTCCTGATGATAATGCCGTTGCGGTTACTGACGCTGCCCGCGCTGAACAAGGTATGAGCAACCGCCATTCGCCACGTGATCAGCGCACGCCACGCCCAGCAACCAGCGCTGGTAAACCACAAGTTATCGTGACTGAACGCTTTAAATCATTGGAAAAACAACGCTATGTGGCGGCTGTTTTGGGCTTTTTGCTGGCAGTCGTTGCGGGTGCATTCAAAAGCTTGCTGAAGGATAAACCATCATCCTAAATTACAAACACGATGCAAAACAGCGGGGCTTCGGCTCCGCTTCGTTATTTTAGGCTTAGGAGAGAAGTCTTGGGGGCTTATCTGATTTCATGATACCATGCGCGACAAGCCTGAGTCAATCGGCAATTCGATCAGTAGACAAATCAAGTTGGCTGCCCTACGATAGCCGTTCAAGCCATCAAAGAGGAGTGTATGCTATGACAGACCTGCGGCAGTCCGAAGAAGCATATCAAGTCGACCGTGAATATAAGCGCATGGAGCGCGAGTTGCAGGAAGCTAAGGTTGCCAATCGCGAGTTGCGCCGACGGCTGGAAAAGGTTCAGCAACAGCTTAACGAAACATCGAATGCCTACAATAAAACTGTCAAAAATATGCTCGATATGATTCGTGAAAACAATGAATTAACCGTTGAATGCGAACGCCTGCGTTGGTATAGCGGGCGCTACGATAGCGAACAGATTCGGGTTGAAACCAAACAATTGCCCAAACTCAGCCCCGATGAAGCCCGTGCGATTCGCAAGGCCATGGCCCGCTTGCACCACCCCGACATCGGCGGCAGCATCGAACGCATGCAATTGTGGAATAGTCTCTTAGACCAGATTGAGCAAGGCCATTAAGCACAACGAAGGAAGGTTATGGCTGTACTGTATGTGGTTGCCACCCCAATTGGCAACCTTGAAGATATTAGTCCGCGTGGTTTGCGCATCTTACAAGAGGTTGGCTTAATTGCCGCCGAAGATACGCGCCACACCCGCAAATTGCTGCAACGCTATCAGATTGAAACGCGGCTGATTGCCTACCACGAGCACAATAAACTTGCCCGTCTAGATACGATTTTGCTAGCCTTGGCCAACGGCGATGATGTGGCCTTGGTCAGCGATGCAGGCACGCCCGCGATTTCCGACCCTGGCTATGAGTTGGTTGGGGCGGTGATTGGCGCTGGCTTTGCGGTGGTGCCAATTCCTGGGCCAAGCGCGGTGATTACTGGGCTTAGCGCTTCTGGCTTGCCAACCGATCGCTTTTATTATTTGGGCTTTCCGCCACGCCGCTCGAAAGAACGAATTGCTCTGTTCAGCGAAGTTGTCGATATTCCAGCAACCTTGGTGGTGTATGAAGCGCCGCACCGTATTTGTGATTGTTTGGCCGATGCCTTGAGCGTATTGGGCGATCGTCCGGCGGCGGTGGCTCGCGAATTAACCAAATTGCACGAGCAGTTTGTGCGTGGCACGCTCAGCGACTTGGTGGCGCATTTCAATACGACCGAGCCACGCGGCGAGTTTGTGTTGATGATCGGCGGTGCTACTCGCCCAGCCAAACGCAAACCAACCAGCAGCACAACCAACGAGCTTGGGGTTATTGTCGAAGAAGCGCCTGCTGATGTCGATTGGAATTTGATTCGGGCTGAGTTGCAACGCCTGCGTGCTGAAGGCTGGACGGGAACCAAAGCCGCCAAACAGCTCGCCAAACAATACGAGCTTGATCGCCATCAAGTCTATAGCGAATGGAGCAACTTGCCAGAATAAGCCCAAAGTCGCACTTCTGACTGGTCATTTAAGGCGTATGATTAAGCTTGGGAATTAATCTGGCTGCCCTGAGCAGTGTGTGACGAAAGGTCTTGCATGAGCGAGCAAACATTTACACCCAAACGGATTTTGGTGGTCGTTGCCCACCCCGACGATGCCGAATTTGTCTGTAGTGGCACGTTGTCACGTTGGTATCGCGAGGGCCACGAGATCCATTTTTGTCTCTGTACCGATGGCAACAATGGCTCAAGCGACCCCAACATGACTTCTGAGCGTTTGGCTGAAATTCGCCAAGCTGAGCAACGCGCTGCTGCGGCGCATGTTGGGGCCGATGTGAGCTTTCTGCGTTTTGAAGATGCAGCGTTAGAACCAACCCAAGAAGTGCGCAAGGCAATTACACGGGTGATTCGGCGCTTCAAGCCTGATATTGTGGTTTGCCAAGATCCAGCTTTCCGCTATAGCGACGATTATTTGAACCATCCCGACCATGTGGCGGCTGGCAATGCAACCTTTGCGGCAATTATGCCCGCAGCCTCAACCCGTTTGATCTTCCCTGAACTTTTGGAAGAAGGGCTTGAGCCACACAATGTTCGTCAGGTTTATTTGATGGGTGGTGCGCAAGTTGATACGTGGATTGGTTTGACTGAGGAAGATTTTCAGTTGAAGCTCAAGGCTTTGCGTGAGCACAAATGCCAATTGGGCGATTGGGAGCCGGAGCAGATGATGCGTGAGTGGGCTGTGTCTACCGCAAAGTTGGCTCGCGAGGCTGGGGTCGAGTGCGAATTGGCCGAATCGTTTAAGCTCGTGACCCTTGTTCGAGATTAAGCAAGCGTTGGGCTGAACTGATAAAGCGAGGATCGTAGGCTGCAATTTCATGCCAACGGTCCTCGTCGTTTTGCAGGCCGTTAAGCAACCGCTGTTGTACATCGAGCAAGGCATTACGAATGGTGGGATAGGCGCGTTTTTGCTCGAAACGCCCAACATCAAGCACCTCGCGGGCCAATTCTACGCTATATTTGGCGATCCAGCGTGGTTTGAGCCGCTGCCAATCGAGCAAGGGCATTGGTCTGGTGTTGCTCAAGAGATCGCTGGTTTTAACCCAAAACGCTTGTGGTGGCAAGATCGCGATCGTCGCATAATATTGCTCAGTAGTTTTGTTATGCCGATCCAAGCCATCCAACAAGGGAAATAAATCGCCAAGCCGTACCAAGGCAGGTCGGGTATTAATGTATTGCAGTAGTTCGTCGCGGCTAATTTGATCATCTTCAAGCAAATCGTGCCAGAGCGCAATCACGGTGGCAATTTCATCGCGAATGCCAAACACCTCGACAATTTGCAAGGCAACTTCGACTAAATGATACAAATAAGGCTGATCGCTGAGCGGACGCATGCGCCCAGCGTTGCGTTCAACCGCCAGTTGTAAGGCTGGCTCGACTGCCGAGCCAAGGTGTGCTGCTCGCAGCCGTGCCAATAACGCTTCTGTTGGTAGATGTTGCATAAGTTCTCCTTTTTAGCGAATTAAGCGCCAGAATGAGCGCCCTTCAAGGGTTTTACCAATCGTGGTTGGGTCTTCGAGGCTCTTGAAAAAGCTCAAAGCCAAATCATTGACATCAACTGGGCGCATTACCGCACCCAAGCGGCCAATTAATGGCAATTTGCTGAGCAAGGCAAAGGGCAAGGTTGCCAATTGAATTGCCCGCCGACTTGGCCCGACAATCGCCGCAGGCCGCAAAATTGTCCAATCGAGGCCGCTTTCGCGCACGGCTTTTTCAGTTTTGGCCTTCCAGCGCAAATACGAGCCAAGCGGCAATCCAGCGCCCGCCGAGCTAAGCAGCACAAAACGCTGTACGCCCTGCGCCTGAGCGGCTTTAATCAAAGCGATGGTTGTGCCATAATCAACAGTTTCGTAATTTACATCAGCATTAAATTGGGCCTGAGTTGTGCCAATTGTTTGAAAGACGGCCTCGCAGCCTTCAAGCGCAGCCTCAACGCTGGCTTGATCGCCAAAATCGCAGATTGCAAAATCTTGGCCCAAGGGAAAATGGCTTTTGTTGCTGGCGCTTTGGCGCACCAATGCTCGAACCTGCCATGCGGGATTATTGGCAGCTTGGCTAATAATCCGCTGGCCTGTGTAACCCGTCGCTCCGGCTAAGGCGATAATGGTCATAAACTGGTTTCCTCACGCTTACGTGGCAAGCCCGTTGGCTGGTCTAAATCGTAGTGGCCTGGCTTGAGATCATCATCAACTGCAACCCGTTGATCAAAGACATAACATTCGCCCTGCCATTGATTGCTGCTTGGCTCGACGGTTTCTAAATATTTCAAAATTCCGCCTTCAAGATGGTACACCTCTTGAAAGCCCTTGCGCAGCATATAGGCCGTAGCTTTTTCGCAGCGAATGCCGCCGGTGCAAAACATCGCCACTTTGGGATGTTGCTGAGGATCAAGGTTTTGCTCGACAAACGCTGGAAATTCACGGAATGAATCGGTTTTGGGATTGAGCGCATGCGGGAAGGTGCCGATTTCCACTTCATAATCGTTGCGGGTATCAATCACAATCACTTCGGGATCGTTGATCAGCATATTCCACTGCTCTGCATCAACATAGGTTCCAACGCCATCGTTGGGGTTGATTTCGGGCATGCCGAGGGTCACGATTTCCTTTTTCAAGCGCACTTTCATGCGCTGAAACGGCATTTGGCTTGTCCACGATTCCTTCCAAACCAAATCGGCTAGACGTTGGTCGCTACGCAGAAAATCGAGCAATTCGCGTATGGCTGGTTCGGGGCCAGCAACGGTTGAATTAATGCCCTCGTGGGCGAGCAAAATCGTACCTTTGATGCCGCGTTGGTTGCAAAAATCGCGCAATGCGTCGCGTTTGGCGGCAAAATCGGGCAGGTCAACAAATTTATAAAAGGCAATGACTAAGATGTCCATAGGTGTTCATTTCAGCTAGAAATAATCGTCTCGATATTGTACCACGATGGTTGTTTGTCGTTCAGCCAAGGGTTTGGCGCATAGGTGATGGTGTCATCAGAACCCTTTAATTCGGCAATTGTGGTGAATTGCACGCTTTTAGTATTGTTTGGTCGATCCCACAAGCTGATCAGTTCGGGTGAACCATTGATCATTTTGCCAGTCGCCATCGCGACATGGTTTAGCGGACTACCATTGCTGACAAAAAAAACAATACTACCTGCTTCGATTTGGCCTGAACTCCATATTTGCTCTGGATTATAGCCTAAGCCTTCAGCCAAAGCCTGGTTTGCAGCCGTTAGTTGATCTGTGCCATTAGCGCTTGCTTGGTCGATTTTGGTAATAACATTGGTATACATAACATCAAGCTGCGCTAAAGAAAGATCGCCTGAGAGCAAACCAATATACATTACTGATTCCCAGCAGTTCATATTCCATTGATCATACGTTTGAGGTAAAAAAGTACGGCCATACATATCAAAAGAACTTAAAGGTCGATTCCTATCCGCTAGAAGGAAATTAACTAATTGAGCAAAATTTCGATCGACGGGTGGCTCACGTTCAGGATACATTGCATTGGGTGCTGGGGCTTTATCGTTAAAAAGACCCTCTGTTGTTAACATCAACGAAGCCTGCGACCATGTTAACGAGCCTTCGAGCAGGCTAGCCATGATGATTTGCGGCAGCGTGCCAGGCAAAGCCCGAATTGCTTCGCGTACCATTGATTGATTAAGTAAAAACCGTCGTAGCCCCAACGGAATCAGCCGAATGGTTTCGATGACCAAGCTGGATTGTTGTGGCCGAAGCCATGCGAGAAACTGATCAACAGTTTGGGCAATGACTTCGGGTGGAATTTGCTCATTGATTGGCTTGGCCTGCAACGCAAGCGCCTCGTGCTCAGCGTTAAACAGCGCCGCTGCTTCTGCTTCGGCCTCGTGAAAAGCCTTGGCAATGGCTTTGAGCACAGATTGGCTCTCAGCGAAAACAAGGGCTAAGCGCGTGTAGGCTGGCACGATTTCGTCATCAAACTGATTGAAACATGCGGTAGCTGCATCGCCCTGCCAGCCGCCATGTTCAAGCGCTTGGATGGTTTGCCTGAGTTGGTGCAAGATGGCTTGAATTTGGCTTTGTTGGGTGGCGCAGCGTTGAGAGAGTTGGTCGATCAGCTGATAGTCAATTTGGACAATCTGCATAGCCATGGGCCTATGCTCCGTTGCTAATCGGCTGGTAGATTATTGAAATGTTTGTTGTTGGGTAAATTGAGAGAGGTGTGCAATCAAGCACGTATCGACTATAGCATACTCTTTTGGCGCTGTAAAGAGGGCTTTTAAATGAAGTAGTGGCGAAGCCTACTGAGGACATGCACAACCTTGTACATGTCCTCGATTGCTGGTTCGATCACGATTGGAGCAAATAGACTCCGCGTTGATCAAAGCCGAGCCAGAGCACTGCGCCTTGGGCATTGATAACCGCACGGCTTGGAATGAGCGAATATTTTTCAGCTTCCCAGCTTGGTGGTAGAAGATCGTTACTGGCTAGGCGGGTTTGTTCCTGACCAGCAGCATCCATCCAAATAACTTCATTATTGCTAACCAGCAAGGCTCCGCCAGCAGGAGTTGCCGATTTAATGTTGGAAAACCAGCGATTGAGTGGCGATTGCTCGATGGTGCTCGTGGTTTGCTTGGCAAGATCATGGCGCTGCCATTGGCGAGTTTGGCTACTGGCTTGGTACGTCCACCACAGCACAACGCCGTTATAGAGCCAAATCTGGCTTGGAGCAGGGGCCTCTTGGGCAAATTGGGGGCTTAATTCGCCCGTTTGCAGATTAATTTCCCAAAGCTGCCAGCCGCTACGATTACCAGCATAGAGCCAAACTCGACCATTATCTTGTAAGAGGAGTTGGCGTTGATCAAGCTCATTGGGCAATTCGAAGGGGCGTTCGTGCTGCCAAACAACCTTGGCTTCTAAATCGAGCAATTGAATACTCACAGTGCCTGGGCTAGCGACAGCCACCACAAAGCCTTGGGTCGTTGGCATAACCGCTGTTGCGCTGGTCTTGATTGCCTGATTAATATCCCAATAGCGACCATCGGCAACCTTGATGATTCGACCATCGAGCCAAAACCATGGTTGCTGCTGAGTATCAAGAATAATTTCGGGAGTCATGCGGCCAAGGGGCTGATTTGGCAGCGATGTTGGAATATCGATCGGTTTTAATCCATCCTCGCCCCAAGGAATAAAGCCAAGAATGCTGGTGGCTTGGGCTGTTTCAAGTGTTGGCATAACAGAATCCTTATCTGGCTGTGGCGTGGTGGGTATTGCCGCAGCGCAACCACTGAGCAATACACCAGCAAGCCCCAGAATCAAGCAGAAACGAGATGATAAACTCATCACAAACTATCCTAACTAAGGCTTTGGCTGATCCCAAGGATTGGGTGTCGTGCTTATTTTATCTGGTGGCATCCCTGCGGCTGCCATTGAAGCCTCTAAATCTTCAATCGTCGTTCGTTGCATCGATCGCACAAAGTTTCCGTTTGCATCCTGTGGTAAGACCCATAAACTCATAATTTCGGTCTTACCATCGGGAGTTGTTCGCCCTGTAGCAATGGCAACGTGCGATAATGGACTACCACTACCTTCAAAAAAGACGATGCTGCCAGCAGCTGGCTGATCGCCTGTTGTCCAGTCTGTGCGCTGATTTGCACCTAAGGCATTTTCAATCACCGAATAATAGTTGGCTCCTGCATTCGCAGCATTTTGATGAATTTCACGTAATTGGCTTTCGCTAATTTCGCCACTTAAATAAGCAGCATACATGGTTGCTTCCCAGCAATTCATTGTGCCATTGAGCGAATTTGGGGGGCCAGCTTCACCGCGCATCCACAGCGCGAAATCATTCGTTCGAGCATCGCCCGTTATGGGATTGATGACATCAGGTTGAATTGCGCCATTATCGCCTGGCCCAGAGGCTGCCGGCCAGAAGAGTGCACCTTCAAGCAAGGCTGCCGTAATAACATCGGCGGCTGTACCTTCACTGGTCTTGATATATTGCATTAATTCGGGATTATTTAAAATAGCTTGGCGTTCTTCAACTGTGGCTTTAGCGATGGCATCAAGAATAACGTTGGGATCGACGCATTGATTTTTGAGCGATTGAATGAGCGTTTCTAATTCACTGGTTGGTTGACCACCACCACCACCTGGGTCAACTGAGAAAGCTTTTATTGATTGGTTGCTGCTCAATTCTTCACTGCTACCATTATTGCCGCCGACAGCCTTGGTTAATCCGCCTTCGGTTCCATTTGTAGCGGCAAACATGTCGCGAAAGAGCGCGGCAGCTTCTGCTTCTGCTTGCTGAAACGTCGTTGCGATAGTTTGCATCGTGCTTTGGCCTTCGCCTAGCACCGTACAAAGCCGCGTGTAGGCTGGCACAACTATGCTATGAAACTCTTTGAAACAGGCATTCGCTGCATCACCCTGCCAACCGCCGTTCTCAAGCGCTTGGATGGTTTGCTTGAGGCTTTGTACAATTGCTTGAACCTGAGTTTGTTGTTTGCCGAAGCGTTGCGCTACTTGCTTGGCTGCTTGATAGTCGATTTGAACGATCTCATTACCCATACACACTGCCTCCATTGATTTGACGGGTAGTGATCAATCTGCCGAGGAGGTAACAGGGTATAGCGAGGGTCACGATGCGGAGAGTATAGCAAAGCGGTTACCTATATATGACGATGACTATACCATACTGAATTTGGCGCTGTAAAGAGGGCTTTTTTGGCATACAATGCCAGCGATTCGCCTTTTGCTAAGGAACAGTTTATGGCTGAGCTGCCAACCTCTGTTCGTCCACCTCATGAATCGTGTTTGCGGCTATTTCTGCGCTTTTTGCGCTTTGGCTTTTTGGCGTGGGGCGGGCCTGTCGCCCAAATTGCCATGATTCGTCAAGAGTTGGTTGAGGAAGAACGCTGGATTGAGCGCGAGCATTTTAATCGGGTGCTGGCGGTGTATCAAGCCTTGCCCGGCCCCGAAGCCCATGAATTGTGTGTCTATTTTGGCATGGTTGCCCGTGGCCGAATTGGCGCTGTGCTGGCGGGATTGGGCTTTATGCTGCCTGGGTTTATCCTGATGCTTGGGCTTTCGTGGGCCTATGTGGCCTATGGCATGAGCGCAATTGGCATTGGGGCGATTTTGTTTGGCTTCAAGCCAGCAGTGGCAGCCTTGATTATTCGAGCTGTCCATAAAATTGGCGCGCATGCGTTGCTCAATCGTCAGCTCTGGGCAATTGCAATTTTTGCTGGTATTGCGACATTTATGGGTGTGCATTTTATTGCGATTCTGCTGCTGTCGGGCGTGGCCTATTGGCTGTTGCAAAAGCCGCAATTAAACAAAACTAGTTTGCATAGTTCGTGGTTGCCGCTGTTGGTACTGGCGGTTTTAGCTGCGCCCAGCGTGTTGAGTTTATTTGGTTATGGTTTACGCACGGGCTTGCTGACTTTTGGCGGCGCGTATACGGCGATTCCGTTTTTGCAGAACGATGCGGTGGTTGTTGGCGGTTGGATGACTAACGAACAGTTTATTGATGGCTTGGCACTCTCTGGGATTTTGCCAGCGCCATTGATTATTTTCTCGACCTTTGTGGGCTATCTTGGCGGTGGTTTTGCTGGAGCCTTGGCTTTGACCGCAGGCACATTTTTGCCAGCCTTTTTATTTACGATTCTTGGCCATCATTGGCTCGAACGCATTATTGCCAATGCGGCAACTCATGCCTTTCTCGATGGGATTACGGCAGCAGTGGTTGGCTTGATTACGGTTACAACCAGCCAAATTATTCTGGCTGCGTGGCCGCGTGAGTTGGCTCCAGCACTGCTGGCATTGCTCATCGCCGGGCTGAGTTTATGGTTACTTTATCGCTGGAAGGCCAAGTGGGCTACGGCGGCGGTGGTGCTTGGGGCGGGGGTTTTGGGGCTGCTCGCGTTGCTACTTTAAGCTTGAATCTTGGAGTATGCCCTCACCCCCCAACCCCCTCGCCCACTGAACGCGGGCGAGGGGGAGCACCCGTTTTCATCATAAATTATGTAAAAGCCACGCGATTAAATCCCCTCGCCCGCCGCGTGGGAGAGGGGTTGGGGTGAGGGAAGCTTATCGTCGTTTAGGCAATGACGCGCGGCGTAAGATCGAGCGTGCCTGCCAATAAATGAGCAACAGTTGTGCGCAAAACTGCTTGATCAAACGGCTTAGCAACAACCACATCTGCGCCGCGCAATTTGGCTTCAGCAGGATCGATCTGGCGTGCCCAGCCCGAGAGCATCATCGTGCGAATGCCATGTTCGCGCTCGCGAATGAAGCGCAACACGTCCCAGCCCATCATATCGGGCATACCAAGGTCGGTGATGACCAAATCGAACATCCCAGGCCGGAATTTGGCCAGTGCATCGCGGCCACTATCGGCGCTCACAACTTCGTGGCCCCACGCTGCCAACATGCGGCTCAGCGCAATCCGCACCAATTCTTCATCTTCGACGATCAAAATACTGCCGCGCACGTTGGGAATGTCGTGGTCGGTGGCTTCAACTTGGGCAAAATCGACTTCGAGCATTGGCAGCCAAATTGCGAAGTTGGTGCCGCGACCTTCGATGCTTTGGACTTCGATTCGGCCACTATGACGCGAAACGATTGCCGCTGAAACCGCTAGCCCCAAGCCATTGCCACGCTCGCCTTTGGTCGTAAAGAATGGATCGAAGATCCTTGCTTTGACTTCTTCGCTCATACCAACGCCGCTATCTGCCACCGAAACAAAGACTTCCGAGCCGCGCTGGCCAGTGGCGACCCGCAGCATACCGCCATTGGGCATAGCATCGACAGCATTGATAATTAAGTTGGTCAGCACTTCGCGCAATTCAGCAGCATGGCCCCGAATCGTTGGCACATTCAGAATTTCGCGTTGCAATTCGATGTTAACCCCTTGCTCTTGGGCGGCGTTACGCCAGCGCACTCTGGTCAAATCGAGTGCATCTTCGGCCAACTCGTGCAATTCAACCGGCGCGTCAATTTCGCCATCATCTTTGCGGGCAAAACGCTGAATCCGCTTGACGGTTTCGGCTCCATCTTTGGCGGCGCGTTCAATCACGCGCAGGGTTTCGCGTTGCTCAGGATTTTGCAATTCGCCCATCAACACCTGAACATTACCCAAAATGCCTGCCAACAAGTTGTTGAAATCGTGGGTAACGCCGCTGGCCAATTCGCCAAGTGCGCGTAATTTCTCGACGAACAGCAGGTGATCTTGGGTTTGCTCAAGTTGTTGCAAAGCTTGGGCGCGTTGGTTATACAAACGACCGTTGACCAAAGCAGTAGTCAGGAAGTGCGATAAACCGCCCAACAAACTGACTTGTTGTTCGTCAAAGGCATTCGGGCGGCGGCTGGTCAAATTCAGCGTGCCCAAGCGCACGTCGGCGGTGGTCAATGGCTGAATCAACAACGATTGAGCTTCATCGGCAAATGGCAATTGCAACGGCTGGCCGGTATGATGCTCGACCTCGGCGATATACACCGGATGGCCTGCTTCGTAGGCGGTGCGTAACGGCCCGTTGCCCTCGGTTTCTTGGCCAGCGCTCAACATGCCATAATCTGCATCGTTGGCCGCCAGCACTTGGAACATGTTGCTGCCCACATCATAGGTCGTGACGGTTGCTTGATCATAGGGAATAAGCTGGCGAATTTGCTGGAGTGCTGTATCCAAAATCCGCTTGAGATCAAGCGAGGTGCTGATTGCGCGGGCCAAATCGTTGATCGCGGTCAAATTGGTGGCGCGTTCGCGGGCATTGGCAAATAATTGGGCATTGCTCAGCGATGAGGCCAGTAATTCGGCTATATCACGCAAATGGTTGAGCGTTTCTTCATCGAGTTTTTGGCTGCTTTGGCTCAACAATACGCCAATAATATGCCCGCTATTCATCAACGGATGGGCAACTTGGGTTGCGACGGTGCTTGGCGAGGGCAATTCAGTATCAAATGGTGGCTGACGTTTGATGATAATTTGGCTTTCGGCAGCAGCTTCGGCGGCAATCCCCGCGCTGAGCGCCAGCCACAAGGTCGAAGTTTGCTCGATTTGCTCTGCTTTGCGCGTAACGCCGTGGCGCACCACAATACTGCTATTTTCAATCAAGCCAACGCCAACAAACGAAAGATCAAATTTTTTGACCAACGATCGCACAAAATCGTTGAGCAAGGTTTCAATTTCGAGCGTGCTATTGAGCAAGCGAGCCAATTTAAACACCGCTTCGTGGCGGCCTTGGGTTGTATGCAATTGGCTGGTTTGGCTGGTTAAGCTGGTTTGGCGCGCCAAGAGATGTTGGCGCAAGGCCTCAACTTTTTGCAAGGTGTTGTCAATCAGCGGGTCGCCCGAATTGCCCGCTTCAATTGCTTGATCGGGGTCGAACTCGCTTGGCAATTGTTCAAATGGCTTGCGAGTTTGGCGCACGCTGCGCATTGTCATAATCAGGGTTATCAGCGCCCCAACCACGGCGGCGGCCCCAATAACGCTATAGATAATCAATTGTTCGTTAGCATTGAGCGCACGTCCTTGGCGCTGCGCTTGATCAAATGACCACCAAAACCAAGCCAAACCGCCTGCGATCAGCAATAACGAAAGCGTTAAGCCAATCAGCAGAGCATTGCGAATCCGAGCAAGTGGCGAACGTCGCATACACACTTCTCAATAGTTGCTGCCAAAACAACAACGTGAGCCAATCCAAAAAGCTGAGCCAAGCTACTTAATTTCGGTGTTTGCACCAAGCGCTTGGCGTTGATGATCAGGGCTGGAATTGAGCCAACCCATTGCTTGCCATTCGGCATAGGCTGCATTGTACTGAAAAAGCCATGGTTTAGGCAAACGCGCAATCAGCCACGCTGGCAAGTGTTGGCCAACGTTTGCAATTAATGCAGCGCGACTAAACCGCAACCAATCGGCAATCCAGCGCAGCCAATCGCGCCAGCCCAACACTTGCCAAGCAACCTGCATAATGTTTGGGTAATAGGCCAGCGTGCCTAATACTACCCGATTATAGTCTTGCCACGTCATTTGATCTTGGAAGAAGCGCCGCGCAAGCTCGTAGCCCAAGTCGTTGAGCACATGGGCAAAGACATTTTGTAGTTCGTTGACATCCTGCGGGCGGCCCCATGGAGTCATAAAGCGGCTAAACACCCAATTCATGCTGACGTTGCTTTGGTAGGCACTGATCAGTCTCAGTTGTTGGGGCGTGGTTAATTGCTGTTGTAGCGCTTGTTCGAGCAAATCGGTGGTACGCTCAAGGTTGCGTACAAACGAACCAAAACCGCAAAAGGTTAATGGCGATTGTTGCGCTGATGCATCGCCCAAGGCCAAAATTCCTGCTAAGGGCTTGGGTTTGCTCAGGGCATGGCGGGCAGGAATATAGCCAAAAACTGGCCGCAGATGCTTAGCATTCGGTTGTAGTTGCTTGTAACTTGGCAATAATTCAAAATAATCTTCAAATAAATCGAGCAGCGAGTGCTGATACTGGGCTTTTGCACCAACCCGATCATAATAAAATACATAGACGGTCAGTTCGTGATCGCGGCCTGGAAAGCCTTCCCAAATCAATTGGCGATCAGCTTGGGTATCGGCAACGCTAATCAAAATATCGCCCAAGTTTTGGTCATGGTCTGCGCCGCTGAGCACCGTCCCAACAGTTGGGCAGATGCCTGCAAAGGGCTGGGTTGCAAGGGTCAATGGCGAGGTTGCACCCATGGCATCCATCAGCAAACGTGTTGCAATCACATGCGCTTGATCTGCCTTGCGTACAGCCACAACTGTTTGTTGGCGCTGTGGATCGTGATAAACATGCTCAAAACTGGTGGCATCCCAAATTGTGCCGCCAGCAGCCAAAAATTGTTGGCGCGCATACTTGAGCAACGCACCAGCATCAAGCGCAATATCCAAAACCTTGGGCAAGTGTAATTCGGCGGGCGCAACCGCTGAGCCAGCAGCGTGAAAGCGCACAACCCCATCGCTATAGCGCGCCATAATAATCTCGCGTTCGAGCGTTTCCCACGAGATAAAGCCAGTTGCCACCAAGCGTTCAAGCTCGGCCTGAGAAATATTCCATTCGCGATGAGCACAGCCAACTTCATGGCGATCAAACACCAAAACTCGCAGCCCTTTGCGGGCCATAATCGTGGCGTGTAGCAAGCCCAAGCCGCCACCAGCATAGACCAAATCAAACGCCGTATCGGCCTTGGGCAATTGATCGGTTTGGCTGTAGGGGAGATTTGGCCGCTGGCCCTGCTCAAACTGTTGCCAGCGTTGATCGAGTGCTTGAATCCGTTGCAGTTGATCGAGGGCGTTCATGGCTTGGAACGCTTGCCAAGTGCGCGGATGGCTCTCAGCAAGCTGGTTGCTTGCACGTGCTTGGTCGGGCCAAACTCCGCGCCAGCGTTGCAAAACATCAGCTAATTGGTTGTGTAGCCAGCGGCGGCGTTGCCAATAGTGCCATAATTTGAACGCTGTTTTGGGCCATTCGACGTGCAAGGTTGCCCGAATGTGGGTGCTGGAAACACTATCCAGCAATTCGAGCACCAAATCGGCTTTGAGGCTTGGTTGATCGCTACTTTGGGCTTGCCAATGCAAACGTTGCTGGAGATGCTTAGTGCTAATCTGCCAAGCCTGATCAGCCCAAAGCCAGCGGCCAGCAGCTTCCGATCCCAACAACCAGCCTGGCAGCTCGGCCAAGCGGGCATAAATTGTTGCTGGTGCTGCAGCCCATTCAAGATCATAGTGTGCGTAAACGTGCATAATTCCCACAATCGCAATAAAACATTCTGTGAGCTACTACGCAGGTGGGGTGCAGAATGCTTTAGCGCTAGAAACACAAACGCCGCCTTTATGTTAAAAGCGGCGTTGATGCTTGAGCTTGGAGCTTGGTCTAGCCAAATTCCAGCTGCATGCCTTCTTGAAAGAGATCCCAAATCAGCCAACAGATGGCATCTTGATCTTCCGTATGTAGATCGTCGATATATGATTTGGTGAGCTGAATAATATCTGGGCGACTGAGCAAATAGACGCGATGACCCATCGTTGCATACAGCCGCATCGACAATTCGTCGGCCAATTCAGTCAAGTCATCATCGATTAATCGTTCATCAGTCGAGCGTAAGCGACCACGCATCGGCCACCTCCAAGGGTATGAGTTAGTTTAAAACCTAGCGTGAGTAACCGCCAGGTCGATCCATGGGCGAGCGATCCATCGAAGTGGTATTGGTTGGCTTGGTGCCAGGGTTCATGGAGGTATCCATCAAACTATCGGCAACATAATCCAAGTACCCTTTGATGTCCTCGTTATCTTCTAACGCTGCGAAGGGTGTTACGGTTCCGCTAACTGCTTTAACACTTTGGGCTAGCTCTTTCATGGTAGTATCGATGCCGCGCACCAACCCACGCATAACCGAGGCTAGTTCTTCTTTTTCTTGGACAGTCAAATTAGCAAAACCGATCAACGCCTTCTCTTGAGCGCGGAGCAAGGTATTGCGTAAAATAGCAATATCGGCTTGGGTTTGCAATTCGTAGCGGCGTACCAAGTGCGCTTGGCGAATCTGTTCGACCAGTTCTTCGCTGCTGACTGGAGTCCACAACAATGCAGGAATAAAGATAAAGCCGATCAACCCGACCAACACTTGCAACAAGGTAATGTTGCTATCTTGGACGACTGCCTGAGTTTCCCACCATTGATATTGCAAGGTAAACGAGTAGTAGACCAGAATCAAGGCACAGACCACGACCACGACGTAGCCGAGGGTTCGGGCATTGATTTTTTGCAACAGCATGCCTGCTGGTGACCATGGAATCAAGAAGCTCACCAAGCTGGGCGGTGCTAAAACCAAAATCAATGTAAAGGAGCCAGCAATCAGCTTATTGGGGGTAAGAACGCTCTGAATGCCCCACCAATACACAGCCGATCCGACCATGGCGCATACGGCAAGCACAACCAAGAGGGTTTTCGCCGTAAACTGAAAACCGCCTCCTCGGTTGCGGCGCTGACCGCGAACCATTTCTAAATACCGACTGCTCATATGTACAGTCTCCTTCTGCCCTATTGTGGCGTAATATCGGGCGCAAGATAGACAAATGTTTCAATAACATCAGCGCCATAGCCAGCACGTCGAATCCGTTGGATCATGCTTGGTTCTAAGGTCAAGCCATAATCTACGTTAATCGTATATGGGATGGCTAAAGCAGCTAAACCACTCCAACGCAATCGAAACTCGCCGCTTGCGATGAGTGGAGAGCGAACCCAACCAAGGCCAACATATTGACCTGAGTTTGGATCATACCACCAAAGCATCACTGTGCCAGGTGCAGCATAGGTTGTTGGCTCGCTAAATTGCTGAACATCAACTTTCTGAGCCTCCCATGCGGCATTCCCGCTTGGTGGTGGGGTTAGTACAACCGTTGGTACCGCTAAGCTTGGCTCAACTGGCGCGCTGGTTGCAATAACTTGGCTGGTCGGGCCATCTTCAACGGCGGTTGGCACGAGAATTTGGGTTGGCTGACCAGAAACGTTGGTTTGTGATGGTACGGTTGGTTGAATGTTTGGGTTCGAGCCGCTCACGGTTGGATTGGCAGCAGTCAGGGTCAACGATTGAAGGTTTAACCCACCTGGTTGGGTACAACCAGCAAGACCTGTGCTAACGACAAAAAACCACAGCCACCGATGTACCGATGCTCGTTTCATGCGCTCTGTTGCGTACTGCCAAGCTCTGTGGAAGGTCGTCAATTGCTACCACCATCACTATCCAAATGTGGGCTGAGTTATGCCCTGCTCATGATGTACACACACATTAATTGAGGTGTCGCGAGCATGTGCAGATGAACATAATTATCAATGCCGCGCATTGAAATTATACTACAAGTTGGCTAGAGTTTTGTCAATGTTTTATTAGTCCTCTATTAGCCTATCCCTATGGGGGGAATTGGCCATTACAATGGGCTATTTTAGCAGCTTGCTGGCCCGATTCCCGATTTTGCTACGCCGTTTATCGCTGCTTGGAAGCAGCAATTATTGATTGACATGTCACCTCATGGGGGATACGATATACTTTAGCACGTCGATGTGTGTTTTATGCCAAAGGGATGCCATGAAAGCAATTGAATTTCATGAATTTGGAGCCTTGGCAGATGTGTTGCAGTTGGTCGAAAAGCCAACCCCAACCGCTGGCGCTGGCGAGGTTTTAGTCCGCCTAACCGCGCGCTCGATCAATCCATCTGATGTCTATACGATTCAAGGGACGTATGGGGTGCGCCCTAGCTTACCAGCAGTCCCAGGTAACGAGGCCGCTGGGGTGATCGAGGCGCTCGGCGAGGGCGTTACTGGCTGGTCTGTCGGCGATCGGGTGATCCTTATGCTCGGCGCAGTCGGGACCGAGGGCACTTGGCGCGAGTATGCCGTCGTCAAGCCGCAATTTTTGGTGCCAACTCCGGCAGCACTCAGCGATGCCCAAGCTGCTTGTACCTGGGTCAATTATTTGACCGCGTGGATTATGAGCGATGAATTGCAGTTGCAGCCCGACGAACCAGTCTTGGTAACTGCTGGCGCTTCGCATTTGGGCCGCGCGATGTTGCAATTGGCCGCAATTCGTGGCTTCAAAGTTGTGGCGACCGTGCGCAAAGCCGAACAAGCCCAAGCTTTGCTTGACGCTGGTGCACTTGGCGTAATCACCCATCCCGGCGACGATCTTGCCGAGCGCTGGAAGGAAATTACTGGTCAAAAAGGTATTGCCAAGGCGATTGATGCTGTTGCTGGCGAAACTGGCACAGCAGTATTCAATGCAATGGCTCCCTATGGTCAAATGATCGTTTATGGTTTGTTGAGCAACCAACCAATTCAAATTGATGGCCGCATTATCTTTAGCGAAGCGACAATTCGTGGTTTTTGGCTTGGCCGCTGGCTCAACCGCCAAACCCCGCAAGTGCTTGGCAAACTGATCGCTGATGTGAGTGCGATGTTTGCCGATGGTCGTTTGGCACCGCATGTTGATACCACGGTCGCCCTCGATGATCTGGCTGGGATCGTGCGTGTGGCAACCGAAGGCGGCACTGGTAAAGTCGTGATTACAGGCTAGGAGGCTTGTTGTGCATCCCAAATCCGCCAATCGCTTAGCTGGCTTTGGCACTTCAATTTTTAGTGAAATAAGCGCTTTGGCCGCGCAATATCAAGCGATCAATCTTGGCCAAGGCTTTCCTGATTTTGCTGGGCCTGCATTTTTAAAAGATGCTGCTTGTAGCGCCATCAATGCCGATCTCAACCAATATGCGCCAAGTACGGGTTTGCCAACCTTGCGAGCGGCGATTGCGCGGACATGGGAGCGTCACACCAAAGCCTCAGTCAATCCCGAGACGGAAATTACGGTCACCAGCGGGGCAACCGAAGCATTGTTTGCCACAATTATGGCCCTGATTAATCCAGGCGATGAGGTTATCATTTTTGAGCCATATTACGATGCCTACCCGCCGAATGTGCTGATGGCTGGCGGCATTCCACGCTATATTCGTTTGAGCGAGCCACGCTGGGATGTGGATTTTGCCCAAGTTCGGGCTGCGATTACGCCGCAAACCAAAGCCATCATTCTAAATACGCCACATAATCCGACTGGCAAAGTTTGGTCGCGGGCCGAATTAAACCAGTTGGCAGCAATTGCGATTGAGCATGATTTGCTGGTATTGAGCGATGAAGTCTATGATCGCTTGGTCTTTGAAGACCATCAGCATTGCTCGATTGCCACCTTACCTGGCATGTGGGAGCGCACGGTTACCATCAGCAGCACTGGCAAAACATTTAGCGTAACTGGTTGGAAAATTGGCTATGCAATTGCACCGAATCCGCTGACCGAGGCGATTCGGCGGGTGCATCAATTTGTGACGTTTGCCAGCGCCACGCCTTTGCAAGCGGCGGCGGTGGTTGGCTTGAATGCTGGTGAGCCATACGAACGCCAGTTATTACAATTTTATAGCGCCCGTCGAGCGCAATTGGTTAAGGCGCTGGGCGATGCTGGGTTGTATGTGTTGCCGCCGCAAGGCACCTATTTTGTGATGGCTGATATTCGCGATTTGGGCTGGGATAATGATGCAGAATTTTGCCGCCATCTAATTAGCGAAATTGGCGTGGCAGCGATTCCCCCATCAGCCTTCTATCACGATAATTATCAAGCGGGGATGGTGCGTTTCTGCTTTGCCAAAAAGCCCGAAACGATTGCCGCCGCAGCTGAAAAACTCAAGCGCTTAGGGAGCCGAAGCTGATGCGTTTTCCAAAATCTCAAGCATTGCAATTGCATTCCTGCTTCGAAGAATTGATTCCAGGCAGGATGCATAGCAGCGGGCAGCGCTTTTTGCCCTTAGTTGTGCTGGGTTTTAAGCAAGTGCGCTTAGGCGTTGTTGATCGCCATAATCATGTGAATCAGGCCCATGCGGGCCGCTATGGCAAGGCGCAGTTGGTGTTTCAGCTGAGCCGAGTCGCCTTGCAACCAGCAGATACCCAGCGCATGGCAATCGAGCCAGAGGTTGGCAATGGCTTGAGCACCATGCCGCTGGCCTATGGCTGCATCCAAGATTTAATTACTTGGGAGCGGCGCGATGATTTGGGCTATGCAGTGAGCTATGTCGAAGCAATTATTGCGGTTGGCATTGGCAGCATTGGTTTGCGCACGACCATAACCGGCCCAAACGTGGCCAAATTGCCCAATGAGCAGCTGCAAACTGGCGATTGGGTTGTGCTCAGCAATTCACGGATCGATATTTTGGGCTTCGAGCCTGATTAGTTTTTGATCCACGAAGGACACGAAGCCTAATTTTTTGATCCACGAAGAGCACGAAGAGCACGAAGCCTGAAACCACGAAGATCGCGAAGGTTAATTTTTTGATCCACGTAAGGTTAAGTTTTTTCGCCACAGATTGGCACAGATTCGTGGGATTATGTTCATGCTAGCCAAGAGCCTAATCCCTCGCCCCTGAATCCTGATCCCTCGTATCCTCTGCGCCGCTGCGTTAAAGCTGACCCCTTATTGAAACCGCGAAGGGCGCAAAGAACGCGAAGGGCTATGGGCTTTTTGACTTTTGACTTTTGCCTTTTGACTTCATCCCTCGCCCCTGAATCCTGACCTCTGAATCCTCTCCCAATTTTGCCTTTTGCCTTTTGCCTTCATCCTTCATAATTTCAATGGTGGCACACTTTCTGCATTTACTTACTAGCAGAACAGGTTTACAACTGTCGATTACAAACAGAAAAACGCTGGCACACTTTCTGCATTACAGCAACAGTAGAACAACAAGTACATTGATAGGAAACTAAACAATGTACAACTACTGAAAAAGAAATGCTGGCACACTTTCTGCATAAGCAATCACAGTAGTAACAACAAGCACTATTTGAAAAAACTAATGGAGGAATCACAATGTTTTCACTTATCGCTTGGCTTATCTTCGGCGCATTGATCGGTTGGGTCGCTAGCAAAATTATGAACACTGATGCTCAACAAGGCGCAGTATTGAATATTGTTGTCGGGATCATTGGTGCATTCATCGGCGGTTTTTTGGTCAATCGCGACGTGACCGCTAATGTGTTCAACTTGTGGAGCGTCTTGACCTCGTTGATTGGCGCAGTTGTCTTACTCGCAATCGTCAACTTGGTCCAACGTGGCCGCGTTCGCTAAGTTTTGAAGCTTACTTAATTAGTATCAACAAGCACTGATATTGAATTAACTATTTGGAGGAATCTATAATGTTTTCACTTATTGCATGGCTTATCTTCGGCGCATTGATCGGTTGGGTTGCTAGCAAAATTATGAACACCGATGCTCAACAAGGCACAGTATTGAATATTGTTGTCGGTATCATCGGAGCATTCATTGGCGGTTTTTTGATCAACCGCGACGTGACCGCTAACGTGTTCAACGTGTGGAGCGTCTTGACCTCGTTGATTGGTGCAGTCGTCTTGCTTGGGATTGTAAACCTCTTCCAACGTGGACGCGTCCGCTAAGCCACAACTGGCTCTGATCTGTGGAATCGCTAGTGATACAACGTCGTATCGCTAGCGATTTTTGTTTAACTACAGGCGGCAACAAAGCGATAGCCTTGGGCGGCTAGCTCAGGCAGCAGAATTTCCAAGGCCTCGATTGTTTGTTGGCGCGAACCACCGCCATCATGCAGCAACACCACGGCTCCATCACGCACTTGGCTACGAATTCGGGCCACAATTTCCTCAGTACCTGGTTGTTTCCAATCAGCGCTATCCACATCCCATAACACCATTCGCAAACCTAGTTGATTGGCGTTGGCAGCAATTTGCTGGTTGTGCTTGCCATAGGGTGGCCGAAAACAATTGCTCGCGGTTGCGCCCAACAGTGCTTGGGTTGCGCTCAGCTCATTTAATACGCTTGCTTGATCAAGCTGGGTTAGGTCGGGGTGGCTCCAGCTATGATTCGCCAGCAGATGGCCAGCTAAGCGTTGTTGTTCAATGATTTCGGGATAGGCTTGGGCATTGCGTCCGAGCACAAAGAACGTGGCTTGAGCATTATGCTGGGCCAGCAAATCAAGTATTTTGGGTGTCCAGGTTGGGTCGGGGCCATCATCAAAGGTCAAATACACCACTTTATTGCTGGTTTGGGTTGATTGCATTGGCGGAACCTCGGTTGCTTGCGGCGTATAGGTTGGCCCAATGGTAATTGTGGCGGCAACTGGCTGGGCCAAACGCCATGTGATGGTTGGTCTTGGGGTTGGGGCGCTGGAACCACAACCAATTAAAAGCCAAAGTAGCCCAATTAACACCAAGCTATGGCGGCAGGCGTGGCGCTTTCTGCTATAATCGCTGCTAGTAATCTGCATCAAAACGATTAAAAACCAGTCAAAGGATTATAAATGACCAGCGAACGTCCAAGTATTTCGGTCTTCTTTCCTGCCTATAACGATGCTGGCACCATTGGTAGCTTGGTGATCACAGCATTTCACGTTTTACCCGAGCTCACCGATGATTATGAAGTGATCGTGGTTAACGATGGTAGCAGTGATTATACCGCGCAAGTGCTTGATGATTTAGCCACCAAATATCCACGTTTTCGCCCAATTCACCACCCCAAAAATCGCGGTTACGGCGGAGCATTACGCACCGGCTTTGCTTCAGCCACCAAAGATTTGGTGTTTTATACCGATGGCGATGCCCAATACGACCCCAATGAATTACGTGATTTGTACCAAGTGCTAACCCCTGAGGTTGATATTGTGAACGGCTACAAGATTGCTCGTTCTGACCCATTGCATCGGAAAATTATTGGCCGAATCTATCACCATGGGGTCAAATTTTTATTTGGCTTTAAATTGCGTGATGTTGATTGCGATTTTCGTTTGATTCGGCGTAATGTTTTCGATGTGGTCAATCTCGAATCGGATAGCGGCACAATCTGTTTGGAATTGGTGAAAAAGTTGCAGGATGCAGGCTTTAATTTCGCTGAAGTGCCAGTCCATCACTATCATCGGACGTATGGCAAATCACAGTTTTTTAATTTCCCCCGTTTGTGGCGCACCCTGATTCAGTTGTTGCAGCTGTGGTGGAAATTGGTCATCCTCGGTAAACATCTTAAGGAACAAGCTGCTCGCCAACGCGCGCTTGGGCGTGACGTAGGCTAAATGGCTCGTATGGAGGTTGTGTGATACAGCAGGCATTTCGCGGCAAGCGCTGTTTGATTACTGGCGGTTTGGGTTTTATTGGCTCGAATTTAGCCTTTCGCTTGGTCGATTTAGGCGCAGACGTTGTGATCGTTGATTCATTGGTGCCAGAGTATGGCGGCAATATGGCCAATGTGCACGGCTTGGCCGACCACGTTCGGATTAATATTGCCGATGTGCGCGACCAACATTCGTTGCAATATTTGGTGCAAGGCCAAGACTATCTGTTTAATTTAGCTGGTCAGGTTAGTCATATTGATTCAATGGAGAATCCCTTCAACGACCTGGATATTAATTGTCGTGCGCAGCTTTCGATTTTGGAAGCTTGTCGCCACAATAATCCTGCGATCAAAATTGTCTTTGCCAGCACCCGCCAAATCTATGGCCGCCCCGATTATGTGCCAGTCGATGAGCAGCATCTGTTGCACCCAACCGATGTTAATGGCATCAACAAAATGGCTGGTGAGTGGTATCACATTCTCTACAATAATGTCTATGGGATTCGGGCCTGTGCCTTGCGCATGACCAACACCTATGGGCCGCGCATGTTGGTACGCCATGCCCGCCAAACAGCGTTGGGCTGGTTTGTGCGCCAAGCGCTCGACGACGAAGTGATTAGCATTTATGGCGATGGCGAGCAGCAACGCGATTATACCTATGTCGATGATGCGGTTGAAGCCTTTTTGTTGGCTGCAATCAACCCTGCCGCCGATGGCCAAGTGTTTAATCTTGGTGGCCCTGAGCCAATTAGCCATTTGCAGTTGATTTCGACCTTGACGGAAGTGGCGGGCACTGGCTCGTATCGGCTTGTGCCGTTTCCTCCCGAAAAAGCCCGCATCGATATTGGCAGCGTGTATAGCGATTATCGCCGGATTCAAGCGGTTTTGGGCTGGCAACCAACCACCAGTTTGCGCCAAGGTTTAGAGCATACGGTCAGCTTTTATCGCGATTTTCGCGAAGCCTATTGGTAGTTTCTACCTTTACCCCTAACCCCTCTCCCACTTCTAAGGGAGAGGGGAAATTATTTAGTTTGGTTATGCAATGTCAACAACGTCTGCGCCTTCAATCGATCAGCAATTGCGTGTCGCCATGCTTTGTCGGGCGGTTTTTCCGTTGCACGGCTTTGGTGGCATCGAACGCCATGTTTTTCATTTGGTCACCCATTTGAGCGATTTGGGCGTTAAGCTCGATCTCTGGACGCAAACGATTCCCGATGATGCCCCAAGCTCAGGCACAGCCTATGCGCGCTTGTGCCAAAACCCGTTGATTCGCGTGCATGAAACCCGCTATGATCGCACCAGCCCGTGGTTGCGACCAAATAGCATTCTTGGCCGCCAAATTAATTATCCAATTTTTACTTGGCAGCAGGCGAGCGCAGTGACCAAAACTGCCCAGCAAGGCCAGATTGACATAGTGCATACGCAAGGCTTGTGTGCCTTGGGCTGGGGCTTGGTGCGCCAACAGCAGCCACATTTGCGCCGCATTCCCCATATTGCCAACCCGCATGGTATGGAAGAATATAAGAATGTTGATTGGCGCAAGCAGCTGGCCTATGCTCCGTTTCGCGCCCAGTATTCATGGAGCCATCGCCAAGCAGATTGTGCGATTGCCACCGATGCTTGCACTGCCGATGATCTACCGCATTTCTTAGGCGTTGATCCTGCGCGGGTGGCGGTCTTGCCCTCGGCAATTGATGTTGCTGAAGCCTTGGAACAGGTAGATGCTGAATTGGGCCATGCGCTGGCGCAACGCTTGGATTTAGCCAACAACGAGGTGGTGTTTTTAACCGTCAGTCGTTTGGAGCGCAACAAGGGCTATCATCTGTTGCTGGCGGCCTTGGCCGAACTGCGCGACGTGTTGCCTCCAAACTGGCGCTTGTTGATGGTTGGCACTGGCAAAGAGCAGCCAGCGCTGGAGCAACAAGCCCAAAATCTGGGCTTGTTGCAACATGTCAGCCTGCTCGGTCGTCTGAGTGATCGTGAATTGCATTCATTGTATGAACATGTCGATTTGTTCATTCATCCAACCTTGTATGAAGGTTCGTCGTTGGTCACGCTTGAAGCGATGATTCATCGCTTGCCGGTGGTAGCAACCGCTGCTGGCGGCATTCCCGATAAAGTTATCAGCGGCCATAATGGCTTGTTGGTGCCAGCGAACAATCAACGGGCTTTGGCCAATGCGCTGCGTTTAGCGCTCGATTTGCGCCAATACTGGCCGCAATGGGGTGCTGCAGGAGCAGCGATTGTGCGTCGGAGTTTTGATTGGCCGGTTGTGGCGCGGCAAACCCTTGCCACCTACCACGAACTTTTGCAAGCTCGCTCTTTGCGTGGAGGATTCCAATGAGTTTTCGTACCCCTCAGCCCTCGTCATCACAATCTGCTCCATCGTCGCCGCCATCACCTCCCATTCCAACAATGCAACTTCCCGAACTGCTGCAAGCCTCGATTGCCTTGGCTGGCAAGCCGAGCGAACCGCCATTTGGCCTTGTGCGCGGGCGTGGCTCGCTCAAAAACGCCTTGATCTATGTCGCGATTGGAGCGTTTGTCAGCGGTTTGTTGTTGTTGGTAATTGAGATGTTAGTTAATCACGCTCCGGGCAAGCAGGCTTCCCTGTTGCTGCTGATTAATGTCATTGGGCATACTGCTGGTTTTGCGGCCTTGATTTCGTTTATTGCCCAACGTCAGCGCCTCAGTTTTCGCCAGCGTGATGAATTTGCCACTGCTTTAGCCATGGCTTGGCCACCAATTATGTTGGTGGTTGGCGGCGTTTTCTATTTGCTAACGAGCTTTGTGAGCTTTGTCGGGGCAATTTCGGGCTTGGCTTTGAGTTTGTTGTTTATGGTTGCGACTTTAAAGGCGCTGCGGGTGCTTTTTTCCAAGCCCTATGAAGAAACCTTCGTTAGCGTTGCTTATGGTTTACTGTTCTATAATCTAATTCTGAGTTTTATAGGGTATTTGGTTGGCCAAATTTTATAACATCCGCGATGATTTGGGTCGTGAATTGCGCTTCGAGCACGTGCCACAGCGTATTGTCTGCTTGGTGCCAAGCCTAACCGAGTATCTTTTTTGGTTGGGCTTGGCCGAGCACATTGTCGGTATCACCGATTATTGTATTGTGCCCGCCGAACAGGTGGCAACAGTACCCAAAGTGCGGGGCACGAAAAATCCCAATTGCGAGCAGATTATTGCGCTTGCACCCGACCTAATTATCGCCAACAAGGAAGAAAATCGTCAGCGCGATATTGCGGCACTCGAAGCTGCTGGCTTGACGATTTATGTTAGCGATATTGATAGCGTGCAGCAGGCCATGGCTTGCTTGCAAACCATTGCTCGCATGCTTGGGCGCAGCGAGCAGGCTAAGCCCTTGATCGACGCGATTCAGGCTGAGCTGGCGCTTGCGCCTATTCGACAACAACGGGTAGCAACGGCGATTTGGCGCGACCCATGGATGTGGGTTGGCAAAGCGACCTACGCCGCCGATTTGTTAGCCTGTTGCGGGGCCAGTAATTGTTTAGTCGATCCAGCGGGACGCTATCCACGCTTGGAATTGGCTGAAATTGCGGCCTTGCAACCAGATCGAATTTTACTCCCCGACGAACCATATAGCTTTAGCCAAGCAGATGCTGCTGAATTGCAGGGCTTGGCTCCTCAAATTAATTGCTGCGATGGCCAATTGCTCACCTGGTATGGCCCGCGGATTCCGTTGGCTTTGCAAAGCTATCGTCGCTTATTAAGTGGCGATTGATATTTAGTTGGTTTGGCTGGCTTGACGGCTTTTGGTATCCACAATCGTATCGCGATACTCCTGACCCCAATCACGCATCAGAAACAGAATTGGCCGCAAACTCTCGCCAAACTCCGTCAGGGCATATTCGACCCGTGGCGGCACTTCGGCATACACCGTGCGGCTAATCACACCATCGGCTTCGAGTTCGCGCAGTTGCAAGGTCAACATACGCTGGGTAATTTCGGGCAAAAAGCGTTGCAATTGGCTAAAGCGCTTCTTGCCATCGCACAAATGAAACAAAATCACACACTTCCACTTGCCACCAATTACCGCAATAGTTGCCTCAACCGGGCACGAATAGCTGAACCCATAATCATGACACATACGATTTAGCCCTTTACAATCCAATAGTATCAATTTTGTTAGTACACAACAAAATTGTGCGTTCTTGTAAAAATCATAGCACGGTTTATACTTAGGGCAAAGTTTTGGTTGTCTAGATGGAAGGATACCTGGATATGGCGACGATGAAAGCAGTTCAAATTAATCGTTATGGCGGCATTGACGAATTGGTGCAGGCTGAAATTGAGCGGCCTGAGCCAGCAGCCGATCAAGTATTGATTAACGTGCATGCGATTGGGATTAATCCGGTTGATTACAAAGTGCGCGCGGGGTATATTCCTGGCTTTTTTGGCAACGATAACTTTCCATTAGTGCTGGGTTGGGATGTGGCGGGCACAATTGCTGCGGTTGGGGCAAATGTTAGTCAATGGCAGGTTGGCGATGCAGTCTATGGCATGGTCAATTTTCCAACGCCTGCTGGAGCGTATGCGGAATATATGCTTGCGCCTGCGAGCGAAGTTGCGGCTAAGCCCGAAAGTCTCACTTTTGAAGCAGCGGCAGCTGTGCCATTAGTGGCGTTGACCGCTTGGCAAGCCTTCGATGCGGTTGGTTTGCAGGCTGGCGATCGGGCGCTGATCCATGCAGCTGCTGGTGGCGTTGGCCATGTGGCGGTGCAATTGGCCAAATTACGTGGTGCGCATGTGATTGCGACTGCTTCGGCCCGCAACGAAGGCTTTGTGCGCGAATTGGGCGTTGATCAATTTGTCGATTATACAGCTGCGCCATTTGAGCAACAAATCGCGCCAGTTGATGTAGTGTTTGATACAGTTGGCGGCGAGGTTCAAGCGCGCTCGTATGCAGTGCTAAAACCCCAAGCTGGCTTGGTCACGATTGTTGGCTCGCCACCAGAAGATTTGGCTGCGGCCCACGCAGGCAAGAGCTTGAGCCACTTGGTGCATGCTGATCAAGCTCAACTTATAGCAATTGCCAAATTAATTGACAGCCAACAACTGCGCATCGAGCTTGAGCATGTTTTTGATTTTGCCGAACTTGCTGCGGCCCACGAGCGCATGCAAAGCAATCGGGTGCGCGGCAAAATTGTCGTCAAAGTGAGCTAACTTCACGCAGCCTCATGGCAGATAGTCCTAGCGACTATCTGCCATGGGCTACTCAAGTGCCTAGGACTATCTTCCCATTTGCATGTTGCAGATTGTTAAGTGTTTTCTTATACTTAGGGGCATCTGCACTTATATGGGGAGGTCACCGCACACATGGCAACACGCTTTCGAGCTTCGCTTTTAGGGATACTCTTGCTGGCCGGGATCGGCTTACAGGGTTTGGCTCAGCCTCAAACACCCACCGCACCTAGCGCACCCACCGTTTTAAATGAAAACTTCGATTCGCTAAACGATGCTTTAGCTGATGGCTGGGTGGTTGTGAATGCGAGCGAGCCACGCAATGATGATGATACAGATCATAATCGCTGGAAACAAGGCCGCTCGAATGGTTTTACGCAGATGTCCTCTCACTCAGGTGCTGCGAATTCATTTGCTGGCTCTGCTTGGGAGGCTTCAGATATTGATAGCGACTCCATTATTAGTAACTGGTTGCTAACACCACCACTCGTATTGGAAAATGGTAAAACTGTTTCATTCTGGACGCAATCGCGTGGCTGCTTAGCTTTTGCAGATCGTTTAGACATTCGCTATAGCACTGCTGGAACCAGCACCAACGTTGCTAGTGGTAATAACACTGGCAATTTCTCGAATCTGATTGGCCGGATTAATCCTAATCAAGAAACTGGCGATGATCCCGATGGCAGTGATGGCTATCCATGTGACGATTGGGCTCAATTTACCTATACCATCAGTGGGGTGAACCAGCCAACCGTAGGCCGGATTGGTTTTCGTCACTATATTGTTGATACAGCAGATAATGGCCAGTATATTGGGATTGACGATTTTAGCTATTCGGGCAATGTGTCTGGTGGCGATACGCCGACCCCAATTACCCATACGCCAACGCCTTCAAACACAGCTACGGTTACAGCTACCCCAACCAATACGGCGACCAACACCCCAACCAATACGGTGACGAACACGCCAACCAACACGGCGACCAACACGCCAACTAACACGCGCACGCCAACCGGCACACCGCCAACGATTACCCCAAGCCATACCCCAACCAACACGCCGACCCGTACGCCAACCAATACCCCAACCAACACCCCAACGCGTACGCCAACCCGTACCCCCGAAATTCCAGTCTTCAAAGTCTTTATGGCCCCAATTCAAAAAGATGCCTAAACGTGATTAAACAAAAGCCCCGTGAGATACATTCCATCTCACGGGGCTTTCGCTTGGGGTGATAATTTTAGGCTTTGATTTTGAGCAACAAGGTTTCGTGGGGCTGGATGCGGGTTTGCCACGCTTCGCCAAATTCGGCAATATCTTCTTGGGCCCACAAGTTGCGCACCGATTTTGGTGTGTCGAGCAGGCCAATATCGCAAGCGCGCAAGGTTAAATCGCTGCCATTCGCGCCCCGGTTGATCAACGCAACCGCAACCGAGCCATCAGCCAGCGGTTTTTTCCAAATTTCGCAGGTGCCAATTTGCTTAACTCGACGGCCAGCAATGCCCAATAGATCTTGGTTGACGGCCAAGACTTCGCGGTTGGTCAACAAGCTGCTGGTCTCGCGATCCATATTGCGAATATCGCAGCCAATCATCAATGGCGAACAGGCCATGACCCATAATGACATATGGGTTTGATATTCGATGAACGATAAGCCACCGCCGGAGATTTGGCCTTTGCCTTTCAATCCGACCACCAGCATATCCAAATCATTCCACGCATCGGGGCCGGCGTATTCGGCCAAGTTGGCGGCAATATCAATCGCCGTGTCAATGCCGAGGCCATAATATTTGTGCGGCGCAACCCAAATATCGACCCAGCTATCGAAAATATCGCCAGTTACCCGCCACATATGTCCGCCAACCGAACGGCCCCAAAGTTGCGGGCTACGGCCACCCCACTCACACAGCGAGTAGAGAAATTGACGGTTGGTTTTGCGCAAGGCCTCGCCCATACGCGTGTAGCGGTCGATCGCTGTGGCTTGGTCGGTTGGCGCAAAACAAAAATCATATTTCAGAAAATCGATGCCCCACGAAGCCCATAATTGCGCATCTTGCTCCTCGAAGCCGAAGCTACCAGGGTAGCTGGCGCAGGTCAGATGTGCTGCGTCAGAGTAGATGCCAATTTTCAAATCAAGGCTATGAATATAATCGGCCAGCGCCTTAATGCCGCTGGGGAATTTTTCGGGGTCGGCAACCAAATCGCCATTGCCATCGCGGCCAACTTTGGTCGACCAGCAATCGTCAATCACAACATAGTTATAGCCAAGATCCTTAAGCCCAGAGCTAACAATCACGTCAGCTGTGGCGCGGACTGAATCTTCATGAATCGTACTACCAAACATGTTCCACGAGTTCCAACCCATTGGTGGCGTAGGTGAGAGAGGTTGCTCTGAAGTAGTCATACATTTCTCCATGTGGTAAGGGCCGTTCCTTAACCATAGGATCATTGTAGGCGTTGCGCTTGGCCAATGTCAAAGCTTTTCATGGATAATATTTTTAGAATTTTAAGCCTACTTGACAATACCATACAGTATGGTATGTTTTAGCTGTGGCATAAACGGAGGCACTATGGCACGGGTACGCCGTGAAGATTGGTTGCAACATGGACTGAGTATTCTCAGCAGCGAATCGGTTTCGGCCTTGACAATCGAGCGTTTGACGACCGATTTGGGGGTGACCAAAGGCTCGTTCTATCATCATTTTGGCGGCTGGCCAAGCTACAAAACCGCGCTTTTGCAGCAATTCGAGCAACAAGATACCTTAGACATTATTCAGCATTTGGCGAGCTATACCGACCCTCGCCAAAAACTGCGCGCCTTGTTTGATTTGCTGACGATTGTGGCAATTTATGCAGCCAACGACCCGTGGGATGTGGAAATTGCCATGCGCGGCTGGGCGGCTCACGATGCTGAAGTTAGGGCAATGATCGAACGCATCGATAGCCTGCGGGTGAGCTTTGTGGCCGAAATTTGTAGCGCAATTACTGGTAATAGCAATCAAGGCTTATTGATGGCCCAGCATGCCTATGTAATTTTGCTTGGCGCTGTGTTGATGCAACCAATGCTGCCAATGTCACGTTTACGCCAGCTTTACGATGAATTTTTGCGTTTATATGCAATTCCTGGAGGCCCTGATGTCGATCCAGCAGCACCCGATTCTCGCGCCCCTGATCGCCCAAGCGAATCACGTTGATGTTAAAACCCGCCAGATTCAGACCGCCCAGCCTGAGCAAGAGTTGCGCCGTTTTATCGCCGCCATGATTGGCTATAACCCACGTTGGATGCAGAGTTTATATGCAATTCGCTGGGGCTTTGTGCGGCTGTTGGGCATGCGCCAAGAAGGCTTACCTGATACCAAGCAGCTGCGGCCTGAGCAAGTGCCAATGCAAGCAGGCCAAAACTTGAGTTTTTTCAAGGTTGCAGCGGCAGCAGAAGGCCAATATTTGGTGGCCTCGGCCAGCGAATCGCATCTTACTGCATGGCTTGCGGTGGTGTTGGAGCCACGTGGTGGGTTAGCGTACAACCTGCATACCGTCACGATTGTGCGCTATCACGCTTGGACAGGGCCTGTCTACTTTAATGTGATTCGACCATTTCACCATGTAGTCGTCAACCAGATGATTAAGGCTGGGCTTGCCGGTTTACAGCCAGCGGCATAGGAGCAAACGATGCTAGCACGTACAACAATTGTGGGCTTGATTGGTGGGGCAACGGCGTTAATCCATGGGGTGGCTGGCCAATTAACCAGCATTCAGGCCTTGAACCAAGCCAATCTAGCAGCCAACCCACGTTTAGAACTTGTGGCAACTTGGCATATGCTGACGATTCAGCTTGCTTGGTTGGCCTATCAAGTTTGGCGCTTAGGCCAGCATCCTCGGCCAATTGAACAAGCGCGCGCAATTACTGGCCAATATCTCGCCTACAGCGCGTTGTGGTTAATCTTGAGCCTTGTGGTTGCTGGACAGCTGTGGTTGGCTCCGCAATGGCTTTTATTGGCAGCGTTGGCTGGGCTAACATGGTGGGCAACGCCACGGACAAACCTGATTAAGCAAGGAGCACATTGATGCAAACCTCATTTCTGGGCAAGCTTGGCGCTTGGATTTTTATGATCGTTGGGCTAGGCCATCTCTATTTTCAATTGTTTAAAACTGCGGCAGATTCGAGCGCAGCCAGCCAGTTGCAACAAATTGAGGTGCAGTTGCCCGGCGCTCAACGCAGCATGTTGCAATTGAATAGCGGCTTTTCGTTGGCCATGGGCTATTTATTGATTGGCTATGGCGTACTGAATTTGCTGATTCTGCGGGCGCTGGGCAATGAGCCAGCCCGTTTGCGGGCAATTTGGCGCTTCAATAGCGCAGTTTCATTGGGTTTGGCTGTGCTTTCGCTGCGCTACTTTTTTATCTTTCCTAGTAGCTCGTTTACGATTACCACGGTGTTGTATGCGCTGGCTAGTCGCCAAACGCAACCCCAACATCCATCGCAAGCCTGAAATATTGCCCCCAGGAATCGAGTATAGTAAGCACGATATAGATGCCAAGATCGACGAGAGCGATCTTGGATTTTTAGTGCAATCGAGGCCTCTTATATGCTACGTCGGATGTTGGTTCTGTTCGTGTTGGTTGGTTTGGTTGCGTGTGGCACAAATGATAAAGCTGCCACCAATAGCGAAAATCTCACCTTGAAATTAAATGTTCAGCCAAATCAAACCTATCGTTATAAATCGACCCAAGTGCAAACCATGACCCAAACCATGTTTATGACTGAGCAAACCCAAGCTACCACTACGACCATGACAATGGAACAAAGCGTGGTTTCGGTCTCGCCGGAAGGCGAAACAGTCATTCGGATTGTGATCGATTCGCTGCAGGTTGATATGCAAACCCAAGATCAAGCCTTGAGCTACGACTCAACTGATCCTACTGCAAATACCGATTCGCCAGAATTTGCGCAATTTGCTGGGCTGACCAGCCAACCAATGACGCTTACTTTAAGCCCAGAAGCAAAAGTAACCAAGATCGATGGTATCGATCAGATGCTTGATAAAATGCTTGTTGGCAGCGAAGAAAACGAACAGACCTTGATGATGCGCGATATGTTGACCAAAACCTTTGAACAATCCTATGCCAAAGCCACGATTATTCCATTTGGCGGCAAACCAATGGCAATTGGCGATTCATGGCAAGATGTAACCGATATGAATTTGCAAATTTTCTCGATGGTTTTGACCAACACCTACAGCTTGAAAGAGCGCAATGCAGGCCTAGCCACGTTTGATCTGACTGGCCAATTTGAGATTGGTGAATTCAACTTCCCTGGCCTGATGGAACGTGATGATATGAAATTGGCGATCGAAAAAGGCGAAGGCGAGAATAGCCAACGTGGCACCGTTGTGATTGATGAAGCCACAGGCATGCTCAAATCGAATGTGCTTGATCAAACCATGTCGATGGTGATTAAAATCGAAGGTGAGGATCTGGGGCAATCACTAACCATGCCGATGTCACAGACCTTGCATATGGAAGTGCAACTCCAACCATAACATCAGCTTTTTTTCAGCTGTGATTAAGTTGTTTATCGTGGTTTATCGATCTCCAGCGTGCTATAACGATAGCACGCTTTTTATTTGAGGATTTTGTGATGCGCTTACGCTTTTTTAGTGGTTTGTTGAGTGTGCTGCTCTTGGCTGCCTGTGGCGGCCAAGCCACCAGCCCAACAATTACGCCACCACCAACGATTACGCCAGCCAGCCAAGCTGAAGTCTTGGCCACCGCAACCTTGGATTCGAGTACGCCAAGCGAGCCAACTCAAGCGGCGGCTGAGCCGAGCAACGCGCCAGCAACGCCAACCAGCGATGATCCCAATGCGCTGGTTGATACGTCGATGCTGACCGGCAGAATCTATTTTGTTGATCCCTTAGGTTTTGCGATTAACTCAATTGCTGCGACTGGTGGCGATGTGCAAACGGAATACAAAGAGCAAGGACCAGTGCCATTGGCGCGCTTGGGAATTGACCCAAGTTTGAGCTATTTGAGTGTTTTCAAGGGCGATTTTTTGCACATTTATAGCCTCGATTTTCAAGAGCTTTTGCGCTTGCCAAGCAGCTTTGAGCCGATTTGGTCGCCTAATGGCGATGGCAAGTTTGCGCTGCTCAAATTAACCGATATGGGCGAGATATTTGTTGATGTGTATGATTTGAAGAGTGCTAAACCTGAAAATATCGTAGTGAGCACGCTTGGCTATCGTGCAGCTTGGCTTAGCGATGGCAGCGCATTGGTGGTGCATAATGGCAATCAAATTGGCGAGGCTAGTTTAACTGATGGTGCATTTAGCCCGCTTGGCGAGCTAGTTGAGGATGAGAATGGCAGCTGGGTGGTTGATGATATTTTGAGTCACGATGACTGGATCTATTTCCATGGTGGCCAAGTTAATTTACTTGGCGCATCGGGCAATGGCATGCAATGGTGGGTTTTGATGGATGGTGTGCCTCAAGCGCTGAGCGAAATTGGTGGCAATGGCGTAAGCCGCGTGCAATTGAATGCCAAACGCGAGCAACTGGCCTATATCGATACTTTTCATGTGAGTGCCTGTTTGACTGCGCAAGTGCTGAGCGTGCAAAATGCCGATTTTAGCTCGGCAGCGCTTACGCCGAATTTAGGGCCAATTGCCGATAATACTGGCCAAGAAATTCATGGCGCGGCATGGAATCCAAGCGGCGATTGGCTGACCTTTGCCAAGGGCAGTTATAGCTGCGCTGACTCAGGCCCGATCTATGCAACACCGCAAGTATTCGTCTGGAATCCAACCAGCCAAGCGCTCCAAGCCTTTGAGTATGGCAGTTATCCAGTGTGGGTTAAATAAAAGGATGAAGGATGAGGGATGAGGGATGAAGAATCAAATCAAAAGGCAAAAGTCAAAAGGCAAAAATGGGATTAGGCTCTAGGCTCTAGGCTTTGGGCTAGGAGGCCATAATCAAAAATAATCTGTGCAATCTGTGGCAAAAAAATTACCTTCGTGTTCTTCGTGGTTAAAAAGCTCTCATGGCTCGTCATTTTAACGTAGCGGCGCAGAGAACCGAAGGATGCGTGAAGGATGAAGGGCTAGGAATTTAATCATCAAGGGCGCGAACGTTACAAAGGATTTAATTCCTTTGTGGCCTTCGCGCCCTTGGTGGTTATTTTTTTGCTTAGCGGCGGGCTGGGCCTTGAGCCAAGCGGCCAAGCAAGCCACCTTGATTTGGGCGGCTAACATCGCTAGAAGCTTGGGTTGCTGGTTGGGCTGGCAATGGTGCACTGACCAACTCAGCTGGTTTTGCTGGGATCAGGGTTGGGGTTAGATTTGGGCTTGGGGTCGGCGCACTTGCTGGCACTACGACCTTGGCAGCTAAGCTTTTAGCTGGATCAACCCCGATAATTGCCACCACTCCAGCTTTGATTAGGCGCACAATTGCCCGTGAAACATCGATTGGCTCGATGATTAGGCGTTCGGCAATGCTGCGAATGCTCTGTTCGCCATTGATCGTGCGGGCGACGGCCACAGCCATTGAATCGAGTGGTTGGCTGGGCATTGCGCCATTACGAATATAAGGAATCGCATTATCGCTGGGAATAAAATTGCGTAATTCGCTCCATGAACGGGCGCGATCCTCGGCCTCATCGCAGAGGCTCGTTGCATCCGAAACCATGGTTTCTTGGCTGAGTTCGCGTAAATCGCGCACCGCAAATTGGGCATTCGATTCCTCGAATAAGAGCCAAACTGCTTCTGGGCCGACTTTATCGCTATATTCTGCATGGCGCACCAACCCATCACGCGTGAGAATCACCCCACGCCCGTGTTGGCCGATAACTTCGAGCTCGCCACATATTGAGCTTTGTTGCATCAATTCGAGTAATTCGCGTAACGGAAAGCTATTGAACGTGCCTGTAAGTTCCATGGCAACCTCCGAATCTGCTTGCCATAGTAACATACCTCACGTCGGCATATGTCAATCCGAAGTCCCCTTGTGAGTTAGTACTGAGATTTACCTCTGCGGTTAAACCAGTCACGGGGCAGTACTACTGCCCCGTGACTTCCGTTCGATGTTAGTTTTGGTTTAGCGGCTTGCTGGTCGTTCAGGCACACCAATCAAATCGTCTGGCGTGCTTGGGCGTTGTTCTTCGAAGACCAAATTGGTGGTTGCTGGCACAATGTATGGCCCGCGAATGTTGTTGTAGGCTCCACCATAGGTTTCGTGAGTTTCCAAAATCGCGCCGTAATTGGTCAAGCCATACGAATCAGCTTGGGCGTAGATTCTGCTGCCAGCGTTGAGTTGACCAGGCGGCACGAAGCTCAAATCTGAGCGATAGTATTGACCGCCACTGATCAAGGTCAAGGTCGCATTTGGCGCTAAGGCTGGCGCATTGGTTGGAATTGCCCACGCCATGCCGAAGTTGCCAAGGCTGTTCCATGGCTGGTTGACAGTGGTTGGTGCTTGGGTTGGATTGATGTAGGCATCGACCCAATAGCCGCCCGCCAATGGCTCAGTGCCTACGTTGCGTACGGTAACGCGGACTGTGCCATTGACAACCTGAATGCTATCAACCACCAAATCTACGAGGTCGGGCTTCATCACCATTGGAATGTAAACCACGGCGCGATCGTCGTTGATGATAGTGATCGTGCTGGTGATTGGCGTGCCGAGCGCTGTGCCAATTGGGTTGCTCAGGCTCAGCAAAATTGTTTCATTCAGCTCGTAGGTGCTGTCATTGATAATTGGCACCACCACTTGCACGCTGGTTTGGCCGCGTGGGATTGTCAGCGTTTGGGTGACTGGTGTGTAATCGCTGAGATTGGCCGTGCCATTGCTGGTTGCAAAGCGCACCTGAACTGCGCTATTGGGATTTGGCGCGTTCAGTTGAACCGTTACCGTTGCACTGCCTGTTGCTTCAAGCACCTCGTAATTGGCGAGGCTGAAGTTGACCCGTGGCACAACGATGGCCACAATCGCACTGGCAGTATTGTTGGCCAAGATTTGGTCAATAGCATCGCGAACGCTCACGTTGTTGACCAAGGTTGTGTCGCTGGCCAAGCTTGGGCTGATAATCCCCGAAACTTGAATCGAGCCACTTGCATTCGGTTGTAGGTCGCTGACCGTCCACACGTAGCCTGGGTTTGCGCCAGTATCGGTGAGTGTCAAGCCTTGGCTGCTAACCGTGACGTTGGTCAACAGCGGCGAAATAATGTCGGTCAAGACGATGTTGCTAGTTTGCAGGTTGCCAGTATTGGTCAGATTGATGGTGAAGGTTACCGGCGTGCCTGGGATAGCAACTTGCGGCGTGACGCGCTTGCTGATAGCCAAATCAACGCTCGTAACCGTCGCTGGAGCATCAGCGCCATCCAAATAACTGCGTTCTAAGTTGACCGTGCCTTGGGCTGAAGTCCATGTTAGTTCCGCGTTGTTGATCAATGGCGAACCGATGATCAAGGTTGGTGGTGTGGCCACTCGTGCTTGATAGCCGAGCACGCTGACCGAGCCAAGCGCCAAACTATCGAAGGTTGCTTCGATGTTTGTGCCGTTGATTGCAAAGCTAGTTGGTGCTGGGCCTGAAATGACCGTCAGCGAACCAGCAACTGGAGTCAAGCCAACCGGCAGTGTATCTTCAATTGCCAATTCATAGGCGGTTGAAGTACTTTGGGCGGTATGCGAAATCGTGATTGTGTAATTGAGCACTTGGCCAAAGTCAGGCGTAGTGTCATCGACAACTTTGTTGATTTCGAGGCTTGGGTCGATCACGGTAACGCTGACGCTATTGTCGTTGTCGCTCAAGCTTGGGTCAGCACTGCCATCAACGCTATTGGTCAGGGTTGTGCCACGAAGCACATTGCTATCCCCATTGACGGTTGCTTGGTAGGTGATGGTAAAGCTATCGCTATCAACCGTGTTGGCTGCATTGACATTGCCCGGATTGACCACGTTGCTAGCGGCAATCGTCAAGGTTTGGCCGCTGAGGTTGGCGGTAAAGCCATTGACGGTCATGCCATTGGCATTAGCAACGCTGGCCGAACCAGCAACATAGCTCAAGCCAACTGGTAAGCTATCAACAAAGCTCAGATTGTTGGTCGTGCCTTCGAGCACGGTTGCGGTTAGGACGTAAGTTACAACTTCACCGAAGGTTACTTGGTTGCCCAAGGTCGTGGCGATGCTGGTGCTGGCTACGGCTTTTTCAAGCGCAAAACTGGTTGCAACATTGTAGTTCAATACATTGCTGCTATCAGTGAAGCTTGGCAATTGGGTTCCGCTTGCATTCTTCCAAGTGATTGCGCCTTGGCTGGTGGCCGTTGCGTCTTGGTTGATGCTGTTTGGCAAGGTATATTCGACGATCACCGTCAGGCGTTGGTCGTTGCTGCCGTTGGTGTTGATCAAGAGATTAATGTTGCCAGTGTTGATCAAATCGCCATTGGCATCGAAGCCCAAATTACCACTAAAGTTGGTGCTGGTTGCGCCGTCGCTCACGATAGCCGAAACCAAGGCTGGCGTGCCAAACGCTGCTGGCAAATCAACATTGAGATCAACATCGTAGGCCGAGGCCAAGCTGCTGGTTGTATGGCTAATCACCACTTGTTGGCGGATTTTATCGGCTGCATCTAAGCCACCATCAGCGGTGAGTTTGCTCAAATTGATGGTGAGATCTGGCTCGACCACGGTTACGCTGACCGCATTGTCGTTATCGCTCAAATTCGGGTTGGCGCTTGCATCAACATCATTGCTGAGCACCGTGCCTGATACCACGCTTTGGTCGATTGTTGTGAGATAAACCAAGCTAAAGCTATCAGTGTCGAGGCCAGCGGCTGGGTAACTACCAAGATTGGTTGCTGGATTGACACGGAAGATTACATTTTGGCCAACGCTGGTGACGCTGAAGTTATTCAGCGTAATGCCGCCGTTGCTCAAGATTGTGCCTGAACCACCCACGTAGCTCATGCCAATTGGCAAGGTGTCGGTGAGCACAATGTTGCTGGTGCTCCCTTCGATTACTTCAACTTCGAGCGTGTAGGTGAGGGTTTGGCCTGCTGAAACCGTGCTGGCTGCTGGCACAAGCGCCTTGGTTACGGCGAAGAACGAGGCAATGTTTGTATTAGCACTGGCGTTCTTGGCATAGCGAGGCAAGCTAACATCGGCTGCATTGCGCCATGTCACGCCACTTTGCATGCTGACCAAGCTGGCTGGAGCCGCCGTGTTATTGACTTGAGCACGAATTGTCAGCACAATTTGCGCGCCAATTGGCATCGTTGCTGGGGTGTTAGTTGTGAGATTATTGCCAACGATTGCAAAGCTGCCGCCAGTTGCCCCGCCCGTTTGTTGCACATCCACCAGATTCAGATTGCTCAGATTGCTGGTGAAGCTGCTGGTAATGGCGACGGTATTGGCTGCTTGGGCATTGGCTCCTGCTGGATTATCGATCGTTACGGTGAAAGTGATTGGGTCGCCAGCTTCAAGTTGGGCATCGCTGGTTTGACCAACATTGATGGTTAGGGCTGGTTCGCGCACGCTGACGCTGACCGCATTGTTGTTGTCGCTCAGGCTTGGGTCGGCGCTGGTATCAACATCATTGGTCAGGGTTGTGCCCAAGCTTACATCATTAGCAACGCTTGCTTGATAGCGAATCACAAAGCTATCGCTATCGGTTGCTGTTGCATTATTGACATTGCCCGGATTGACCACGCTGCTGGCGCTGATGGTGAGCACTTGACCACTAACCGAGGCATTGAAACCATTAATCGTCATGCCATTGGCATCGAGCACTTGGGCCGAGCCAGCAACATAACTCATGCCTGTTGGCAAGCTATCAACCCACCGTGGATTGGTGGTTGTGCCTTCTAAGACCGTCGTTGTAAGCGTATATTCAACAACTTGGCCAGGTGAAACGGTGCTTGCTGCTGGCGAAATTGCTTTGGTTACGCTCCAAACGCTGGGCACTGTGATGGTTGGCGCTGAGCCAGTTGCCGTATAAATTGGGCGACTAATTCCACTTGCATTCGACCATGAAATGTTGGCGGTGTTGGCGATAGTAGCAGCTGGGTTAATGCTATCGCGAACTATGCCTTGGACAACGACGGTCAACGTTTGGTCGTTCGTCCCGTTGGTATTGATCAAAAGATTGATATTGCCAGTTATTCTGAGCACGCCGCCGCTCAGCGAGATGTCCCCAGAAACGTTGGTGCTGGTTGCGCCATCGCTGACAATTGCCGAAACGAGGGTCAAGTTTTGCAGTTGCAATGGCAACGTATCGGTTAACAAAACCTTGGTTGCATTGCTGTTGCTGCTTGGCACGTGCGCGACGCGAATTTGGTAGCGCACCGTATCGCCAGCATCAACCCCACCTGTGGCGGTGGTGATGGTTTTGGCCACGCTCAAGGTTGGCTCAACCACCGTTACCGAAACTTGATTGTTGTGATCAACTAAGCTTGGGCTGGCGCTTGAGTCGAGATCGTTGGTCAAAATTGTGCCGCCAGCAACCGTGTCTACCACTACTTGATAGGTCATCAAGAAGGTATCAATATCGACGTTGCCAGCGTTGTTGGTGTTGCCGGGGTTGACGATGCTGGTTGCACTGAGCGTCAGGGTTTGGCCGCTGAGCGCAACATTGAAACCATTCAAGGTTACGCCGTTGGCGTTTGAGATTTGGGCCGAACCGGGCACATAGGTCATGCCAGTTGGAATCGTATCGACCCAGACTGGATTGAGGGTTGTACCTTCGATTACGGTCGTGCTGACGGTGTAGGTTACAACTTGCCCAATGCTGACCTCGGTAATTGTTGGCACAATAAACTTGCTAACTGTCCAGCGACTAGCCACGTTGATTGTGGGTGCTGTGGCATTTACGCTGTAGTTGGGGTTGAAGAAGCCAGCGAGATTGCGCCATGTGAGGTTGGCGGTATTGGTGATTGTACTCAACGGAGTCGTTGAGGTTGCCACCAAGCCACGAACCATCACGGTCAACACTTGGTCGTTGCTGCCATTGGTATTGAGATCAAGCCCAAGATTGCCAGTCGTGCGTAATTCGCCGCCAACAATCGTGAAGTTGCTGGCAACATTGGTGGTAGTTGCGCCATCGCTGACAGTTGCCGAAAGAATGCTGGTCGCAGTCAATTGGCTTGGCAACGTGTCGGTGATCATCAGGTTGGTGGCGTTGGCTCCGCTGGTAGCGGTTGGCTGCACCTTGATCAGATAGCGCACTTCATCGCCAGCATCGATGCCAGTGGTAACTGAATCGATCGTTTTGCTGAGCGTGAGTTCTGGCTCGACCACCGTGACCGTAACTTGATTGTTGGTATCGCTCAAGCCGGGGTCGGCGCTAGCATCAACATCGTTGGTGAGCAACGTGCCGCTGGTGGCATTGCCTGCCACGGTTGCCTGATAGGTAATCGTAAAGCTATCGGTATCCGCTGCGGCTGCGTTATCGACATTGCCCGGATTGACCACGCTGCTGCTGTCGATCGTCAGCACTTGGCCGCTGAGGCTGGCATTGAAGCCATTGATGGTCATGCCGTTGGCGTTTTCAACTATGGCCGAATTTGGCACATAGCTCAGGCCAGCGGGCAAGGTATCGACCCATTGGATAGCGTTGGTTGTGCCTTCGATGACGCTGGTGGTCAAGCGATAGGTGACGGTTGCGCCAGCCCCTACCTCGCTGCCAGGCGCGGCAACTGCTTTGGTAACACTGAAATTATTAGCAATCGTGATGGTTGGCGCAAGATCGGTGGCGGTGTAATTGGCGCGATTAACGCCTGCTTGGTTGCGCCATGTTACGGTTGCTGCGTTGGCAATCGTGCCGCCTGGATTGATTTGATCGCGTACTTTTCCCACCACGATAATCGCTAAGCGTTGATCGTTTGTGCCGTTTGTATTGAGTAACAAGTCTGGTGGCGTAATTGTGACTAAATCACCAGCGCCATTGATGCTGAAATTACTGGCAACATCAGTGGTGGTTGCGCCATCGCTAATCGTGGCGCTTTCAATCACCATGCCTTGAATGCCTGCTGGCATATCATCGCTGAGATTGAGCCCAAAGGCATTGGCGTTGCTGGCGGCGAGCGGAGCTACATCAATACGGTAGCGCACGGTATCGCCTGCATCAACCCCGGTTATGTTGGTAGTGATGCTCTTATCGATTGCCAAACTTGGCTCGACCACGGTAACACTGGCCGAATTATTGTTGTCGCTCAAGCCTGGGTTGGCGCTAGCATCAACATCATTGGTCAGCACTGTGCCTGCAACATTGCCAGCAATATCGTTGACTGTCGCCTGATAGGTAAGCGTAAAGCTATCAGTATCAGCCGTCGCTGCATTATTAACATTGCCGGGGTTGGTTACACTAGTGGCGTTGATCGTCAATACTTGGCCACTCAATGAGCTACTCAGGGGAGCGATTGTCATGCCATTAGCATTGGAGACAACAGCAGAACCTGGCACATAGCTCATGCCTGTGGGCAGCGTATCGACCCATTGGATGTTATTAGTTGTCCCTTCAATGACCGTGGTACTTAATTGATAGGTGACAACTTGGCCAACCACAACGTTTGCGCCTGGTGATGCCACTGTTTTGGTGACGCTAAAGCTGGCTGGAATCGTTATGCTTGGTGCTAAATCGGTGGCGGTGTAGCTAGCGCGTTGCACATTCACGCTATTGCGCCATGTGACAGTTGCGGCGTTAGCAATCGTGCCACCAGGATTTACCGTATTGCGCACTGTGCCTGTCAAGTTGATAATTAGCGTTTCGCCAAGTGCTAAGTTTGGTGGCGTTGTGGTGACCAAATCGCCGCTGCCATTGATACTAAAGTTGGCGCTGACGTTGGTCGCCCCAATGGTGGCGCTGGAAATAACCGTACCTTGCAAAGCTGCTGGCATATCATCGCTGACATTCAGGCCAAAGGCATTGGCAGTGCTAGCCCCAGTATGGTTAATCGTAATCCGATATTGCACGGTATCGAAGGCATCAACCCCCGTGGTTGCGCTCTGAAGCGTCTTATCAATCGCCAAGATTGGCTCGGCGATGGTAACGCTAACCGAATTATTGTTATCGGCTGGCACACCATCAGCGGTTGCATCAACATCGTTGGTTAGCACCGTGCCGGCAACATTACCAGCAACATCATTGACCGTCGCTTGGTAGCTAATATTAAAGCTATCAGTATCGGCGGCGGCAGCATTGTTGACATTGCCAGGGTTAAGCACACTACTGGTACTGAGAGTTAATACTTGACCAGTGAGCGAGGCATTCAGGGTTGCGATAGTCATGCCATTGGCATTCGAAATCGTCGCTGAACCTGGCACATAGCTCATGCCAGTGGGCAAGGTATCGACCCATTGGAGATTGTTGGTTGTGCCTTCGAGCACTGTCGTGGCCAATTGATAGCTAACAACTTGGCCAATTGTGGGGTTTATACCGGAAACCACCGTTTTCGTTACGCCAAACGAGGCAGGAACCGTAATATTCGGCGCGCTGCTTGAATCGTTGTAATTTGAGCGCTGAACTGAAACCAAATTACGCCAAGCGATGTTGGCCGTATTGGCAATGGTTGAACCAGGCGTTACCGCATTGGTAATCGTACCACTGACGGTAATAATCAGGGTTTGATCAATTGTGCCATTGGTATTGATATTAAGATTGGTCGCAGTTGTTGTAGAAAGTTGGCCTGCGCCATTGATTGTGAAATTGCTAGCAACATTGGTGGTGGTAGCACCATCGCTAATTGTTGCTGCTTGGATAATTGGTGAGCCAAGCAATGCTGATAAATTATCAACAACGCTTACATCATAGGCATAGGCAGTACTTGCTGCCGTATGATTGACCCGAATTTGATATCGCACCGTATCGCCAGCATCAACTCCGCTTGATGAACCAACAATTGTTTTGCTCACATCCAAGAGTGGTTCAACGATGGTCAGGCTATGGCTGTTGCCATTATCCACTTGGCTGGGGCTGGCCGAGGCATTGACATTATTGGTCAAAACTACGCCGCTGACATTGGCCGGCACATCAAGCACTTTTACTTGATAGGATAAGCGGAACACATCGCTATCAGCGGTTGCAGCATTATCAATATTGCCTGGATTGACGACACTGCTCGCGTTGATCGTAAGCGTTTGACCGCTCACACCCGCAGTTAAGCCATTGACCGTCATGCCATTGAAATTAGCGACCGAAATTGAGCCAGCAACATAACTGGTATTAGCTGGCAAGCTATCGACAAATTGTAAACTGTTGGTCGTTCCTTCGATCAATGCCACATCAAGATAATAGGTAACATCTTGGCCAATCAAGGCATTTGACTCAAGGCTGGATTTGGTTACCGTAAAGGCCTTGGCCAAGCTGAGATTAATATTTCCACTGCTATCGGTTAGGCCTGTAACCGTGGTCAGTGATGGGCTATTGCTCCATGTGGCATTGGCACTATTGCCAACGGTTGCCCCAGCCAGCGCCGTATTGGCAACCTTGGTGCTCAGCACCAAGGTTAGTTTTTGGCTGTTATTACCATTTGATCGATAGCGTAAGGGCATCGGTGTTGTGGTTGTCAGGTTATTGCCAGTTACGCTGAAATTACCTGCAACATTGGTGTTGCCTGTCCCATCGCTGATAATTGCGCTGGTAAGGGTTACATTACTTAACTGTGCTGGCAGCACATCGCTCAGATTAAGATTATAGGCATCGGCCAAACTGAGCGAAACGGTATTTGCACCTTCAACAATCGTCGCATGTTCAACTTCGATCTGGTAGGTTACCGTATCGAAGGCATCGACGTTGGTGGTAGCACTGGTGATAGTTTTACGCACATTCAGAATTGGCGTAATCAATTGGCCAAAAATTTCTGATTCACCAGTTGCTTGGCCATCACGATTATCAGCCCCGCCCCAAACAACGAAGGTATGGTTTTGGGTCGGGCCACCATAAGCGATGCCAATATAGCCATTGGCAAAATGGGTATCGCTGCCATTTGGCCCCATATCGCTGACTTGCACATCAAATGGGGCAATGCGTGCGCCAGTCGCAGCATTAATTTTTTGGCTAAAAATCTCGCGTTCTGCATTGCCAGGAGCGCTAGCAGCCATCCAAGCAATAATAAATTGGTTATCGCGTGAGTTATAGGTAATGACTGGATCGGCAAAAATTGAGTTGGTTGAACTGAGAGCTAACAAGCCACTCGTTATTGCTCCCGATCCGCTGATCAACCGACCATAGACGTTATATACACTATCAGCAATATTATCGCCCGACCAAATGACCAAGTAGAGGTTATTGGTTGGGTTGTAGCCAACATTCACATCAATTGAATCTTCATTCATATTATCGACGATCTGGAAATCGTCAGCGCCAACTTCGGCCAAACTGGCAGTTAAGCGTTGACCATAGACGTCAAAATCGCCATTCGTACCACTATCGTCGGAGCGCCAAACAACTAAATATTCGTTATTGACGCTATTCCACACAATATTCGTATCGTCTGGTCGTAGGATTGGATCGCCAGTTGTGCCAACATCGGAAACCTTAACATCGCCGCCAACTTCGATGAGGTTGCCGCCGCTATAGCCCAACAACTGAACATACACTTCAAATTCGCCGTCAACTCGGCCACCAGCTTTATCATCGCCATGCCAAACCACAGCATACTGATTATTCGTAGCATTATAGGTAACTGCTGATTTAAAAGCATCACTAGCTGAATCACCATCAGCGCCAGTATTGCTAACCCGAATTGGTGTGCCAACCAATGTTCCGCTGGCTGAAATCCGTTGTGCGTAGATTTCGAGTTCATCAATGAGTCCACTCGTGCGAAAATCGCCTTCAAAAACCACTAAATATTCATTTTGGACGCTATTCCAGACCACTTGTGCCCGAAAATACGAATCGCTAGGATCAGGATGATTGGCGATCAAAAAGTCATTGCTGCCAATTTCGAGTCCAGTTACGGCATCGATTAATTGACCATAAATATTGAGCGGCTCTTCGTCACCGCCAAGCTCTGCACCTTCCCACACGACCAAATAGTGGTTGTCGGTGGCGTTATAGGCAACAACTGGATTAGAAGCAATGCTGCCATCACCATTGCCAAGCCCCCCCATATCGCTCAACAACACATCGTTGGAGCCAAGGAGGGGCGCAGCTAGCGGGCGTTCAGCCGACGTTTGAGCTTGCTGAATAGGCTTTGGAGCGGCAAAGGCCCCACTTCCTTGCAGCACAAAGAGCACCCCAGCGAGGAGTGCCATGACCACAGCAGAAAGTCGAGATTGTTTCAACACAGCGGGATACCTTTCTGTTTGGTTACCTTCGTCAGACACACAAATAGGAGTTGAGCCAGCCACTGCGCAGCGCTGCTTCGATGGTGCTTTGCAGTGGGCGAAGATCAAGTGCCGCTTGCTCAAGTTCAATTACTTGATTGGTGGTTTGATCGGTTGAATGGGTTTGAACAAGATACAGCTTGGGCACACTCGTTTGTTGGTTTGAATAACGCTGAATCGTGCCACGCGGGGTAGACCATGCGACCTTGGCAAGTGCTGCTAATAAGGCTTGATCATCGGCGCTGGTGGTTTCAAGCAGTGCTTGGGCCAACCATGCTCCAGCCTCGCTGCCTAACAGCTGGGCCAATGCTTCAAAGGGTTTGGCAGCTGGGGCAAGTTCGTTCGGGTTCCACGGCAAACAGGTAATTAATGCTAGTTTTGTCCGTAACTCAGGCTCGATTTCAAGCCATGTCATGGGACTAACAACCAACTGGCGTTTGCCGATCAACGGACTATCGCTCCAAGCTGCTAAAAATTGGGTTGCTTCTGGGCCGCATGCCGTATAAAAGAGCAGCTCGCTAGGGGTTTCTGCCAAATAATTCCAGAGCGGCGCAAAATTGCCACGATCAGGCGCGACGTGGCTCAGGTAGTGGCCTGTCGCCTGTCCGCCAGCTTGTTCAAAGCCCGCTAAAAGGGCATAATGCAAATCGTAGCCGCTATCGTAGTGGCTGAGCGCATGGACGGTTGTGCGTCCTAGCTGTTCCGCCGCCCAACGACCTAAGGCATAGTGCGCCTGCCATAAGCCAAAACTGTGTTGAACAATCCACGGATGCTGTTCGCTGTGGCGTGGAATATTTTCACCAAGGTTGACTACCAGCGTTGGGCGTGGCATGCGCTGCAAAAATGGCGTAACGTATTCAATTAAGCCACTTTGCAGCCATAACACTAAAATATCGATATGGCGATTGCTGAGCAATGTTTGAATTGTGCGCTCAAGCGTAATGACCCCAGCCCCAACCGTTTCGATATACAGCTGAAGCTCACCAATAACGCCAGCTTGGCTGCTGGCAGCGAGCGCACTGCGAAAACCTTGCTCAAACTCTTCAGCAATCGCCGCGCGATCGGCTGCCAAGGGCAATAACATGCCAATACCCAAACGCTGATAGTTCATACGGTTAAATCCTCAACCAAATTAAGTCTGTGATGGGAAAATACCTTGTAAGGCAATACTGAAATTGATCGTCAAGAAGGGAGCCATATTCAGGTGGGCTTGGCTACCGCCAACATTGCTAACGCTCAAGGTGTTCATCGTTCCCGTTGGGCCTGCGGTGGTATAGCCATTGACTCCACTTGAACGAGCTGGTGGATAGCCAGTGCCGCTATTGGCTGGTTGGTTTGAGGCTGCTACCGTATGATTGTGGGCTGGCAACTCGGCAATTGAAAGTGTATGGGCTTGCTCACCACCACGTTGGCCTAAAGTGAAATTGCCACCCACATGCATTGGCACCCGTCCGCGTAGGTCGGGTAAGGCAAATGTTGTTTGGCCATTGCCACCGTAGGTCGTGCCTAATAACGAAAAGAGTGCTTGATTTTGATTAATTGGCAAAAGTTGGCCATTGCACAAGGCCCAGCCTTTGGGGGCAAATTGAAACGAAAATAGGCGAATCTCAGATAAAAATGGTTCTGCCATAACAATGTCATCCTTATAGCTAGATACTGCAACCGACCAAAGTTATGGGTGTGCTGGGAAAACCCCTTGCAAGGCAATAATAAAATTCAGCGTCAAATAGGGTTGTAGATTATTGTGCGGTTGGTTGCTGCCAGTGATCGACAGTTCTTGCGGCGCTAAGGTAGTATCGTTGGTCTTGCGGAAGGCATCGGTCGATTCGGGAGCGCCTAAAACGTTGCCAACAGGATTGGCATTGTTGCCATTGATACCGACATAATTGAGCATGTGGCTATGGCTTGGAATTTCACTTTGCAAAAGGGTTACGGTTTCGGAGCCACCAATTTCGCCGAGGTCGTGCATGCTTAAGCCAGGCCCTTGACCTGGATGCATGGGCGACAAACCTTGTAAATTGGGTAGGGCAAAGTTACTTTTGCCATTGCCACCATAGGTTGTGCCTAATAACGAAAATAAGGCAGTATTTTGCGAAAGCGGCAACAGTTGACCATCGCAAAAAGCCCAGCCACGCGGAGCAAAGTTAAACGGCACGATGCGAATTTCAGCGACAAATGGATCGGCCATACAAGCACCTCAACAACTACAACTACTTAACGATTCAAGGCCCACTTTTTTCGCCTAGGTTGGCGAGGGGAAGATGCCAAACAGAGAGATAATAAAATTGATACACAAGTAGGGCGACAGATTGCTATGCGGTTGTGAGCCACCAATTGGGCTAATGGTATTGGCGGCAAATGGTGTGAGATCGCCTTGAGTTGCGCCTGCTACATAGAGCTTGGTTGCGCCAGCTTTGGCCCAAATGCCACTTTGAGGAATGTTGGTTGTGCCGTTGTTGGCGCTGGCCATTGGCAGGTGGGTATGGGCTGGAAGTTGCGAAACAGTCAGGGTGATTGCTTCAGCACCCCCTGTTTCGGCCAAAATAAAGCCATTGCCCTGATGAATTGGCAAGCGTCCACGTAAATCGGGCAAGCCAAAGGTCGATTGGCCATCGCCGCCATAGGTTGTGCCAATTAATTGAAACAAGGTCTCGTTTTCTGAGATTGGCAAGATTGCGCCATCGCAAAATGCCCAGCCTACTGGGGCAAACGTGCTAGCAAACATGCGAATCTCACCGACGTAGGGTTGCGACATGTGCGATCCTCCAAAAACTAAGGCCGCCATTCCATTTCGGTGTACATACTCAAGCCACCGACAGCTTGAAATCCTAGGCGTTTGTACCAAGCACTAACGCGCAGGTTTTCGTTATAGACATACAAGCGAACTGGGCGTTGGCTGGCTTTGGATTGGGCCAAAAACAATTCAAGCAATTTGCTACCGATGCCACGCCCACGAAACGCTGGTAGAAGCGTTATATCTAAAACGCGCATCAGGCTTGAACTCTGAAATGTGTACCAGTCGCCAATTGCTTGGTGTTTATGTTGAATTATTTGAAAGCTAGCATTGGGGTAGTGTTGTCGATAGTGGGTGTGCTGAGCATGATATTGCATGCTGATAAACTCAGCCTTGCGCAGATCATCCCAATCGACGCGAGCCATTTCGGCGGCTCGCGTCGAGGCATACAAATTAAGCAGCAGTGGCTCATCTTTCGGAGTTACTGCACGCAGACTCAGCGGGGCTGCTAATCCAATCATCGGTGATCTCCTTCAGCACACCAGACCTTTGCGTATTAAGCGAACCGCAGCTTTAGCCGTGATTAAACATAGGGTTGGGTTATGCCGCTGCGGATGGCAGCAAGCTGTTGTTGAACTTTGGCTTGATCGAGCGCCGCAAAACTGATTGGCGCTGCTTGGCGTTTTTGGCTGACTAAGAAGTGCAGATAGGTTGGCGCATTGGTCGTTTGGAAACGATCGATGCTGGTTGGGCCACGCAAGCCAGCGTAGCTCGCAGTTTTCGTGCTTGTCGTGGTGCTGGCAATTAACAACGCCGTATCGTAGCCTAAGGCGTGATGCTGGGTTGGCTCCGTGCCATAGGCCTTGCTAAATGCTTCGCGAAATGCTTGCTGGGTAGCTGGATTCCAGCCGCCTGCATAGGCCAATTCGAGGCCTTGTTGGCGCAAGCGTTGAGCGAGGTTTGGCTCAAGCGTTGGGTTGGGGGTAATCCATAGCGCTGTGCTGCGCTGATTAAAGCTATTCCACCATTGCTGCGATTCGGCGACGTTTAATGCCAAATACACCAGATCGGGGTTGAGGCTGGCAACTTTCGCAGCTAGCTCAGCAAGGTTGGCTTGGGAATTGAAACTGAAATCGGCGATTAATTGCCTGCCACCAGCCAACAAGCCTTGTTCAAAAGCCCACGTACAATCGTAACCGCTTAAGGCTGGCGAACGCAGAATGATGGCGCGTTTGGCGCGTTGTTGGCTGTCCCAAACGGCGCTTTGCCAGGCAGCATCGGCCATGCCAAAACTATTGATTAGCAGATTAGGGCTGGGGTTGGCAACGGCAAAATGTTCGCCCAGCGAGGCAGCAATAATCGTTTGTTGGGGCAAACTTTCGCTGAGCATTTGTAAGCCCAAGGGTGTGCCAAGGCTCAGCCAACGGGTTGCTGTTGGTTTGGTGCTAAGAATTTGATCGATCGTTTGCGGGGCTTGAAGCTTAAACGTGAAGGGCACCACTGCTTGTGCGCTGGCGAACTGCAAACCGAGCAATAATTCCTGAACTGCATGCTGGCTATGCAGTTGGCTGGGCAGACACAGGCCAACCTGCATTACCTCTGGCTCTCGTTGCCGAATAAGGCTTCTCTCGTTGGCAGCAGCTAATTCGGGCATGCTGGCAAGCAACCCTGACATAGCGCCCAACTTGAGAAACTGCCGCCGATTGATGGCTTGATTGTGATCTTGATCGGGCATGGTGGCATCCTCAATTGTATTAAGTTTTTAGTGTGGATCGGGCAATGCGCCAAAAGCATACCATAGCCGTTTAAAACCCTTATAGTTCAAAGGTCATGGTAGGGTATAGTACCTAGGCTGATAGATAAAAAATTAAAAACCACCGCATGGGGTGCGGTGGTGAAATGAGCCTTGGATAAAGCAAACCTTACACTTGGCTCAGGGCAAATTTGAGGCTTGAATAGGCAGTTTGGCCAAAACGATTGGGCCTAGCAGCACTAGGCCCAATCGTAACGATGCCAACACCACAAGTCCTAGACTTCCATGACCTCGGCTTCTTTGGTAGCGCCGATAGTTTCGACCTCTTTTTGGAAGCGGTCGGTCAATTTTTGCAAATCTTCTTGGCCACGGCGCTCGTCATCTTCCGAGATGGCCTTATCTTGCTGCAATTTGCGGATGGCATCTTGGGCTTCGCGGCGCACGTTGCGAATTGCGACCTTGCCATCTTCGATTTTGGCTTTGACCTGTTTGACCAACTCCTTGCGGCGTTCTTGGGTCAACTGTGGAATTGCCAAGCGAATCACGCGGCCATCATTGCTGGGGTTGATGCCCAGCTCTGAGTTTTGAATCGCCTTTTCGATTGCCTTGATCGCGCCTTGGTCGTAGGGTTGAATCGTCAGCATGCGTGATTCTGGGGTGGCGATATTGGCCAATTGGTTGAGTGGCATTTCAGCGCCATAATATTCAACCTTCAAATCTTCGACCAACGCGGGAGAAGCGCGGCCAGTGCGCACAGCGCCAAGGGTATGGCGCAACGAATCGATGCTCTTTTTCATTTTGGCTTCGGCATCGCGTAAGACATCTTTAACTGTCATACAAAAAACTCCTTGTAGTTGGCTAGCGCTACGCAGAGGTAGCGGGGGCTTCCGTACTGGCATTGCTAATCAAGGTTCCAACCTGCTCACCTAGCACAATTCGTTCCAAATTGCCTGGGGTATCGAGGCTAAACACAATGATAGGCAAGTTATTATCCATGCAAAAGGTCAGCGCCGTACTGTCCATAATCGTTAAGCCACGGGTCAGGGCATCAAAATAGGTGATATGGTCAAATTTGGTTGCGGTGGGGTTGGTGCGTGGGTCAGCGCTATATACCCCATCAACCCGATTTTTGGCCATCAGAATCACATCGGCATCGAGTTCGGCGGCGCGTAAAGCAGCGCCCGAATCGGTGGTGAAATAGGGATTACCAGTGCCAGCGGCCAAAATGACCACGCGACCTTTTTCCATATGTCGCACCGCTCGGCGGCGAATGTACGATTCTGCGACTTCATCCATTTTAATCGCTGTCATGGCCCGCGTTTGCATGCCGTTGCGCTCGAGCGCATCTTGCAAGGCCAAGGCATTGATAATGGTTGCAAGCATGCCCATATAGTGGGCTTGGGGTGGTTCCATGCCAGCTTTGATTGCTGGGCCACCACGCCAGATATTGCCGCCGCCAAGCACAATTGCCACTTGCACCCCCTGCGCCAACAATGACTTAATCTCGGCTGACATATAGTTTAACACGTCAGGCGAAATATTGGTTTTGCCATCGCCAGCTAAAGCTTCGCCGCTGAGCTTGAGCAAAACCCGTTTATAGCGTGGTTGCATACCAGAACCCTCCAAGTGAAAGTCAAAAGGTCAAAAGCAAAGAAGAAATAGACACCTGCGTGATTTCAGAAAAAAACCGCCGCCTGCGGATTGAGTACAATCCACAAACGACGGTTTCAAAGCACATAGATTGGGTTGCGCCAATCGTCGCACTGTTTAGTTGCTGCCAACTTCAAAGCGGGTGAAGCGGCGCACAATGATGTTTTCGCCCAATTTGGCAATCGCTTCTTGCACCAAATCTTTGATCTTGACGCTTGGATCTTTGACGAATCCTTGTTCGAGCAAGACGATTTCGCCATAGAATTTCTCGATGCGACCTTCAACAATTTTTTCAACAATGTTGGCAGGCTTGCCGCTGTCGACATTTTGTTGGCGCAAGATTTCACGTTCGCGTTCGACTTCTGCTTCAGGCACTTCTTCGCGATTGACATACAATGGGTTGGTTCCCGCAATGTGCAGGGCCAAATCGTAGGCCAATTTTTTGAAATCGTCGGTTTTGGCCACGAAGTCGGTTTCGCAGTTTACTTCCACGATGGCAACAACTTTATTGCCTGGATGCACGTAAACTTCAATCCGGCCATCGCTGGCATCCCGTGATGATTTCTTGGCGGCGGCGGCCAAGCCTTTTTCGCGCAAGACTTTGATTGCAGCGTCAACGTCGCCACTGGTATCCGTCAATGCTTTTTTGCAGTCGAGGATGCCAGCACCGGTACGTTCGCGAAGTTCCTTGACTTGATCCATCGAGATGCTCACAGGGTATTCTCCTTGTTGTAAAAACGGACGAGCATTGTTGCTCGTCCGGGGTTCGGGTGTCTATCGATACTAGGACGGCATTCGCGAGCGCAGGCCGGAATGACCTCGGCCTAGAATGCGTCTTCTTCGTACTTGGTTTGTTCGGCCAAAGCACGTTCTTCGACATGTTGTGATTGACGGCGGTTTTGGCCTTCCAACGCTGCGTCGGCAATTTTGCCAGCCATCAGGCGGATAGCACGAATCGCATCGTCGTTTGATGGGATTGGGTAATCGATTGGATCGGGATCGCAGTTGGTATCAACCATTGCCACTACCGGAATTCCCAGCTTCTTAGCTTCGCTAATGGCCAAGGTTTCCTTGTGTGGGTCGATCACGAACATGGCTGCTGGCAAGCGTTCCATCGTTTTGATCCCGCCGAATACGCGGTTCAATTTAACGATTTCGTCTTCCAACTTCAATGCTTCAGCCTTGGTAACCAAGTTGAATTCACCACGGTCGCGGCGCGCTTCCAAATCATGTAAGAATTTCAAGCGGCTTTTGATCGTTGAGAAGTTGGTCAACAAACCACCCATCCAGCGTTGGGTTACATACAATTGATTTGAGCGGGTGGCTTCGTCACGCACAGCTTCTTGAGCTTGCTTCTTGGTGCCTACGAAAAGCACCTTGCCGCCGCCAGCAACTGCATCGGCTACAAAGCGATAGGCGCTTTGCAACGTGGTAACAGTTTGTTGCAAATCAATAATGTGAATCCCGTTGCGATCCGTGAAAATAAACGGACGCATTTTGGGGTTCCAGCGCTTGGTTTGGTGGCCGAAGTGAACACCTGCTTCAAGCAGGGCCTTCAGCGACACTACACGGTTGGTAGTTGTGTCGGTCAAGGGATGACTCCTTACAAAATAATGTTTTCCTCCGCCGCCGCAGTTATTCCAGCACTGAACCAATCACCCATAGGATCGGCAGGAGCGGTGCCATGCAGACGACGTGCGTCACTAGCGACCAGCCCAAGGCTGGCACACCGTCGATTAGTATAGCATGAGTAGTAGTAAAAATCAAAAGGCAAAAGGCAGAGGCTAGAACAAAGAACATAGAGCATAGAACATAAAATCAGAAGGCTAAAGTCAGAAGGATGAATTATGAGAGATGCAAAGATGTGGCTATGGACTATGGGCTTTTGGCTATCGGAACAATTGTTGGATTTCAAACCACTTTCCGATAGCCCATAGCCTTCAGCCTATAGCCTGTCTCTGGCCTTACAACAGGCGAATTTTTTCGCGGTGAGTTTTGACCGCGCTGGTTGCATTGCGGGTATCAACCACAACCTTGCTTTGGGCAACGATGTTGGCATAATCAAAGGCGCTGTGGTCGGTGATAATCACGCTACAATGGGCTTGTTGCAGCAGTTCATCGGTCAAGGGCACGGTTTGGTATTCATGATTATGGTGATCATAAAATACGGTGACATGCGGATCGCAGCAATAGACATTTGCGCCATCAGCTGCCAGCAAATCCATCACTTTGAAGATTGGCGATTCGCGGTAGTCGTCGATGTCTTTTTTGTAGGCCACGCCCAGTAGTACAATCGTCGAGCCTTTGATGCTGCGCTCTTGATCGTTCAAGGCATGGCTAATGCGGTCGCGGACAAAGCGTGGCATGGTCAGGTTGATTTCGCCTGCTAGCTCAATAAAGCGCGCCGAAATATCGTAGTGCCGTGCCTTCCATGCCAAGTAGAAGGGATCAAGCGGAATACAATGGCCGCCCAAGCCCGGGCCTGGCGTGAAGCGCATAAAACCAAAGGGCTTGGTCGCCGCTGCATCAATAATTTCCCAAACGTTCAAACCCATACGGTCACAAATCAAGGTCAATTCGTTGACCAAGGCAATATTGACGTTGCGGAAAATATTCTCGAACAGCTTGGTCATTTCGGCGGCTGCTGGCGACGAAACTTCGGTCACCGCCGAAACGATATGCCCATAGAACAGCGAGGTCAGTTCGTTGCACTTGGGCGTAACGCCACCAACGACCTTGGGAATGTTGTGCACCTTGAAATTGACCGAGCCGGGATCGATCCGTTCTGGCGAGAAGGCCAAGAAGTACTCTTCGCCAACGGTTAAATTGCAAGCATCGAAGGCTGGCTTCAGCACTTCAACTGTCGTGCCCGGGTAGGTTGTGCTTTCGAGAATAATTAATTGGCCGGGGCGCAGGCGTTCGGCAATCTCGTTGGTGGCCGCCTCGATATAGCTCATATCGGGGTCGCGGGCTTCGTTGAGCGGGGTGGGCATACAAATAATAATAATGTCGCAATCGCGCAAGCGCTCAAACTGGGCGGTTGCCTCGATCAAATTATTATTGCGCAGCGCGGCCAAATCGCTACTTGGCACATCGCCGATGTAGCTCACGCCATTGTTGATACTGGCGATGCGTTCGACGCTAATATCGAAGCCAAGCACATTAAACCCAACATTGCCAGCGCGGGCCAACATTGGCAAGCCAACATAGCCCATGCCGATAACCCCAACTTGAGCACGCCGTGTTTCGATCGCGCTGCGTAAATCTGCAAAGGTACTCACGCTAAATCCTTTATTGTTTCATAGATTTGCATCTATGCGAAACTGAAAACCATGCGCCAAGCAGGCTCAGCGCTACAATGATGTTAAGCCGTTGGTTTGAGCGCTGCTGCATAGAGCCGTTCAAGCCGCTCTGCATAGCGATTCCATGTTAGTTCATGTTCAACCCGCAAGCGCGCCGCTGCGCCGAGCATCGCCGCCCGTTGTGGTTGATTGAGTAAATCGATGATTGCTGCACTGAGTGCTTGCGGCTGGGCTGGTGGCACAAGCACGCCATGTTCGCCCGATGTGATGACCGCTGGCACACCGGCAATTTTGCTAGCAACAATTGGCCTCCCAGCGCCCATGGCTTCAAGCAAGGTGTTAGGCAAGCCATCAACGTTGCCGCTACGATCGCGCACCGACGGCAGCACGAAGATTGTTGCTGCATTCAAAGCATTGTTGATTGCATCGTGGCCAATTGCACCCGGAAACAGCACATTCGCGCCCAGCCCTAATTCGCCAACTTGGGCCTGCAATTGCTCCAAGCCTGGGCCATAACCACCAATCATCAATTTGGCAGTTGGATGCTGGGCCAAGACGCTGGCAAAGGCCTGCACTAAATAGTTAAAGCCTTTTTTCTCGACCATGCGCCCAACCGTAAATAACAGTGGCGTGGCGGAATCCAGCCCATGCTGTTGGCGAAAGGCCGCGCCAGCAACAGCATCGGGCTGAAAATCGTGGGCATCGACACAATACGGCAGCACATGCAATTTGCTTGGTTCAGCGCCCAACGCCGCCGCACGGGTGGTCAAATCACTCGATGGCGCGGTGACTGCCGAGGCATAGCGCATAATCGCCGTGTTGATCCAGCCAGTTGGCGCGCTGCGTTCAGCCACCGAAACATCAGAGCCATGGGTGCTGATAATCAACGGCAATTTGCGCTGCCGAGCCAATAGCCAGGCAGGAAAGCCATTTGGAATCGCCCAGTGGCCATGAATCAGATCAAATGGTTGGTGTTTGGTGAGTTGCGCCATGCTACGCCACGCTGAAGCAACCGCCAAGGGAGCAACTAAAAATGCTGCATTGCGCATCTGCACATCATTATGCAAGGCCCCAGCATAGCCCCAAACACTCAAGCTCGGATGCGGCGCATAGCGATAGCGATGCAGCTTGATGCCCCGCACCACATCGCCGCGCTTTAATTCGGGATGCTCAGGCAACAGCATGTGCACCTCGTGGCCACGCTCGACCACGGCGGCGGCAATTTCTTCGATAAAGGGCGCAGTCATCTCACCGGGATATTTGGGAAACGACGACGCAATCATGAGTATGCGCATACAATCACTATTCGCTCATAAGCTAGGAGCCAACGCTCTAGCTTCGTATGATGGTGAAATCAAGCTTGGAGTCTTTGGAACCTTGGCGCGCCAGTTTTGGCTCCAGCAAACTGGCGTTATTGAATTTCGTAGATGTAGACGGTGCGATTTTTTGGCCCCGCAAAACTTGCCCGTAGTTTAAAGCCCGCTAGTTCCTCGCCTCGCAGCAAGCGCCCTAAGCCAATTTGGGCTTGATCTTTGTTGTTTTGCACAGCATTAACCACGATAAACGAGGCGTTGTAATACGTTGCAACCTGCTTGATTACATTCAAATCGGCCACATTTGGGTTCATCACCGCCGCCCGTTCGGCATGGAAATTCAGCTGCCATGGCACGCGGGTCATCACCACTGCCTCTGCTGGTGTGTTTTGGCGCAACCATTCAAAGGCCTGCAAATCGGGCTGCCATTCGGCATATTCGCTGCCAACCACGGTCGCGCTTTTATTGGCGGCCTCGACCCAGCCAGGCGTGAGCGCCAAAACCAGCAAATAACCAGCCACCAACAGAGCCAAAGGCCGACCGCGCTGGTTCCAGCAACGAGCGATGGCATCGTGAATCGCCACCAGTGCGCCTGCCGCCAGCAACGCCAAAAACGGCACTAACGGCACAAAATAGCGTTCTTCGTCGGCGTGCCAATAGAACGCCAAGAAAATCACATACGGCACGAAACTGGCTGCAACCAAGGCCATCAGGCTCGCTTGTTGGCGGCGAGCGGCGAGCAAGCCAATTAAGCTTAGCCATGCGCCCAACATCAACCAAACGTAGGGCTTGCCATTCACCCCCTGATCGTTGTTGCCCATCAAATTGCCGCGCCCGCTTAATCCTCCCAAGGCCGGACTGGCTGGCAATAGGTAGTTGCGGGTGGCCTCAAATTGATTGCCAATTTTATCAAAGGTTTTTTGATAGCCCCAACGCAAAATCCAGCTTGGCTCAGGCAGGCCATTGCTGCCCGGCAAGCCTTGCTCGTTGGTGTAGATATTGTAGATCGAATCGAAATTTGTGTAGCCGATAATCCAGGCATCGTAGCTTTCGGTCGAAAAGGCGGGCTTGCCAAACTCGTGCAGATTGCGCGCGATATAGGGCGCAAAGACCAAAACTGCTGGCAAAACCCACCACAACGCTGCTGTGCGATAGGCCTTCCAGCGATCGTCGACCTGCCACAAACGCCAAATCAGCCACAATCCCATGCCAATTGCCACAATCACCGCGCTGGTTTTTTGCCAACACATCAAGCCAATGATCAAGCCTGAGCCAAGCAAGCGCTCCTTGCTGTGGGTCACAAGGCTGCGCCAGAGCAACCAAATTGCTGCAGCGTAAAACAGCACAAACGCCAAATCCGAGGTGCTATAGATCATCAAGCGGAACATATGCCGATTGATCAACACCAGCAGCACCGCGATCAAGCCAACCCGCGCATCCCATAAGGTGCGGGCAATCCGGTAGACCAACATCGAAAGCAGGCTAAAAAAGATCAGGTTGGGGATTTTCGCGGCCCAAGGTTCTGGCCCAAACAAGGCAAAAAATGGCGCAATCCAGATTGGCTGCAACATTGGCCACGTTTCTTGTACTCGCGTGACACTGCCATTGGGATAGAGCTTGAAAAACTGGGTGACATAATCAACAACCCAGCCTCGGCCAGCGACCAAATTGCGGGCAACCACGCCATTATCCGAGTAATCGGCATTGCCAAGGTAGTTGATTTGGCGAATTACGCTCCAACTATAGAGCAGCCAAACGCCAACCAGCACGCCAAGCACAGCCCAACCCAAGCCTTGACGCGTGCGCAAGCGCCGATTGGCTCGATCAAGCATTCGATTGAAATCGCCCCAGTAGAAGGCGGCGATAAACAGGCTTGCCACCGCCAACGACACCACGATAATCGCCCCGGGATCGTACATTCTGGCTTTGGGCAGCCATGTACTCGCTGCCTGTTTCAGTGGTGGCCAGCTGAGTGTCAGCAAGCCGATAATCGCGGCGAAGCCAAGCCCATAATCGAAATGTTGGCTCAGCCGCTCGCGGAAGTGCAACCAGCCATCAATCAGCAGTTGGCGTGTATTCCAGATCGCTTGCAAACCTACGCTGAGCAATACAAGCTCAAATGAGGGTTGCAGCCAGTGACGGGCAAAATAGGCGAGATTGAGCCAAAAAGCCACCAAAACCAAACTGAGCAAAAATAATGGCCAGCGCGATCGAACGCTCTGCCAACCAGCCAAAACCACTAAACCCAAGGCCACAGCCATGCGCCAAATCAGGCTCCAAGCAGGCAAATTTAGGCCAACGGCGTTGCTCGTGGCACTTATGCCATACAAACGCAAGCCATGCGGGCGGCGGTCGCCAGGATAGAGCGTTGTGCCAGTAAAGGTGGCGGTAGTATCTAAGGTTGGGAGTTGTTGAAGGCTATCACTGAGGCGCAATTCAAGCTCTAGGTTGCTTTGGCTGAGCGCTGGAGTGCTTAATTGATAGATTGTGCGTTCGCTGCGGGCCTCAAACACCCCGATAACTTGTTGATTGACCAGCACATGGACGAAGGGTTGGCGCAGGTCGCTGCGCAACACATCGTCGGGCCAGCCAACCACATCAAGCGCCAAGCTATAGCTGCTGTTCGCGCCAAGCGCTGGAATTTGAATTTGGGTGCTGCCCCGCGTCCAGCGAAAACGATTGCCGCTGGCATCGAGTTCATCGGGGAAAACGGTACCAAGATCGGTTGCTGCTTGGCCAAGCGCCTCGCTAGAAACCAAAAAAGGCTGATCGCCCAGACCATCGCTGGCAATCCGCACCTGAGTTGGCAACTGATAGAGTGCCGTTAAAAGCCCAAGCGCTATCAGCAACACACTTGCAATTGTAATGATCCATTGACGCAGCGACCATGCAGCGCGGCGTTGCCACCAGTGTTGTATCAAGCCAGCCTCAATATCGTTTCATCGATCACAACGTGGCATTATACCAGAGCATTGCGACGCTGCTTTTCAGCCATTTTTCATTGTATTTGGGCTTGGTTTTATGCCATGATGGCGCGTATTTGGAGGCAATGATGATCAAAGCAATTGTTTTTGATATTGGCGGCGTGTTGGAAATTACGCCACCCACCAATTGGGTCGAGCGTTGGGAGCAAAGGTTGGGATTGGCTGCTGGCCGCATCAACCAACAACTGCACGATCTTTGGCTGGGCGGCAGCATCGGCACAGTGAGCGAGCAAGCGGTCGAAGCTGGCATCGCCGAACGTTTAGGCTTAGATGAACGTCAATTAGCAGCATTTTTGGCCGATTTGTGGGCTGAATATTTAGGCACGCTTAATCATGAATTGCTTGAATTTTTTGCCAGCCTACGCCCACGTTATACCACCGCGATTTTGAGCAATAGTTTTGTGGGCGCACGCCAGCGCGAGCAAGCCGCCTATGGCTTTGAAGATTGCTGCGATCTGATCATCTATTCGCACGAAGAAGGCCTGAAAAAGCCCGACCCAGCCTTTTATCGTTTGGCCTGCGAGCGGCTTAACGTCCAGCCCCACGAGATGATTTTTCTCGACGATATTGATGTAGTGGTCGCAGCCGCCCGCAATGTTGGCATTAACGCCATTCTGTACCGCTCAAATCAACAGGCGATTGCTGAGATTCAGGCTTTGTTGGCGGCTGATTGATCGGCCTGCGCCAAAATTTCATACAACAGCACGCCCGTAGCCACCGCCAAATTCAGCGAATCTGCCTTGCCGTGCATTGGCAGGCTGACCAAGGCTTGGCATTGGGCTTGTTGCTCTGCATCCAAGCCTTCGCGCTCGCTACCCATCAGCAAGATTAATGGCTGGGGGTAGCGATAGCTGCGATAATGGCTGCTGGCCGAATCTGCCGCCCCAACCAGATTAAAGCCGCTTTGGCCGAGCCATTGGCGAAATTCAGCCCACGATGCTTTGACCAAGCGCTGGCTGAACAAGGTTCCCATGCTGGCGCGTCCAGTTGCTGGATCATAGGGATCGGTGCAATCGCCAAGCAAAATGACTCCCGTTGCGCCGACCGCATCGCCTGTGCGCAAAATCGTGCCCAAATTGCCTGGATCGCTGATGGCGTTGAGCGCGATCCAACATAGGCCTTGGTCGGGTGTAACATCATTGAGGCTAGCCCATTGTTGCCGAATAACTGCCGCCAAGCCTTGCGGGCCATCTTTGCTCGAAAGGCTAGCAAAAACCTCGCTACTCACATCGAGAATCGGCGTGCCTTGTTGGCGTTGCTGCTCAACTAATTCTTGGGCAAATTGGCTGCGCAATAAATCTGGTGCGACGATTAATTGCTCGATTGGCGCTTTGGCTTGGGTGGCCTCGGTGACATTGCGAATGCCTTCGATAAAAAAGAGACCGGTGGCTTCACGCTCACGGCGCTGACGCAAGGCCCGAATCTGTTTAATTGTTGGGTTGTTTCTGCTGGTTAACATGGCTCAAACTTTCTAGTTGCAATTGGTGCTAGCTGCTATTGTAACAACCAATGAGCAAACTTGATCCACGAAGCGCACGAAGAAACGCAACCACGAAGAGCGCGAAGAGCACGAAGATGGGGCTATTGGCTGGTGGCTATGGGCTATCGGCATTTGATGGTGGTCAATAGTTTATTTTTTAACGCAGCGGCGCAGAGAATAGAAGGCTATTCTATTGGCCGTAAGTTTTTGACTTTTGACTTCTGCCTTTTGCGTTCATCCTTCAGCATTTATTTTTAGCCACAGATTGCACAGATTGGTTGGATTATTTTTCGATAGCCCATAGCCTGTAGCCAAAAGCCATCACTTCTCTGCGCCGCTGCGTTAAAGATTGATCCACGAAGAACACGAAGGGCACGAAGCTATTTTCAGCCACGAACAATCTTCCGATAACCCATAGCCTAGAGCCTGATCCCCAGCCCCCAACAACCGACCCCCAATCTTTCAATCAACAATATTTTTGGCGGCTGCGAGAATGATCATCACTGGAATCAAGGCCTTTAGTTCTAAGCTATAGTCGCTGCGCCCGCGTTGAATAATAATGCCAGCGTTGCGTAATTCTTTGAGATGATGATACAACTGACCTGCCGATTGCATATGTAATTGCTCCAACAGGCTTTGGCTACTGGCTGGTTTTTCAAGCAAAGTTTGAACAATCTGCAAACGAATTGGGCTAGCCAAGGCACTGAGAACCGTAATTAATGGCTCGGCAGGGTGGCGCAGCAATTCGCCCAAACCATACTCACCCTGCCAAACATAATTGCCAAGCACCGAACTGATTGAGCCAGCAAAGAGAAACGCGCCATGACCAAGCTCATGCTCATAATCGCTGCCAGTGCGTTGTTGGAGTTGGCGTACCAAACCCAACTCTTCGTTGATTGCTGCTGCGCTTGCAGGAGTTTGGGTTTCTAAGGCGCTCACGCGAGCTTCTAAGGCAGCGATCCGATCAAGCAATGATTGAGCTGAATCCATGGCATTGGCTCCTCTGGCTGAAATTGGCTTATTTTAGCTGGCTAGCCACCGATTGAGCAAATGCTGGATCAAGCGCAAGTTGGACGGCAAATTGCTGTTGCATAAACGATTGCATCAAGCCCAGCCATGGTTGCTCAGGCAATTGGTTGAAAAACAACACGACAACTTTGGTGCGATCAGCCCATTCGCCCTGCGCAGGCTGAATAAACATGGCTTCGGTCAGGATGCCGGGCAAACTGCCGCCTTTGGTGCCAAAATGGGTGAACATCGTGTCGTTGCCAGGAATCGTCATTGGCCACTCTAAAAATTCGCGCATGGTTTGCGAAACTGCTGGGCTAATTAATTGATTATTGCCAACCAACGCCATCACGTTGGCATAATCGCTGGCGCTGCCTTTGGGCATAATGTGGGCAAAAACTTGGCTTTGTTGCACCAGATCAAGCTGCAATTGGGTTTGATTTTGGGCTGCTTTGCGCCATTCTGGCTCTGCTTGATAGCGCTCGGCCAGCGCCACTGCTTGTTGCTCGATGCTCACTTGATCAAGCTCCAATAGCGTTTGCATGCTGGCTGCATCAATTGCAGCATCTGGGTTCATCACCAACAGAAAGAGGCCAACGATTGGCACAATTTTGGTTTGCTGTTGCATGCCAAGCTCAACGATCGTTTGATCAAGCGCTGGAATGCCTAAACGATCAATTAAATAATCGGTGGCTGCATTATCGCTCTCGAAAATCATGGCTTGGGCCAAGCTTTTCAGCGGCACAGTTTGAGCAGGATCATTGGCAAAGCCACGTTGATCGGCGGGGATGCCAAGCCGTTTCAAGGCAGCCGGATGTGCGCCACCATCGGTATTTGGCCAATACCAAGCATCCCAATCGGCCAAGCTAATTGGCTGCTCCGGGTCAAGCGTGCCAGCCTCAACTGCTTGGGCATAGCTGGCCAAAATGACAATTTTCATTGTTGAGGCCAAGGGCAGCGCTTGCTGCGCATTGAATTCAATCAGCGGATCGGCGTTGTTAATGCTGCCATCGCTGTTGGTGCTATAGCTCACCAAGCTAACATTGCTCGGATTTTGGCGAATAAACGCCAGCACCTCTTCAGTCGATTGGGGATTGCTGATCGTTGCCGTCGTTGGAGTTGTCGCCTCCAGCGTTGGCGTGAGCGCAGCGCTCGTTGGCTGGTTGGGAACCGTCGTCGGATCAACAATGGTGGCAGGAACTGTAGTCGCGCTGGTTGAACTGGTAGTTGGTTGATTGGCCGACGTGCCACATCCAACCAACATCAGGGCCAAAAGCAACATCAAACCTCGGTTAAGCATATGATTGACCTCGTGTAATATTCTAATTTTCTAGATTATATGTATTTATATCAATAAAACTAGAATATTACAAGAGCCAATTTGCGTTTAGCCAAGTGTGCCGAGCACGACGATCCAGCGGCTCCAAACCAGTTTTGGGGGCAACTCTTTAATCTCGCTCAGCACAAACTCGTTATCAATACACTCGATAAGGTAGGTTTCTGGCCTAATTGCATCCCAATGTTGCAGCTGCACCGTCACAACATAGCGCGGGTTTTCGGGCTGGCTGGTTGGCTCAAGTGCCCAGCGATATTCCAAATCGCTTGAGCCTTGGATAATACGCTGGCCGCGAGTGGTCCGATCTGCATTCGTCAGACGAAAGTGGGCAAGCGCCATTTGGCTAAATTCTTCAGGTAGCACTGGTTGTTTGGTTACCATCATTGACTCCTTTATTTGGGCCTTGAGCAGCGCCAGCAGCGCATGGAGGCCAATTAAATACGCTTTAATTAGTTTGTATGAACTAATATGACATCTGGATAGTTGGGGCTAGCAGAACTGACCATAAGCCAAACGCTTATGGTATACTTGACGGCAGAAATGCGGCAAACCACCTGTTGGGGGCGCTCATGGGCAATTTCATTAGCCAGTTCTTTCTCCTGTTAATCCCGATTCTCGAAATCGCAATCTTTGTGCGAATCATCATGTCGTGGTTTGATCCTCAGGGTCAATCACGGTTTGCCTTGATTCTGCGCGAAATTACCGACCCAATCTTGCTACCGATTCGGCGCGTTATACCATCAGTTGGCATGTTTGACCTCTCGCCATTGATTGCGCTGCTGCTTCTGCAAGTTTTGCAAACGGTTTTTCAATCGGTTAGCTAAATTGCTACCCGATTTTTAGCTCATGCCGTGCCGTGGATGCAACGCCCAATGGGTGACTTCCACGGCTTTTTGTTGAAAGGATTCAAGCATTGGCACGTCGTTACCTTATGTTGTTGGTCTTTGGTGCGGGGATCTGTACGCTCGGCATTGAAATGACTGCTTCGCGACTTTTGGCTCCCTATTTTGGCACATCGCAGTTGATCTGGGCCAACGTGATTGGCTTAACCTTGCTCTACCTGACCTTGGGTTATACGATTGGTGGGCGTTGGGCCGACCGCCGGCCCGAGTTGGGCCTCTTGTGTAGCATCATTTTGGTCGGCGCAATCACTGCCGCCGTGATTCCATGGATCTCGCGACCAATTCTGAAGTGGTCGATCAGCGCCTTTGCAACACGCTCGGCTGGGCCATTTGTTGGCTCGTTGCTTGGCGTTTTGGCCTTATTCTCGGTGCCAATCACCTTGTTGGGCATGGTTAGCCCGTTCGCAGTGCGCTTGGCAATTCGCGATGCAGCCGATGCAGGCAAGGCAGCTGGTAATCTCTCGGCCATCTCGACCCTTGGCTCGATTCTCGGTACCTTCTTGCCAGTGCTGTTTCTGATTCCCACGGTTGGCACGAATATGACGATTTATATTTTTGCCATGGGTTTGTTGGTACTGGTGTTGCCTGGCTTCTGGATGGAACGGCGCAAACTGTTGCCAGTCGCCGTGGTTGCGTTAGTTGTGGTTATTGCGTTGGCATTTTGGCCACGTAGCGAGCCAATTAAAGTTGCCGATTGCCGTGGCTGTAACCTGATTACCGAAGACGATTCGGCCTACAACTATATTCAGATTGTCGAACGTGGCAGCGATGACAACAAAATGATCGGCTTGGTGCTCAACGAGGGCCAAGCCATCCACTCAATCTACTACCCAAAATTTGAGCAAACCAATAATGCTAGCGATTTGCTGACCAACGGGCCATGGGATTTCTACAACATTGCGCCCTATTTTTACCCCAATCGCAGTGTTGAAAGTGTCAACAGCATGGCGATGGTTGGCTCGGCTGCTGGCTCAGTGCCAAAGCAATTTCTCTCAATTTATGGCAACGAGTCGGTGATTGACGGGATTGAAATTGATCCCCGGATTGTTGAATTGGGTCGTGAATACTTCGCCATGCACGATGTTGAATATTACAAAGAACGGGGCGAAACGCCACAATTTCCTAATTTCAACACCCACGTTGCCGATGGCCGAATTTTCTTCGCTGGCAACGACAACAAGTATGATATTATCGGCATGGATGCCTACAAACAGCCCTATATTCCGTTTCACCTAACCACGCGCGAATTTTTCGAAACCGTGCGTGATCACTTGGCTCCTAACGGCGTGGCGGTAGTCAATGCAGGCAAGCCCAACACTGCTGCTGGCGGCGATTATCGCTTGGTCAATGTGTTGGCCAACACCATGAGCAGCGTTTTTGCCCATGTCTATATGATCGACGTGCCAAATAATTTCAATACGATGTTGATTGGCATTCCCGCTGATGTTGGCGATGGCGTTGCCAACTTCGAAGCCAATTTGGCAACCATCCAAGACCCAACCTTGCGCTATGTGATGGAGCAAGCGCTTGCCAGCAATAGCAACAAAAAGCCAATTCGCCGCTGGGATGGCGTGGGCGAAAATCGCATCTTTACCGATGACCTTGCGCCCGTTGAATCAGTGATCGACCGGATCATTTTGGGCCAGGTTGATGAAGGCCAATAGTATGACAACACCGGATCAAGAAGCGATTAAATTGCGCCGCGCCAAACGCCCCAAAGGCATTGTGCTGATGGTTGTGGCGTTGTATGGAGCCGCCGCGTTGGTGGTTATTTCGGCCTTGGCAACCGGCGGTAGCGATGTTATGCCCAGCGATGTGGCTAGCGTCGTAACGATTTACCTGATTGCCTTGGCCTTTGGCTTGTGGCGTTTATGGCGCTGGTCGTGGTTTGCCACCGTGATTATGTTTATTTTGAGCACGTTTTATGTGCTGAGCAATGCCCAACTGCTTGGTAATTCGATTGTCAGCGTTGAAGTTATTTCACCGTTGCTGTTGATTGTACTAGCCTTGGGCTATTTGCTCTCGAAAGATATTCGCACAGTCTACTTGCGCAATGGCTGGGAGCCAGTCGAGGAAGAAGAGCATAGAACATAGAACATAGAGCATAGGAGAAGGTAAAAAGGCAGAAGGCAAAAGTCAAAAGTCAAAAAGAAGGATCGGGGGTCAGGGGCTGGGGATCGGGTGCTTCTGCTATGCCCATAGCCAAGTTTATTATGTTCTATGCTCTATGTTCTATGTTCTTCGTGGATCAATAAAAAGTTATCCAACTATCGGGCTTGGAGTGGAGGCAATTGAGATGATCGAAATAACCGATCCCCAATCCCCAACTCCCAGCCCCCAACTACTATTATGAAAACACTTTCACTGCTCACATCCGATAATTGGCACGATTACGCCCTGCTCGACAGTGGCAATGGCCGCAAACTTGAGCGCTTTGGCCCGGTCACGGTGATTCGCCCTGAAAGCGAGGCCTTGTGGCAGCCCAAACTCGCTGCCAAGGAATGGGAAGCGGCCCACGCAATCTACGAATATCAAGGCAAAGGCGAAAATTGGCGCAAACTCAAGCCGCATCCTGAAACATGGATGATGAGCTACCAAGGCTTGCGTTTCAAAGCCCAACTTACGCCATTTCGCCATGTTGGGGTCTTCCCAGAGCATGGCGCGCAATGGGATTGGGTGGCCGAACAAATTAAGCGCGCCGACGAACAACCACGGGTGCTCAACTTGTTTGCCTATACTGGCGTGGCTTCGTTGGTTGCAGCCCAAGCAGGAGCAAAAGTCACCCACCTCGATGCCTCGAAGGCTTCGGTCGATTGGGCCAAAGAAAATCAAACTGCCTCGCAGCTAGCGCCCGATTCGATTCGCTGGATTATTGACGATGCGTTGAAATTTGTGCGCCGTGAGGCACGCCGCGGTGCGCATTACGAAGGCATTATTATGGACCCACCAGCATTTGGCCGTGGTAGCCAAGGCCAAGTTTGGCAGTTTGCCGAATCGTTTCCAGTGCTGTTGCAAGAATGTCGAGCGATTCTCGCGCCCAAACCATTGTTCTGCTTGGTAACAACCTACGATACCCGCGCCTCGGCCTTGATGCTAGCCAACACGCTGAGCGATAGCCTTGCTGGCTTGGATGGCACGCTTGATGCAGGCGAACAAACCTTACGCGAACAATCGGCAGGTCGGTTGCTATCAACCTCGATTTACGCCCGCTGGAGTGCCAAATGAGCCATGAATGCTGGCTGATTCGCCATGGTGAGAGTGCTGCCAACGCTGGTGAACGAACCGCCGACCCAGCCAGCATTCCGTTAACTGAGCTTGGCTGGCAACAAGCCCGCAGCTTAGTTGAACGGCTGCCCCAGCCAGATCGCGTGATCGTTTCGCAATATCTGCGCACCCAACAAACCGCAGCGCCATTGCTCGAACGCTACCCACAGTTGCAAGCAGAAATCTGGCCAATCCACGAATTTACCTATCTTTCGCCAGCGCTTTGCAGCAATACTAACCAAGCTGATCGTCAGCCAATGGTTACGGAATATTGGCAGCGCTGCGACCCAGAGTATCGCCATGGAGCCGATGCCGAAAGCTTTCGCATGCTCATCGAACGGGTGCAAACAGCATTGCACCAGTTGCAAGCCTTGGATGGCATAAGCTGCGTTTTTGCCCATGGTCAAGTTATTCGCACCATGCTTTGGCTGCAAACTCAAACCATTACCACCATCGATCAAGCCTTGATGCAACGCTGGCATGCCCATGGCAATCAACAAGTCGTTGGCAATGCTGAATGCATTCGTTTAACATGGCCAGTCTAGCAAATCAGGTTTTTGGTTAGTAAGATAAGCAAAAGCAGCGTTCCCTCACCCCCAGCCCCCTCTCCCACGAAAACGCGGGCGAGGGGAAGCACTCGTGTTTCGCCACGATTAAAACAAAAAGCCCCTCGCCATGCCAACTGGTGAAGGGCTTTTTGATAGAATCAAACGTTCTATAAGGGTAATGCTGGCTTGGGCAAGCCCTCTAATTCTGCATATTCATAGACAATTGAGAGCAAGTGATCGAGGCTATTGAGGATAAAATAGTGCTCGTGATAGCCATATGGAGCCGAGGCAGTGTCGGCAACGCGCTCAATATCAAACTCATAGCGTGGCGTTTCTGGGTTGAGCGAATGCAATAATTCGCCTGGCGATGAGAGCAACCCAGCGCCGAGCACCTTCAACTCGCCGTTTTCGCGCAGCAAGCCAAACTCAGTGCTAAACCACCAGATCCGCGCAATGCCTAATTGCTGGCGCTCGTCCTTGGCCGAGAGATACAATGGCCCGAACAATTGGGCAATATCGGCAAACTCTTTGTTGGTAAACGCTGGCAAGTGGCCAAAATATTCGTGAAACAAATCAGGCAACGGCGTAAATTCCAATTCATGCGGGCGGCGAATGTAGTTCGTCACCGGAAAACGCCGATCAGCGATGTGCTCGAACCATTCGGTTGGCCCGAGATAGGCGTTTTGCGCATCGCCCAAAGCCCAACCAGTTATGGTATTCAGTTGATCGCTCACGGCCAACGGATCGGGCAAATGGGTACGGTCAAGGTTCAATATATCGATGCCATCGAGAAAAAGCTGGCAGGCATGTTCTTGGGCGAGGGGCAATTGACGCTGCCAGAGCGCTGCCCATGTATCGTGATCTTCTTGTGGATATTCCAAGCGGCTAAGGGTTGGCGATGCGGTGGCCATTGATCACTCCTTTGTGTAAGCCATAGGCTGCCAACCAAGCCCAAATATGGGAGTGGAGATGGCAGCAGTGCCAAAATACTTGCCTTGCTATTGTACCAAATCTCAACAGCTTCCCCAACAGCGCAATACTAGAATTAACTGCGGTTATGTGGTTTTAAGCATGAGCGGGCCTTGAATTATTTTAAAATTACTTCCAACAGTGCATCATCAAATGGCTGACGATTGCGCAAATTATGCAGTTGTTGCTCATCGTCACGGGCGCGCGCTATCCCTCGTACGGACTCTTGTTCAACAACGAGCTGAATCCACGGTTCGGCAGCCAAAAAATCGCCAAGTTTCCAATAGAGAAGTCCGATATTCCAGGCAATTCCCAAAGAACTTGAAATCGAATGAAGTTGCATACTGGTATAGGTTTGATTAAACATGGTGAGTGCAAGCTCATACTGACCTTGCAAAACTGCCAATTTTGCTTGCCCCCAAACGATAAACGTTCGGCCCTCATCAAAATCTAAGCGATTAACAATTGCAAGTGCCTGATCAAATACAGATTGGGCTTGTTGCGGCTGTTTCAGATTGAGATAGCTTATGCCAAGGTTGTACAATGCCCGACACTCATCAGCTTGATTTTCGAATTTTTGAGCAAGCTCAACTGCTTCTTGCAGATACAGAATGGCTTGATCATAATGACCAAGCACAAGTAGGTTTGTGGCCAAATTGTTCACGCGTAAACTTTCGATTGAACCCCCATCACCGCTTGAGCGAAAGAGTCGGAGCGCTTCACGTTCAGTTTCAACGGCTTTTTCTAAAAATTCTCGGCTACCAATTTCGGCATAGCATACAGCCATATCACCTAAAATAATCGATTGCAGGTAAAAATCTTGAATATTGAGTGCAATTAAATAGGCTCGCTCGTGCCAAATAAGTGCCGTTGGGTAATCCGCCAAGATTCGATAGCGATTGGAAAGCATCCCACCAATCAGCACAGCTTTAGCAGGCTCTTGAATGCGTAAAGCCGCATCAAATGCTAGTTCGAATTGGTCAAGCTCGATAAACCGTCGTCCTGCTCGAATTCGGCTGACCTTATTGCCAAAAAATACCAAATCAACCAGAATCTGGTCATGAATCGGGTTGAATGGTTGCAGTTGAACCCACTGCCACACCGCCACGATATGCGCATGCTCCCGATCAAATCTATTAACACTCTCCGTTTGCACTGTACCGCCAGCCTGAAAATCTTGATGGATCGCTTTCACAATTTCGACGCTGGCTTGAGCATAGTTCAATCGGGTTTGCGCCGCTTCCGCTTCATTCAAATAGCGTCGCAAGACGCTGCGCACCAAGTCGTGCATGCGCCAGCGCTCTTGGCGATGCTCAAACTGAATCAAATTGTGCGACGCGAGTTTATACAGCTGGTTTTCGTTCGCCATATTCAGCGTCAGCCCCGCCGTCGCCAACCCTAACTCGCTGCCGAAATCGGCCACCACCACGCTTAGCTGACGCGCCAAGGCTTGTAATTCGCTCGGCAAGCGTGCATAACTCAAAGCCAACGACGCGGCTACACTCGCCTGTGGATCGTCCGGGTGTTCCAGTGCCCCGAGTTGGTGCTGCTGATCCTGCAATTGTGCCAGATAGTCAGCAACCGCCAGTTCGGGGTTGGCTGCCAAAATACTGGCGCTGATCCGCAACGCCAACGGCAAATAGCCACAGGCTGCCGCAAGCTGCTGCGCGGTTGACGCATCTAGGCGCGGGCAAATCTGCTCCAGCAAGGCGATGGCATCGGGTTCTTGCAATTCGGTTAGATGGAGTTGGGCCATCATGGGCATCGCAAAGCGCAAGCGACTGGTCACCAACAAGCAATTGCCCGTCGGCGGAGTTAAATCCTGCACATGCGCCAGATCACGCGCATCGTCGGCCAAAATCAACACCCGCTTGCCCGTCAATAGCTCCTGATATTTGGCCAGCAATTGCTCACGTTGCTCCGGCAATTTGGCATTCGGCTGAAACTGGCTGATCACGCTGCCCAATGCTTGCTCAACGGTCAGCGGTTGCTCACGCGAGCCATACAAATTCAGTACCAGCTGCGCATCGGGAAAATGCGGAATCAACTGATGCGCCAAATAGATCGCCAACTCGGTTTTGCCGACCCCGCCCATACCTTGAATACCGCTGATCACCGCGCCACGGGCAGCAGTGCGCGCCACATCCAGCGCATAGCTGACTTGGCTGAGTTCTGCGGTGCGTCCCACAAAATCGGCCAAGCTGGGCCGCAGTTGGTGCAAAGCTGGCGCGCTGGTTGGGGCGGCGGCCAGCGGCTGCGAGCCATTGAGCACGGTCGTCAAATGCTGAATCAGAGCTTTTTGGTGGCGATGATAGGTGGCTTTATGCACGTTGAGCAGCGAGCAATAGGTTTCGACCGGCGCGCCAGGATAGGTGGTCAGCACCTGAAGCACAGCCTGCTGATTGGCTTCGAGGGGCAGTTGTTGCAGCTGTTGATAAAACGCACTGAGGCCACCGTGCTGCTGAATCGTGTGCCGCCAGTTGGTGTGGCTCAGCAAGCGTTCTGGACGGTGCAACACATCCTGTACCGCCCGTTCGTTCCAAACCGTGGTTGTCATTGTGCCGCCTTTCTCCGAGGGTTATGCTTCCAGCCTTCTGGAATGGTGCGCATGCAAACGAAGCTTATTCATCGATAATCGCATCCAACAGTGCATCATCAAAGGGCTGCTGATTGCGCAAATTATGCAGTTGTTGCTCATGCCCGTGCACCCTATCCATGCCTAAAGGTCGTTCTTGCTCCAAAACGGCCTGCATGCGTGATTCCGCTTCCGCCACATCGCCAAGCTTCCAATAGAGGATGGCTAGTTTCCACAGAATATCTAAAGCATTCAAGCGGCTATAATGCTGCATAATGGCATGGGCTTGCGTAAGTTTCTCGATTGCTTGGGCATAATCTGCTTTCAAAATAAGTAATTTCGCCTGACCTTGGAGCATATATGCCCGACCTTCATCAAAATTAAGTCGCTCAACAATCATAATTGCTTGCTCCAAGGCTGTTTGCGCTTGGTCAAGCTGATTTAATTTAAGGTGGGTTTGGCCAAGGTTATATAAGGCGCGACATTCATCTGCTTGATCTTCAAATTTTTGCGCCAATGCGATTGCTTCGATAAAATAACTGACCGCTTCTTCATTTCGATCGAGCGCTTTAAGTTTTACTGCAAGATTGTTAACTAACAGGCTTTCTGTTGAATCGTTAATTCCACTCAATCGGAAAACACGTAGGGCTTCAAGTTCCAATTCAAGTGCTTTTTCCAAATGGACTCTGCCACCCATTGCCTTGTAGCAGGAAGACATATCCGACAAAACAAGTGTTTGCAAGTTAAGATCTTGGATTTCAATCGCAATGTGTTTAACCCGTTCATACCAACTGAGTGCTAGCTCATAATTACCCTCATGAGCATAATTATTTGCCTGCTTCACACCAAGTATCCCTGCCTTATAGAATTCTTGAATGCGTAGCGCGGACTCAAATGCTATTTTGTAATCTTCAAGTTTAACAAATCGTCGTCCAAGCCGAATGGTATCAGTTTTTCCACTATACAAGGCCAACTCAACTAGAATCTGGTCGCTTGTTGGAGCATTGGGTTGTTCTTTTACCCAGTTCCATGTGGCCAAAAGATGGGCATGCTCCCGATCAAACCTATTAACACTTTCCGTTTGCACTAGACCGCCTGCCTTAAAATCCTGAGAGATCTGTTTGACAATTTCGACGCTGGCTTGAGCATAATTCAATTGCGTTTGTGACGCTTCCGCTTCATTCAGATAGCGTCGCAAGACGCTACGCACCAAGTCGTGCATGCGCCAGCGCTCTTGGCGATGCTCAAATTGGATCAAATTATGCGATGCCAGTTTATACAGTTGGTTTTCGTGCGCCATATTCAGCGTCAGCCCCGCCGTCGCCAACCCTAATTCGCTGCCGAAATCGGCCACCACCACGCTCAACTGGCGCGCCAACGCTTTTAATTCGCTCGGCAAGCGTGCATAACTCAAGGCCAACGATGCCGCCACGCTGGACTGTGGATCGTCGGGATGCTCCAAGGCTCCCAGTTGTTGCTGCTGATCCTGCAACTGGTGCAGATATTCAGCAACTGCCAACTCGGGGTTTGCCGCTAAAATGCTGGCGCTGATCCGCAACGCCAACGGCAAATAGCCACAGGCTGCCGCAAGCTGCTGGGCGGTTGACGCATCTAGGCGCGGGCAAATCTGCTCCAGCAAGGCGATTGCGTCTGGCTCCTGCAATTCCGTCAGATGCAGTTGGGCCATCATGGGCATCGCAAAGCGCAAGCGGCTGGTCACCAACAAACAATTGCCCGTCGGCGGGGTCAAATCCTGCACATGCGCCAGATCACGCGCATCGTCGGCCAAAATCAACACCCGCTTGCCCGTCAACAGCTCGTGATATGTAGCCAGCAATTGCTCGCGCTGTTCTGGCAGTTTCGCATTCGGCTGAAACTGACTGATCACGCTGCCCAATGCTTGCTCAACGGTCAGCGGTTGCTCACGCGAGCCATACAAATTCAGCACCAGCTGCGCATCGGGAAAATGCGGAATCAGCTGATGCGCCAGATAGATCGCCAACTCCGTTTTGCCCACCCCGCCCATGCCTTGAATGCCGCTGATCACCGCGCCACGGGCAGCAGTGCGCGCCACATCCAGCGCATAGCTGACTTGTTTGATTTCTGCGGTGCGGCCCACAAAATCGGCCAAGCTGGGCCGCAACTGGTGCAAGGCTGGTGCGCTGGTTGGTGCGATGGCAAGCGGCTGATCGCCATTGAGCACAGTGGTTAAGTGTTGAATCAGGGCTTTTTGGTGGCGATGATAGGTGGCTTTATGCACATTGAGCAGCGAGCAATAGGTCTCGACCGGTGCGCCAGGATAGGTGGTCAGCACCTGCAGCACGGCCTGCTGATTGGCTTCGAGGGGCAGTTGTTGCAGCTGCTGATAAAACGCGCTGAGACCACCGTGCTGCTGAATCGTGTGCCGCCAGCTCGTGTGGCTCAGCAAGCGTTCTGGGCGGTGCAACACATCCTGCACCGCCCGTTCGTTCCAAACCGTGGTTGTCATTGTGCCGCCTTTCGCTTAACTCGAATCCAATTCACCAGCAGGCTCAGCAAGCTGAGGCCCAAACTGAGGCCACTCACCCAGCTGCCAACGATCAAGCTCTGTGGCTGATAGCGAAATTCGACCGTGTGCTGGCCCGCTGCTAACCATACGCCGCGCAAGGCATAATTGGTGCGATAGAGTTTGGTTGGCTGGCCATCAACCGTCACCTGCCAATCACTCGTATAAGCATCAGCCAGCACCAACAAGCCTGCTGCTGGCGTATCAACCTGAACGGTGGCTTGATTTGGCCCATAGCGCAAACTTGGCGTAAGCGTTTGAGTCGGAGCCGGCCCAAGCGCTGGCACTGGCTCGGCCACAATTGCTTGGGTCGCAGGATCGAAATCGCTGGCTGCGAGCCGATCAAGCTGGGCCAAATCAGCGTCAATAACCTCGGTTTGATAGACCATCCAAGCCCGTGGCAGCACCTCAGGGTTACGATAAATTGTACCTTCATCGTTACGTTGCACCAACTCCAACGGTTGATACAGCTCAGGGTTAGGGCTGTTGGGAGTAAAGATTAGGTATTCCACATTCAGCATATTTAACAAGCGGCGCTGGTTGTAGGCCATGGTGAAATATGCGTGCAAGCTGTTGCCACCCTCGCCCAGTTTATGATAATCCTTGCCATCCATTAGCCTGGTTAGTCGATTGTATTGAGCCAAATAGAGCGATTGATAGCCGCGAATATCCTCAAGGCCAAAGGCGCTAAATACGTTGGTTGGCATGGCCTGATAGTCGGCCCCGAATACACGAAAAACGCCTGGCTGGTGCAACAGAAAGTTAATTTGGCGCGTTGGCGGATATAGAATCGCTGCATCTTGCAGAGCTGGCTCTGTTGCCAAACTGGCTTGCATATCAGCCGTGGCATGAAACAGATTTGGATCAACGCTGGTGTTATAGCTCCTGCCATACCAGAGCAAATCGCCAACTAAAACAATTAAAACCACAATATTGGCCCAGCGGCGGGGAATGCGGCTGATTAGCAAGCAAGCCAAGGCCACCATGCTTAGCCCAAAAATGCCAAGGCTGATTGGGTTGAGCGCCAAACGCAGCAGCGTGCTGTATTGGGCATAGCGCGAGTTGGCAGTGAATAATGCAATGTGTTGTAGCATCCAACCAGCGAGGCCAAGCATACCAAGCACTAAAACGCCACGTTGAAGCCAGAGCGCGCGGGTTGGCTTAGCCAGCGGCTGCTGTAAACTTTGCAGGCCATAGCCAGCCAACATCGCCATGGCAAACCCCCACAAGCCAAACCAACGCTGATGGTCGGCAAATTGACGATAGGGCGCAAGCAGCCACAGCAACAGTTGCAGCAACGGTGTGCCAACCGCAATCGCAAACGAGCCAAGCGCCACCAGTGCAAAGAGCTTCACGCCCCGTTGTTGGCTGCGCCAGATTGCTAGCAAAGCTAGGCCCAAGGTTAACAAACCAGCATATGGTTGCACGCCTTGCAACAAATGTGGTTGCCAAGCGCTCGGATTTTCGCGCGCAGCCCCATCGACAATCGGCAAGCCCAAGCGCAATAGCCAAAGCATAATCGAGCTAGCCGAACCAAGCCCTGAGCCAATATCGAGCCGTTGGCCTTGGGCCGATAGCGCAATTTGCGGCAACAATTGCACTGCGCTTAATCCCAATGCCAGCCCAATTGCACTACTAAATTGAGCAATTTGCTTGAAGCGCAAACGCCAACTTGGCAACTCACTTAGTTGATACAACAGCAAACAGCCAATCCCAAGATAGCAATAAAACGCCAGCTGAATTTGGCTGACCAACGGCAAGGCCAACACCAAACTTGCTTGCAGCCAATCGCGCCAACGCTGGCTTTGCGAGGCTCGTAGCACTGCCCAAAAACACCACGGCAGCATGGCACAGGCAGCGCTAAATTCAGGAAAATGCAGCCAATTGAGCAAAAAGCCACTCAGCATATAGCCAACTGCCGCCAAGCTGGCTGGCATTGGCGCAAGCTGCATGCGACGAGCAAATTTGTAGCTGCCAACACCCGCCAACCAAACATTGATCAGCGTGTAGATGCCAAAGGCATAGCGCAAGGGCAACAGCACAAACAGCCAACTCAGTGGGTAAAAAAAGGCCAATTGGCCATCGGCCAGCAACGGCGTGCCGGTTAAAATCGTCGGATTCCAGAGGGGCAACGCGCCTTGTTCAAGCAGTTGGTTGGTCACTAAGCGGCGCGGATAAATTTGGGTAACCAGATCGCTATTAATCGGATTGTTGACCGCAACCCGCTCATATGAGAAACGCCATGGATGCAGGTGGGCCACAATATCGAGCGGCAAAAACGTGTTGCCCAGCACAACCCGCCACATCAGGAGCAGAGCGACCAAGGTGATACAAAGATAGGGCCACCAGCGTTGCCACTGGCCTGAGAATGAGCGTTGTTCCATGGCGATAATTCCATTTAAAAGCCCATGGGCTGATGCTCAACCCATGGGCAACGATCCGACGCTCAATTATACGGTATTAGCTGGCCAAACGTGCTGGTCGGCGTTTGAACCACCACCACAAGCCAACAATCGCCACCAGCGGAAGCACAATCCAAAGGCCAAATTGCCAGCGTTGGCTTTGGGCCAAGGCTTGCTCAAATTGCGCAATTGGCTGACCATTGCTGGCACAAAAACCCGTGCCATCAGGCCGACAACGCTCAATCGGATCAAATCGTGATAAGTTGCTGAAGCACCAATAACACCCAACAAGGCTTGCAACGCTAAGCCCGCTTGCAAGGAGCATTGGCAAGAGTTTGGCTCTTGAATTTGGGCTGGTCAACTGACCAATAAGATAGCCCAAACCCAAGCTACTGAATAAAAAAAAGACCAATAAACCGCTGATCATCAACAGATCACTCAACCCTGCCATGTGCCAACTCCAAGCCAACTAGCGTTGATTCTTGCCTGAGGTAGTTTTATCGAGCTTAACCAAGTTCTCGCGATTGGCCAAAATTTCAGCATGCAGCTGATCTTGGGTCATCGAGGTGCCGTATTTGTTCCAGAGGTCGATGCCCATTTGCACGGTCAGCACATCGCCTGCATCGTTGGTTCCGGTCAGCGCATCGCCAAGGTTGGCTCCGTCTTGCAGGGTTTTGGTGTCGAAACCAGCAGCTGCGCCAACATAGCCATAGTGAATGTTCGACCAAATATCGTAGTAGTATTCGTTGGTTTGGTCGCCACGAATTGGGAAGTAGTAGTCCTTATCGTTTTTGAGGCCAAGCATATCGCCCAAAATCGGCTTGTGATCCCAATCGCTGCCAGCATGAACTTTGGCAGTCCACATGGTTAAAGCAGCAATGATTTTATCGCCAGAATTGCTGCCACTGAGCATATCGTACCACTTTGGATTCATGGCCGAATCGAGCAGCGATTTCATCTGTTTGACCACATCGCTTTGCGCATTGGTGACCATTTCTTGGTGCATATATTCGATGGCTTTATCGAAACGGTCGTAGTTATTGGGGTCAGCAGGTGCGGCTGGGGTTGGCGTTTCTTCAGCAGAAAATTGGGCGGCATTGGCGAACATGGACGTGCCGCCACCTCGGAAAGCTGAAACGCCTTCGGTCGGCGAGCCTTGGAACAAGCGCGCTGCTTCTTCTTCAGCTTGGCGCATGACCGTTTTGATTTGGATGGTCAGCGCTTGACTGGCCCGCAGCGCGGCGATCAAACGGCTAAATGCTGGAAAAACATTGGCTTGCATTTCGTTGGCAAACGCTCTCGCTGCATCGCCCTGCCATTGGCCACCAACCAGCGTATCGTGCATTTGACGAATGCTTTGGACGATTGCTTCGCTTTGGTCGGCTTGACGATTGAAACGATTGGCGACTTGCTCAAGCTGCTCATACTGAGCTTGAACGATTTCTGCGGTCATTCGTTCGTTCCTCCTACACAAATGGTGTTGAATTGGGGAATACGGAGGTGGGCTGAGGCTGGAATGAGTTGTATTCTCACCAACCAAAAGTATAACACGTTCAGCTCCGCCAACAGCAAAGGGGCAAATAGAAGTCAAAAATCAAAAAGGATCAGGCTATTGGCTATTGGCTATCGGAACATCATTCGTGCTGTTCGTGTGCTGCGTGGATCAAGGCTTTAACGCAGAGAAACGATGGTGCTTGGCTGAAGGCTTTGGGCTATAGGCTTTCGGACATTGCTTGAAACCCACAGCCAATAGCCAATAGCCTATAGCCATTCTTCGTGTCCTTTGTGTCCTTCGTGGATTAAATCAAACAAATCTGGCCAATCACTACTGGCAAATTGCCCAGCCAATTTCTGGGCTAAGCGCTTTGGTCGTAGCATCACTATACGTACCGATTAAACCTGCGACACAAGCCAATTCGTGCACTGAGCCATCAGGCAATTTGATGGTGATTGGCACGCTGGCCAAGCCACTGGGAAAGCTGCTGTTGCGAATGCCTTCGCCAACCACAATTGTTTTAGTTGGCGCAGAATCATTGTTTGGTGACTCACCAGATAGATACTCAACCAACATCGATTGATAAACAGCGCGATTGTGGGCAAAATCCAGTTCATGATCAAGCGCTCCATTTAACAGCGCCGATCGCGGCTGCTCAAATAATGGATTGCGCAAGGTTGGCCGCTGTTTGTCATCATTGATATAGGGAAACAGATCGGCAACCCAACCAGTCACGACTTCGCCGCCATATTGATCATACGGTTTGTAGAGCTGTTGCCAAAAGCTGTGTGGCGGTTGGCCTTCGCTGGTCAGAATCAAGCCCTCGCAAATTGGCGCAAGCCGCTCCGTCCACCAGGCCAAATCATATTCAGCGAGGCGTTGCACCCGCTCGGCAATTGAGCGCCAATCGGCAGGCGTGCCCAAAAGCGTGATGCTTGGAATACCGCAAATACAGACCGCACCATAATCGAAATAATGCTCAAAACCATGCATTAGCACAATCTGGCTGGCCGTGCGGCTAATCGCCGTGGTGGTTGAGAAATCGCATTGCAGCGTTTGGGCCAAATTGGCTGGTAATGTTTGGTTGAGCAACTGCGCCCAAAGCCCAATCGCATGCGCCCATGCCGCTTGGCTACTCAAATCATCAACTTCAATGTTAAGTTTTTGTTTCTTAGCATGATCGACAAAATGCTGGCGTAAATCCTCAGCATGGCAATTAACATGGTTGGCAAAGCCTTGCGCAATCGTCAGCCAAAGACAATCGGGCGTGAGCAGCAACGGGTAATGTTGGCTAAATGCAAGATGAATCGTGTGAATTAATGAATTATCGTTGTTGGTTTTGACCAACGGCTGCGCAGGATCATGGCTCATTTGGATGAACGGACGTTTGAGGCGTTGGGCAAAGTGAGTTTGGGCATCAACTAAGCTCAATTGGCTTTGATATGGCTCGACTGCATCGACCACAAATTGAATCGCGCCATGACGTTGAGCCAAAATTGGGGCAATTGCAGTCATTCTAGACCTCTCTCTAAAGTAATTGATCGATAGTTATATGCTCTCAGGTGCGCGAAAATGCTCCTGATCAAAATAATAATCGCTGCTCCCTAAGATCCGCTGAAAAAATTCGGCGATACTGGTGGCAATAACGACTGGTGCCTGATCACGGTTGGGATTGACCAAAATCACCCAACAAATACGACTCGAAACAGCGTGATAAACGATTTCGCGGCCATCACCGAGTTTGGCAAAACAAACCCAATCAGCATGATCAACTGCTGTTTGATAGGCATGTTGTGGCAGCAGATAGCAGGGATTTGTACTCGCAGCAAAGAGTGTCATGCTGGGAAAATATTTGAACATATCAGCCAACATAGCGGGCAATTGCTGATTCGTGCTCGATTTTTGGGCCAATGTAACCTGATGTTCAAGCCTGATGCGCCGCCAAAATTCAGTGTGATCGCGTTGCTGATACACAGCCCAGCCAATTTCTGGGCGAAGCTGGTTGGTTGCAGGATCATAGCTTGTGCCCAGCAAGCCCGCCATAAGCTTAACCAATTGCGATTGACCATGCTCGCGTTGGATTGTGGTTACTTTAGCTAAGCCAGTAGGGAAAACACTCGCATCTAGCTCGCTAACTGGAGTCGATTCATAATCAAAATCTAAGGTTTCAAGCTCAAACGGCACCATTCCTGCCAAATCGTCAGCGTTAAAGGCAACCTCAGCAGGCTCAGGTTGCGCCTGATTTGAATTGAGCGACGCTGGCGCAACAGGATCACCAAAAAGCTGGCGCTCAAGTTTCAACATTGGGTTACGCCGAAACATCCCCTGCTGGTTTAAATTTTTGATATAAGGAAACAGATCAGTAATCCAGCCATTGATATGGGTGCCACAACAATCGATTTTGTGATAGATCTGTTGCCAAAAACCATGCGGTGGTTGGCCTTCGCTGGTTAAAATCAAGCCCTCGCAAATTGGCGCAAGCCGCTCCGTCCACCACGCCAAATCAAACACCGCTAAGCGTTGCACCCGCTCGGCAATTGAGCGCCAATCGGCAGGCGTGCCCAAAAGCGTAATATTGGGAATACCGCAAATTGGTGTCATTTCATATTCAAAATAGGCTTGAAAACTCTCCAGCAACACAATTTGGCTGGCAATCCGCGTTGTCGAGGTTGTCGTCGAAAAATCACATTGCAGGGTTTGAACCAAATTTTTGGGCAGCGCTTGAGTCAGTTGGTCAACCCAACGCTCAATCGCTTCAGGCCAAGTTCTGACATTATCGACACGCAAGCTTTTTTTGCCCGAATGCTGCACTAAGCGTTGGCGCAGTTGTTGGTAATTTTGGTTGAGGTGCAAGCTAAAGCCTTGAGTGATGGTAAGCCAAATACAATCGGGCGTGAGCACCAACGGGTAATGCTGGCCATAGGCTAGCTCCAAACAACTCAATAATGGATGATCACTGCCAGTTTTGGCAAAGAGCTGCGCGTCAGTTTGGATCGTTTCCAGCGTTGGCAGCCCTTTCCAAATGGGCAACGCACTCGCTTGCTGGCAGGCTGGGGCTTGTTGGCAAGGCTCAACTGCATCGACCACAAATTGAATTGCGCCATGGCGTTGAGCTAAAATCGGGGCAATGGCCGTCATTCTACACCTCTCTAACTTGCGCGATCTGCTTGATAGGCCGATTCGATAATATTGCCAGCCAAAAAGCGCGAGCGCAGCGATTGCAAGGCAGCTTGTTTGATCGTTTGGGGGGCATCTCGGCGCAACAACACGCGTTGGGCATAATCGCCAAGGTCTTGAATTACCCGTTCATAACGATAATAGGCCAAGGCTTTATAGTCAATCGTTGGTTGGCCGTATCCCTCAAAAAACCATTGTTCTTCGTGGCGCTGCACCGGCACGCCAATCACCGAGCCGACCACAAAGCGCAAATCGCGCTCTTTGGGGGCAAACAGTGGGTAATCCCAATCGACAATATTAATTTGCTGAATCTGATCGAGCACAATGTTGGCAGTATGAATATCGCCATGGCTCAGGCCAAAATCACGCGCATTGGCGCGCAGATAATGCCCCAACTCACTGATACGTTTGATCACATAGCTAATTTCACGCGCCTTGACTCGCCAAAAATCAATTAATTCAGCGCTATAGCTATCGCCAATTGGCCAAGTATTGATGCTCTTGTGAATGGCTTGAACGGTTGGCAACCATGGCGGGCGAAACTGCTCCCAGCGCAGCATCTGGCGCAATGGCGGGCGCACCTGCATCGTGTGAATACGGCGTAACTGTTGGCCAAAACTCTGCCATTGTTGCGCCGACATCCCATGATCCATGCCCGTTGCGCCTTCGATATAGGGGTAGAGCACACTATGAAACTGTTGGCAACGCCCCCACAGCTGCTGGGTGCGGGTATCGACTGGCGCAACCACCGCCGCCACCCCGCGATCCTTGAGATAGCGCGGCAACAAAACCCCAGCTTGGTAGATCGAGCCATATTTGAGCTTCAGAAAATACTGCTGGTCGCTTGTTTGCACCAGATACAGCGCCGCCCGCGGATCATTACCACGATCGATTTGCTCGATGCGACAGGCCTCAATTGCATAGGTTTGGGCCAGATGTTGGCGAATTGTCGCTTGGTCGGGGGCGTGAGCTTGCTGCATACCAGACTTCCTCGATTGGATTAACAGGTGTGCTTTACGCCCTTGGAAAGCACGCAAAACGAGCACCATTGCCAGCGGCGTGCGCAACGTTCTCGCCACGAAAAACATTCAAGCGTGAACCCAAACAACCGCAGCGCTTAATCTGGTGCGAAAATGAAAACAGCCTGAGGCAATTGGCACTTGTTTGATTTGGACTTGCCTGTGGGAGCAGCGGCAAGGCATCAGCGCATAGTTGGTTAAGTATCGACCTAGCTGTTTTGAATGTCAAGCATTTGGCGAAGGATGAAGGATGAGGGATGAGGGATGAAGTAAAATCAAAAGGCAGAAGTCGAAAATCAAAAGAGGGGTCAGGGTCCAGCGATCAGGGGGCAGGCTACCGGCTGTGGGCTTTTGGCTAGCGGAACATCATTGGTGCAATTCGTGGAATTCGTGGCTAAAAAACTTAACCTTCGCGGTTTCAAAACTTCGTGCGCTTCGTGGTTTCAAAACTTCGTGCGCTTCGTGGATCAATGCCAAATAACTCCGATAGCCCATAGCTGTACTGGTACATTGGATTGGCAATCGTGTTCCCTCACCCCCCAGCCCCCGCTCCCACTGAACGCGGGCGAGGGGGAGCACCGTTTTCACCGACGAATGACGAACCAGCGTGTTAAAGCCCCTCGCCCGCGCACGGGAGCGGGGTTGGGGTGAGGGGATCAGGCGGTGGTTAACGTGATGTACCAGTACACATAGCCCATAGCCGATAGCCTCACACCTACCCCCTCGGCTAATTGCTCGTATAATGCACTTAATTGTTGGCTTTGGAGGAGTATACAATGGCACAGGTGATTGATCTGACGATTTACCCAATTAAATCGACAACAGGAATTAAGCTCGATCAGGCCCGTTTGGAGCTGCGTGGTTTTGCGAATGATCGGCGTTGGGCAGTCGTTGCCAGCGAAAATCGGCGTATTATCACTGCGCGCGAACATGGCAAATTGTTGGCAATTCGCAGCGCAATTACTGGCGATGGCTTGCAGGTGCAATTACCCACCCAAACTGAGCCACTAGCCTTGCCCAAGCTGTTTAGCCCGATTGAGCGAGTCAATTTATGGGCCGAGGAACAGCACCCAGCCATGGTCTATAACGAGGCAATTAATCACGCCTTCAGCGAGTATCTTGGCCTTGATTGCGTGGTGATTTATATGGGCGAAGGCTGTGACCGCGCGTTGCCAACCGAGATGGCTTCGGGCTACACTGGGCGCAGCGACGACCGTGTGAGCTACGCCGACGATTATCCAATTTTGCTGGCTTCGCAGGCTTCATTGGATGACCTCAATCAGCGGCTCGAACAACCAGCCAGCATGACCCAGTTTCGCCCAAATATTGTGATCGATGGCGAACGAGCCTACCAAGAAGATACCTGGCAGTGGCTGCAAATTGGCGAATGTTTGTTTGAAGTCGCCCAAGCCTGCCCGCGCTGCGTGCTGATCACAGTCGATCCAGCAACAGGCGATAAACATACCCAGCAAGAGCCATTGCGCACCTTGGCGCGCTATCGCAAAACTGCTGGCGGTGGCGTACCATTTGGCATTCAGCTTGTACCACGCAAGTTTGGCACAATTCGCCATGGCGATCAGGTCGTTGTGCTCAAGCAGCCTGTATAATTCAGCGATAGCATTTTTTGAGGAGTAACCATGAACGGTCAACAACGCAGCGCAATCAAACCAGGCCTCCAAGTGGCGATTGTGCTCAAGCACGATCAGGCAACTGGCAAAACGACAACCGGCATTGTCAAAGATATTTTGACCAAATCGCCAAACCACCCGCATGGCATCAAAGTGCGCTTGGTCAGCGGCGAAGTTGGGCGGGTCAAGCAGATTTTGAGCACGCCGAATGCGTAGAATCGCCTTGGTAACCCACCCTGAATCGCAGCACCATGTTGAGCAAAAAGTTGGCGGTTGGTATGACACAGATTTGACGGAGCGTGGCCAGCAACAAGCCAAGGCAATTGCGATGGTGTTGGCCGCAGAATTGCCCCTAGCCAGCCCAATCTATAGCTCCGATTTGCAGCGCACAGCCCAAACAGCAGCCTTGATTGCGCACAGCTTGCATAGCCAAGTTGTGCTCGATCAGCGCTTGCGCGAGATGAGTTATGGTGCTGCCGAAGGTCGCGATCAGGCTTGGTTTGATCAGCAGATCGTTTATCCGCCACAGGCCGAAGGTCGGCTTGATCATCGGGTCTACCCAAGCAGCGAGAATCGGCGCGAAGTAGCATCCAGAATATACGCCGCCATGGACACGATTATTAACTCAGCAGCGCAACAGTTGGTGATTGTGACCCATGGCTTTGCTGCTAGCTTTGTGATTGCCGCGTGGCTTGGTATGCCAATTGAGGCGCTCGGCTCAGTCGCATTTCAGGTTAATTCGGGCAACATTTCGTGGCTAACGCAAAGCGCACCATTTCATAATCGCACGCTGTATCAACTTAACGATACCCGTCATTTGAGCAATCTTTATGGCGATTATGCATAATCTATCCTTTTAATAACCCAAAAGGCGGTTGCTAAACATGTCATTATGGCATAATAACCCCAAAGTAATTCTAGAATTGGATGAACCGCAATTAATAATCCTAAGCCTAATAAGACAAATACAGTAATAATCACCAATACTTGCGTTCTTATTGGCTTTTGAGGCCGAGTAATATTTGCAGCTACATCCTGCGACATTGACATGCCAGTGAAAAATAATGTTGCGCCAGTAATTGGAACAAATAGCAGCGATAGCCACATAATCGCACCATCGGTATTATTTTGGCGATTTGAATAAGCAGATTGGCTACGATTATCAGCAATGCCTTCAAAGCTGGACAGCGTAACAGTTCCTGCAGACATTTCGATTGAGCCACAAGCTACAAAGGGAGAGAAGAAGAGAAAAAATAAAAGGAATCCAGTAATCATCATCGCTCGCGTTGAAACCTCAATTGTTGAGAGGCTTTGAATGAGTTGGTAGCCATAATTTGGGGTTGTGCCGATTGATGCTGCAGGCGGTGATCCACTCAGCCATTCATTGCAAAAACGGCATTTCTTCGCATCAGCCAAAATTTGCTCAGCACAATATGGGCAGCTTTTGGTGGCGGAAGTGCTGATGCTAACAGCGGCTGCTTGATTGATTGGCGCACTGGTCATTATTGGAGTTGGGGAAACCGATAGCTGCATATGCAATGCTGGAATTGGGTCTGGCTGATTAACAATAGGCATAATTTTTGCCTCATATTTCTGAAAAGCCAACTTCCAGGCAGAACTACGGTTAATAACTGAGGCATGCGGTTCTTTTCGAAGCAGTTTAATTATTCTCGTATGCGCCTCGGTACCGACCGCTGGACTCTCAAGTAATTCTAAAAGTGTTACAACAATTCGTGAATGAGTTTCATTTAATGCTGATAGCGTTCTAATATGATCGATTAATGCCGAGCCTTCTGCTGTCTTTAAGTCATTAACAATTTGATTGACTTTTGAAAAAGATATATCACTCATAATACTCCAGCTCCTAGGTTATTGCATCTGGAAGAATGAATAGTACAGTTAACAGCATGTACCGCATTATACTGTTAACTGTGAGAAAATTTACTTTATTGATTGGTTTTGATTGATAGGATTATCATAGCAGATACAGTTTGGCATATCAAGCTTTTTTGCATTTGGTAGCATTTATTTGTTAGCCATTATAAAATCTCAATCCTGTTATCTGCTACTTGACAGTGATTCATGCGATTCTTTAAAATAGCAAGGCTGTGCTATTTGGATAGGAATGGAGCACCAGAATCATGGATATTGATGCGCTGTGGGAATATGCTGATCCTGCTGCGAGCGAGAGTCGATTTATTCAAGCCTTGGCTGAAACAACGGGCGATGATCAGCTCGAACTAATGAGCCAAATTGCGCGAACCTTTTCGTTGCGTGGGCGTTTTGCCGAAGCCCACGAACGGCTTGATCAACTTGAAGCTCAATTAAATGGGGCGAGTGAACGGCCTCAAGTGCGCTACTACCTCGAGCGAGGCCGCACCCATAATGCTGCTGGCGAACACGAAATGGCTCATTATTTCTTTAACCAAGCGTGGGAACTCGCCTCACAAGCAGGCTTGGTTGGCTTGGCGGTTGATGCGGCGCATATGCTGGCGATTAGCAATCCTGGCAGCGAACAAGCCTTAAGCTGGAACCAACACGGCTTAGCCTTGGCCCGCAACTCAGCTGACCCCAAAGCCCAAGCATTAATTCCCGCCATGCTGAATAATGCAGCCTGGGATCTCCACGAACGGGGCGAGTTTGGCGCAGCTTTGGCCTTATTCAAAGAGGCAGAGCAAGCGTGGATCACCCGTGAACGCCCGCGCCAAATTCAAATTGCCCGTTGGTCGGTGGCTCGCTGTTTACGCTCGTTGGGCGACTATCAGCAAGCACTCGCCTTGCAACAAACGCTTGCCGCCGAATTACAAGCAGCAGAGATTAGCGATGGCTTTGTGTTCGAAGAAATTGGCGAGAATTTAGCGGCCTTGGGCGAGCACGAAGCGGCCAAACCCTATTTTGAGCAAGCGCTCAATGCTTTAGCCCAAGATCCATGGTTTGTGCAACATGAAGCAGCGCGTTTACTCAACCTCAAAATTCGCGCTGGCAAAGCCTAATATGGCCCAAGAAAGCGTGAACCATTAAAGTGAATCAGATGATCTGGTGCTTCGGCAATCCAGACTTCAGATTCCCATGAAATATCAGCTACAAAGCGTGCCATCTCGCGGCGAGTTGCAAAGGCTGTCACAAAAATTAAGCCAAGGTTGGCACGCTGAAAAAGCTGATTTAATTCATGATACCGTTTACCATCAACAGGGCCATGTCTCGTCACTGCCTCAACCAAAAAAAGCCAGTTTTGGTCTGGAGCATACAAAATAACATCAGGCATTTTGCCATGCAGATCAAGCTCAATGCCTAAGCGTTCAAATTCAGCCTGATCAACATAACCCCACTTTTGGCCTGTATCGCCAACATATAATAACTTGCCATTTGGCACATAGCGCGAACCAAAATCCTCAATAATTGCTTTAATCAATTGACTATGTTCACCAGCACTTAGATCAATATTTAAGTTTTGGCTCAAAGTGACGGGTATTCGCTGCATTTCGCGTAATTGGGCATAGTTTTTTTGGAGGCTTTGGCGAATTTTCTGAAAATGTGCTAATTGATATACCCATTGTTCACTATTAAATGTTTGAAATAAACTTAAAGCTTCAGGGGCAATTTGATAACACCATTTTGGGCTATTAATCGCCCGATGTGGCTGATCGGGATTAGCAACCACAATCCCTGCTTCAATAAATTGATGCATGGTTTGGCGACGAAACGTTTCGCGGGTGTTAGGTGCGTATATTTTGGCATAATGTAATCGGCACCAATCCATTATGGGCGTAATTCCAATTAATGGTGCACTGGCTTCATGCCACGCTTGGATTGGATTAAGATCAAGTAATGCTAACAAGGTTAATGCTGATCGTTCATTTTCCTGGGCTAGGGGGAAATCTAATAAGCTTAGAATTTTTTGGGCTTCTTGACATTTTTGCTGCCTTAATTGCTCATTATTCATACAAGCGCAACCTCTTTAACCCATTTATCGATCGTTAATTGATCGGGATTGGGTTGAGAATCAAGCTTCTGGCCCAAATTAATGAGTTGCAATTGGCTTGGATAGCGTAATGCATACAAATCACGTACATTAACTTGAGTATGACCGCTAAATTGACGAAAGCAAGTATCGTAAAACGTAGAATTAAGATACAGTGCTAGGCCTTGCGCCAAGTGACGATTAAGGCCATTTTTGGCAGTATGAATCACATTCAAATGATTTTCAATCGCTAGATAGTTGGTAGCTTGAATTTCTGGATGATACACTGTGGCTTTAACTCGCCGCACTTCTTCTTTGCTTGAAAAGCGCCGAATCAACACATAGCTGCCATTATTTGGATACAACCACTTCATCACCGCTGTATCCTGTTTAATCGCATTCGGTTTATTGCTAGCTACAATCGGCCATTCAACGAAGTGTGAGCGACAATGGATTGGATAAAACAGCGGATAGGTATCAGTAGCAGGTTGATCGCGGAGATGTTGCGCAAGCCGAAAATCGACAACCGGCCCGGTTGATGCTTTTAATCCCAAATCGTCCAAAGTACATGGCAATTGTTGCATCAACTGTATTGTCTGATCGTTATGAATCTCAGTTGGCAGATGAATAAACTGCTGAGGATCGAGGGGCTGCACAAGCTGGGCAAAAGGAATTTCCCGCTGCTTAATTGAACTCAGTTGATTCAATGGAGTTTGTGAGATGATGACACTAGCTTGTTGTTCGTGCTTAATCGCATGCAGCACAACTAATTCTTGGAGGACAGCATTATCTTTAAATGGCTCAGTTCGACTATCGAAACTATGAATTTGCCTAATTGCCATCTGCTTAAGCAACATTGAACGAAACGGCTTGAAATAGACTCCATTACAAAAACTACGCGGAACGATTGCAACTAATTCACCCAATGGAGCCAATAAGTGGATGGTTAATGCTAAAAATGCACTATACAGATTAACCGTTTCAATCTCAACGCTACGCAATAATTTTCGTGTAAGTGAGCTATTTTGAATTTTTTTGTAGGGTGGATTGAGAATGGCATGGGTATAACCATTATTTGCTTGCCAGGCAGCTAATTGAATCTTTTGAGTCGCTGCCTGGATAAAATCGGTATTGAAAATAGTCGTTTGACATTGGATCGCGGCCTTCGCTGCAACCTGCTGGCAAGTCTCCAAGGTTGTTGCCAATTGCGGCATCAGCAAGTCATCAATTTCATAAGCATCGATTGTAAGTGCTTGAATTGAGGCTTGTTGGCTAAACCGCTGAACAAAGGCAGCGATTAATGAACCAATGCCAGCCCCAGCTTCAAGTAAGCGTACTCTTGGCTGATCTGACGGTTTAAACAGACTCGCCATATACTCGGCAATTGGGGCAGGGGTCAGAAATTGGCTATAGTTCGCACGCTGCTCAGGCTTGATCAATTGATCAACCACTAAGCGGCGTTGATCAACATGCTCCATGAGATCAAAATGGGTTGTTATCATCAGCCAATGCCTCACGCGTAAACACCAATGTGCTAAGTCTCTATCATAGTAGAATTTTGTTTTTTAGCCAATCTCGCTTTTTATGCCGAGCCTACCGATTAGCTAAAATTGCTGATTACAAGGCATTGATTTGCGTTCGACACTCCCATTAAACTGCGCTATAATCCAAACAAGTTTCTGGAGTTGCTGATTCGCGAGCCTCTGATCAGAAATTTCTGATCGGCAGGTGATATTTGTGTTTACAACCATGAGCACTGCACCGCGTGATTGGTTGGCAAGTCGGGCTGAGTTTCCGATTTTAAGCCGCAAAACCTATCTCAATACCTGTTCGCTTGGCGCATTGAGCACCCGCGTACGTTCGGCAGTTAATCAGCATTTGGATTTATGGGAAGAGTACGGGGCTTCTGCTTGGTATAAGATTTGGCTTGGCGAGTGCGCTGGATTGCGCGCCACCACCGAACGCTTATTCAACGCGCCTGCTGGCTCGGTGGCCTTGGCTCCTAGCGTTGGCGTGGCGCTCTCAGTGCTGGCCAGTGCCTTGGATTATCGCCAACGGCCCAAGGTTATTTCAACCGTCCTTGATTTCCCAACAATTCCCTATCAATGGTTGGCACATCCCGAGGTCGAGGTGGTGCTTTTGCCCTCGCCCGATGGTGTGCATGTGCCGCTCGAAGCCTACGAGGCCGCAATCGATGAGCGCACAGCCTTAGTGGCAACCTCGCATGTCTTTTTTGCAAGTGGCACGATTCAGCCAATTGCCGAAATTGCCAAACTGGCGCATTCCAAAGGTGCGTTATGTCTGATCGATGGCTATCAGGCGGCGGGCCAAGTGCCAATTGATGTCGTTGCCAGCGATTTGGATTTCTACATGACTGGTGGCTTGAAGTGGCTGCTTGGTGGCACGGGCATTGTCGAATGCTATGTGCGGCCCAGTTTGATTCCACAGCTTAAGCCTACGGTTGCTGGCTGGTTTGGTCATGCCAAACAATTTGCCTTCGACCCGAATAACTTTGAGTTTGCTCCCGATGCGCGGCGCTTTGAGGTTGGCACGCCAGCCTTGGCGGCGGTGTATGCTGGCCATGCTGGCATGCAAATTATCCTTGAGCATGGGGTTGAGGCAATTCAACAACGCACCAGCGAGCTAGTGGCCTATTTGGTGGCCAAGCTGCGCGATGCAGGCTATCAATTAACGATTGCTGGCGACCCACAGCAGCATGCAGGGATCGTGATGATCCAAAGTGCCGAGCATGCCAAGCTGGTCGCCGCCTTGGCTGAGCAGGGGATTATTGTTGATCACCGGCCTGGCCATGTGCGGGTATCGCCATTTTTCTATACCGTAGAACCAGAGCTTGATCTTTTTGTGGAACGCTTACAGGCTCTCAGCCAGTAATTTGGAATTCAGCATCAATAAGGAGGTTACGTGTCCACTCGCACGATTTTGGACCGTTATCAAACGAGTGCCTCGTATCTAGCGCGCATTTTACTCCGTTTTTCGGGCTTGTTGCTCACGGTGTATATGCTGACGTACATTTGGGAATTGAGCACGGTTATTCGCACCAGCGACGAACCTGCTGGCACCGCTGCGGCGGCCTTCAACACGGCGATGGCAGCGTATAACACAACCTTTTGGCATATTACCCATGCGGTGGTTGTGGCGATGGTAGTGTTGCATGCCCTGACTGGCTTGCGGGTTTTGACCCTTGAGGCTGGCATTGGCGCGCGCTTCCAACGCGCCTCATTCTGGCTTTCGTTGGTCTTGACGGTGGCGCTGTTTGTGCTGCTCTTTATTAAGATTATTGCCAATATCGCGGCATAACGGCTGGAAAGGAATCGCTTCAATGGTGCACCGAGACGTTATCAGCGTTACAAGCCGCGCGCAAAAGGTTAAAGTAGAACCTGGTGCGGGCACGCTGTTGTGGATTCTGCAACGCCTTTCTTCATATGGCTTGTTGCTGTTTTTGCCAATCCACCTGTATTTTACCTATTTCACCAAGCTAGATACACCAGTGCTGACCTATGAAGGCGCTCGTGAAACCTTCCGCGCATTTCCACTGTGGTATGTGCTCAACGAAGGGTTGTTGTTACTGTGTGCGCTGTTTCATGGCTTAAACGGCTTTCGCAATGTCATCTACGACTGGACAACCAATAGCGCTGTGCGTCATACGGTCAACTTTGTGTTGATTGTCTTGGGTATCGCTGGGGCAATTTTGGGGTTCTGGACGTTGTGGGCTTTGGCATAAGGAGTGTCGTCTGTGATTCAGCATGATGTAATTGTGGTTGGCAGTGGCATCGCTGGGATGCGCTGCGCCCTTGAAATTAAACGCAGTGCGCCGCAAGCCAATGTGGCAATTGTGACCAAACAATATCCGGTGCGCGCCGCTTCGGTGGTCGAACGCACTGGCATTGCTGCCGCCTTAGGCAATAGCAGCAGCGATAGCGTCGAAGCGCATATTAGCGATACACTGGCCTATGGCAAAAGCAATAATGCCGCCGCAGTTAAGGCGCTGTGTGAGCTAGCTCCCGCTGCTGTGTACGAATTAGAGCACATGGGCTTGCCATTTAGCCGCTTGAAGAGTGGCCGCATTGCCCAACAACCAGCCTATGGCCATAGCCAGCCACGCTTGGCCAACGCTGGCGATCAAACTGGCCATGCGATTGTCACGACCTTGTATGGCGAAATCGTGCGCTTTGGCATCCAAGTCTATCCTGAGCAGTTTATGCTGGGCTTGGTGGTCGATGGCAAAAACGTGCGTGGCGTGAGCGTGCTCGATATTCGCAGCAGCGAAATTAACATTATCAATGCCAAAGTAACCGTGCTGGCAACCGGCAGCTATGGCCAACTGTATGCTAATTCAGCTGATTCGTATGCCTCAACTGGCGATGGCCATGCCGCCGCTTTGCGCGCTGGCATCAACCTGACGGGCATGGATCTGGTTACTTTCCATCCGTTGGGCGTGGCCAACACTGGCTTGATTATCAACGAACGCGTGCTGGCCGATGGTGCACATCTGCTTAACGCTGCCGAAAAGCGCTTTACCAACGAGCTAGCCAGCTTTGATGTGGTGGCTGCCGCAATCAATGCAGAAATTGCTGCTGGCAATGGGGTTGATGGTCATGTTTGGCTTGATGTTCGGCATCTGCCAACCAGCCAAATCCGTGAGCGCTATCCCCATGTCTTGGATTACGCCGAAGATTTCGCTGGCGTAAATCCCAAGCACGATTTGATTCCCGTCAAGCCAACCCAACAAGCGACGCTTGGCGGCTTGTCAACCGACCTCAACGGCAGCGTAGCAGGCTTCGAAGGCTTGTACGCGGTTGGGGCTTGTGCCAATAACGGCGTGCATGGCGAGCAAGCATTGCCTGGCAACGAATTGGCTGCTGCTGTGGTATTTGCCAAATTGGCAGGCGCAGCAATTGTTGCCAAATTGGGCAGCGCGGTGCATGGCAATGTGCCAAGCTACGCCACCAGCAACGCCAGCGATGAAGTCGAAGGCTTGTTTGGACAAAAAGGCGCACATAAACTTGGCTTGGTACGCAAAAACCTGCGCCACGCCTTTAGCAGCCAAAGCACCAGCAATGAGCAACAGGTTGGCTTTGTGCATAGCCTGCGCGACCAGTTTGGCCAAATTGGCTTGCACGATAAAAATCGCCGCTTTAATACTGAATTGCTCGAAGCCCTAGAGCTTGATCGGCTGCTTGATGTGGCCGACGCTGTGGCAAAAGCAAGCGTGGCTGCGCTCTAAGCGCTAGAAACCTAGTGGAGTAGTTTCAATGAAAGTAACATTTCGTGTGCCACGCTTCGATGCTGCCACCGATTTTACCGCAAAATATCAGATCTACCACGTCGAGGTAACGCCTTATACCACGATTCTTGACGCTTTGAACATTATCAAAGAAGAGCAAGATAGTACGTTGGCGTTTCGCCGCGGCTCGCAATCGGGCATCGACGGCACGTGTGGCATGATGGTCAACGGGCGCAATCGTTTGGCCTCGACCACGCGCGTGATGGGCTTGAACGCAACCGAAATTGCCTTGGGGCCATTGCCCGGCTTTCCCGTCATTCGCGATTTGGTCGTGGATTTCGATTCGTTCTTTGCCAAAGATGCAGTGATGTTGCCCTATTTGGTGACCGACATCGCCAAGCCAGAAGATGGCAAAGAGCGCTTGCAAAGCCCCAAAGATGCTAACCGCATCGCCTTGGCTGCAACCTGCAACCAATGTGGCTGCTGTACCTCTGCCTGCCCAGTTCACTGGAGCAACGGCGAATACTACGGCCCATCGGCCTTGACCCGCGCCTATCGCTTTGTCGAAGATTCACGCGATACCGCCATCAAGGCACGCTTGGATATTGTTGGCTCGGAAACTGGCGTTTGGCGCTGTCACACCATTTTCAACTGTTCGGAATGCCCCAAAGCCATTCCCAACGGCGAGAATATTCAAGCCCTCAAGCGCAAAATTATGCTCAATAAGATTGGGCTTGGGCGGATTGAAGTTAAAGTTGCTCGCACCGAAGCAACTGTCTAAATTGCATGAGCGGGCAATCACCACGACAAACTATGCTGCGCCGTTGGCTCAAGCTGTTTGCCGTGGTGATTGCCCGTTTGGTTCAACACTTCGGCAAATCACCAAACCATTTAGCAATGAATGTAGATCAAGAACCACCTATGCTTAGCACCGCAACCGATCAGCCTGAGCTTGCAGCCGATGTTGTCGTCGATCAACCGCTTGCTGCTCCAGCAGCATTGATCGAGCAAATCGATCAGCCAAGCCCCGAGCCAACCCTAAGCCCTGAGCATTTGCACCCCGATTTATTGCTGCGTGCCGAAGCAGTGCTATTTGTGGCAGGCGATGCGGTTGAGTATGCAACCTTGGCCAAAGCGCTCGAATTGCGCGAGCACGATCTGCCATTGCTGATTGCCGATTTACGCCAACGCTTCACTGGGCGCGGCATTCGCTTGCAAGATCAAGCTGGAACGTTACAGTTGGTCAGCGCACCAGAAGCCACTAGCGCACTCGAACGCTTTTTAGGCGTGAGCCAACCACAAAAACTCTCGCCAGCAGCGCTCGAAGTGCTGGCAATTATCGCCTATCGCCAACCAGTCACACGGGCTGGGCTTGAAGCAATTCGCGGCGTGGATTCAAGTGGTGTGGTGCGTTCGCTCTTGGCACGCGAGCTGATCTACGAAGTTGGTCGAGCAGAAACGCTTGGCCGCCCAATGCTCTATGGCACAACCAGCCAATTTTTGCATATTTTTGGCATCACCAGCCTTGCTGAATTGCCAGCCTTCAATTTTGAGCGCCAAGCCCCAGCCGACCCCGACGCAGCCCAAGAACGGTTGTTTTAAGTCGTCCAGAGGCAGCGGGGGCGGTATTAAGATCCCCTCACCCCAACCCCTCTCCCGTGCGCGGGCGAGGGGCTTTAATGCTGTGGCTCTTGCGTAATTTGTTGGTGAAATGGTCGAGAGGGCGGTGTTAAGATGCCCTCACCCCAACCCCTCTCCTGTGCGCGGGCGAGGGGCTTTTTCATCCAGATCGCTGGGAAATCATCGTTGACTCCCCCTCGCCCGCGTAGAGTAAGAGCAGGCGAGGGGCTTTAAGCCCGTGGTTCTGCGCAATTCCTTGGTGAACACCATCGTTGACTCCCCCTCGCCCGCGTTCAGTGGGAGAGGGGGCTGGGGGGTGAGGGAACATACCCTACACCAACGGTGCTGCTTCTGCTGGCTCGCTAACAATCGGCTCTGGTTTGGCCGCATGGGGCAAGGCCTTGAACAATTTCAGGCCCCATTGCACCGCTGGGCCGATGCTCACTGCAAACAGCAAGGTTCCCCAGCCAACATCGCCGCCCATGATCCAGCCCAAAAAAAGCACCGAAAGCTCGATGCCAGTTCGGACATGGCGCACTGGCCAGTTGAAACGTTGCACCAAAAACAGCATAAAACTATCGCGTGGGCCAGCACCCATATTAGCCCCAATATAGGCTCCGATGCCAATGCCACACAGCAGCAACGCCAACAGATAGTAGCCCAATTGCCATGGCCAGCTTGATACCATGGGAATCAAGGGCATGGTTAAATCGGTGACTAGCCCAATTAAAATAATATTGCTAATTGTGCCCCAGCCAAAGCGAATATCAACCAGCAGCAACATTGCCATCAGCGCAAAGCCAACCAATTCGCTGACCAAGCCAACTTTCAAACCAGTTAGTTTGTTAATCCCTTGGTGAAAGAGATCCCACGGCCCCAACCCAAACTGGCTCTGCATCATAAAGCTAATTGCCAGGCCATACATGCTCAAGCCAAAGATTAATTGAACCCATTGGCGAGCAGCAACTGGCCGAAAATCGAAATGGCGGGCGATAAATGAACCAAACATAGAGCCATCCTTGTGGAGCAATAAACCAATAGCATGTGTTTTAACAGATTGTCCTAGCGACAACGAGTGACAATTGGTAAACATGGATCAGGACAATTATACGCAACTTTGCTTGTAGGAGGATGGCGCTGCTTTTGCTATACTCGGCATAGGTTGCAAATTGGACTAGCTTTTTGGAGGTTGTATGCAGCTTCGTGACCGCTTAGGCTGGATGTTAAGTGGAATTTTGCTGGGAATGTTGTTAATGGTCAGTTGCGATGTGGTTACTCAATCGCCAACTGCACGGCCAAGCGTCGCCGATGCGGCAATTGTGCCGTCGAATGTGCCACAGTCTACGACCGCCGCGCAACTTCCGGTCAATCAAGCGTCGGTCGATGCCTATAGTAATGTGATTCGGGCGGTTTACAATCGCGGCAATCCCTCAGTCGTGCGCATCGATGTGCAAAGTAGCCAAGGCGAATCGCTTGGTACAGGCTTTGTGATCGATAAAGAAGGCCATATTGTGACCAATAATCACGTTGTGGGCAGCAGTAGCAGTGTTTTGGTCAATTTTATTGATGGCGAGGCAGCGATTGCCGATTTGGTTGGGATTGATAGCGATTCGGACTTGGCAGTGATTAAAGTGCGCAATCCAAATCCCAATATCTTAGTGCCAGTTGAATTTGGCGATTCGTCAGCGATTCAAGTTGGTGATGTGGTGGTGGCAATTGGCAATCCCTATGGCGAAAATCGCACCGCCACAGCAGGCATTATCAGCGCAATTCGCGGGGCCAAGAATGAAGGCGGCGGCAGCACGTTCTCAATCCCCGGCGTGCTGCAAACCGACGCAGCGATTAACCCGGGCAATTCGGGCGGGCCGTTGTTCAATAGCCAAGGCCAAGTGATTGGGGTCAATACCTTTATTCTCGACCCATCAGGCCGTGGCGCGAACATCGGCTTGGGTTTTGCAGTGCCAGCCAATTTGGTCAAACTGGTTGCGCCAGCAATTATTCGTGATGGCAGCTATACCCACCCATTCCTTGGTGCAGCCTTGGCCAGCGCCGATAGCTACTTCGCCGAAGCTAATAACTTGCCAAGCAAAGGCGTTGTCATTACCCAACTCTACGAAGGGCCTGCGGCTCAATCAGGGTTGCAAGTTGGCGATGTGATTGTGGCTGTCAATGGCCAAGCAGTGCTCGAATCTGGCGACGTGATTGCAATCTTGGAGCTAACCACCAAACCAGGCGATCGGATTACGATTTCGGTGGCCGAGGGTGGTGGCCGGACGCGCGATGTGCAAGTGCAAGTTGGCGCTCGCCCAGGCCGCTAAATCAGGTGTTTCCTCACCCCCCGACCCCCTCCTTTCAAGGGTAGGTTTTTAACAATTGATGGTGGCATGGTGCATTCCCTCACCCCCCAGCCCCCGCTCCCACGAAAACGCGGGCGAGGGGGAGCCGCCATTTTTACCACGAATTCCGCAAAAAACCATGGAATTAAAGCCCCTCGCCCGCGCACGGGAGAGGGGTTGGGGTGAGGGGATCTTAATACCGACCCTTGTAAGCCGACCCCCTCTCCCACGAAAACGCGGGCGAGGGGAGCATCGGTTTTCAGCATGAATCATAGCAAAACCACGAAATGAAAGTCCCTCGATCGCACCGTGGCTGAGGGGTTTGGAGTGAGAGGATCATTGCATTTACCTCTTTAGCCCTAGCGCCACGCGTTAGGGCTTTTGTTACAATACAAGTTAGGTCTAGCGAAAGGGGTTCTGTGTGTCGATTCGTACAACATTGGTTGATCTGACCATGCGTTTGGTGGCAATTCCAAGTGTTTCAGCAGAAAAGCGCGATTTACAGCCAGTGATTGATTTAGTGGTGGCAGAATTAGCCAATTATCCAGCGGCGCAGTTGCATCATCGCGATGCGAGTGGCTACCCGATGTTGGTGGTCAATTTCAGCCAAGAGCTGACCAGCGATATTATTTTGAACGCCCACCTTGATGTTGTGCCAGCCCGGCCTGAGCAATGGCAAGCCTTCGAGCGCGATGGCAAATTGTATGGGCGTGGCACGCAAGACATGAAGGGTTCTGCGGCGGTCTACATTGAAATTATCAAAGAAATTGCCCAATTGCCTGCCGAGCAACGCCCTAGCGTAAGCTTCCAATTTGTCACCGATGAGGAAATTGGCGGGGCCAATGGCACAGCTTTGTTGCGCGATGAAGGCTGGCATGCCAATTTATTTATTGCTGGCGAGCCGACCAACCTCAATATTTGCCACGGAGCCAAGGGTATTTTGTGGTTGGCGGTTGAGCAACCAGGTGTGCCTGCTCACGGTTCGCGGCCTTGGGAGGGCGTGAATCCAATTGAGCGCTTGGCTAGTGGGCTTGGCCGCTTGTACGACTATTATCCAACGCCTGAGCAAGAAATTTGGCGCACCACGGTTACGCCGTCGATCATCAAAGGTGGCGATGCTGGCAATCGGATTCCGGCCAACGCCCAGCTGAATCTCGATATTCGCTGGACTCCAGAAGAAGGTGCAGATGCAGTGATTGATAATGTGAAGCAAGCCTTTGCCACGCCCAGCGAGCCGAATGCCAATGTGCAAATTTTGCATCGCGGCACGGCGCTGAATACTGCTGCCGAGGAGCCAAATTTACAGCGCATCGTTGAGGCGCAGCAAACCAGCCTTGGCCGCGAAGCCCAACTATTTCGCGAGCATTTTGGCTCCGATGCCCGTTTCTACAGCGATGCGGGAATTCCAGCAGTTTGTTGGGGGCCAGAAGGTGCAGGCCTGCACACCGACGACGAGTGGGTCAGCATCGATGGCTTAGTCGATTACTATCACGCGGTCAAAGCCTTGCTTGTAATGGAATAAGCATAATGTAAGGCGGAACCGCGAAGAGCGCGAAGAACACGAAGATCAGGCTTTGGGCTATTGGCTATTGCAATACCAAAAAACGTTCCGATAGCCCATGGCCCATCGCCTATAGCCATGGAATCTCTGCGCCTCTGCGTTAAGAATTGATCCACGAAGGGCTGAAACCGCGAAGGACGCGAAGAGCGCGAAGATAAGTTTTTGATGCACGAAGGCTTATTTTTGGCCACAGATTGGCACAGATTGTTTTGATTATTGTTCTATGCGCTCTGTTCTTCATCCTTCATGTTTCATCCTTCGGTTGCTCTGCGCCGCTGCGTTAAATTCAACAACTCGGTTCGTTATTACCAGCCCCCAGCCCCCAACTGCCGATCCCCAGCATTATGGTACAAACGCCCCAGTACGATACTCGATGATAAAGTCAGTCCAGAGCACCAGCGAAGCGGCGATAATGAACAGGCTGGCGGCAATCGCGCTGGCGCGACCAAAGCGCCCACGTTGGGCCAACGTTGCAAGGCCAACCCCGCCGCTCAAGGCCAAGGCAGGCAAGATAAACAGCCACCAACGCACGGTTTGCTCCGACCAAATCAACGAGCTAAGCGAAAGCACAAAGGTTGCTAGCCAAGCCCAAATTGGCGTTGCCAAGCATGCTAAACCATGGCGCAAGCTGAATGCTCCACCCAAACCGACCAACCAAAACCAAGCAGGAACCCGCCCGTCCAGCGCAATCAGATCGTTCCAAACTACGCCCCACAATTTTTGGCCGAGCGGTCGCGGCGCTGGGCAAATTACGCCATTGTTGGCAAGGGTTGGGTCGCCCAAGAAATTGCTGTAATACAAGCCAACCGCCAACACCACCGCACTCGTGCCAATCACCACCAAGCGCCCAAGCACCGACCATTGACGTTGCCAAGCCAAAAATCCAGCCAACGCCACGCCCCACAAGCCAAGCGACAACATCGTGCCGCTATGCTGTAAGGCCGCTACCGTTAGGCCAGCGATGAGGGCTGGTTGCCAAGCTCGCGGCTGATTGCTAGCTAGCCACAGCCCAAGCCAAGCCACCACAGGCAAGGCAAGCGCCTGCCCAAGCACATTGCTCCATTCACCAATCACCATTGCCCGCAACATCGCCAATGGCGCAAGATAGAGGCTGGCCGCCCATAAAGCCGCTCGCGCCGGAGTTCGTGCATCGCGAGTGCGATCAACCAACCACCACAGCAACGGAATAACCATGGCATCGGCAAACGCTCCAACGACTTGAATCAAAATGCCACGATTGAAACTTGCTGGCAGCAAAACACTCAATGGTTGGGTGATGAGATAGGTGCCAGGCGGATAGGGCGAACGGCCAGCGCCCGCGGCACAGGGCAAGCCTTCGGTAAACAGCAAATCGCCAGAGCTGGTGCTGGCAAGATTATTGACGTTCAACAGCAGATCGCTAAAGTTGGTTTGCGGATGGCGAATGCCAATCAAGCGTAGGGCCAAGCCAAGCGCCGTCATACCAGCAACTAAGGCAATTTCAGGGTTTTGGCGACGTTCAGCCAACCAGCGCCCCAGCCCTACCACCAGCAAACAGCCCAGGCTAATTGTGCGCAATTGGCCTGTATCGAGCGTGATGATCGTGCGCACGGTTGCCAGCAACACACCTAAACCGCTACTCGTGACAAGCATCGCGCCAGCAGCAGTCAGCGGAGCCAAGCCTGCCAGCGCCGCGCCCAAGCCAACCACCACCACCAACATCAATAAATCGAGCCAACCAGCCCATGGCATAAACCAAGTATGGCTAAGCGGCTGAACTTGCATGCGATACAAAACTACGCCCAGTAAACGTGGGTCGGGGCTGGCATTATAGGTGGGAGCTTGCAATTCGAGCCTGAGGCCACCATCGGCGCTAGCTGGGGCAAACATGTGCAAGGTTCGTTGGCCTGGTGGCAAATCGGTGCGAACTTCAGCACCATTGGCTGTGAGCAAAAACGGGGTTTGGGGCACTGATGGCGGCGCTAAACTGAGGCGAACAAGCTGCGCACTGCCATTCAGATAGGGCACATCAATCGTTGCTGCTGGCTGCGTCCAGCGATAGGTTTCAGTGGTGCTGAGATCAACTGTGGCCGGTTCGGGGGCATGTACATTGGTGAGATATGGCTGATCGTACATCAAGGCAAATTGCTCGCCCGACTCACCAATAACTAAATCGCCGCCAATCGCCAGGTTGAAGGGAACCAAACGTTGCCAACCAAGCCACAGCAATAGCCCAGCAACGATGCTGCTCAGCAAAATTACACGGGCATATCGACCCAGCGCCATATGCACAAACGCCCCTTAAAATCCACTACCACGAATAATCAAAAGAATGCCGACTACAATGATAATCGCCCCAAACATCTTTTCGAGGGTCAGCGTTTCGCCGACAAACCACCATGCAAACACAATCGTAGCGACATAGCTCAAGCCAAGCAAGGTATAGCTCAGCTCCAAGCGCCACCAAACCACGCTGCTAATCCACGCTACTACGCCAATAAACAGCAGCAGCATGCCCAGCCAAACTTGCCAACGCCGAATGCCATAGCGCAAGACTTGCAAGGTGCTTAAACGATTCGTATGTGCCAGTTGCACCCCAACCATGCCCGCCCGAACGATTAAATTGCCAAGCATCATTGCCAGCACCGCACCAATAATCCACCACGTTTGCATCATGTGTTTGCTCGTTGTATGTAGGGGCTGGGGATCGGTTGTTGGGGATCGGGTTTAATCTAAGAAAGGAATGAGGCTTTTGCCTTCAGGTTTTCATCCTTCATCCCTCATCCTTCATCCTTTCTGATCCCCGACCCCTGACCCCTCGTCAAATACTATGCCCACCGCGAAACAATAGGCTGACCCCAACTAGCACTAAGCCAATGCCAGCAAGGGTTTGCCACGACATGCCGCCGCCAAACCACCACCAATTGATCAACACCACAATAATCGTGGCGATGCTCCAAAGTGGGTAGAAAAAGCTCAATTGGCGGCGCGCTAGCAGCGCAAGCCATGGAATGAGCGAAAGCAAAATCAGGCCAATGCCCAAAATGCCCCAAAAACTTTGGCTGACCTGCCACAAGCTGCTTAGGCTATGCTGCGATGCAGTTATCAGGGCTTTGCGATAACACAATTGCCCAGCGATCAGCAAGCCAATTGCACTGCTAAACAAACGAATAGCAGTGCCATGCTCGCCAATTCCACGTTTAATCGACGCGGCTAAAACGGTAAACTGCATAATCACAAATTCCACTGCGAATCGACCAGCGGCGTTGGATGGTAAAGTAGGGCGCAAATAAACGGCCATAATCTTCGTCTTGGCGAATCGCATCGCCACGATCCAGCCAATGCATCAAACGCCCGGGCAAATTCCACCAATCTTGGGCTGGAATATCCTCAAGCATCAAAATTTCGCCACCAGGAGCCAAAACGCGGTGTAGTTCGCGGGCCGTAACTTGCGCCAATGCATCATCAAGATGGTGAATCACGCCCACAATTAAGGCTGCATCGAAACTAGCATCGCCAAAGGCTAAGGCATTGCCATTCATCACGCCAAAACGATGCTCGCTCAGCGTGGCGGCATAGCGCACATAGCCTTGCGAAAGATCAACGCCCATATAGCTGTGCTGCGGAAACGATGCAGCAAATTCACCAGTGCCACAGCCGAAATCCAAAAAGCGCCGCGGCTTGGTTTGCAGCCATGGCGTGAGTTCGTCGGCAATTGCGGCGCGTTCGCCAACATAATTATTTTCAACAATTCGCCGCAACGTGGCCCACAAAGCTGGGCGTTGGGCAATATTGGTCAAAAAAGCTTGCATGCAATATTCTCAATCTATAAATCTATCGTGTGATTATACCGAATGATTGGGTTTTTGGGCGAGGGTCAAAATCGATAGCCCAAAGGGAAAGCTTGCACCCGATTCGAGCCAACGAGCCTCGAAGTTCATTGCCGCGCCAAACAGTTTGTTGGCCAAGCGGCTTGGCAATTGCATCGCCGAGTCGCTGGTTGGCGCACTTGGCCGAACTCGCTCGATCAAGCGCTGCACCAAAATCAACGGAAACAGCACACTATTAATGTATGAACTGCGTTCAATCGTAAAATCGGCGGCCCGCAATAAGTGCTGAACTTCCTTATTTGTGTAGCGGCGACGGGTATGCACCGAGCGATCGTGGGCCGAATAGAGCCAATGATAGGCTGGCATGCGCAGCAAAACCCAGCCACCAGGCTTGAGCACGCGATAAATTTCTTGCAAGGCCGCCACTTCATCGGGTACTGCGCGATGGTACAACACCTCAAACGAGGTCACCAGATCAAAGCTTGCATCGCGATAAGGCAAGGTCAGCACCGAGCCTTGGGTCAGCGGTGCATCGGTTTTTTTGCTGCCCAACTGCACCGCCGCTTGCATCAAATCCAAGCCATAAGCTGGGCCATAATCACCTAATAAATAGGCGACGTTGCCCGCCGTGCCACAACCAGCGTCAAGTGCTCGCCAAGCGCGATGCACTGGCAACTGATCAAGCCAAGCTTGGGCGATTTGGCGCATGCCTACATACCACCAGTGTTGCTCCTCAACCGCCGCCATCACGCTATATTCAATATCTTCCACAATGTTGCCTTTTAGCAAGAACTCCGCAGAGACTATACCATAAAAGCCCCAGATAAAGTCAAAAAGCAAAAAGAACAGAGAACATAAAGAAAAAGGCAGAAGTCAAAAGTCAAAAAGAACAGAGAGCATAGAGCATAGAGCATATGGATTTAAGTTTAACGCAGAGGCGCAGAGCAAGCATGGTTATTGGTTGTAGGCTCGCGGAGGTTGGTTTGAAGTCACAATACTTCTTCCCATAGCCTAGAGCCTAGAGCCTATATGTAATGGTTCATCACGTTAACCACCGCCTGATCCCCTCACCCCCCAGCCC
>NZ_PUBZ01000137.1 GCF_003205875.1 Herpetosiphon llansteffanensis
CGTGAGGGAATGCTCCACAACCTCCCAATCGCTCAAAACCGACCCTTGAAAGGAGGGGGCTGGGGGGTGAGGGGATCTCATAACCCAGCATTTCTTAGCCGATCCGGCGCAAGCCCAAACCAGCCACAACACACACCAACCCCAAGCCAACTACAACTGGCCACAATGGCAGCGACGGTGCGCCAGTATCAGGCAAGGTAATGGGGGTGTTTGGCTTAGGCGTAGCGGTTGCAACTGGCGTGTTTGGCATTGGGGTGCTTGGCACGGCGGTTGGTTGTGGTGCAGTCGCCAAAACGCTCAATGGATAGGTTACAAAGAACAAGGCTGGCGTTGCTTGGTAGGTTGCAAACGCATTGTCATCTGGGGTTGCTGCATCGTAGCGGAAGGCCCCGCTGGCATTTTGCAAGCTCAACAAGGCGCTCAATGGGTTGCCAGTGGCGGTGGCCCACGGTGCGGCGGTTGGGTTGCCACCAGTTGCGACAATTGCTTGAATTACCAAGGCGGTTGAGTTGGCATCGGTGGCGCTGCCATAGCTCGAATCTTTGGAGTATGGGAAGCCGCCATCGCTATTTTGCTGGGTTTGCAAGTAGGCCACAGCTTTGCTGACGGTTTCGCTTTTGCCTTGGCCAACTGCAACCAAAGCTTGGATGACCAAGGCCGTGGTGTTGGTATCGCCAGCACCGGCACTGGTGTCGCCACTGAACGACCATGATCCGTCGGCGATTTGCACTGCTGCTACGGTATTGAGCGCTTTGTTTTCAACTGGCGCACCAGCTGCGTTCAAGGCCAACAAGGCCAACGCGTGGGTCGTTACATCGCCACCATACATGCCACTATCAGCTTTGTAGCTGCCAGTTACAGCGGCTACCAAATCGACTCCGCCAACTGAGCGGGGATTGTAGCCAAGCAACAATTCGGCCAAAACAAACTTGGCGGCAATCCCAGGCTTGGCAGCGATGGCGCTGGCGTTCTTTTCGACGAAGCTTTGAACATTGGTATCAACTTTCAAGCCACTTGCTTTCAATGCATAGACAGCATCGGCGGTTTCGCCCAAGCCAAAGCCAGGGAAACTGCCATCGGCCTGCGCTTGCGAAACAATCCAAGCCGCAGCGTTTGCGCCTTCGGTTGGGGCTTGAGCCGCAGCGGGAAGCGCCACGAACACGGCCATTAATACCAATAACCAGCGATGGATAGCTGCTCGTCGGAGCATAGCGATCTCCTTAATCAAAAAAACCTTAGCCAGTTGGCTAAGGAACAGATAACAACGCGTTGGTTGTGCTTGTGCCAACGCAAGCCAACCCAGAAATCAACTACTCAATGGGTATTCGGGCTTAGCCAAAGGCTTACCGTAGCGTGGACTGCACCGGATTTGCACCGGATTTCCCCCAAGTGTTTGCATAACATCTGAATAGCGATTTATGATTGATTGCGCTGATCGTACCATAGCCCAGTACGCCTCGTCAAAATTTCCAATCATGGGCGATTGTCCCCCTTTGTCCCCCCGTAATGTTGATCGATTGTCATGAGTATGCATGGTACAATAGCGGCTGTCTGATCACATGACATATAACATTATCAATCCACCAGAGGAATTGCAATGGAAACTTCAACCTTTACTACCAAAGTCGGCTTGGCCCAAATGCTCAAGGGCGGCGTGATTATGGATGTGGTTACGCCTGACCAAGCCAAAATTGCTGAAGAAGCTGGCGCAGTTGCCGTGATGGCGCTCGAACGGGTTCCAGCCGATATTCGTAGAGATGGCGGCGTTTCACGCATGAGCGATCCCGAAATGATCCAAGGGATTATTGAAGCAGTAACCATTCCCGTGATGGCAAAATCACGGATTGGCCACTTTGTTGAAGCGCAAATCCTCGAAGCCATTGGGGTTGATTACATCGACGAGAGCGAAGTGCTCACGCCTGCTGATGAAGAAAATCATACCAACAAGCACAATTTTAAAGTGCCATTCGTCTGTGGCGCACGCAATTTGGGCGAAGCTCTGCGCCGCATCACCGAAGGCGCAGCCATGATTCGCACCAAAGGCGAAGCTGGCACGGGCAATGTCGTTGAAGCAGTGCGCCACGCTCGCACAATGTTTGCCGAAATTCGCCGCTTGCAAACCCTCGATCCCGATGAGTTGTTTGTAGCAGCCAAAAACTTGCAAGCTCCCTACGAATTGGTCAAGCAAATTGCTGAATTAGGCCGCTTGCCAGTCGTCAACTTTGCCGCTGGCGGGATTGCAACTCCAGCCGATGCAGCCTTGATGATGCAATTGGGCGTTGATGGCGTGTTCGTTGGCTCAGGTATTTTCAAATCGGGCAACCCTGCCAAACGCGCCAAAGCAATCGTTGAAGCCACCACCCACTTCCGCGATGCAAAGATGTTGGCTGAAATTAGCCGTAATTTGGGCGAAGCCATGGTCGGGATCAATATCGATACCATTCCTGCAAACGAGTTGCTAGCCCAACGCGGTTGGTAATTTCCGAAGGATGAGGGATGAATTATGAAGGATGAATCTTCGCCTTTGTAATTACCGTCAATTGAATACCGAAATTCCGATGAAGGATGAAAGCTGAGTTGTGCAGGATGCAAGATCCTGTTTTATCGCTCAACTTTCATCCTTTCGCTTAGAACATTGGGTTTTCATCCTTCATCCCTCATCCTTCATACTTAAAAAGAGGTTTTTATGACGGTTGGAGTTTTGGCGCTACAAGGCGCGTTTATTGAGCATGAGCAGATCTTGCAAGGCTTGGGCGTTGAAACGGTGCAGGTACGCTTGCCTGAACAATTAGCCCAAGTCGAGCGCTTGATTATTCCTGGTGGCGAGAGCACAACGATTGGCAAATTGTTGGTGCGTTTCGATTTGCTAGAGCCAATTCAGCAACGAGCCGCCGAAGGCATGCCAATTTGGGGCACATGCGCTGGCATGATTTTGCTGGCCAAGGAAATTGCCGAAGGCCGGGCCGAAGGTCAACCAGCGCTTGGCTTGATGGATATTACGGCGCGACGCAATGCCTTTGGTCGCCAAGTTGATAGTTTTGAAACCAACTTGAATGTGCCAGCCCTCGGCGAAGAGCCATTTCACGCAGTGTTTATCCGCGCCCCGCAGATCGATAATGTTGGCGCTGAGGTCGAAACCCTCGCTAGCCTAGAGGATGGCCGGATCGTGGCGGCGCGTCAAGCCAAACTCTTGGCCACCGCATTTCACCCCGAATTAACAGGCGATGCCCGTTTTCATGAATTCTTCTTGGGCTTGTAGGTTCGTTCCCTCACCCCCCAGCCCCCTCGCCCACTGAACGCGGGCGAGGGGGAGCCGACCGTTTTTCACCAAGGAATTGGGGGAGAACCATGGTGTTAAAGCCCCTCGCCCGCGCACGGGAGAGGGGATGTCAGCCCCTTTTTTACGAGAAATCAGGCTAAAACCATAAAATGAGCGCCCCTCGCCCGCGCACGGGAGCGGGGTTGGGGTGAGGGGATTACAACCTCTTTTTACCACGAATCATGCACAAAACTAGAGCATTAAAGCCCCTCGCCCTCGCCACGGGTGAGGGGTTCTTAAAACCTACCCTTGAAAGGTTGTGGTGAGGGAATTTAACTTACAGCATTTCGCGCTCAATATCCACAATACTCACATCAGGCCGATTGTTCTCGATCCAACGAATGATGGCATCGATTTGGCCTTCGAGATAACGGGTTTCGTTGCCAATACAGGCAACGCCAATCACGCCGCGTTGCCAACGATCATGCTCATCGACTTCGGCGACTGAGGCATTAAACTCGTTGCGCAAGCGGGTAATGACCGATTTAAGCACACTACGTTTTTCTTTGAGCGAATGCACGGCGGGGATGAAGAGTTCAAGGCGAACACTAGCAATTAACATAAGCGTTGCGTGGCACTTAATTCCACGAAGTGTTTTCAAAAGGTGGTTCACGATCCAACTGGTCGGGCGGAATGGTGGGCAAGAGCTCTAGCTCAAATTGGAGCGCTTCGATCAGCTCATGAATCCGTTGATCAAGGTCTGATTCGAGCCAATGTTGTTTGATTGGCAAGCTCATTTGCATCGAATCGGCCAGCATATAGCTTAATGCAACCGGATCGCTGGGCAGATCGATGGCCGTTGAGCGCATGCCAGTCGCAGCGGCAACTGTGCGATGGTATTGCGAATGCAGTTCGGTCAATTCTGCTGCTTGATGGCGCTCGTTGACCTCATCATCAAGCATCGTAACCATTGCAACCATATATGGGTCGACACTGAGTGGGTAGTTGATGCGGAAGCGTTGGCGGCCTTCGGTGACAATGTACATGCGGCCATCGGCCAAACGATAGGCGCTTTGAATTTCGGCAGTTGTGCCAATGATATGCGGCACTGCCGAGCCACCAACCTCAACCCCTTCGCGAATCAGCACCACCCCAAAGGGCTTGCTTTCCTCAAGACAACGGCTAATCATGGTGCGATAGCGCGGCTCGAAAATATGCAGCGGCAATTGTGCCCCAGGAAACAACACCACGTTTAATGGAAACAAAGGTAATCGTTGCATAAGCGCTCTCATCTGCCACAGCTATGGCCTTGGCGTTAATTGTACCATGGTCATAGCTGTGAAACCAATGCGCTAACGAATTTGTTCACTCAAATGGGCAATTAATCCTGCTAAACCTGCATACCATTCGCCATACGCTGCTTGGTTGCTGGTGGTTGACGCTAAATTGGCGCTAGGATTCGCCAAAATCAGCACCGCAGCTTGATCGAGGTCTGGGTAGTCTTCGAGCAACTGGAGCATTGCCCGATTCAGCAAGCGGGTTGAGAGCTTGGCATTGGTTGTGATCAGCCAGCGTGGTGCATCGCCACTGCTTGCTAAGCCCCCAATACTTGCGCTCGTACCGTCGCTCGCTTCAACTTCGACCGCTGCTTGAGCCGTGGGATGTGGCTCTTGGGCCACGGCTAGTGCTAAGCGTCGCCCGCCCTTGCTATCAAGCTCATCAAGTCCGCGTGGCACACCGCGCCGCAGCAAATCCATGTCGAATTGGCCCGCCGCGCCAGCTGCCAACAACACCACTTGCTCTGGTTTGATCCACGCTTCTTCGGCCAGCAAGGTTGCCAACTCATGACAATTGTGGACGGCACTGGCTCCGCGCCCGCCATCAACGCCGGTCAAAAGCAGCACCGCCCGCACATCCTCGGCGTTACGCCGCAAGTTGGCAGTTGTCCAAGCGCCAGTGATGCCGCTGGTTGCGCCAAAATGGCCAGTTGCTGTACAACCAGTTTTGGTAATTAACAACCCAAGATCACGATCACGGCTGGTCGTTTTCAGGCCGCAGTGAATGCCTGTTACCCGAAAGCCAGCAGGCGTTGTGATCGAGCCTTCATTGAGCAAACGATACGCCATTGCAAATCCTCAACGGCTACCAGACCCGGCAGATTAATCCCTTGAGATAGGCCGCTTCTGGGAAGGTCAACAAGACAGGGTGATCACCGCCTTGGGTGAGGGTTTCGATAATTTGGGCATCGCGGCCAGCATCCAAGGCTGCCCCAAACACCACTTTTTGAAAGAGATCGGCGCTAATCAGCCCCGAACACGAGAAGGTTGCCAACACGCCACCTGGCCGCAACAGGTGAAACGCTTGCATATTAATATCTTTATAGCCACGCGTCGCGCGATCGATTTGGCTCTGCGAGTGGGCAAACTTTGGTGGATCAAGCACAATCAGATCGTATTGCTTGCCTTCTTCACGCAGTTGGCGCAAAATCTTAAAGGCATCGCCTTCGACCGCAGTAACTGGTGTGTGCAAGCCATTTTGGGCAAGGTTGGTGTGCAAGCCACGCAAGGCCGCCGCCGAGCTATCAACCGCCGTGATTGAGGTAGCGCCAGCCCCTGCTGCCAGCACCTCAAAACCGCCAGTGTACGAGAAAACTCCCAGTACATCAGCATCCTTGGCATATTCGGCCACTCGCATACGATTGATCCGTTGATCAACGTACCAGCCAGTTTTTTGGCCGCCAGCCAAATCGAGCACAAACTCGTAACCATTTTCGCGAATGGTCAATTGATCAGGTGGAGCCTCGCCCCACAGCAGACCTTCGGCCTCGCCCAAGCCTTCACGCGCCCGAATTTCAACGTCGGAACGCTCGTAAATGCCGCGTACGGGCATCAATTCGGCCAAGGCTTCGACGATGGTGGCAGTGTGGGTGACTGCGCCTTGGGTGAGTAACTGCACAACCAGCCAATCAGCAAAACGATCAACAATCAAGCCTGGCAAGCCATCGCTCTCGCTGAAAATCACGCGATAGGCGTTGGTTTCAGGATTATTGTGCAGATGTTCGCGGCCTTTGATTGCACGCTCGATCCGTTGGCGAATAAAACTGGGGTCTAGCTCCTCGTCACGTTGCCACGTCCATAGCCGCGCAACCATTTGCGAGTGAGTGCTGGCAGTGCCCCGCGCCAGCCACACGCCCTCGGAGCTAACAATATCGACGGTTTCGCCAGGATGCACCGGCCCAGAGCGGCGGGCGACTGCCCCGCTAAAAACCCATGGGTGGCGTTGGCGAATTGATTTATCACGATCAGGTTTGAGAATAAACCGTAACATACCTTTTGCTCGCTTTAAGGCTAGGCCAAAACCTAGCAAGTTTAGTGAAAAGGGAGAAATTTCGCGATTCTGAAATTCTCTGGAGAAGAGTATAACCCAGTTTGCTACTCTTCTAACAGTGCCGACAAAACGCGAGCAAAAACGTGGGCTTCTTCTTTGGTGATGGTTTCGAGATCGATCATCGGCAGCAGAATTCGTTGATCGACTGGTAAGGGCTGGGCATGCATCGATTCGACATTGCCCGGCACATGGCCAAACAATTTGGCGCACATCAGGCGGGTTGGGGCTTCGCCAACAGTCACGATAATGCGTGGGTTGACCAGCACGATTTCGCGCCAAAGGTAGGCAACGCAATTCGATGTTTCGATCATGGTTGGTGGGCTATCGGCGTGGGTGCTGCAGCGCACCATGTAGGTCAAATAGGCTCCAACCAAGCGTGGTTCTTCGTGCTCTGGGTCTGAAGCAGTGCGCAGTCGCAAGGCGCGTAACAGCACTTGCAAACGTTGGCCCGCCACGGTGCGCGTCCATGGCACGCCAGTTTGGTTGGCTCCCAAACTTTCGGGAACCTCACCCACAAACATCACTTTGGCCTTGGCATCGCCATAGCCATGCACAATGCAATTACGTTCTTGAACTCTGCGCCAACATTTAAAACAAGCGGTCGCCAACGGAAAAGGTTGATCCATAAGCCTTTTGCTGTGACGAGCCAAAACCCGCCACAGCACCCTCGCATCTAGCGCTAATTGCTGAGCAATTTCACAAATTTGCGCCGCCCAACTTGTAAAATCTGTTCGCCAACTGGTTGAACAACGCTATCGTAGCCGCTGATTTTCTCGCCTGCCAAGCGCACACCACCGCCATCGATGAGGCGGCGAGCCTCGCCTTTGCTGGCGGCCAGTTTGGTTGCTACCAACAAATCGATGATGTTGGCGGCTTCAGTCAGCTGAACTTCGGGCATTTCGCTGGGCAAATCGCGTTGCTGAAACACGCGCACAAATTCGGCTTCTGCTTCGGCGGCTGCTGCTTCGCCATCGAGTTGGCGAATAATATCGCGGGCCAATTGCATTTTGAGGTCGCGTGGATTGACGCTGCCAGCCTTAATCGCTTCAGCCATCGCCTTGACCTCAGCAATGGGCGTATCACTCCAAACTTCGTAATAGACTGGCAAGACATCATCGCCCATCGACATGATTTTGCCATATTTATCTTTGGGCGACATCAAAATATCAACCGAGTTATTGAAACTTTTGCTCATTTTGCGGCCATCAGTGCCGATGATCAAGGGCACGAGAATCACATCCTGCGGTTCCATGCCCATTTGTTCCATCAATTGCCGCCCAGCCAAAATGTTGAATTTTTGGTCAGTTCCGCCAAATTCAATATCAGGTTTGATCGCAATTGAATCGTAGGCTTGCAACATTGGGTACATCAATTCAAGCACTGTCAGTTGTTGGCCAGCTTCATAGCGCTTGCGAAAGGTATCGTGCGATAGCATTTGGTTGACGGTAAAACGCCCAATCAAGCCAAACGCTTTTTCGAGGTCGAATTGGCCAAACCATTCGCTTTGCCAGCGCACTTCAGTTTTGGCTGGATCAATCACTTTAAACACTTGATCCATGTAATATTCGGCGTTGCTGCGCGTTTCTTCAACCGTCAAGCGTGGGCGGCTTTCGTCGCGGCCTGTTGGGTCGCCAATTTGAGCCGTCCAGTCGCCAACAATCAAAACAACCGTATGCCCAAGCTCTTGAAATTGGCGCATCTTGCGCAACGCCACTGCATGGCCAATATGAATATCGCTGCGGGTGGGATCGATGCCCAATTTGAGCCGTAGCTGCTTGCCTGTATTCAATTTGCGCCGAACGTTGGCCTCAACAATCACTTCGCTAACGCCACGCGATAAAATTTCATCAATCGTCAACATGAAGTTTTAGACTCCTAACTCAGCAAGGGGAGCGCCAGGCAGCCATCGGGAGCCAAACCCCGCAACGCTGTTGGAGCAAATAAAGCTGCAATTCTAGCAGCGATAATAGCATAGAGGCCTAGCACGGGGCAAATAAATCAAGAACATAGAACATAGAGCATAGAACATAGGGGATTGGGGGTCGGGAATTGGGGATTGATCTTTGGCTATGGGCTATGAGAAGATAATCAAGCAAATCTGTGGAATCTGTGGCGAAAAAATAATTATTCGTGGAATTCGTGCAATTCGTGGCTACAAAAGCCAAAAGCCTATTTCCCTTCGTGGTTGCTGCCCTTCGTGTTCCTTCGTGCTCTTCGTGGATCAATTTTTTAACGCAGAGGCACAGAGAAATATGGCTATGGGCTGAAGGCTATGGGCTATGGGAAGATAATCAAAAAAATCTGGGCAATCTCTAGCGAAAAAACTTAACTTCGCGTTCTTCGGGTTCTTCGCGGTTTCAGCGATCTTCTGATCCCCGATCCCTGATCCCCGATCCCCAACCTTGCATTGCCCTCTGAACCTCGTTACAATACCCGCAGCATTGTGTAAAGAGGAATATCTCGATGACGCTTGATCCTGCTTTGTTTCGGCAAGCGATGAGTCGTTTTGCCAGTGGCGTGACTGTTATTACCACGGTCGTCGATGGCAAGCCCTATGGTTTGACGGTTAGCGCTTTTGCCTCGCTCTCGTTAGATCCTGCCTTGGCGATTATTTCGATTGATAATCGTTCGCCGATGCGCGATTTGTTGATTCAGGCCAAGGCATTTGCAATTAATATTTTGAGCAGCGATCAAGAAGCCTTGTCGCGCCACTTTGCTGGCCCGCAGAAACACGATTGGTCGGATATTATCGCTGGAGCAGGCCATGGCATTGCGCCGTTGCTCGATGGAGCGTTGGCCAACCTAGAATGTGGCTTGTATCAGGCAGTTGATGGCGGCGATCATACGATTTTTATTGGCCAAATTGAGCATGTGACCCTGCGCGATGGTTCGCCGTTGCTCTACTATCGTGGTGCCTATCACGATATTGTTCAACGTTGAAACGAGCACGCAGTATGTGGTTGACGTTAATTTTGTTTGTGGTTGGGCTGGGTTTGGCGTTTGGCTTGGGCTTTATGGTTGGGCGACAGCGCTCAATTCCACAGCCAACACCGTCCGAAGCCACTCCGTTGGTCAATTTTGAGTTTAAAATTCCTGCCGATACTGCACCAGGCGATCAGTTGTATCTGACTGGCTCGTTTAATCAGTGGCGGCCCAATGATGCAACCTATGTGCTTTCGCGTAGCGCCGATATTGCCTATGGCGCTTGGCCGTTTACCCATGGCTTGCAACTTGAGTTTAAATTAACTCGTGGCTCGTGGCAGAACGTCGAGAAATCGCTTGATGGCAGCGAAATTCCCAATCGCCGTGGCATTGCCGCCAGTGGTGCGCAGGTCAAAGGTGCTGTTGCTGCTTGGGCCGATCGCCAACGCGACCCGGCTAAAATCTATGATGAGCGGGTTGAACGGGTCGATTTTTTCAGCAACGCCTTGGGCATTACCCGCACGTTTTATATCTATCTGCCGATTGAAGCCCGCAGCGATGAAAATTTGCGGGTTCCCAGTTTGTATCTCTTCCGTGGCCACGAACGCGAGTGGATCAACAAAAACGAGGATGGTACGCGCGGCGGTAATCGCAATGTGCTTGATGTCTATGAAGAATTGCGCCGCCAAAATCGCATTGGCCCGATGGTTTTGGTTTTTCCAGGCATGACCAACGCCAACGACGCGGTGCATAGCTTGGGCATTAATCTGCATGCTCCAGAACTTGCTGCTGAGCCAACGCTTGGCAGTGGGCGCTTTGAAGATTTTATCTATCGCGATTTGATTCCCTACGTTGAAACCCATTATCCGGTGCTGTTTGGCGGCGCACATCGCTCGCTCGATGGCTTTTCGTTGGGCGGCTTTATCAGCGTCAATCAAGCCTTGCGCCACCCCAACGAATGGGCTTCGGTCGGTGCGTATGATGGCCTTTTCTTTTGGGATGATCCTGAGAATGCAGAAATTATCGCTGCTCGCGATAGTGTTTTCGAGCGCAGTTTATTCGATGCTAACTTTGGCGTGCCACGCGATCATACCTTTGCAGCGCAACATAATCCATTAACACTGTTGCGAATTGATGGCGCGCAGGCTTCAAAATTGCAATGGCTGATTGAATATGGCCCTGAATCAGCCGAGCCGAATGTCAATTATTACCGTGGGGCGCGGCTCGATGAACTTCTCCGCGAAGTTGGGGCGCACAATCGGCTCAGTGGGGTTGTGCCAAATGCTAATCACTCATGGCAAATGGCCGACGAACATATGCGGCGCAGTTTGCCCTATCACTACCAACAAACCCAATAATCGAGGCTATAACCATGGCTCCTCTTGCACTCAATCTCCAAATTGATGCCTTGCGTAGCCTGCCCAATTTGAGCGAATTACCCATCAACGAAGCCACCATTTTGGCGCGAATTGGGATTTTTCGGGCGTTTGCGGCAGGCGACACAATTCCAATTGCCCGTTTACGCAGCAGCCAATGCTATGTGATTTTGAGTGGCTTGGCCGATACGGTGATTCTTGATCGCGATGGCGAGCCAATTTCAATTGGCAAGTTGGCCGAAGGCGATTTTTTTGGCAATAGTATCTTTTTTAGTTCGCACTCGCTGCTGTATGCAGTGCAAGCCCAAAGCCAAATTTTCGCTTTGCAATGGTCAATTGAGCGCTTACACGAAAAAAAGCAACATTTGCCAGTCTTTATGCGCTTGATCGAAGCCAGTTATATGCAGCGCCGCGCGATTAGTGCGCTCAGCAGAGTGCCGCTATTTAGCCATGTGAGCGTCGAGGAACGTATTTTATTGGCGGCCCAACTCACGCGCCAGGAGTTTGGCCGCAACACGGTTATTTTCGAGCAAGGCTCGCCTGGCCAAGCACTTTATTTAATCGAACAAGGCCAGATTGCGGTTGAACAACATGGCATGATTGTGGCAACGCTCAGCGATGGCGATTTTTTTGGCGAGATGGCGCTGCTCTCGGCAACACCGCATAATGCAACCTTACGCTGTTTAACCCCAACCCGCTGCTTGCAACTGCCTGGCGCTGTTTTTGCCGAGCAAGTGGCCCAACATCCATCGCTTGAAGCTGCGGTGCGGCGGGTCATCGATGAGCGCATGCACCACTCAGAGCGCGTGCGCGGCGACCAAACCCGCCAACATTTGATCAAGGTAGCGGTGCGCTATGGCATGTTTCGCGGCTCGCATGTTTTGGTGCGTCAGCCAGCCCAATGCCCGCCCGATTGCCGAATTTGCGAGCAAGCTTGTGCCGAGCGCTTCGGCCAAACCCGCATGCATCTGAATGCTGCCAAGCTGGAAGAATGGGATATTACTCAGAGTTGTCGTCAATGCAGAGTTGGCGCGGAGTGTGTCGAGGCCTGTCCCGAAAATGCCATTCAGTGGGATGATAATGGCGCGCTGCGGATTACCGATGCCTGTACTGGCTGCAATGAGTGTGTTGTGGCCTGTCCCTATGATGCGGTTGAATCGCAGACGATCTATTTGCAAAACCAACATGGCCCGCTCTGGCAGCTCTGGCAGCGCATGCAAAAGCAATCGGTGCAGCGCCAACCAAAAACCGTCGCCAGCAAATGCGATTTATGTGCTGGCTATGATGATCGGGCCTGCTTGAGCCAATGTCCAACTGGCTCGTTGCAATTAATCTCCGTTGAAGAATTATTTCCGTTTTGAGCTTGGCGCTAAAACCTCTTGAATCAACTGCTCTAACTGGCCAGTTTTGCCAAAAATCCCTAAATCGATGTCAGTAAAGACCAATTGCTGCACAATCTCGCTGGTCATGCCGGTAACGCGCACATCGCAGCCCAAGAGCTTAATTGCTGCCAGCAAATCGCCAAAGGCAGGTAACACGCTGGCATCAGGCAACAAGGCCCCAGTCAGATCGAGAATTAAGTGTTGTGCGCGCAATTGATAAATCTGTTGCAACACCGCATCGTGAATATGCCTAATCCGTTGTTGATCGAGCATACCCGTAATTGGCAGCAAAATTGCGTTATGGCTTAGGCGAATAATAGGCGCTTCGAGCAGCTGAATTTGATTCAGCAAGTTTTCTTGGCGTTGAGCCAGCGCTTGGAGTTGGCTATTGCCAGTTTGCAACGATTGGTTGGCTTGGGCTAATTCTGTTTGTTGATTGGTAATCACGGCTGTGTGTTCGGCCAGCACTTTTTGGCTGCGCTGGTCGGCAAGGCCAATCACAATCATCATCGAGGTCAAAATCAAAAAGACGATAATTAAAATAATGAGCTTGAGCAGCAAGGTTGCTTGGGGCAAAATCAGCGGAATGGCAATTACGCCATAGATTTCAAGCAGTGGAAATGTGATCATTGCTGTCAGCGTTACCAAACTCACAATAATCACCGCTTTTAAATTGCGTAAGACCAACATGGTTAAGGTTGGCCAAATCAGATAGAGCGTCCACGTCAGGCCCGATAATTCAGCTCCCCGCGCATCGGTTAGCACAATCACCCCAACCATGAGCAGAAAATTGAGCACCACTAGTTGGCTGATATAGCGTGAATGGCGCAGGAAATATAAGGCTGCGGTAATACTGGCAACTAAGCCCAAACCGAGAAAAACTGAAGCTCGTTCCTGCGGAATCTCGACTAAAAACCAAGCAGCAATCCCAATCAAGCTAATCATGATCGCTTGGGAAATGATTAAAATGCGAATGCGCTCGGTCAGCGATTGGTGGGGCGTGAGTGTTGCTACAGCCATAGGGCCTCATTGCACTAGAGTAGGCCATTGAACAAACAAAAGCATGAATTATCATCGACAATTCATGCTTTTAGCTAGCCTATTTTAGCACTAAAATGCTTAGGGTAATGGGTGGAAATTGAGGGGATTTTGGTTTACCCCATTATGCCAAATTTGATAATCAAGGTGCGGCCCGCTCGATGATCCCGTTGAGCCAATTGTGCCGATGATTGTGCCGCGTTCGACATAATCGCCATCCTTGACCTTGAACTCGGAAAGGTGGGCATAGCCAGTTTTATATTCGTTGCCAATAATCCAAATATGATTGCCTGCTGGCCACGAATCGGCGGTTACATCGATATAGCCGCTCATGGTGGCGCGAACAGGTGCGCCGACTGACCCAGCGGGATCAGCAGCGCCATCGCCATCGCCATCAACAGCCAAATCGATTGCGCCCCAAACCTCAGCAGGCGCGTGTGAGCCAACCCCGTAGCCTTGGGTCATCACCACCCGATTGCCAGCAACAGGATTGCCCCATGGCTGATCGCTGGAGATATTGGGCGGGGCAACCAAGGTATCGCCTTGGCCAACCTGAATCGCCGCGCCAGACAAGCCAGCGACGTTGGTGGTTTCGCCGCGCCATGCGCTGATTGTGGGTGTTGTTGGACGATTGACTAACAAAAAGAGCACGACAATCAGGCCAAGCGCAACGGCCCCACGTTTATAATTACTACTGTTATCGCTCAAATCATACCAATTCATGAACCTGCTGCTCTCCATGAGTTGACCAATGTGCGCACGATTTCGACATAGTTATTGGTGTCGTTTTCAATGGGCGGCGCATACACTGGAATAATTGCTTGAATTGTCGTTAGTTGCCATTCGTCGATGTATAAATTGCGAATCAGTTTGTACCAATCTTCGATGCCTGCTTCCCAGCTGGGATACTTGCGGTAGCCTTGGTAATCTTCGTAGCCAGGTGTTGTGCGAATGTTGCCAATCGACATGGTGACGGTGGCAACTCCACGGGTTCCGGCGGTCGATTCGTGAATGAAGAAGGCTAAGCAATAGGCTGGGTCGATGCCATATTTGATACCCATATCATATATCACTTGACCCTTGCCAGTTGCTGGAGAATCGTAAGAAGCGAGCACTTGATCGATTTTGGCTGCAGAGATCGTTGGCACGCCGATAATACTATCGCCATCGAGTGCCCCGAACGAGCCAGAAAGATTGCCGCTAGCGGATTGGGCTGGCTGGCCTGGGGCGCTCATCGAGCTATAAAAAGCATTGCTGCGACCCCGAAACTGCACGATCATCCAAACCAAGGCAGCCGCCAGCGCAATCAAAAAGAGGGTGCGTCGTCGCGAAGAAAAATCATCAAAACCATATAACATGGATGGGTTCTCCTGGCACGGAGACCACTCATTGTTGCTGGTTTAACAAACGTGCTTGTTCAGCAGCAGTGATCATCCGAAAGCCATCGGCTTGATTGATATAAATAAGTTGTTCGTTTTTGATATTGACCAATAGCTCTGGCCGGGCATCGTTGTTGAGATCGTGGGTCGAAAGCGTAATGGGGGTCAGATCTTCGCCTGCGCCAAAGAGATATGGGCCAATCAGCGTGCGCGCTTTGCTTGCATCGCCTCCAGGGAATTCTAACACAACCACCCGCCGATTCAAATTGATGGCCATAAATTCGCTAGCCAAGCCTTGCTCGCCTTCATGGCCAACAGTTGCGACTAAGTGCGAGACGCGTGGCCTGCCATAGCGTAAATCGTCGTACCAGACCCCAAAAATGCCGCTGAGCGTGCCCAAAAGTAGGGCTAAAAGTACCACCAACCCTGCCCACATAAACCGATTGAACCAAATTTCCGGCAGCGTCGCTGTTGGTTGCTGAAGTTGTTGTTGTGCGCGACGGAGCGCTTGTTGGGGGGATGTTACTCGGACAAGTCGCCGCCCCGCCCATTGCCGCGGATGATTCGTTCGCAAATTACGACTTGTGACCGCCATAATGCCTCCTCAGGCTAAACGTACATGCTCGTTTACCACTGAAGAAAATTATAGTAGAACTTTTGTTCTATGTCAATGATTGTCACAAGTCTGTGCCTTCGTACCTAGTGGGCTGCCAACTGGCTGCTGGCCTGGCTTTGCAGCAATTGATTAATCTGGTTGAGATGCTGCTGCGTGTGGCAATGCATGAAGAACAGCATCTCACGCACTGTCAATTTCCCCAAAGCTGGATGCGGCATTTGATACTGATCAAGCGCTGCATCGTCCCAATGAAATAGGCTTTCGATCATGCGTTGATTCAGTTTTTGCCATTGCGCCACCAAGGCTTGTTGGCGTTGTTGATTGAACGGCCCTTGCGGTTTGGCAGGAATCGAATAGGCTGGAGCCTCGAAGCCACCAGCAATTGCCGCGTGATAGCGATTTGCAATCGTCGCATAATCGCGGATTTGATGCTTGGGCTTGCCAAACAACGTGCCTAAAGTAAAACGTGGCACAGAAAACGCAAGGATAAAAACCTTGCTCAATTGCTGCATGTGCAACACATTTTCTGCTGGCGACCAGACCCCTGCGGGATGAGCGAAGCATTCCTCAGGGGTCAAGCCCAAAATCGTAGCACTCACCTTGGCAACATCATGATCTAAGTCAACGATCAGTTCGCTATGGCTATAGGGTGTTGCGGTTTCAACCATGGCAACTCCTTATTGATAATTCTACCTAGATAGAACGTTGCTGAGCCATTGCTGGTTGCAGGCTGCCAAGTTGGTTTTGCAATTGCTGCACGCGGCTATATAAAAAGCCTTGTTCGGGCGTAACCGCTTGCTTCGCTCGTTGCAGCGCCGCATTTGCCGCCAAATAATCGTGGCGTTCTTGCCAAATTTCGGCCAGCCAAATGTTGATTTGGGTTTGTAAAAATGGCGCAGTTAGCAACTCAACTTCGCTGAGCGCTGTGCGCATCAACACTAACGCCTGATCGAGATCGCCGCGACCACGAGCAACTAGGCCAAAATTTGCCCGATAATTGGCAACTTGGGCTGCATTGCCATTGGCTTGGGCCACGCTGATGCCGCGTTCAAACCATTCTTCTGCTTCATCCCAATGCTTTTCTGCCAAGGCAATTTCGCCGCGGGTGCTATACAAATATTGCAATGGCACGCGCAGCGCCAAGCGTTCGGCCAAGTGCAAGCCTGCTTCAATATGGCTGTGCGCCGTCACCAAATCGCCAATCAGCGTGGCGTTGTAGGCTGCATTGTTATAGCCCAAGATAATTTGATATTGCTCGTTGGTGGCGGCGGTGCTGGAAATTGCCAATGCGAAGGTTTCGACCGCTGCTTTGATTTCGCCACGCTGAGCCAAAATATTGCCCAGCTCAAACTGACAACGACCAATTAACGAGTGATTTTGCTGCGCGGTAGCCACTTCTAAGGCTGCTTGAATGTTTTCGTAGGCCACATTCAAAGGATAGCCCGCCAAGCGTTGGCTAATCGCCAAGAGCAACAGCAATTCGGCTTCGATCAATTGATTTTCAAGTTTGTGCTTGTGATAGATGGCCAAACCACGTTCGGCCCATTCGATCACAACTTCTGGCCGACCGACCACCAGATAGGTGCGGCCAAGCTTGGTGCAAACTGCCACAACCCGCAGCCAATTGGCTTGAGCCTCATATTGAGTAAGCGCCGTATGATAGACCTCGCGGGCAGCAGGCACTTCGCTATTCCACTCCAATGCATCTCCTAAACGACAATAGCGTTCAGGCGTTGGATCAAGCTCGATTGCCTGCTGACCAAAAGCCACTGCTTCGTTTGGTGCAGAGAGCGAAAGTGCATGTTCGAGCGCTTGGTCTGCATAGCTTGCGGCCAATTTGACCTCACCAGCCTCGCGATAGTGCAACAGCAAGCGGCCAGCGATCGCACGATGGTCGCTATATTCGTGTTGCAGGGCTTGGGCAGCGCGGCGATGCAAAAAGGTGCGGCGCGCACGGCTTAGGCTATTGCGCACAACCGTGGCAATCAAGGGATGGCTAAATGTATAACTATCGCCTTGTTCCTTCAAAATTGCAGCGTTGAGCAAACCATCGAGGCCATCAAGTGTATCTTCATCGGAGCGTCCGCCAGTTTCACGTAGCACGTTATAGCTGAATAATGGGTCGAGCACCGCAGCCGCTTGCACAATTTGGGCGGCGCGTTCAGGCAAACGGGCCAAGCGCGTGCTGAGCACATCAACCAACATCGGCGGTACATCAGTTGGATCAACCGTGCGACAAAGCTCTAATAAAAACAACGGATTGCCTGCGCTACGTTCGAGCAAGGTCTGATCATCAGGATTGGCATAGCCCAATTCGCTCAAAAGCTGGCGAGTTTCTGCCTGATCAAGCCGTGGCACATCGATGCGCGTGACCAAACTGCCACGTTGCCAGCCAACAACTAAGCGTTGCAAGCGGGCGTTCGCTTCCTCGGAACGATAGGTTACGACGATCACAATCGGCAAATCGCGCAAACGATCAACCACATAATCAAGCCATTCGGCGGTTGCTTGGTCGGCCCAGTGCAAATCGTCGATGCCAATCACTAAATGGTTGGTCATCACGGCGCGCAGACATTGGGCAAAGGCCTCGAACATGCGGCGGCGCTCTTCATCGGCTGGCAAGACTGGTGGCTCGGGCAAATTGGGCACATGGCCGCGCAGTTGCGGTAGCAGGCGAGCGACCTCGGCCAACCACATCGGATCAACTGCTGAATCGCCAGAAAACAGGCGGGTTAAGCACAAGCGCTGGCCAAATAACTCAGTCACTGGGGCAAAGGGCAGGCTTCTCGTTGATTCAAGACAGTGCATTGACAACATGGTGCTATCTGCTGGTAGCTTCTGCGCCCATTCCTGCCAGAGTCGCGATTTGCCAACCCCAATTTCGCCAGTGATAAGCACGACTTGCAAGCCGCGTTCATTGCTGCGCATCAGCGCTTGATTGAGCAATAACTGCTCATATTGGCGACCAACAAACGGCGTTTCGCGTGGTGCAGGCCGTTTGATCGGCTTGAGCACTGGCTTTGGCTCAGGCGTTGGAGTTGCAAGCATGGGTTTAGCTGGCTCGTGGCCATTGGTTGAGCTGAGCAACGGATTGGTTTGCAAAATGCGTTGGCGCAGCATTTGGGTTTCGGGTAATGGCTCGATGCCCAATTCGCGCTGAAGGGTTGTCGTCAACATCTCATATTGGCGCAAGGCCTCGGCGCGTTCGCCCTGTCGCCAATGAGCTTCAATAATCGCCTGATACAACGATTCAGAAAGTGGATCGAAGCGCAAGGCGGCGCGGGCCAAGGTTAATACATGGCTCCATTGCTGCTGCTTTTGATAATTGCTGATTGCCGTTTGAAACAAACGCATCACGGTTAAGTGCACTTGCTCGCGCTCGGTCACCAGCCACAAATCAAAATCAGGTGCATCGGGCAACATCAGCCCATCGAGCAAGGGGCCTTGGGCTAGCTGTAACAAACTCTCAACTGTTGGTTGAACCAAACCTTCTGCCAAACTGCGTAGCTGCCAAAGATCAACGACACAATCCGGGTGTAAACGCAGGCGATCATCATCGGCCAAGATGATCTCGCCGCCTAAACTGCGCCGAATTGTCCAAAGCGTATTGCGTAAATTTTTGCGGGCAGCTTCATCGCTACTTTCAGCCCACAGCAATGCCAAAAGATGCTCGCGGCGTTGAGGCTGGATTGTTGCGGCAAGATAGCCCAAGAGGGCCACCGCTTTGCTAGGAAGCGACTGTGATTGCTGATTGTAGAGTATTGAAGGTACGCCGAGGAAACGCAGGGCAACGGTCATAGCCCCCCCGTGAGAACAACGTGAGGCACGGGTTACGTGCCTCAACGATGCATGTTAATTGTAACCGCTCATTATTTCGATTCGTTTTTGCTCGCATCGGATGCTGCTGGGGCATCGTCATCGCGCACGCCACGGCGAAACTCACGAATGCCTCGGCCAAGCGAACTCCCAAGATCGCCAATCCGCGAGGCCCCAAACAACACAATCACAATTGCGAGAATAATTAAGAGTTCTGGTACGCCTAAGCCCATTGCAAGCCTCCTTGAGGAATGGTATCGCCAATGCAATACCGGTCTATTGCCATTATACGCCGCTGTTAGGCATAGTCAATTGAAATGAATTTCCCTAACAGGTTGAGTTGTCAGTGTAGATTGCTACGATGAATAATCAACGAACAAATGATTAAGTTTTGATCATACTACCATATCTAAGGCCCTCCTACGGTCAATTAGTCCTACATCCTAGCTGGTTTTTTGCCCTTGAAGTGGCTAATGTTCGCAACCTAGGCTCCCGACACTCTAGACATGCCCACTACAATAGACGTATGCAAGATTGCGCGCTCTACCTATTTGGCTCTCCACGCCTGCAATACAACACCCAACAGATAGCGCTTGGCAATGGCCCATTGGCAGCGTTATTGGTTTTTTTAGCGCTCAATCAACCTCAACCAGTCAGCCGTTTGCGGCTTGCAGCCAGCATTTGGCCCGATTTGCCCGAACCACAGGCGCGGCGTGCGCTCTCGGCGGCGCTGTATCGGCTACGCCAACAATGCCCAACCTGTGATCAATGGCTGCTGGCGAATCCCCAAACCCTGCAACTTGGCCCAATTTGGTGTGATGTGCAGCTGTTTCAGCAAGCAGCACAATCCGATCAAGCGAGCGATTGGCAACTGGCATGTCAGCTCTATCGCGATGAATTATTGCCTGATCTTGATGCTGAGTGGCTTGATGGCCCGCGCGCTGATTTGCAGGCCTTATTTGCGGCCACAATTGCCAAATTGGCCCAGCAGGCCTTTGCGCATGGCGATTATGGCTTGGCGTTGAGCAGCGCTGAGCGTTGGCAGGCCTTCGATCCGTTTGATGAACAGGCGGCGCTGCTGATTATGCGTTGCCAAATTAGCCTTGGTCGAGCGCATTTGGCTTTGGTGGCCTACCACAGCATTCGCGAACGCTTGGCCAGCGATTTGGGCGTTGAACCAATCGCCGAACTCACGGCGCTTGCCGAGCACATGGTGGCCGAGCAAACCTTGCGCCAAACGACACTCGGTGGCAGTTGGCAGAAAATTCCGTTTGTTGGCCGCACGCATGAACGTTCGCTGTTGCTTGATGCCTTGGATGCTGCCTTGAGCCATAGTGGTGGCATTGTTTTGCTTGATGGGGCGGCTGGCATCGGCAAAACGCGCTTACTGCACGAATTGAGCCAAGCAGCCCAAGCGCGTGGCTTTCAGTTGGCTTGGGGCGCGGCCCAAATTAATGGCGGCAGTTCACCGTATGCACCGCTTGATCAAGCATTAGCCCAAATGCTTGATCAGCGTTTGCTCGATCAATTTGATCCAATTACGCGGCTAGGGTTGGCGGCACTCATGCCCGATTTGCCCCAACTCAACCAGCACGATCATGCGAATCGGCCAAGTTTGGCGACGGCGTTATTGCAAGTGCTTTTGGCGGTTACCCAACAAGCGCCCTTACTACTGGTGCTTGATGATTTGCATTGGGCGCAGCGGGTGGTCTTTAGCGTGTTGCAATGGTCGCCGAGCCAAATTCAAGCCTTGTTGCGCTCACGATTGCTCATCGTCTTGGCCTATCGTGGCAATGAATCAAGCCATATGTTGCAAGCATTGCGGCGCATGCGCCAAGAGTTGCCAATTCAAGCGCTGAAACTTAATGGCTTGGCGCTGCACGATTTTCAGCATTTAGTTGGGCGCTTATGGCCAAATCAGGTGCCAATTCCGAGTATGGCCGAGATTGCTGCCTTGCATGCCTTGACTGCTGGCAACCCCTTATTTCTCCAAGAGCATTTGCTGCATCGTGGTGATGCACACGAGCATTCGTTTCAGGCATTGGTGGCGCAACGGGTGCAGGCATTGCCCAGTTTGGCTCATCAAGCCTTGGCGGCGGCAAATGCCTTGGGCCGCACCTGGACATTAGCGGCATGGCGGTTTGTGGCTGGAGCTGAGGTTGATCAGGCGATTCCTGATCTTTTGGCTACGCGGCTGGTGGCCCAGACCCATGCAGGCTTTCAGTTTTACCATGATTTGATTGCGGTGGCGGTGGAGCAAAGCTTAGCGCTTGAATTACGCCAAACAGCGGTGCAGCAAGCAGCTGATTATTTTGCCCAACAGCCACTTTGCCGCCCAGAAACGATTGCTTGGGCCTATGAGCGGGCGCAACGCTGGTCGTCGGCGATTGCTGCCTATCAACAGGCTGGCGAACAAGCGTTACAGGCCTATGCTTACACCACAGCGCTCGATTATGCCAATCGCGCGTTGGAAATCTACCAGCGTTTGCCAAGTGATCAGCGTTTGGAATTGAGCTTGCTTGGTTTGCGGCAACGGATTTTGGTGTTTTTGGGCCAGCTCGATCTATGGCGCGCCGATGTTGAACGCTTGGAAAGCCTTGCCTTGAATTTGGGCGATCAACGGGCCTTGCTCGAAGCCTACGAGAGCAGAATTGTGCTTTTTTCAGTTGATTCGAATGCGGCTGAAATGGCGAGCATCGCCGAACAAGCCGTGGCATTGGCCAAAACCCTCGCATTGCCAGCGGTTGAAGCGCGAATCTTAAATACCTATGGCTTTCATTTGATCAGTAGTGCTGCGGTGCAGCCGCGCAACAGTTTACCCTTGCTCGAACAGGCAGTTGCCCTCGCGCGGAGTAGCCACGATGATGCAGTTTTAGTTGCCTCGTTGTGTTCGCTAGCCTTTGCCTATCGCATGCTCGGCCATACCAGCGTAGCCCAGCGCATTGCTGCTGAAGCCTTGACCCTGACCGAACTTCATCCGTATTTGTATCCGGCGCGGGGCAATGTGTTGCGGGTTTTGGGCGAAGTAAATATTAGTTATGCCGATTGGGAAACTGCGCTGAGCACAATGAACAAGGCGATTGAATTGCTCGAAGCGCTTGATGATAGTTGGCTGTTGGGTGTAGGCTTGTTCATGTCGACCTTTATCACGACCGCGATTGGCCTGACCGAGATGGCTCAAGCCACGACCCAGCGCATGCGCCAGATGATTCGTGATTCTAAGATGCCGCCAAACTCCAATTGGGCCTTTTTTGTGCATAGTGTCACGATTTTGGTGGCGTTAGAGGCTGGTGATTTTGAGCAAGCGGAAACCGTGGTGCAAGAAGTTCAGCCTTGGCTTGATCAAGCGCAGCAACAAGGTGCTGGCTTATATTTGCTGGCCGCGATTGGCGCACTGGAGATTTTTCGCAATCGGCCAGATCAAGCCTTGCCTTTATTACGGCGTGGCACGGCGATGTGGCAACAGGCACGATCGGCATTTTTGCAACCAATTTTGATGCATGCCTTAGCTGCCCAATTATGTGGTTTTGCTGCCGAAGCCCAAGCGATGTTGGCCGAAGCCGAAGCGATGTACGACCAGAAAGAATTGTTGTATGCAGATGTGTTGTTACAATTTACGCGTTTTTGGGTCTATGGCGATCGGCTACATCTGCAAAATGCCTATCATTCAATTCAGCAGCAAGCCAATCGCTTCCGCGACCCAACCTTGCGCGATTCATTCATCAATAATGTGAAATTACATGGAATGGTCTTGCAATTGCAGCGAGTTGCCCATTTAGCTGGCGCGATTCGCTCGATGGCTGGGTTGTGGATGCGGCTCACGCGGGTTTATGGGCGCAGCCAGCTGCTTTCTGAAGGTGGCTATATTCAGCGCAAAGTTCTGTTGGTGCGAGCCGATGTGCCGCTGGGCAAATCGCTGAGCCATACCGATCGGGTTGAGGTCGTTTGGACGTTGCATGCACCAGATGATAATCGCTTTCATGATCGCAGCGAATTGCGCATGCATCGGTTGCAGCGGTTGCTTGATGAAGCTGATGATGCAGGAGCCGCGCCAACCGATGATGATTTGGCTGATGCCTTGGCCGTGAGTCGGCGCACCATTCTGCGTGATATGGCCGTGTTGCAATCGCAAGGCTCAGCGGTGAGTACCCGCCGTCGGCGCGCTGTTGGCGACTAGGGAGCGAAAGGATGAGGGATGAAGGATGAGGGATGAGGGATGAGGGATGAGGGATGAAGGATGAAGGATGAAGGATGAAGGATGAAGCCGAGGGGTCAGGGGCTAGGGGCCAGCGTAACGTCAAAAGTCAAAAATCAAAATGGAGGTCGGGGGTCAGGGATCGGGGTCTGGGGATCAGCGGTTAGGCCAATAGCCACTA
>NZ_PUBZ01000138.1 GCF_003205875.1 Herpetosiphon llansteffanensis
CGCCAGAGGGTCGCCACCATGGGGAGTGTGCGGACGGTACGCGGTGTATCGGGCGCGGTCAGTGCGGTCAGCAAGGCAAAGCCATCCGCCCCATAGGTTGTTGCAAGCGCGTGGCGGGCACTTTTGGGAACTAAAAGTAAATTCCCCATGCGCATCAAGCTTAATATTAACGGACGCTCCATGGCATCATGGCTGTGCAACCAAACACGATAGCCAAGGAGCATCCAATGGACATCATACCGCAGATCAGCGCTGCCATGCACACCCTGTTGACCACCACGACTGAGGCAATCGCCGCCGCCCAGCAGTACGTCAAACGCCCTGACCGCGCCAAATTTTGTCCGAGTACCCTGGTCCAAACCCTTGTCTATGGCTGGCTGGCCCACCCAACCGCCACCGTTGAGCAATTGGCCCAAATGGCCTGCCGCATCGGCGTTGATGTCTCACCCCAAGCGATTGATCAACGCTTCACCATGGCCACCGCTGACCTGCTCCACCAGCTCGTTCTCGCCAGCATCCACCCGGTCATCGCCACCAATCCCGTGACCCTGCCCATCCTCCAGCGCTTTGCCAGCGTGCGCGTCCATGACAGCACATCCATTGGCTTGCCCGATGCCCTGACCAGCACGTGGCGCGGCTGTGGCAATGCGACGACGGGTGGCGGGGCAACCCTTAAATGTGGGGTGCAGCTCGATGTCCTCACGGGCGCGATCACGGCACTCGATCTGGTCAACGGACGCGCAGCCGATCGAGCACTCCCGCTCCAGCAGCAGGATCTCCCGCCGGGCAGTTTGCTGCTCGCGGATCGCGGATTTTACCACTTGGAGCGCTTGCGCAAGCACGATCAGCACGGGGTCTTTTGGATCACCCGCCTGCCGAGCAACGCCGTCGTGGCCTATCCGGGGCACGCCGCGCAGCCGTTGGCCACGTTTGTCCGCGAGCTTGGGCCGGTGACCACGTGGGATTGCGCGATCGTCGTGGGCAAGGAGCGGCACGTCCATGGTCGCCTCGTGGTTACCCGCGTCGCGCAGGCGGTTGCCGATCAGCGGCGGGCACGCATTCGCCAGCATGCCCAGCACCAGCATCGCATGCCATCGGCGGCGGCCTTGGCGCTGGCCGATTGGAATGTGGTGATCACGAATGCACCACGCACGCTGCTCAGCCCAACCGAGATCTGGGCGTTGGTGCGGGTACGCTGGCAAATTGAACTCTTGTTTAAGCTCTGGAAAAGCCATGCACGATTGGATGACTGGCGCACGACCAATCCCGCACGGGTGCTGTGTGAAATCTACGCGAAATTGATCGGGCTGGTGTTTCAGCAATGGTTGCTGGCCGCCAGCAGTTGGCATGATCCGGAACGGAGTTTGTTCAAGGCTGCACCGATCGTCGCGGGGATGGCGGGGGAATTGGCCAGCACGCAGGCCGATCCGCCACAGTTTTTGCGGGTACTCACACGGCTTGCGGCCCTCATCCAGCGCTGGGCGACGACGAACAAACGGCATCAGCCACCAACCACGGCGCAGCGCTTACGGGCAGTTACGGCATCATGAACAATAAGCTTGATGCGCATGGAACTAAAAGTAAATTCCCCCAAAAACTATCACTTCCGCACGTTTGAGCTATTTCATGCTGCAATAACCCCTTCGGGCCGATACGTGTGGTTCGCCAACGCTGCGATCAGTGCCTCCAGATCAATGCGTTCAGGGATCGTCACAAATTCATAGCGGCCATAGAAATTAATATGTTGCCATGCAACCGGAGCAATCTCGGCCAAAACAGCGGCACTCACCATATCCCCAGCCGCCTCTTTCTGGGCTATCAGGCGATCAAGCAGCGTCAAATTATAGAAGATGATGCAATTCGCGATGAGCCGACTGCATTCGCTCCATAATTCCTGATCTTCTTCGGTCGTAAACCGGAGCTTGCCGATATTGGCATACGAGACTGCCCGCCGTAAATGATGATACTGCTCCCCGCGATTGAGTGCCCGTTGCACATGCTGGCGCAACGGAGCCGAGTCCACATAGTCCAACATATAGAGGCTGTTGAGAATGCGGTCTAGCTCCCAGAGTGCCTGCCGGGTACTATTACGGCGTGCATAAGAGCTGAGTTTGCGCACGATAATGTGCTGACTGGTGGTCTTTAGTGCCAGCGACGCGAAGATTCGGAGCAGATTATCCCACTCGGCCACAATCAATTCCGTGTTGATCTTGCGGATGGGAGCAAGGAGCACATCACCGTATTGGCGCGGATGCTGAAACCCATAGAGGTTAGTCGCCATCGTGCGCGGGAGATTTTTATAGCGTGGAGCGAATGCATACCCAAAAAGGTACAACAAGGCGGAATTAACGTGATTGGTGCCGTGGGTATCGGTTGAATGCCGGACGGGGCGTAGGTCAGTGGCATTGTTTTTGAGCACATCAAAGACGTAGTGGCTTTCATGCTCGTGCGGACCAATCATGCGAGCCACGATCGGCAGATGGCTGGCCACCAGCGTGTAGGAGACACGACCCTTCTTGCTGCGGCCAAAATACTTCGGGCCATAGCGTGCGCCAAACGTCACCCGCTGCGCCTCAAATTTCTGACCGTCACTGCTCGAGTGGACGTGATCACCCAAATCAAACCGATGAAAGCGCGGCATTGCCACCATGGCATTGCAGATCAGATCATTGGCGTGGCGCAAGGTTTCCAAGCGCAGGTAATTTTCTGATGCCTGCGTGAGCACGTGGGTCGGCAAGTCTGAGATCGTCCCCATACGCCCGAGACCCATGTTGGTGCCCCACGCAACCAAACAGGCGCGAATAATATGATCGTCGGTCGCAGGTTTATGGTAGCGGCCCGAAACGTGGGTAAATGCGCTCAAAAAGGGGCAGCGCTCCTCCACGAATTGGAGCACGCTGGTAATCGGGACATGGGGGAGGCTATCAAACATCGCGTGATTCAGCGGATCACGCGGTCGCGGGTAGCGCACCGACCATGTGGTGCGTTTCTTCCCTTCCTTGATGGTCACATACGGGTTGTCGCCCTTGGCAATCCGCGCGTTGACGACGCGGATACGCTCCTCTAGCGCCTGTTCTAAGGTTGCGAGCTGAGTTTTAATCGGTTCGAGCAGGCGCGGTTCGGCAATCCGAGCGAGCACGGCATCCTTATCCGCCCATTCCGCCTCCGTGATCAGGTCATCGTCAAAGCTCCGAAATTGGACGCTGGCCGGACAAAAGACCTCACCCGCTTCCATGGCTTTGCGGAGTTGGCGATACAACAGAAACTCGTAGCGGTCGCGGATGAGGTCGGAATACCCATCGGCATCGGTGGTATAGAGCCAGCGCTTTTCTTTGACGGCGATGAACCGTGCGGGGAGGTCTGCTGTGGCGATCCGCGTGAGTGGTCGCGCGGCGGCGATATGGGTTTGGATGGTACGAGCTGCCTCTAGAATCGGCGAGTCAGGACGGGTTGCAGCGAGGTCGAGGGCAAGGAGCAGCGGTCGCAGGCGGGTTTTCGCCCGCTGGGCGATGCGATCCACCGTTGCCCAGTAGAACGCCGCATCATCGACCGTGCCACGGGCAAGAAAATAGTCGGCAAGTTCGGCGAGGCGTGCTGGAGAAAGATGCACGGAGGCCGCCTGCTGGAGGGTAGACAGGGGTGTCTCTGGCGGGTGCTGCGGCGTTGCGATGAGTTTCAACACCTTGCCTACCTTCGGTAAATCCTTGATGATCGCCGATTGGATGGCCGATGCCTGTTCCTGCATGGCCGTGATTGCGTCATCATGATACGACTTGATCACGTGGAGCAGGCAGGTGATCACATGATCATTGAGCCGCAGATACCGCCGATGGACAAAACAGAGGAGGTAGAGGGTGCGGACATCGGCATCGAGTGCTTCTAACCGAGCGAGTGAATAATAGCCCACGAGCCATGCATAGTGGGCAATCGCGGCTTGGGAAATACCGAGCATCGGCAGTACGTGGGCCGCGCAATGCGCCAAGGGTCGCAGAAGGGAACCACGGGCCAGCTCGTCGCGCATTGCCGTTTTGGTGAAGTCCTTGGGGTCACGTTTGAGCCAGGTGATGGGTCGTCGTTTTCCATCGTGCTGGAGTAGGTCTTCAAGGCGCTGGTGATCATCAGCTGCTAGATGGGCATTCAGGAGTGCAGTAAGCCGCTCATGTTCAGCTGTTAGGGCTGTCCGAATGAGTTCCTGCATCACAGTGTAGGCAGGCCCAATGATCTGCTCGTCGCTAAGATGCTGGATCAATTCCTGAAACACATAGAGCGGATTACTACTGATCCGCGCGAGGTCGCCCGCCCGCGTCAGAATGAGGTCGCGTTCGACATCCGTGGTCTCACGATACCCGGTCAGACGACAGATCGCCTCTCGTTGTCGCCGAATGGTTTCGGGATGGAGCGGTGCTTGGGTTGCCGGGTCAACATCGACCAAGTGATAGCGCTGGCAGAGATACTGCGCATCGAGGAGAACCTCGGTGAAGGTGAAGGAAAAAAAACGCTGTTTTGCATGAAAATAGCCCAGTTGGAGAAGAAAGTACAGCTTGGTATGATCATCACGGCGCTTGGCAAGCTGCTGTTCTTCCGCAGTTGTGAGGGTAAAGTACTGCTCACGTTCTTCGGCGGTGAATCGAGGTTGGGCATAGAGTGCGGCAATCGCATCAGCATCAAGAATATGGCCACGACGGGTTCCGCCGGGGATATCATCGGCGATGGGGGATTCGTCTGTTGTCATCAAGGAATCTTTCTGTCGTGCGGCGATGAGCACATATCAGCAGTCGACACGGTGCTGGCTCGGTGGTAGAGTATACGTGAAAATGAAAGAGAAGAGGTATTCTCTTCTGTTTCTAGTTGATGGAATATGGCTTTACCATCTAAGATGGGGCACAAATCCATGCAAAAAAACGAACGAGAAATCAGTGGTGTAGATATTAAGAAGCGTCAGATCACGGAATTAATGCACACATGGCTCCACGATTTGGATCAAGCAGATCCCGCACCTCGAACCTTACGACGCTATGAGCGCGTAGTTCAACACTTTCTTGACTGGTATATCCAGCAGGAACATCGCGCTATTACCCCCGATGACTTTACCCCTATTGCATTTACATCCTACCGACGCGCCACGCAAACAACTATGGCAACAGCAACGGTCAATCTCCATCTCTGTGCACTGCGGCGTTGGTGTGCTTGGATGGTTGATCATCAGATTCTTGTCACAAACCCACTCGCAAGAATCAAAGGAATTCGCCAGCAACGAGTTGGTGAACCGAATGATCTTACTGATAGCGCGATCAATGCTTTGCTCCGCGAGGCGCAGCGGAGCCGACACCCTCTTCGTGATTATGCGATTCTCCAGCTGATGGTTCAAACCGGGATGCGGATCGGGGAATGTCAGGCACTGAATTGGCATGATCTGACCCTGAGTGAAAAACGAGGGACAGTAATGATTCGCGCTGGTAAAGGGAACAAGTGTCGCATCGTACCACTCAATGGCTCAGCGCGTGCAGCGCTTACCGCCTATGCTGCTCCGCTCTTGGGCGTTCCCTCATCACTCAAGGCTGTTGCCTTGGCATGGACAACCATAAATCTCCACGACCGATCGAAGCCCTTATGGCAGAGCCAGAAAGGCAATCGACTGAGTGCGACCGCCCTTTGGGGGATGATTCACGGATTGATTTGTATCGCTGCGGCGAGAAATCTTGTTCCTGCCAATACTACACCCCATATGCTTCGTCATACCTTTGCACGGCGGTATCTGACCGACCATCCTGGTGATTTAATCGGACTAGCGCGTTTGCTTGGTCACAGCGATCTCAATACCACAAGTTTATATACCCAGCCGACGGCGGAAGAGTTGGCCCAGAGAGTCGATGATCTGTCCCTAAATGCTTATCACTAACGCCTGAATGATAGGAGTGATTTCTATGCCCAAAAGACCCCAAAAAGCAACGTCTGCATCGAACAGCACAACATCTAGCACTCCTCGTACTAGAGCACAAACCCCGTTAGTTTCAAGCCCTGCATCCACCGGAGGTGCTGGTACCTTTTTTGAGCAGCATGTTAATGCTTATTGGCTTGCACACTTGCTTGTTGGTGCTATTCCGCCAATTTTAACTGATTGTATGGTTAAAGAGGTTCATTTCCAAACAGAACATCTCGGTTGGCATACTGATGATTTCTTGGTTGTTGCTCAAAATGAAGCGGGTAGTACAAAAAAGTTGGTAGGCCAAGTCAAACGAAACTTTACAATAAGTAGCTCTGATAAAGACTGTGTAAAGGCAATAGAGGATTTCTGGCAAGATTTCAAAAAGGCGCAACCGTTTTCGCTTAACACCGATCGGTTTATTTTGGTAACATTGCGAGGTACCAATGTGCTGCTCGAATCGTTCTCTGGACTTTTAGAGTGTGCGCGTGTTGCACGTAATGGAATTGAGTTTGCGGATCGATTAGCAACCCCTGGATTTATTAATAAGAAATCCATTACTTATTGCGATACCCTTTGTGCAATTATTGGTAATTTCGAGCAGAAACCTCAACCTGTCAGTCATGCAGAGGTTTGGGGATTTTTACGCCTGTTATACATTCTTAGTTTGGATCTTGCCAGTTCTACACGATCAATAGAGACGATAATCCTCAGCCTTCTTGCCTATACCAGTCATCAGCAAGATAAAGGTACGAGTGCAGAAGCGTCTTGGAATGCATTACTTCGGCTGGTTAGTGACGCGATGCCAGCCGCAAAGAGTTTTCGGTTTCATGATTTGCCCACAGAATTGCGTCAACGCCATTCTGTGCTTGGCAGTAAGGAACAACAGGTCTTAAGAACGCTTCATGAGCACTCTAAACCTATTTTAGATGGTATTCGCTCAAAGATAGGCAACAAAGTCGAACTTCCACGCAAAGATCTTGTTCAAAAGGTCTTGACGCAACTCGAAATAGATCAAGTTGTGCTGATCTCAGGAGCTGCTGGGAGTGGAAAGTCTAGTATTGCAAAAGAAGTAGCCACTGTGTTTGCACATGACTACTTCGTATTTAGCTTTCGTGCAGAGGAATTTGCCTATCCACATCTTGATACAACACTGCAAAATAATCATATTACGGTCAATGCAGTGACACTTAGCAATATTCTAGTCAATCAAGCTCGGAAGATTTTGCTAGTCGAGAGCGTTGAAAGACTCTTGGAATCATCGGTTCGTGACGCATTTACTGATCTCTTAAAGCTTGTAGCCAACGATCCGAGTTGGTGTCTTCTCTTGACCTGCCGTGATTATGCAACCCATCTCATTATCTCGGGTCTTCTAGCGGGAACTATTACGAATTATTCAGTGGTCGATGTTCCGTCACTGAATCATACTGAACTTGAAGAAGTTTCAGAGAACTACCCGATATTAGCTCCTTTGCTTGCACATCCACCCTTACGTCAATTTTTACGAACACCCTACATTCTTGACAAGACACTTCAGATTCCATGGTCAATGAATCAGCCATTACCTGAGAGTGAGCGCGATCTTCGGATACGTTTTTGGCAAGAGATTGTACGGGCTGAACACCGTACTCGTGGTGGCATGCCACGCCGGCGGGAAGATGTATTCATTCAGATTGCCATACGGCGAGCACAACAACTTGTTCCCTATATCGCTTGTAACGATCTTGATCAAGCCGTCTTGGATAGCCTCCGTCACGATTCATTGCTTGTCGTATCTCCCCAAAGCTCCATTCTCATCGCTCCCGCACATGATGTCCTTGAGGACTGGGCTATTCTTCAATGGATAGACGAGCAATATACAATACACAATAGTTCGATACAGCAACTTCCAGACATTATTGGGGCATATCCAGCAGTCCGTCGAACGTATCGTAAATGGATTGCTGAATTAGTCCAGCGAGAGCCTCAATCGGCTAATGAATTATTTCAAGAGACGTTTCAAAACAAAACTTTCGCAGAGTATTTTCGAGATGACACGCTGGTTTCTCTTTTACGATCGCCGTTTTCAGCTGCTCTGGCGAATCACTATCAGACACAACTCTTCGCTAATACCAAAGAATGGCTCTGGCGAATTATTCATATTGTCCGGGTGGCATGCGTCGTACCACCATTGTGGGCAAGTACTATGCCCGTTAAAACATCATTGCTCAATGTTCCTGATGGTTCAGTATGGGCATCATTAGCGCAGCTGCTCGCCGACAATCTTGATACGTTTGTGGAGGATGAACATAGCATTCTTTTAGGGTTTATTGAGGACTGGGCTCGAAGCGTTACCCAGCAAACACCCTACCCTGAGGGAGCGAATGCTGTTGCAAAAATTGCATATGGGCTGCTTGACAGATTTAACGATTACGGAACACGAGACCAGCGCCAGCGACTATTGAAGATCATCGTAAAAATCCCTCTCGCTGATAAAGATCGTTTCTCCTCCTTGTTACATGAACCTGATACTAGCAGCCAACGGGATAGGATCAGGGAAGAGATGCAAACAATAATTTTTACTAATCTGGAAGGAATACCAGTAGCACGAGATATGCCCGATTTGCTTATAGCAATGGCAAAAAATTACTTTCTGTATTCAGAATCTGATCTCGATAATGATGCAGAATACGGATATATAGGAGAGCTAGAACCCATATTTGGAATCAAACCAGCAAGAAGTCACGATAGCTCTCCTGCGAGTGCATACCATGGTCCGTTTTTTTCACTCCTGCTTCATCACCCGCAAGAAGGTATTGATTTTGTGATTGATGTGTTTAATCATAGTGCGGACTGGTATGCTCATCCACGTGTTCCTACAAGACATATTGAGTTACCTCTTGAATTAACCCTAACCTTTAATGACGAGATTTCGGTTATACAGTGGGGAAATATACGTCTCTGGAATATGTATCGAGGAACGAGTGTTGGACCATATGCTTTGCAATCATTGGCCATGGCATTTGAGCGATGGTTATTAGATTATGCCGAGCAATATCCATTCGAACTGGATGAACTTCTTCTCAGCATTCTTCGTAACAGTAGATCTGTATCGCTTACCGCAGTTATAGCAAGTATTGCGACTGCATTTCCCCATAGTTGTGGCGAAACAATTTTAGTCCTTCTTCAAAATCCATTCTGTATTTTTCTTGATCGCCACCGATTCGCAAGCGAATTTTCGGCCCCATCGATGTTGTCATTCACTATATCTTCTCCAGGGGACAGGATATACGAAGAAGAACGTAAAATAGAAGATAGCCGCCCACATCGTAAGTCGACTCTTGAACATGCTGTTATGAACTTGCAACTAGGATCGTTTGCTGGTCGAGTTCATGCAATCCTTGATCGTTATCGTGAGCAGATGCCTGCCATAGAAGATCAAGATGAAGATGATCGTATCTGGCGGCTTGCACTTCATCAAATGGACTTACGCCAATATGTTGGTTCTGTTCCCGTGCCTACATCTAATGAATCGAATACTAATCAAACATCTCGAAGTGATCAACAAGTCCTACTCAAACTCAATGAGCCTGACAGTGATATCAAGAATATGATTGATCAAGACGCGATCGAATTGAATACCATAACGACTCGTCTTAATCTTGATATGTGGGGGCATAAGGTTTTTTATCGAGAAGACACAACATACAATCCTAATGAATGGAAACAACGTCTCCATCAAGTTTTGCATATGACTGGAGAGGATGTCCCAGACGATATTCAAGTGTTCGGACAAAATGGTCCAGGACTCATTGCCGCTATTAGCGTTCGAGATCATTGGGATGAAATGGCAAGTGATGAACAAGCATGGTGTCTAACGCGTGTCTGTAAAGAAATTGAGCAGAGGAGTAATAATTGGAATCCTATTGCGCGCGGACAGAAGAATCAAATGGCAGCCGATCGTGCGTGTGCCAGAGTCCTACCGCTTTTGCTTGGAAAAACTTTGGTGGAGGATCAAACTCTCCAGATTCGGCGGTCATTTGTTATAGCCTTAACCCATGCAGTTGAAGAGGTTCGTGAGCATGTAGCATTGGGTATTGGGCAGTATTTATGGTCAATCGATGCAGTTTTGACATGGCGATGTATAAACGCTCTGGCGACGGAGGCACGCATCATCCAACAAAAAGTCCATGACAGGGATTATGAGCCATCTACAAATCAGCCCTCATTTAATCCTGATGTTGAGGCAGCATTATTCATACGAGACATGTTTTTTGAGAAGGAATCAATTTTAGAGAATACCTATGAAACCATGAACTTAATGGATCGAGATACCTTTGAAATATATCAATATATACTAAATATTATTGTAAAAGTCCCAGATGAACCTCTGTCGGTTATCGTTTTTGAGCACGTTGCCAAGAGTCTTGTTGAAGTATGGGATAGAGTGCATAGCCATAATCGGACATACCAAGCACAGCGAAATCTTAAAGGAGAGTATGCGCTTTCTGGCTTGCTACAAAGGTTTCTTCTCCAAACTTCAAAAGATGCTTCTCTCGTTCTTAAACCGCTTCTAGAAGCGGTTGATCGTTATCCGGATGAGGTATCCCGCTTTATCCGAGATCTTGGCTATGGTGAAGATATATACTCAAATACGCCGGAATTCTGGAGAATCTGGAAGTTATTTGCCGATAAAGTACGAAGTGCCACTTGGCTCAGCCGTATTGATCGGGATCGCGCACATGGACATCAACTCATCGCAGCACTCTTTCTGCGACTATATTGGAAAGAGGGAGTTCAGCATTGGAAAAGTCTTGAAGGCTATACGTCCAATATAGAAGCATTCTTCGAAGATTTGCCACCTATCGCTGAGGTTCTAGACAACTATGTCAAATTTCTTTACGACATCGGGGGACAATCGCTTCCTAGGGCTTTCCTTGTGATTGCTCAGCAACTTCAAAAGGGTGATTCTCAAAAAATGTTACGGAAAGGGGATACTATATTTATGCTAGAAGTCTTACTACAACGTTATGTGTATGGACATCCTCGAGAAGTAAAAACGGATCGCCAACTCCGCGATGCCATTTTTAATTTACTTGATATACTGGTTGATAATGGTTCTTCCGCTGCGTATCAAATGCGTGATGATTTTGTAACACCTCTCATAAATAATGGTATACGCTTATAAATATTAATACCTTACGTAATTTATAAATTAAGGAGCTATATGAATAATACATTGCAAAAACTTCTAGAGATCAAAAGTGATTTATTTGAGATATTAGTATCTGCTTATTTACGACGCAAAGAAAGTCGTTTATCACACTTAATTGCTACTGGTATAAATGAAAATGGAGAACCTATACCTTGCCCTGTTGATAATATAATCCATATAGCAGGTAATCCTCCTATTTGTGTATCAGTTGCAACTACTACTATTGAATATAAAGACTTAAGAGGTAAGTGGTTAGGTAAGAATATTAAAGGTGAACATAAAAAAGGTGACATTGAAAAAGCTATAGAAACATTTAATAATTGGAAATCCAACATAAATAACCTTCATTGCCAGTTATATATAGCTACGAATAAATTATTGAAAAGTGATGTTAATTTATATTTAGATGCAATCAAATTGGCTAATACAAATAATGTAGAAATAATAATTATTGAAGCATCTGTTTTGGTTGACTTTCTGGATATCGATAGTGATGGGCAATATATTCGCGATGTAATTTTCGGTATTCAAGCTGAAAGGCTAAGTCGGGATCTACTAGTATCTATTGCTCAAAAATCCCTAAAAGAACATCAGAAAATATTCTCTTTTTCGGCTGCAGGCAATGCTGATACTCATGAAATCAAGAGATCTATTCACGATAAAATTATTCATCTACTTGAGTCAACATCTAAACCTATTATAGGAATCATAGGACCATCAGGTTTCGGAAAATCAACATTACTTCGGCAAATAGGGAAAACTATTAATGAAAATAATGGTATCGCATTTTGGATTCCAGCTAACGAGCTTAGCTTTGGTTTGCCCTTAAATACTATAATTATTAATACTTTACGTCGCTTTTATCCATCATTGGGTCTCCATTCAGATGAAGATTTTATAGATATTGCCGAATCCATTCCTGGTGGAATTAAATTTCTTTTAGATGATGTAAATCGTATTAATCCTCCTCATGATATAATTTCTGTCTTAGAATATCTAGCTCGTAGTTCAGATAGAGTATTTCAATGGATTGTTCCTATATGGCCTAATCAATTATTATATCCATCTAACACGATAAAAGAAAATGAAGTATGGGATTTTATAGAATTAATGGAATTCAATGAAACAGAACGACAAGATTTTGCTAAATTAGTATCGTCATCTCAATATAGAGAGATATATCAAATTATTGATTCACTAAATGGGGACCCATTCCTTTGTGGATTTGCCTTATCAGGACCACTACCAAATCACCATATGAGGCAAGCTAAAATATTAAGAGCCGTTTTTGATTCATCATTACGAGAAATGCTTATTAAAACAAAACAAAATATACTTCCTACAGTTTCGTTAGACGAATTTTATGAGGCCATAGACAAGGTCATCGATTATATTATTCTGCATAAAAATCCTGAACCTAAATGGAAGGATATTCGCCTAAGTATAGGCAATCATTTTTCCAATATCTTATATTCTTTAACAAGGACAAATCAAATCGCTTGGATTGATAGCAGTAAGGATTCCGATATCTGGAAGTGGAAGCATAGTCGATTGAGAGATTTGCTCATCGCACGAAGGATGTCTTCTAATATAATAGAAAACATCGATAATATACTTCCTATAAATCTAATCCAAGATATATCTTACCCAGGTTTCGCTGAAGCTTTAGCTTTAATTACACTCTTTGTACCTGATAGTACAATCTATCAGGTTATTAGAATAATTAGCGAACATCAACCTTTGGCTCTTGCTGAAATTCTTAGATTAAATATACTACCTGAGGATCTTTCGATCCAAGAATTTATTTTCTCATCAATTCATCAAATAATAAGCGGATATGATGAGAGAGAATATGAATTCACAACAAGTCTACCTAGATTTATTTTAGATAAATTGTCACAAACCGATAATCAGGCTGTTCTACCTATTACCGATAATTTGCCTAGATTTTGGTTTATTTGGTGTGCAAGATTGAGAAATGGGGATATTACATCTGGATTAGAATGGATAAAACGTGAAGAATGGCGAGGATTTTTGCCTAGTATTAGATTCTCTTTTATAGAAAATGCTATTGAATTACTTTCAGATATATATAGGAATAATCAAGATTTATTAATCTCAGAACTAATAAATGCTATTAAAATTAAAGATCTACGTAATTCAGCAATTGTACTGGGTAGTTATATTCGATACCCTAATATCGCTCAGAGAATCTGGGAATATTGGATGATATTACCAGAAAGCGAAAGAATAGACTCTCTTGCTTCAATAGTTTGGCTTTTAAGTCGCATTGAAGATAGTGATGTTGAATCTAGATTGGAACCAGCGCTATTACTTAGCCTGAAACTTAGTAATGAAAGAGAAAAACCTAATATATCAGGAAAACGCTATTGGCAATTCCAAGAACCCCTAAGACTCTCTTCTTGGAGAGGATTTACGTCTACGGGCACAATAGCTTGGGTAAATATACTTAATAGACAAGAAGAACTACGAAAAGAACTATTCTGGATTCTTGGTGGGATTGATCATCCTGACGCACTAGAATTTTACATCCATTGGCAAACTAAGTACCATCATGGATTTGGATGGGATGTTTTGAGTGAATCTTTAGATCCTTTGGCCGAAGATCTATTTAAACATAAAATTCCTATCATTCCAGAATCTCGTGTAAGAGTATGGAATATAGTTCAATCTAATTCAGATCTAGAAGTACGTAAACTGGCTCTAGGCTTCTGGAAGCGATCTGCACAGCAAAAAGATTTACATTTACTGCAAAGTATCTCATCGGACGACCCATTATTCGATGATGTTCTTAAAGTCAGATTGAAGTTAAAGGACAGAACAGCAACAAGCATACTCATCGAAAAAATGAACTCAAGGCCGGCTCGATGGTGTGGATATATGCCTTTTTTGGCACATGAGGAAGGAGTATTTGAAACATTACTTTCCGTGTTCGAACTCGCGCTTGATCCCAACAATGAGGACTATGGATGGTCTAATTCACTTATTATCCATTTACCACTAACACAAGTCAAAATACTAATACAGAATAAAAAAGAGTTCCTTCTTAAAGCATCAAGAGTATGGCCATCAATTTGGTGTTCTGGAGAGCCTGAAGCACTACGTTTTATACAACAAGCGGTTCAATTATCTATCCCAGCACAAGTAGAGCATTTCTTTGCAGGGATCTATCCGAAAAGTATTTCACCCCAAATGCTTGATTCCTTAATACCTATAATAGATAAGTTCCCCAAGTTAGAACGACATCGGCTAACTAGGCATGCATCAAGATTTGGATATATAGCTTGGGTTAATGATTATATGTCATCGGAAATTAATGAGGAGGAAAATTGGCATAGTTCTTTATTTATGAAAGAAGGAATTTTGGCCAAACTCGATAAAATATCAAAATCAATATATCTAGGACCAAAACAAGTTCATGAATCCGGCGATTTATTCATTTTACAAGAATTTTTACGAGAAAACAGGCAATTTCTATCGCCATCTATTATAGATATACTGAAATATTGGGTTAGTTATGAATATGATGACAATAAAATAATCGTATCATCAATGATAATCTTATCTTTTGGGGAAAATATAGATATTAAGTGGTGGGAGGATCAAAAAACGCGAATAACAACCAGTGATGCACTTATCGCATGGCAAAATGCACTATATATCTTAAAAAGGAATCAATGGCAAGAAATCAATATTAATCTCTTATAGAACATAGATTCTATTTAAATTTCATATGATTAATATCCAGTGTGGCACGCTGAATGAAACCGTCTTCGGTGCAGAATTGGGATGTACTCTAGTCAAGCTCATAGCCGCTGCTGTGAATGGCTTTCTATGCTTCTCAAAAGAGTCAAAAAGGATGTCTGCTTTGCGTTTTACGATTGAATAACATTAGTATGGAGCACTGATTCAAACTGATTCAAAGAGAAAATATTACGCTCATTTGTACGGAAGTGATAGTTTTTGGGGGAATATACTTTTAGTTCCGAGAAGTACGACGATGCACTCAGCTTATTAGATCGGGCATTGAATTTGGCCCGCGAAATTTTTAATCCGGGCAACCGCATCATCGCACTGAGTACCATTGCACAAACAAAGGTTTCTATTGGTCAACGTGAGGATTCTATCGCCTTAGTCGATGAGGCACGTAATCTGCTTTACGATATGGAGCAAGCAGATGATCTATATAGTGAGGCACTTGTAGCAATGGCTCTTGCTACAGCTCGGATTAACCATTATGACGATACCATAACCCTGCTTGAGCAATCAATACAGCATACAGCATCGATAGATTTAGGCGATAAACGAGCTAAGAGCCTCAGGAATATTGCGCAGACGGCACTCGATATAGGGAATGATCAACTAGCGGCCACCATTGTTCCATTGATTAGTCCCATAGACGATCGGGTAGCAATCCTCAAAGCTATGATCGAACAGCATGAAACAAACCAACCTTACACACTAAAACTCATTCAATCCGCATGGCAAACCATAGAAACGTACGAGAAACTGTGGTCACTTCTCCCGCTTATGACAGTTATACCAATGAATAGTCCACAGCTCGTGATAGGAATGCTAGACACTGAAGTCTGGGTCAATGAACAGCTCAAACGGCTGGGGTAAGACAGGATAGGGTACTGATATTCTTAGTTGTATCAGAACCCGCTATTGATGTAGACAAGGCGACCACTGGTTGATTTGGCACCGATCGTGCGGTAGACTAAACCTACATCCACTGCGGGATGCGCCACCAATCACACCAGCACACACCACCCAGCCAAGGAGATTTCGATGGCCATTCAAATGACTGAACATCCCTATGTCGTGACCGATGATCGGATCTTACGGGGCGAACCCATTATCAAGGGAACCCGCACCCCCATTCGGGCGATCGTCGAATCGTGGCGGATGGGCATGGCTCCCGAAGAGATTCGCCAGGGGATGCCGCACCTCACCCTCGCCCAAATCTTTGATGCGCTCAGTTATTATAGTGACCACCATGCAGAGATTAATACCTATATCGAGCGCAATCGGATTCCGGATCAGTTGCTTGATGCGTGAGGTAGGCCGTTGTGAGCGATCTCTTTCTCCATCTGTACCTTGATGAAGATGTCCATGTGCTCATTGCCGATCTCATTCGCGCACGCGGGTTTGCGGCAACCACGACCCGCGATGCCGCCCTCTTAACGTTGGCCGATAGTGACCAATTGACCTATGCGGCCAGCCAGGGAATGACCCTCGTGACCCACAATCGTGATGATTTTGAGCAGCTGGCGGAAGCCTTCTTTGCCGCTAGCCAACCCCATGCTGGAATTATTATTGCCGTTCGCCGCCCACCCTATGAGATCGCGCGACGCTTGCTGGTGTTGTTGAACGATGTTCCGCGTGATGAAATGATCAATCAACTCCGCTATATCTAACGTGAGACTGACTACCGTGCAAAAGCAGCCACGTGCTCGATTGATTATTTGGATAATCACCCACTATTCGTGCGGCGAACGGCAGAGGAGCTATACGATGTACCCCAAAACCGTCAGTAATCACTTGCCATGGAACCATTGCTTTGCTAGGATAGAACATCACACCTCCCAGCTCAAAGGATTGCGCGATGGATGATCTCGATCTGCATCTTGCCTTGGAAGCCCTGCGCACGAACCCTGCCGCCCATGCCTATCACGTGCGGATCACGCGAGGCATGCAGGCAATTGAGCAAGGAACCCTCACGCCCTTTGAGCGCGATGCCCTTCATCGTCTCATTGCGCGGTTTCCCGTATCAATGCCATCACCTACCGATCCCGTGGATGCGTTGATCGCCGCGTTCCAAGCCAAGCTGCCAACCTACGATTCCGCAGCCGTGGCCACCGCGATTCAGCACGCGCTTGCCCAGCGCCCCGCCACCCTCAACGGCGCTCCGGTCACGATTACCATGAACGGAGATACGCATGCACACCAAGCGAACTTGGCGATTGGGAATCAGGTGGGCGGCAATCTGGTGCAAGTCACGGTCACGATTCCGATTCCTGATGCCCGCTTTGATGCCCTCTTGGCCACCGCCCTCAAAACCCACGAGCAGGAAAAAACACTAGCGCGGATTCGGCATGCGGCCCAGCAAATCGAGAGTGATCGGCTCTTGAATCTGCGCCTTCAGGGCTTCGTCGGGCGGGTCAACGAACTGGCGGCGATCCGTGAGCAGATTACGGCGATGCGCCCGACGGGTGGCTATGTCTTGATCAAGGCAGCGGCGGGCGAAGGCAAGAGCAGTAGTATTGCCAAGCTGATTCAGGAGGCGGGGATTGCGCAGACTCCGCACCACTTTATTGCCCTCACCACTGGCCGCGAGTATCAATTGGGGTTGTTGCGTGCGGTGGTGGCGCAATTAATTCTCAAACACAACCTGACGGTTTCGTACTTTCCTGAAGAAAGCTATCCGGCGATGAAAGGCGAGTTTGCGCGGATTCTGGACGAATTATCCAAACAGGGGATTTCGGAAACGGTTTATCTGGATGGTCTTGATCAATTGCAACCGGAGATTGATGGCTCGCGCGATCTGTCGTTTCTGCCACCGCAGCCGCCCCCAGGCATCGTGATCGTGCTTGGCTCGCGGCCTGATGAGACGCTAAAACCGCTGGAGATTCTGCATCGAGTCGATTATCCCTTGCCACCACTGAGTGAATCAGATGCGCTGGAACTCTGGCGATCCGTCCAGCCTGATATGGCGGATGGCCTCCTGCATGACCTCTATGCCGCGCTCAAGGGCAATGCGCTGTTTGTCCATTTGGCTGCCGATACGATGCAGGGTCAATCCGTAGTCGATGCGACCAGTTTGATTCGGCAGATTGAACAGAATCCCAGCAATCTCTTTGGGATTACGCTGGAGCGGATAAAAGGGCGATCCTTGGCCGACTGGCGAGCGATTTGGAAACCCATGCTGGCGCTGTTGCTCGTCGCCCAAGAACCATTGCGGCTGGATGTACTGGGTAATCTCCTGGGCCATGACCACGACACGATGCAGGATGCCGTGTGGGTCTTGGGAGGTTTGGTCAGTCAGGGGATTGATCAACGGGTTGCGTTGCATCACTTGCTGTTTCGTGACTATCTCGCTGTGTCGGTCTTTAATCAGCGTGAAGTCAAACGCTGGCACCAACGACTGGCTGACTGGTGTGCACAGGATGTGGATGTGATTTGGACTGATGATCGCGACCCCATCGAGCAGGCACGACGAGTCTATGCGCGACATCATTATGTGGCGCATCTTGCACTGGCTGAAAACTGGACGGTATTGTGGCAAGTTTTGGATGCGGGCGACTATGGCGAACAGAAAACGCGCTTTGATCCGAGTACCCGCTTGTATGCGTTGGATTTGGATATCGGACGTGAAAGTGCCATTAAGGCAGGGCAATCGATCGAGGAGCAGATTCAAAACCTGCCGCGCTTGTGGAAGTATAGTCTGTTACGAACAAGTCTGAACAGTCGTGTTGATCAGTGGCCTAGTGATCTCTTTGTTATTTTAGCGATGCTTGGTCGCACACAGGAAGCTTTAGAACGAATTGAATTACTTTCTGATCCGCTACGACAGATAAGTATATGGAAAGAAATAACTAGATGGTGTGATAACCATTACCATCCAATTATACTAAGCCGCATGCAACAATCTACTAACCAACTTTTAGGATTTCACGCATCTAGCTCCCTCAAAGAAATTGCAAAAACTATGGCATCGCTTGGGCATAGCGATCAAGCCCTTGCACTACTCAATCAAGCCCTTGTTATTATTCAATCAGTGAATAATCCTTTGTTCCGTGCTCGTATTTTCACGACAATTGCTGAAATTATGACATCGCTTGGTCAATATGACCAAGCACTAGAACTTATTAATCACACGCTTAAGATGGCTCAATCGGCGCATCATCGACATAGCGCACGTATTCTGAGAGAAATTGCAAATGTCATGTCTTCATTTGGGCATACTGACCAAGCACTAGAACTGATTAACCAAACTCTTGCCATAACCCAATCGATCAATATGTCCTCAGATCATGCCGCCTATACCCTCACGGCAATTGCGGAAGCTATAACCACGTTTGGTAATACCGACCAAGCTGTCGCATTACTCAACCAAGCACTTAATATAATCCAGCGGATAGGTGCTGAGCAAGATTGCACCTATCCGTTTATAGCAATAGCAAAAGTCATGGTCACACTTGGCGATATCGACCAAGCACTTCTCATTGCCCAAGCGATCGATACTGCTTCAGGTCGCATTGACGCATTCATAGCAATAGCAAAAGTCATGGTCACACTTGGCGATACCAACCAAGCGCTTCTCATTGCCCAAGCGATCGATACTGCTTCAGGTCGCATTGACGCATTCATAGCAATTGCGGAAGCCATGATCGCGATTGGTGATACCAACCAAGCTCTTGCATTACTCAACCAAGCAGTGAGTATTAGCCAAGTAATGGATGCAGACCCCGGCCACATGAATAGGCTTATGGCAGTTGTAAAAGCCATGATCGCGATTGGTGATACCAACCAGGTTCTCCCATTGCTTAATCAAATTCTTTCCCTTCTCGACAGATCCTTTATCAGTATCCAATTGATCGATACTGCCGCAGATCGCATCAAGGCATTCATAACAATTGCGGAAGCCATAACCACGCTTGATAATACCGACCAAGCTCTGACGCTTCTTAACCAAGCTACTATTGTTGCCCAATTGATCGATACTGCCGCAGATCGTATCAAGGCATTCATAACAATTGCGGAAGCCATGATCGCGCTTGGTAATACCGACCAAGCTCTGACGCTTCTTAACCAAGCTGCTATTGTTACCCAAGCGATCGATGATAACAAAGATCGTGTCCATACACTCACGGCAATCGCGGAAGCCATAACCACGCTTGGTAATACCAACCAAGCTCTAACGCTTCTTAACCAGGCTACCATTGTTGCCCAAGCGATCGATACTGCTTCAGGTCGCATCGATGCATTCATAATAATTGCGGAAGCCATGATCGCGCTTGGTAATACCGACCAGGCTCTGACGCTTCTTAACCAAGCTACCATTGTCGCCCAATCGATCAATACCAATTTAGGTCCTACCCATACATTTATAGCAGTAGCAAAAGCCATGGCCACACTTGGCGATACCGACCAAGCGCTTCTCATTGCCCAAGCGATCAATGACAACAAAGATCGGGCCTACACACTCACGGCAATTGCAAAAACTATTGCTGCACTTGGTGATACCGACCAAGCGCTTCTCATTGCCCAAGCGATCGATGATAACAAAGATCGTGTTCATACACTCACGGCAATTGCGGAAGCCATAACCACGCTTGGTAATACCGACCAAGCTCTGACGCTTCTTAACCAGGCTACCATTGTTGTCCAAGCGATCGATACTGCTTCAGGTCGCATCGATGCATTCATAATAATTGCGGAAGCCATGATCGCGCTTGGTAATACCGACCAGGCTCTGACGCTTCTTAACCAAGCACTGAGCATTATCCAAGCAATGGATACGACCTCCAACCACGTGAATAGGCTTATGGCAATTGCGAAAGCCATGATCGCGATTGGTGATACCAACCAGGTTCTCCCATTGCTCAATCAAGCACTTAAGATTATTCAATCAGCAGATAAGAATGATCCATCATATAACCCCAATACCCTCATAACTATTGCACAAACCATGTACTCGCTTGGTTATACCGATCAAGTACTTTCGCTTCTTAATAAGGCTACTGTCCTCGCTCAATCAATAGCTATTGATTGGTTGCGTGAGATGGATATCAAAGGCATTATTGAGGCTACTGCTAGCCTTGGATACATTGACCAATCCTTCATATTGCTTAACCAACTCATTGCTACAGTCCAATCAAGAGATGATGCATGGATGTATACCGAAACCCTCACAGCTATTGCTAGAGCTACCAATGACCTTAGCCATATCGAGCATATGCTTACAATTACACAATCAATTTATGATGAGCAAGATCGCGTAAAAACCATAAATGAAATCCTGCGTACTGTTCAATCAGTCACACTAATCATTTCTATAATCCAGAGAGAATTGTCTTATAGTAAAACCCTAACCCTCACCTGGAAATCACTCCGTCTAATCACCCCGTTAATAAAACTTAATGCATGGCTCGGACTAGCGATTTTGAAAGAAGAGGCATGGGTGAATGACCAACTCAAACGACTAGGGTAAAAGATGGGGGAGAGGACGAACTTACCCGTCTCAACGCGAGAGAGTTCCAAGGGCCGACTTGCCTACAAAATTGGTCAAAAATGGAGAAAAAAAAACGATACATTGCATCTATATAAATCAAGTATAAGTTTAAGGAGGATAAGTATGGAACGAGGATCTTGGAATCCTGAAAAGCAAGAACCGTCGCCAGCCCCACCAACACCATCATCTGGCGGTTCATCATCTGGCGGTTCATCATCTGGCGGTTCATCATCTGGCGGTTCATCATCTGGCGGTTCATCATCTGGCGGTTCATCATCTGGCGGTTCATCATCTGGTTCACTTCGCCGCTAACCATCACAACTCTGTCATTGGTGGATTGCGCACTAGGGGCTTAATCCAGCTAGCTCAATAGGCATCAACCGTAGCCGCCCCCAATAGTTAAAGTTGATGCCTATAGGCTAGCTTTTGAAACACCTCGGTCACATCATGTCCGCTGACGGGGAAAGTTGTGTTAGAGCCAGCACCCCGAACGGCGGGGGATTCATGGCCGTTGCGATATTCCAGTATCTTGCTCGACGATGGAATGAAATGGGCGGCAGTGCTCATTTTTGGGTGGGGAGTTCCGATTTATTATCCAAAATCAGCCCCTATCATTAAGAGAAATTAATGCTAATCCATTGTCTTGCACGATAGAAGAATAGATTAAATCCATGATTGATTATTCAGGTAATCAATCATGACATCGGGTTTACTCGACTACTTCTCAGGCTGTGGATTAAAGCTGCTTCACCAACCGCGTGCGTCCTCGTAGCACATCCGTGGGTGAAGCATCGCCGATGCTGCATGACCGTGCCAGTCGGCGGCTTTTTTGTGGCACGCCATCTGCTTTCCGCATGGCATTGTTGATCGTTCATATAGCACGACCAACGATACAGAAAGTACACATCACACGCCTGCTTGGGTTTTCAACGCACCCGATGCAGGCGTGTGATGTGTACGCCATCCAAACGCTATTCCCCGATGTCGGTCGGGTCATCCCATTTATGGAGCGCCGCTGCCATGCGCGCTGCGTATGCATGACCCATGCGACAGTGCATCCATTGTCGATTAGCGGAGCACAAACGGAAGAAAGATGACGGTGGTCGCATGAAATCCATGCAGTTGTACGTTATCGAGGCTCCCTGTATCAGACCCATCGCGAAATTCACCACGAATCCAAAGCGTGCTCAGATTTCCCAGTACGGACTGCATCTCGCTGGCCGTTGGTGGTATCCCTGTCGCACGAACCGTCCACCCGCCCTGCTCATGCAGGGGAACGCGATAGGAAGTCCAGGTCGTTCCTGGGTTCTGGGTGGTGTCAAACTCCAGCGTGATACCATTGCCGATGAGTAGCACATCGGCGGCATCAAATTGACTATCGGTTTCTGATTGGCGGAGGTCAAAGGTGAGATCGGTGTCATAGGCTGCGAGCCGATTCCCAAGAAAGTGTGCCGGTGCTTGCCAATACCATGTCCCGCCCACCACATCGTCTTCAGCCGCGATAAACCCACCCAGATTCCCACCAGTGCTGTGCCAATCAGGAATGCTTGCTCCGTCTTGCGCATCGCCCACAACCTGCCAGCCCTCATGGCTCGTGGCAAAGGTACTCCCGATAACCCCCACAGTCGTCTGCGGTGCTGGTGCCATGGCGGCGCTGTCACGGGTGGTCAACAAGAGACTGAGGAGCGGAATCGCGAGGACGAGAGACCAAAGAAGACGCATTGTTCATCCTTCCTTTCTGTGGATACACGCATTCCGTAGGGAAGCTGCATCTGACTGCGGTGACGTTCGGCATTCATGGGATACTGGGTCATCGCATGGGGCGTGTTTCCGTTCTCGCCATGTCGTTTGGTGTGATCGCTCGCTTCTACGTTCCCAGCCGAAAAACGTTACCGAGATGCACCGTCATTGGCACCATGCCCTATAGGGCTTAAACGCGCGACCCCCCGAAACATGGCAGCAAACGTATGTGCGTATACGAACGATGGCGAACCCGTTGATTAACCGTGTTGTTTCTTTCGCCGCCACAGCAGATCGGCATCATTAATAGCAC
>NZ_PUBZ01000139.1 GCF_003205875.1 Herpetosiphon llansteffanensis
AGATTTGTATAAGAGACAGGCTATGTTCTATGTTCTTTGCTCTATGCTCTTTTTAATCTGTACTTGACAAATTCATTAATTTTTTATAAAATCTTTATAATTTCAATGAAATAAGTAAGGTTTTAGTCCATAGGCCAAAATGACAATCAATGGAGGAATGTCATGGAAATTGCGTACCGAAGGACGGCCAAACTGCGCGGAGCATTTTCGCTCACCATCACCCTCGCACTGCTTGCGGGAATGTTGCTCACGCGTGGCACGCCAACGCAAGCGGCAGGCAATGCAGACTGTCGGCCTGATGGGATGGCTCCAACTGCTGGAGTCGACACGCCCTATTGTGCAATTTATGATACCGCTGGCCGCGAAAAAATGGGCAGCGATCACCCACGGCGGATTATCGGCTATTTTCCAAGTTGGCGGACTGGCACAAATGGCCAGCCAGCCTACCTCGTCAATAATATTCCTTGGAATAAAATCACCCACATCAACTATGCCTTTGCCCACATTCAAAATAGCCGCATCTCGGTTGGCAGCAACACCGCCACCAACCCCTCGATTGGCATGACCTGGCCCGGCGTTGCTGGCGCTGAAATGGACCCAGCCTTGCCCTACAAAGGCCACTTCAATCTTTTGACCCAATACAAACGCCAGAATCCCAACGTTAAAACTTTGATTTCGGTTGGTGGTTGGGCGGAAACTGGCGGCTATTTTGGCGATAACGGCGATCGCATCAGCGATGGCGGCTTCTTTAGCCTAACCGTTAATGCCGACAACAGCGTCAATACTGCTGGCATCAACACCTTTGCCGATTCAGTCGTTGGCTTCTTGCGCGGCTACAATTTCAACGGGGTCGATATTGACTACGAATATCCAACCTCGATGAACAATGCTGGCCATCCGCTTGATTGGGTCTATGCCAACCCACGTCGCGCCAGCCTGATGAAGGGCTATGTGGCGTTGATGAAAACCCTGCGCGAGAAGCTCGACGCTGCTGGGGCTGCCGATGGCAAATATTACATGCTGACGATTGCTTCACCATCATCAGGATACTTGCTGCGCGGCATGGAAACCTATCAAGTAACTCAATACCTCGATTATGTCAATGTTATGTCATATGACTTGCATGGAGCATGGAACGAGTATGTTGGGCCAAACGCTTCGCTCTATGATGATGGAAAAGATGCAGAATTAGCTGCGGCTGGGGTTTATACCACATCCCAATATGGTGGCATCGGCTATCTCAATACCGACTGGTCGTACCACTACTTCCGTGGCAGCATGCCAGCGGGCCGAATCAACATCGGCGTGCCCTATTACACTCGTGGCTTTAAAAATGTCAACGGTGGCACAAATGGTTTGTGGGGTACGGCGGTTGGCTCAAATTGTCCAATTGGTTTGACCAAATGTGGTGATGGCGCACGCGGCATCGACAACATTTGGCACGATACCGAAAATGGCCAAGAAGTTGGCGCTGGCGCAAACCCAATGTGGCACGCCAAAAACCTCGAACAAGGCCTTGCTGGCAGCTATATCAGCCAATTTGGCCTGAACCCAGCCACCGATCCAGAAGATCGCTTGACTGGCACGTATGTCCGCAACTACAGCAGCTCATTGGTTGCGCCATGGCTGTGGAATAGCCAAAAGCGCGTGTTTATCTCAACTGAAGATGAGCAATCGCTTGGTGCCAAAGCCGATTATGTGGTCAACAAAGGCTTAGGCGGGATCATGTTCTGGGAGCTTTCGGGCGATTACGATTGGCACGCCGAGCGTAACAACGGCCAAGGCGAATATTTCATGGGCGATACATTGACCAGCCTGTTGTATGACAAGTTCCGTAGCGCACCAGCCTATGGCGCAAACAAAGCCAATCGCAGCATGCCCAGCAATTTGCTCAACATCAAGGTCGATTTCACCAACTGGCCAATTGGCGATAACAACTATCCAATTAGCCCCAAAATGGTGATCACCAACAACTCAACTGTGACGATTCCAGGCGGCGCAACCTTTGAATTCGATTATGGCACATCGGCTCCCAACAATGCCAAGGATCAATCGGGCTTTGGCTTTACGGTGACCAGCAGCGGCCACACTGGCAGCAATGCTGGTGGCTTGCGTGGCGATTTCAACCATATTCAATTCAAGTTCCCAGGCTGGCAAACCTTGGCTCCAGGCGAGAGCGTAACGATTGATTTCGTCTACTATCTGCCAATGAGCACGCCATCGAACTGGACTGTGAACTTTAACAACACGACCTATGGCTTGGTGAGCGATTATCCACGCGAGACGGTGGTTGGGCCAACCCCAACTGTTGGCAACCCAACGAATACGCCAGTTGCAACCGCAACGCGCACGCCAATTGCGACTGCAACGCGCACGCCAGTTGGCCCAACGGCTACGCCAACCCGCACGCCAATTGCCACCGCGACGCGCACGCCTGCGCCAAGCGCAACTCCAACCCAACCGGGCACATGTACTGCGCCAGCGTGGGAAAGTGGCAAAGTCTATCTGCGTGGCGATTTGGTTTCATACAACAACCGTCAATGGTTTGCCCAATGGTGGACACAAAATGAAACCCCGGGCAATGCTCAAGTTTGGCAGGATCAAGGCGTTTGTGGTGGGGGCAACCCAACCAATACGCCAGTCGTGCCAGTAACCAGCACACCACGGCCAACCAATACGCCAGTTGTGCCAGCGACCAACACCCCAGTGCAACCAAGCGCTACGCCAACCAACACCACGGGCGTGCAGCCATGGGCAGCCAATGTGAGCTATGCGGCTGGGGCAAAAGTCAGCTATAACGGCATCATTTATACCTGTCTGCAAACGCACACCTCGTTGCCAGGCTGGGAGCCAAGCAACGTTCCAGCGCTCTGGCGCGCCAACTAAGCTCGCCATTGTTCAAGCCGCCGTGCGCATCCGCTCTAGGCCAGTGGATGCGCGCGGCGGTTTTTTGCGGCTAAAAACCCCACGCCTGCACGTTATGTTGCAGGCGTGGGGTTTGTTTAACTAGCATGGACCTAAGCTTGATTTAGTTCGGGCGAGCGGTTGGCGGCGGCGTTGGGCCACTTGGGGGCAAGGCCGTTGGCCGCACCGTGCTGGTTGGCACTGGCGTTGGATCGCTTGGATTATGCGGCGGGCTGGTTGGCACTATCGTTGCCGTAGCTGGTGGTAAGGCTGTTGGCACCTCGGTTGGGCAGGTTGTACACGTATTCGGCGTGCTGGTTACTGGCGGAACAACCGTTGGACACACCGTACTGCCACAGGGCAATGGTGTGCTGGTTACTGGCGGAATCGCCGTTGGTTCTTCCGTTGGCACAATCGTTGGACACACCGTTGCGCCACATGGTGCTGGCGTGCTGGTTACTGGCGGAACAACCGTTGGACACACCGTGCTACCACAAGGCAATGGTGTGCTGGTTGGTGGTGGCGTTGGGCACACCGTACCGTTACAAGGCAATGGCGTATTGGTTGGATAATGTGGCTCGCTCGTTGGAATTGCCGTTGGATATGGTGCAACCACGGTTGGCTGTTGGCCTGCTGGCGTAGCGGTTGGTGGGCCTTGGGTTGGCACAGTCGTCGGAACCGTTGGATTACATGGATTGGTCGTGCTTGGCACACAGGCTGGTGTTGGCGTACTGGTTGGTACCAGCGTTGGCCAAATCGGCGGCTCTTGAGTTGGCACGCGAGTTGCTGGAAGTTGGGTTGGCACGCGGGTTGGTTGCGTTGGGCCACATGGCCGCGTCGTGCTCGGCACACAGGTTGGCAATGGAGTAGCCGTACTACTTGGATTACAGGTAGTTGAGCCGGGCACACAGGTTGGCAGCGCCGTCGCAACTTCGGTTGGCACAGCCGTCGGAACCGTTGGGTCACACGGTCTGGTTGTGCTTGGCACACAGGTTGGAACCAGCGTGCCAATTGCGGTTGGCACAGTCGTGGGCAGCGTCGGATTACATGGTCTGGTTGTGCTTGGCACGCAGGTTGGCCGCGCAGTTGCAACCTGCGTTGGTCGCGCAGTGCGCGTCACAACTGAGGCTACTTCAACATTTTTGCCAGTCTCGACTGGTTTGACAGCCCAAACGCCGCCTGCAATCAAGAACATCAGGCCCACTGCAAAAGACCACATCATGACAGTTTTTGTTCGGATCATTGTTGTTACTCCAAGTTTGGCACGGATTGTCCGCACCTGTTCGGTCGTAAGGTGGAGTGTGCTGATTGGCAACTTTTCTAACAACTGGCTGGTTGTTTGTTGCTGACGAAGGGCTTGGCGACAAGCTGCACATTCAGCAACATGCTGATTAACCGTTTGCCACTCATCCTCAGTCAGGTGTTGCCAATCGCTGAGGAGCGGCTGAAGATCATGACACTTCATGGCCACGTTCCTCCTCATATAAATTCCGAAAACGATCACGGGCCCGTGATAATCGTTTGCGGACTGCACCTAATTCTTCACCGTTTAATTTAGCGACTTCTGCTGGACTACAGCCAGCATAATGGACCATCAAGAGCACTTCTGCATCTTGGGGCTTGAGTTTGGCTAAGCAACCACGGATGGCTTGCGTGATTTCAACATTCTGGGCGAAATTATTGGCCTCTGGTTGCCAACTGCGCATAAACCAACTCCAACGCCGCTGGCGACGCAGGTGATCTAAGGCGAGGTTGCTGGCAATCCGAAAGAGCCATGCTTGGGGAATCGCTGGCAAAACCGCTGGATCAAGCACCTTCATAGCGCGGAGGAAGGTTTCTTGCACCAAATCGGCTGCTTGTTCAGGTTGCCCCACAATGCGCGTCAGATAGCGAAACGTTGCATCGTGATAGTCATCAAACCATTGGCTTATGACTTGGGTCACTGCCGTCTCTCGTTCAGTTGTGTGCACATAAGGAATAATCATAGGCTGCTTGCCCCGGCCGTAGCATGCTGTCTGCAATTAATGACGAACAGCACTATCAAAAGTGGACAGGCAAGTTTGCAATTGCCAAAAATTGCTCAAATGTGCATGAAACCAGTACCGCAAGTTTATTCGTAAGGTTGAGCACGTACAGTTATCAAGCGATTCATTAGTACTGAGGTCATAGTTCCCAATGAGTGATCTGACGTTGTTTACCCATGATTATCGGTCAACGATGTGGCATAAATTAAATCAGCAGCAACCGATTGTGGCAATCTTCGTTAGTCATTCGGTCGATGCACATTCGCAACAGATGCTGCGCACGCTCGAAGCGCAACAGGCGCAATTTCGCCAATTACAAGCGCAACCAGTCATTTTAACCAAAACCAATCCCGCCCATTTAAAGGCATTTATTCAGCATTTCCAGCCAATTTATCCTGTGCTCAGCGATCCTACGGGCGCTGTGTTTCGCAGCTATAGCTTCGCCAGCGAACAACTCGAATTGCAAGGTGGCATTTTGGTTTTGCCACCACGCTCAATCACCGCAGTTTTTCGGTTTGTGCCGCAAAACGATGAGCAACAATTGCCAATCAACGAGCTTTTGGCATGCGTCACGATGTTGAATTATTACAACTCAAGCATTACGGCCTAACAGCTGGCGATATTGGCGCGGAGTCAGGCCCGTAATTAAGCGAAATTGACGCGAAAACGCGCTATGATCAGCATAGCCACAGGCTAAGCCAATCGTCGCAATCGAATCAGTGCCCGCCAGCAGCTGAATACTGGCATCAATGCGGGTTTTAATCAGCAGTTGCTTGGGGGTTAATTCAAAAATCTGTTGAATCGCCCGTTCATACTGGCTCAACGAAAGTTGGGCAATCGCTGCCAATTGCTGAATCGAGCGGATTTCAGCAAAATGCTCATTTAAATAATCGATTGAGCTAGCCACTCGTCGCCAGGTTGGGGCGTTGCGATTTGGGCTACGCACATCGCGCGAAATGCCAATGAGGCCCACAATCGCCCCAGTTTGGTCACGCAATGGCCGCTTATGGGTCACACACCAGCCCATCTGCAAATCGGGATAAATATGTACCTCTAAGCGATGATTTAGCGCACAGCCAGAACGAATAACCTGCTGATCTTGGCTGGCATAACTCGCCCCCAACTCCAACGGAAACAGCTCTTCGGGCAAACGCCCAATTAATTCCTGCTTGCTACGACAACCACAGCGCAACCGCAAGGTTTCATTAACTACCCGATAGCGCCCCGCCCAATCCTTGCAGAAAAACACCACATCGGGCAATAGATCAAACAATGGCATCAGTTGCGCCACATCTGGATATTCAATTGTGCAAAAATCCGCATGTTGCATAACCTAATTGTACAAGACAAATCGCCATAAACCAGCTATTGTAGGAGTTGGGGATCGGTTGTTGGGGGCTGGGGGTTGGAACCGCGAAGAACGCGACGTTTTGATCCACGAAGAACACGAAGAGGAGAAGGCTATTGGCTATTGGCTTTTGGCTTTTGGAAGCTACAGGTATACTGGTTGGTTCAGTGGCTTGGCAACCGTTTCCCCTCACCCCCCAGCACCCTCTCCCACTAGACGCGGGCGAGGGGGAGTTAACGATGATTTCCCAGCGATCTGGGTGAAAAAGCCCCGCGCACGGGAGAGGGGTTGGAGTGAGGGGATCAGGCGGTGGTTAATGTTATGAACCATTACAGCTATCGGCGCTCGGAAAATCATTGGGGTTGGCGACAGGTGGTTGGCACTGCACAGGATACCGATCCCTAGCCCCTGACCCCCGAACCCTCGTTACAAGGAGGCATAATGCGCATTGCCATTGTCGATTCGCATACCGCTGGCGAACCAACTCGCATCGTGATTGCCGGAGGCCCTGAGCTTGGCGGCGGCAGCGTTGCCCAACAACGTGATGTGCTCGCCCAAGACTACGATTGGCTGCGCGCGGCGGTCGTCAACGAACCTCGTGGCTCCGATGTCTTGGTTGGCGCAATATTATGTCCACCAAGCGACCAACGCTGTTGCACTGGCGTAATCTTCTTTAATAATGTTGGCTATTTGGGCATGTGCGGCCATGGCACGATTGGCTTGGTGGCAACTCTCGCCCATCTTGGCAAAATCGGCGTTGGCGAACACCTGATTGAAACGCCTGTCGGAATCGTCAGCGCTACCTTGCACGCCGACGGCCAAGCAACGATCGAAAACGTGCCAAGTTACCGCTATCAAGCGAATGTTGCGCTCGATCTGCCCAATCATGGCCGCATTCATGGCGATATTGCTTGGGGCGGCAATTGGTTTTTCTTGGTCAACGATCATGGCCAAGATCTCAGTTTGGCGAATGTTGAGCAACTTACCAATTTCAGCTGGCAGATTCGCCAAGCCCTCGAAGCAGCAAATATTACTGGCGCAAACAACGGCCTGATCGATCATATCGAATTGTTTGGGGCCGGAACTGAAGGAGCCAACAGCCGCAGTTTTGTGCTTTGCCCGGGCAAGGCCTACGATCGTTCACCCTGTGGCACTGGCACCAGCGCCAAATTGGCCTGCCTCGCCGCCGATGGCAAACTTGCACCAAATACAACCTGGGTACAAGAAAGCATCATCGGCAGCCGCTTTCAGGCAGAATACCGCCATGCTGGCGAGGCAATTATCCCCAAAATTACTGGCTCGGCCTATGTTACGCTCGAAGGCCAGTTAATTCTGCACGAAGCCGATCCGTTCCGCTGGGGAATTCAATGAGCAGCGCAATCATCGTTGGCGGCGGGATTGTGGGCTGTGCTGTGGCGCTGGAATTGGCGCAGGCTGGCATCAAGGTTACGCTGATCGAGCGCGATTGCCTTGGTAGCGGCGCAACGGCGGCGGGCATGGGCCATATTGTGGTGATGGATGAGGGCGAAGCGCAATTAAAACTCACTTTGTATGGCCAGCAACTCTGGCAAGCGCTCACCGCCGACCAACCTCAGCAGCACGAATATCATGAATGCGGCACGTTGTGGGTTGCCACCGATGCAGAGGAATGGCAGTTGGTTGCCGAAAAAGCGGCGGTCTATCGCCAGCACCAAATTCCCTGCGAAATGTTGGATGCAGCAGCACTCTATGCCCACGAACCTGCGCTACGAGCGGGCTTGGTCGGCGGTTTATTGGTGCCAAACGATAGCGTGGTCTATCCACCGAAGAGCGCAGTTTACCTGTGGCAACAAGCTGAAAAGCAGGCCGCCAACCTGGTGTACGGCGAAGTGAGCAGCATTCAAGCCAATGCTGTACAGCTGAGTGATGGCCGCCAACTGCATGCCGATGCGATTGTGGTTGCCAATGGCCAGCGTTGTATTGAGCTATTACCAGAATTGCCAATTCGCGCCAAACGCGGCCAATTGGTCATTACCGAGCGATATCCCAATTTGATCAAGCATCAACTAGTCGAATTAAGCTACATCAAAAACGCCCATGCCAGCAGCGGCGATTCAGTGGCCTTCAACCTTCAGCCACGACCCAACGGCCAACTGTTGATTGGCTCTTCGCGCCAGTTTGATCGCACTGATCGCCAAATCGATCAGCATTTACTCAGCCAAATGTTGCAAAAAGCGATTGACTATGTGCCAGCGCTGGCCGATGTGCGCTGCCTGCGTACCTGGACAGGCGTACGCGCCGCTTCACCAGATGGCTTGCCGCTGATCGGTCAGCATCCGAAACATGCTTGGTTATGGCTGAATGTTGGCCACGAAGGATTGGGGATTACGACCGCCTTGAGTAGCGCCCGCCTGTTGGCCGACCAAATGCTGCACCGCCAAGCAGCGCTTGATCTTCAGCCCTATTTGCCACGCGGCTTACAGCAGGAGCAGCGATGAAGCAGATTCACATTTCAATCAATGGCACACGCTATCACGTTGCTGAGCATAGCAATTTAGCCGCCGTGCTGATGGATAACACCATCGCTAATCGGCGCTCGGTTACTGGCGAGCCACGGATGGCAGTTTGTGGCATGGGCAGTTGTGGCGAATGCCGCGTAACAATCAACCAGCAAGCCCATCAACTGGCCTGCTTGCAGCAATGTTACGAAGGCATGGAGGTGCAATGTGAGCCTTAATCTGGTGATTGTCGGAGCTGGCCCAGCAGGCTTGGCCGCCGCGTGGAGCGCAAGCCAAAGCAACGCCAATATTACGCTGATCGATCAATATGATCAGGCTGGTGGCCAGATTTGGCGTGGTGGAGCGAACTATGCACCAAAGCGTTATCAGCATTTGTTTGCTCAGCAGACCACACTGCGTTATCTCAGCAAGACCCATATGCTTGGCGCGGATGCCGATCATTTGTTTTTGGCAACGCCGAACGGCCCGCAACAACTCGCGTTTGATCGCTTGATTTTGGCCAATGGCGCACGCGAATTGTTCTTGCCGTTTCCTGGCTGGACGCTGCCCAAAGTGCTTGGAGTTGGTGGCTTGCAGGCCTTGGTCAAAGGTGGCTTGCAGATTGCTGGCAAAAACATTGTCGTTGCTGGCAGCGGCCCATTGTTGGTTGCGGTCGCCAGCCAACTCAAGCAGCGTGGCACAATCATCAAGGCCGTGGTTGAGCAAGCGCCATTGGGTCAACTGCTGCGGTTTGGTCGGAGCTTGGCTGGCTATCCAACCAAAATCGTGCAAGCAGCCCAAAGCCTCGCCAGCTTGCGCAATACGCCGTTTTACCCAAACGCTTGGGTTGTTGCAGCTGAAGGCGATGGCGCAGTGCAACAGCTGAGGTTAAGCAATCATCAAATCATCGAATGCGATTATTTGGCCTGTAGCTGGGGCTTAATTGCCAATAGCGAGCTAGCCCAACAGCTTGGTTGCACGGTTGAACACGGTTCGGTGCTGGTTGATCGCAGCCAACAAACCAGCGTCAACCACGTTTATGCTGCTGGTGAATTAACTGGCATCGGCGGCGAAGATAAAGCGATCATCGAGGGCCAGATCGCCGGATTTGCGGCAACTGGCAATTATCATGCGGCCAGCCAATTGGCCAACAAGCAAGCCCAAGCCCGCCAATTTAGCCAACAATTAGCAACAAGTTTCGCATTACGCCCAGAATTACGGCAACTTGCGCAGGCCAATACGCTGGTTTGCCGTTGCGAAGATGTGGCATTTGAGCAATTGCAACATCAGCCATCGTGGCGCAGCGCCAAATTACAAACCCGCTGCGGCATGGGCGTGTGCCAAGGCCGAGTTTGCAGTGGTGCAACTCAATATTTATTCGGTTGGGGTCAAGATAGCGTGCGCTTTCCGCTACATCCGGTCAGCGTCGCCGATTTAGTGATGGAGTCAGTATGAGCATGTGGCATGGAGTTATTCCGGCAATTACCACCCGTTTTAATCACGATGGCAGCGTTGATCATGGCTTTTTGGCCGAGCACTGCCGTTGGATGTTGGATGCTGGCTGTGTAGGGATCGTGCCGCTTGGCTCGCTGGGCGAGGGCGCAACCCTGAGCAGCGCTGAAAAACAGGCAATTTTGCAAACCTGTGTCAAGGTCGCTGGCGCGAAGCCGGTTATTCCAGGCATTGCGGCGCTTTCGACAGCAGAAGCATGCCAGCTGGCGCAAATTGCCGCTGCCGAAGGCTGCTCAGGTTTGATGGTGCTGCCACCGTACCTCTATTCAACCGATTGGCGCGAAATGCAAGCTCATATGAGCGCCGTCATCAGCGCCACCGAGCTGCCAGTGATGATCTACAATAATCCAGTGGCCTATCGCACCGATTTTGTGCCAAGCCAAATTGGCGAATTAGCCGAGCGCCACCCAAATGTTCAAGCAGTCAAAGAATCGAGCACCGATGTGCGGCGGGTCACGGCAATTCAGGCCGAGCTTGGCCAACGGCTCGAAATTCTGGTTGGGGTTGACGATGCAATTGTTGAAGGCATTGCTGCTGGCGCGGTGGGCTGGATTGCTGGCTTGGTTAATGCCTTTCCTCATGAATCAGTCGAATTATTTCACTTGGCGCAGGCCGTTGCCGCAGGCCATGGCGATCGCGAGCGTTTAGCAGCGATGTATGCTTGGTTTTTGCCATTGCTGCGGCTCGATACCGTACCAAAATTTGTCCAATTGATTAAACTAACTCAAGCACTGGTTGGCATGGGCAGCGAAACCGTGCGCGCACCACGGCTTGAATTAGTTGGAGCCGAGCGCGAAGCGGCAGTTGCAGTGATTGAACAAGCCCTTGCGCGGCGGCAGGAGTTATGGCCATGAAACCCATTTTGATCAACGGTGAATGGCAGCTTGGCGATTATGTTGGCAGCTTTCAGGCGACCAACCCGACAACTGCCCAAACCATCGCCACCGAATACCCAATTTCTGGGCGTGGCGATTTGGAACTAGCCTTGAATGCAGGCGTAGCAGCCTCGCGCGAACTGGCGCAAAGCAGCGCCGAGCAACGCGCCACATTTCTCGAACGCTATGCAGACTTGATTGAGGCCAATCGCCAACAATTAAGCGAGCTAGCCCACAGCGAAACAGGCTTGCCAATCGAGCCACGCTTGAATAGCGTTGAATTGCCGCGCACAGTCAATCAATTACGTCAAGCTGCCAATGCTGTGCGCAACCACACATGGGAATTAGCAACGATCGACAGCAAAGCCAACATTCGCTCGTTGTATGGCAGTTTGGCTGCACCAGTCGCCATTTTTGGGCCAAATAATTTCCCATTTGCCTACAATGCGATTGCTGGTAGCGATTTTGCCTCAGCCATCGCCGCAGGCAATGCAGTGATTGCCAAGGGCCACCCAAGCCATCCGGCCACCACTGAACGCTTGGCCCAATTGGCGCATGAGGCAGTTTTGGCGGCAGGATTGCCAGCAGCGAGTGTGCAATTGCTCTATGGTTTGCCCGATGAATTGGGCTTGGCGCTGGTCAGCCATCCATTAATTGGCGCGATTGGCTTTACTGGCTCGCGTCGCGCAGGGCTAGCACTCAAAGCCGCCGCCGATCAAGCGGGCAAAGCAATTTACCTTGAAATGTCGAGCATCAATCCAGTTGTGATGTTGGCGGGAGCAGTGACTGAGCGGGCCGAAGCCTTGGCCGCAGAGTTTGCAGGCTCCTGTACGTTGGGCGCTGGCCAATTTTGCACTAACCCAGGCTTGCTCATTTTAGAACATTCAGCAGCTAGCAATGAATTTATTGAAGCCACCAAAACCCATTTCAGCCAATATCCCAGCCTGACCCTGCTAAACCAAGGCGTTTTGGCAGGCATCGAACAGGGCATTAGCGCCTTGCACGATGCAGGGGCGCAAGTGTTGGTTGGCGGGCATGGGTTGGATGATGGTTATCGCTATGCCAACAGTTTGCTGTATGTGGCGGGCAATAGCTTTCTGGCCAATCCTCAAGCGCTGAGCCACGAAGTATTTGGCCCAGTCAGCCTGATTGTGGAGTGTGCCGACCAAGCAGAAGTGTTGCAAGTGCTCGATTGTCTTGAAGGCAATTTGACGGGCAGCATCTATAGTAGTAACAACGGCGCTGACGAAGCATTTTATCAAACCGTCGCCGAGCGCTTACGAGCCAAGGTTGGCCGTTTGCTCAACGATAAAATGCCAACCGGCGTGGCGGTTAGTTCAGCAATGAACCATGGTGGGCCGTATCCAGCAACAGGCCACGCAGGCTGGACGGCAGTTGGTTTTCCAGCGACAATTCGCCGCTTTGCAGCCTTACACTGCTACGATAACGTGCGCGAATCACGCTTGCCCAGCATTCTGCAAAACGCCAATCCACAGGCCATTTGGCGCTTGGTCGATGAGCAATGGAGTAATGCGAGTATCGTTTAATAGAGAGCATAGAGCATAGAGCATAGAACATAGAACATAGATGTAATGGTACATCAGGTTAACCACGTTTTGATCCCCTCACCCCAACCCCTCTCCCGTGCGCGGACGAGGGGCTTAATCGTGCGGTTCGGTCGCGATGCGTGATAGAAAACGGTCGGCTCCCCCTCGCCCGCGTTCAGTGGGAGAGGGGCTGGGGGTGAGGGCATGCTTTGCCAATCCAATGAACCAATAGCCCAGAGTTCAGAGCCTATAGCCCCACCTCGCCTTCGTGCTCTTCGTGCCCTTCGTGGATCAAAAGCCAAGGCCCCGACCCCCAACAACCGATCCCCAAATCAAATCAGCAAGCAATCATTGTCAGAGCCAAGCGCAGCATGCTAGACTGACGGCAGTTTTGCCAATAGGAGCATTATGATGGCTAGCATAAAACCTCAATTATCGCCATGGGTTCGGATTATGTTTGTGATTGTTGCGCTGGTGTTGATCGCTGGCGTTTCGTTGTTGCTGGCCCCGAATTTGATTGGGCCACGCTGGCCCTGGGCATTACGCCCATTTGCGGCGCGCTTTTTAGGTGCGGTCTATGCCGCCGAAATGGTGGCGGTGCTGTGTACGCTTGTCATCAACGATTGGTCAGTGGCCCGATTGACCATTCCGCAGGCAGTTACCTTCACCACCGTGGTCACCGGAGCATCTTTGGCCTGGCTAAGTAATTTTGATTTTGCGCGGCCAATCGTCTGGCTCTGGTTCATCATCTATAGTATTCCAACCGTGGTGTTGGGTTGGTTTTGGTGGCAGTATCGGGCTTGGCCAGCGGTCAATCCGCAAGCGCTTGGCTGGTTGCGCAGCATCTTATTAATTGAAGCAGTGGTTTTAGCAGGCTATGGAGTTGCTTGTATTGTTGCGCCAGCCTGGGCAACCGCTTTTTGGCCATGGAACATCGATGCCTTTCATGCCCAAATTTATAGCGCCTTGTTCATCACCGGAGCAATTGGCGCATGGATTGTTGCTGGCGGTGGGAATCGGCAAGAATTATTGACCCTTGGTGGCAGCCAAATCGTCCTAGGGTTGGGCGTAATTGCAGGTTTAGCACTGGTTGATTTTGGCGCAGCGAACCTGAGCGTGCCGTGGGCAAGCCCTGGATCGATTATTTGGGTCGCAAGTTTTGGGCTAATTGCCTTGGTTGGGGGCTTATTAATTGGGCGGGGATTGCAACAGCGGAGCTAAATCAGCGGGTAAACTTCTCCCCGCTTCCCTCGGGCTCGAAAACCTCAAGCCCGCGCTACGCCTCGTCGTGCATTGTACCACAACTCTAGGTTGCCCGTGCTTGCAGCCTCAAGTATAATATTGATTATTGTTCATTCGGTGTGCGCAGATAGGGGAGATCTGCCAATCCCCGCCGATCTTAACTTGTTGAAGCTCAGGAGATCACATTATGTCTGCGTTTCCTTTACGTGAATTTGCTTCGACTGCTCAGGCATCCGTTGATAGTGGGCCGCTCTTTCCCAATGAACCAACCTCAATTGAAGAAACTGGGCTTGGGATGGGTTTTATTGCCGATCTTGTGCTTAAAGTTATTTATTTCAATGGCACCATTAGCGCCCAACGGATCTCAGAGCAAACCTGTTTGCCCTATCTCAACGTGATCGATAAAGTGCTCCAGTTTCTCAAAATGAGCGAGTATGTCGACATTGTGGGGGCGGAGCAAGGCTTTGGCGAACGTGCCTATCAATATGTCATCACCTTGCAAGGCTCGCGCAAAGTCAACGAAGTGCTCGATCGCTCGCAATATGCTGGGGCAGCGCCAGTACCGCTTGCCGCCTACATCGAGATGGTCAATCACCAATCGATTGGTGGCATGACGATCAATCAACAACGCATCCGTGAAGCCTTCAAGGATCTGGTCGTCAACGACGAAATGCTGGATAAAATTGGCCCTGCTGCCAACTCGGCGCGTTCGTTGTTCCTCTATGGCCCGCCAGGCAATGGCAAAACCACCATCGCCGAAGGGATTTCGCGGATTATGGGTGGCTCGGTTATGCTGCCCTACGCCGTCGAAATTGATGGCCAAGTGATCAAGCTCTACGATCCACTCAATCACTCGATTTTGACCAAGCCCGAAATGCGCCACGATGATGTGCCAGCGCCATTTGGAGCGGTTGCCACCACCATGCCACCAGCGCCTGATCGCCGTTGGCTGCACTGTAAACGCCCACGGGTGATGGTCGGTGGTGAATTGATTTTGGAACAATTGGAACTGATCTTCGACCCAATTTCCAAAGTGTATGAAGCACCCTACCAAATGAAAGCGAACGGCGGCTTGTTCCTGATCGACGACTTTGGGCGGCAACGCTGTCGACCAGAAGAATTGTTGAACCGCTGGATTGTGCCACTCGAAAAGAAAATCGACTTTTTGGCCTTGCAAACAGGCAAAAAGATCGAAATCCCCTTCGATGTGTTGATCGTCTTTTCGACCAACCTCGACCCCAAGGGCTTGGTTGATGATGCCTTCTTGCGGCGGATTCGGCATAAAATCGAGGTGGCCAACCCAACGCCCAACGAATATCGCGATATTTTCCGCATCGTGTGCAAATCCAAGGGTGTGCCCTATAGCGACGATGGCTTGCGCTATTTGATTCAAGAACACTATTTCAAAGTCAACCGTGAATTGCGCTGTTGTCACCCACGCGATTTGCTTGATCAAGTGCTTGATGAAGCCAAATATCGTGGTCAACCGCCCCAAATGAACAAAGACCTTTTGGATCGGGCTTGTGAAGCCTATTTTGTCAAAATGTAGTGAGGTCAAGCTATGTCACTTCTCAAACGTCTTGGAAGCACGCCAACAAGCCCAGAGCCAACTGCGCCACCAGCGCCAGTTCAACCCATGGCTGGCGAGCAATCAATGCCTGAATATCGTTCATCATCGTTGACTCCGCTTAGCCCACCACCGCCACCAGCCCCAACCTCGGCTCCAATGCCAAGTGGCAACTTGAGTGCCTTGGCTGGCTCAAGCTCGGGCCTCAGCGCTGGCACAATCAATACCAGTGGCTTTTTGGTGCTCGCCGATCGCGATGCCCATCGCAAGCTCCTTGAGCTTTCACTCTGGATTGTCGATAAAATTCAGGCTTCGGTTGGCTCACAAACCCAGCTGCAACGCAACGAAGATTCCGAGCGGCTGATTCAAGAGCGCTTTACCACCTTTGTCCGCCAATCGAGCACAAACCTTGATCAAGATGGCATGAAATTGCTCTATCAAATGGTGCTTGATGAATTATTTGGCTTCGGCCCGCTTGAGCAACTGATTCGCGATGATAGCATCACTGAAATTATGGTCAACAGCGCCACCGTGGTGTATGTTGAACAACGGGGTAAATTGACCCTCTCACCAGTTATTTTCGCCTCAGAAGATCATGTGCTCAAAGTGATCGACCGCATTATTCGGCCACTTGGGCGACGGGTTGACCGCAAATGGCCCATGGTCGATGCTCGTTTGCCCGATGGCTCGCGGGTAAATGCAATCATTCCGCCATGTGCAATCGATGGCTCGTCGCTGAGTATTCGTAAATTCTCCAAGAAAAAGCTCCAAGTTAGCGACTTGATCAACTATGGCTCGATGACCAAGGAAATGGCCGACTTCCTGAATGCCTGCGTGGTCAGCGCTATGAACCTCATCGTCTCTGGTGGTACTGGCTCGGGCAAAACAACCTTGCTCAACGTACTTTCGAACTTCATCCCCGATCACTACCGAATTTGTACGATTGAAGACTCAGCAGAACTCCAACTCGGTAAAGACCACGTTATCCGGCTTGAATCTAAGCCTGCCGATATTGATGGCTCTGGCTTGGTCACCATCCGCGACCTTGTGAAGAACTCGCTGCGGATGCGCCCCGACCGAATTGTGGTCGGGGAAATTCGCGACGGCGCGGCGCTCGACTTGCTCCAAGCAATGAACACCGGCCACGACGGCTCAATGTCGACCGTCCACGCCAACACACCTCGCGATGCAATTCGCCGTTTGGAAACCTTGGCCTTGATGTCAGGTTTGGATTTGCCAGTTGCGGTTATTCGTGAGCAAATTGCTTCGGCAGTCCACGTAATTGTGCAGCAAGCACGTTTGCGCGATGGCACACGGAAAGTTGTAGCGGTGACTGAAGTCCAAGGCATGGAAAGTGGTCAGGTTGTATTGCAAGACATCTTTATCTTCGAAGATCAAGGCACTGCGCCCGATGGCAAAGTATTGGGTGTTTTGCGGCCAACAGGCACGCGCCCTCGCTTTACGCCAGTGCTCGAAGCCAAAGGCTTCAAATTGCCGCCATCAATCTTCGGCGCAACCTTCCCAGGCATGCGGCGCTAAGCCTCGATTTAGAACATGCAATGAAAATACGCGATACATTTTGTATTGCGTATTTTCATTGTTTGGAGTTTTTTTATGCTAACGAGAATAGAAATAGATGGGTTTAAGACATTTCATAAATTAGAATTAGATATTGCTCCATTTCAAGTAATTATTGGTACTAATGGTGTTGGCAAGAGTAATTTTTTTGATGCAATTAAATTATTATCGCTCCTAGTGGAAGTCGATATTACAACTGCATTTCAGTCTTTCTGTGGAGAGGCTGATGAATTATTTACGCTCCTACCTTCAGGTGAGCGTAAAAATATGATTGCATTTGCGGTTGAAGTTCTCGTTGGACCAAGTGTTAAAAGTAGCTGGGATAATACTAAGGAGTTACAATTAGACAGCCGTAGATTACGTTATGAGCTAACGATAGAGCTTCGCAAGGATCAAAATAATGTTGATCGTTTATATATAAATCATGAAGCACTTTATTCAATTGAACCATCAAAAGACTCATGGGTCAATACCTATATTCCAGCAGAAAACATCAATTTATTTACTCAATATGCACGAGAATCCAAACCATTTATCTCAACTCAAAAAAATAATAATAACTTCATGGAAATTATCGCTCATAGTGACTCTGATGCAAAGTATAATCCACATAAACAAGGTATTTTAGCTGATAATATTGAAAAGACTATTTTAAGTAGTATTGACAACAGTGATTTTCCGCATGCATTTGCAGTTCGTAAAGAGCTATGCAATTGGGTTAGTCCACAATTTAACCCTGAAATGTTACACTATTCAAGCCAAATCAGCACTAAAACTAGCTTGAATAGTGCTGAAAATCATTTATTGGAAGTATTAGCAAGAATTACTGCTGAAACCCCTATAACTATGAAGGATATTTCTAGGGATATGGCAAATTTAGTTTCAAGTATCCGAAGGATATCCGTTGAAAAAGATCCAATAGCCAATCGATATGTAATTTATGCCACCATGAATGATGATCGTCGATTTTCATCAATGTTGCTATCAAATAGTACATTACGGTTGTTATACCTAGTCACACTCAAAAATGATCCTAAATTTCAAGGATTAATGTTACTTGAAGAGCCAGAAAATGGTGTACACCCGTCAATTATGCAACATCTGCTCAAAATATTACAAGATTTCAGCACAGGCTTCCATAATCCCATTCATGCAACCTTTCCGCTACGTCAAATTATCATTATTACGCATTCGGTTAGCTTGATAAAATATCTGATTCAATCAAATAAAGCTTATTCATCAATCTTTTTAGCTGAAAACGCTACATATATTGAGGAGATTTTAGCAGAAGATTATATAGATGAGGATGATGAATATGTTGAAGGTAGTTTATATCTCTCTGCTTTTCCTTGCACAAAATTTCATGCTCTTAATGTTCGTGATAAAAAATCAATTAACAGAATTATTAAATACCTTGAGTATGGTAATGCTAGCTCAACAATTGATCTGCTTAAATCGTTTTAGGATAATCATTTATGCGACAAATCCACTATGCCTTCTACGGTGAAGGAACAACCAATAATCGCTTACTACCAGCCATCATTCATCGATCAATTGTAGAGATGATTATTCAGTATGGAAATCAGCTTGTCGAGATCCTTGAACCATATATTATCGATCAGTTACCAAAAAGCCAAGAAGACCCGATGATCCAAGCTGCAAAGCTGGCTTTTGGCTATGATTTTCTGATCGTTCACTTTGATGCGAACCATGAAATGCAACATCGGGTTCGTATCCATCGCTTTGACCCAAACATTGAAAAAATTGCTCAAATACAAACAGAACACTGTGAAAAGATCGTTCCATTGATACCAGTTTATTCGAGCGAATCGTGGATGCTCGTGGATAGTCGATGCTTAATCGATAACCTTTCAACGGAACTCAGTGCAGAAGAATTAAATTTACCATCATTTTTCCAAGTTGAAACAGTAAGCAATCCACGCCAACTGTTAATTACGATACTTGACAGAGTGAATAAATATCGCCGTAACAAAATAGATATTAGTGAATTGTATCTACCACTTGGCAATCAAAGTAATCTTTATAGACCCAACAGTTATTCCATCTTTTCGCACTATCTGGAAAAAGCATTAAAAGAACTAGGATTGATCGATAAGCTCTATTAATCTTGTTTGGCGTTCGCAGGTTGTGCTATGATCGATAGTAATAATCATTCATAGCAAAGGGGAGCGTAATGGCTCGACAAACCTGGACTCGCCGAAGTGCAATGTTGGCTGGCTTGCTGCTAGCGCTGTGGGGGTGTGGGCAGTATATTGCCCCAGCCACCAAACTCGCGATTAATCCAAATGCCGACTCAGGTGCTTACTACCCAGCAATCTATGTTGATAGCACCGATCTGCGCCATTACGCTTGGGCCGAATGCCAAGCAGGCAATGGTTGCGACCTGATTTATAGCCGTATGCGCGGCCCCAACGAACTAGTACGCCACACCATCAGCGCCGATAACGCCAGCGCAACCCTTGGCTACACCAGTTTAACCGGCGATTTAACTGGCACAATCCACTTGGCCTACCTTAGCAACCAAACGAGCTTGACCCAAGGCGAGCCAAGTTATCGCCCATATGTCGTCAGTATTAGCCCCGACGGCGCAACAGTCAGTCAACCTGTCAGTTTGCAAGGCGAAAGCATCAACAATAGCTTGATCAGCCCAATCGCCGTGCGCAATAACGATGGCTCCAGCGTCGGCGTGCTCTACACAGCACTCAACGAAAATCAGCAATCGCTCGTGTATCGTCAAATTGTGCCTAGTTTGAGCCAACCAGTTGTAATTGAAAGCGTTGCTACCACTATTATTCTGACCCAACCACGCATTAGCATTGATAGCGCCAATCAAATTCATGTGGTCTATGGCAAGCGTTCGCAGCTGCCCCCAACCCGCAACTTTGGCGGCGACCCAACCCTCGACGAAATTCGCTATGCCCATGGCGATCTGAGTGGCATGACAGCCCGCACCGTTGATAGCTACACCAGTGCATCAAACATTATTCCCTTTGTCTACGATCTGAGCTTGAGTGATAAGGTGTATGTAACTTATATCAAGCATCCGAATGGTACTCCACCGCGTGGCATTCCTACCGATAGCCTGCGCATTCACAACGCGACCGATAACACGACCAGCGATTTAGTCTTGCCATCGATCCGCGAACCATGGAGCATCAGTGAAATTAGCACTGTCAGCAATGGCACAGGTCAGCCAACTGTCTATTTTGCTGGCAGCAACAATAGCTTCAGCGATCCATTTGTCTATGATGTTTGGCAATACGATTCTCAAGCCAGCGATGCGATTAATCTCACCAATACGCCTGATAAGCATGAAAATAATCTTGCGAGCAGCCGTTTCCAGCTCGTCGATTTGGCAGCATGGCAGGCCGATAGCTTTAGCAGCAGCGGTTGTACAACCCAAATTATCAGCTATCGCAGTGATCTCGTGAATCAATTGCATATCGCTGAGCAGTTTCTTAATCCATTGGGCTGTACCCCAAGTGTGCTTCAAATCAGCGTTGGCAACGATGTCGCAGCGGGTGTTTGGATCTCGGTTGCCAAGAATGATCCAACGCTCAACGTGCCAGCAACTGCATTTAATAGTTATGGAACGTTTTTACCAATCTCGCAACGCTAAGCGTTGTAATCAGGCCAAAGGATGACTTAATAATCAGCCTCATGCCGCTACAGCTAATTGGGCTATGCGCTGATACTGCTCACAGCACTTATTTACACGATTTTTTGAGGAGCATATGCAAGCAGTAGCCCAATATACCCAGCGCCCTGCAAGTTTAGCTGATATTCCAGCAGCAGTTGCGCTAATCAACCGTTGTTCGCTTGAAGAAGCCAATGTCATCGAAATTAACGAAGCTGAGTTAGCCAGCGAGTGGGAAGATCCTGAGTTTAATATCGCCACCGATAGCTTAACCATGTGGGATGGTGAAAACCTGATTGGCGTAGCGGGTTTGTTCAATCACGATCCCTTTGTCCATGGCTATGGTTGGAGTCGCGTCCACAGCGATTATGCAGCAAGCGGAGTTCAAAGCCAGCTTTTAGATTGGTTGGAGCAACGCACCAGCCAAGATATTGCAAAAGCGCCAAGTGATGCTGCGGTCAGCGTGTATCACGGCGTGCTCAGCACCAATCACGAATTGGCCAACAGCCTGCAAAGCCATGGCTATAGCCTTGTGCGCCACTTTTTGCGCATGGTGATTGAATTGGCTGATTATACGCCGCAACCAGTCCAATTGCCCGAAGGTTTGATCATTCGGCCCTACGATCCAGCAACTGAATTGCCAGCGGTCATCACAGCGGTGCGCGATGCGTTCCGCGATCACTGGGGCTTTATCGAATCGCCATTTGAAAAAGAGCTGAAACATTGGGAAGAAATGATTAGCCGCGAGCCAAATTACGATCCTTCGCTGTTCTTCATCGTCTGCGATGGTGACCAAATTGCCGCAGTTGCCATGTGTTGGAAGCACATCACCGAAGATCCAAAAATGGGCTGGGTTGGCACGCTGGGCGTTTGTCGGCCATGGCGGCGCAAAGGCTTGGCCAAAGCCATGCTGTACCACGCCTTCAACGAATTTGCCAGTCGTGGCCAAGAGCGGGTTGGCTTAGGAGTTGATGCGACAAGCCTGACCGGCGCAACCAAGGTCTATTCCGACGTTGGCATGAAGTCGGTGCGCCAATTCGATCGCTACCAAAAAGTATTGCGGCCCGGGGTTGAACTCGGCACCGAAACCGTCGAAGCCTAATTTTCAAACCCAAGCTTCAAGCCAAAACCAAAGCAACCACCAGAGTAGTATACTGTGGTGGTTGTCGGCTTTTTAGGAGCACCATCATGGCGCATTTTATGTTGGAAATTACCTATACCGTGCCGCTAGAGCAAATCGAAACCAAATTGGCTGAGCATCGGGCATTCTTGCAAGCAGGCTACGATCAAGGTTTATTGCTTAGCTCAGGCCCGCAAAATCCACGCATTGGCGGAATTGTGATCGCCCGCGCAGCCTCGCTTGCGGCAATTCAAGCTTTCTTTGCCAACGATCCCTATCAAATTGCCAACTTTGCTGAGTATCGTTTTGTCGAGTTCAATCCAGTTAAATATCAGCCATGGCTCGAAGAATGGGTGACGAGCAACGTTGAATAACGCTGATTGGCTGGTTGTCTGTTGCGATTAACAACCAGCCAATTGCTGATTAATCGTTCAAAAACGGTTCGTCAGCATGCACCGCCGCAACCGCTGGCTCGTCGCCGCGCCGATAAGCAAACGCCATGCGTGGCGTATTATGCGCCCAGCCAAATTCGCCTTGAGCATTCAACACAATACAGCCAGCTAGGCCTTGCACCCGCCGCTCTAAAAAGGCAATATTGGCTTTGGCAGCTTCATGGGGCGAAATAGTGCGCAGCTGGTCAGCAACGCTTTTGGCCAAACAAACCTTCATAATCGATTCACCCCAACCAGTGGTTGAGCAACCGCCAGTTTCATTATCTGCATACAAGCCACTGCCAACCAACGGCGAATCGCCAACCCGCCCAGGCAATTTATTGGGAATCCCGCCGGTTGAGGTTGCTGCGGCAATCGTGCCAAAACTATCAAGCGCCACCGCGCCAACCGTATCGTGCGCCGAATGAAAGGCATCGCGGCCTTTGTAGTTGGGATTTGATTGTTGTTCTTGCCAACGTTGGCGTTCGCGATCCACCACCAACTCAGCAGGATCGCACAACTCAGCGCCATGCTCAATCGCAAATTGTTCAGCGCCATTGCCAACAATCAACACATAATCGCTTTCGAGCACTTGGCGCGCAACGCTAATCGGATGGCGTACGCGTTGGACTGCGGCGACCGAGCCAGCCCGCATACTCGCGCCATCCATAATCCCTGCATCCAATTCAACTTCGCCAATTGCATTCAGAAACGAACCCACCCCAGCATCAAATGTTGGGTCATCTTCGAGCACCCGAATCGCAGCTTCAACTGCATCAAGCGCAGTGCCGCCTTGCGCCAATACCGCCCAACCAGCATCGAGGGCCGCCAAACAGCCCTGTTTGTGGGCATCAATTTGATCATCGGGCATGTTCCAAGCCCCACCATGGACAATCAGGGCAATCATCGCTGCTCCTTTGCTGCGAAGAATGAATGCTTCAATGCTGGTATTTTAATCGAATTCATGGAGTTGGGGATCGGGGGTTGGGGATCAGGGATCGGG
>NZ_PUBZ01000140.1 GCF_003205875.1 Herpetosiphon llansteffanensis
ACGCGAGATCAATGGCCATGTGGCGAAATTCCGCCGTAAAGGTGCGTGGTTTTTGCCGTGTCATTGGTGGATTCCTTTCCCGTATCAGTATGATACCATACTCGTCTATACGTTCAGGACCACATCACTTCTGACTCATAGCGTGGCGTAGCACGCTAAGCCATGACATAGTGGCTCTGGAACATTCTCGGTGCAACGGCTATGCTATGCTTGGCGTATGTATGAACTCCAAACCACGCTTCAATCACTCGTGGTCGGCGGTGGTGGGATAACCATTGATACGATCACGACGCAGCCGCAGCATTGTCAGATCACGGCCCATTGCACCACCCTCGTCGCATCGTGTCCGACCTGTGCTACCCCATCGTCGTCCGTTCATAGTCGCTATCGCCGCCGCCTTGCCGATCGCACCGTGGGTACGACATCGGTGACGCTTCAGCTCACCGTGCGGCGCTTTCGCTGCCGCAATCACGGCTGTCGCCAGCAGATTTTTGCCGAGCGTCTTCCCACGCTTATGGCTTCCCGCCAACGGAGCACGATCCGGCTCGCCCACGCCTTTCAAACCATCGGCCTTGCCCTCGGTGGACGACCAGGCGCACGCGTTGCCCAAGCACTCGGTATGCCGACGAGCCATACCACCATGCTCCGCCATATCCATCAACTGCCCATTCCGCCCATCACCACCCCAACCGCCATCGGCATTGACGAATGGGCCTGGCGTAAACGCACCGCCTATGGCTGTATCGTTGTGGATTTACACACCAATCGGGTGCTCGATCTCCTACCCGACCAAGCACAAAGCACCATTGTCACATGGCTGCGCCAGTATCCATCCATTCAGATCGTCAGTCGTGATCGCGGTGGTGGATTTGCTGCTGCCATTACCGCCGCGCTGCCGACCGCAACCCAGGTTGTTGATCGTTGGCATCTCATTAAGAATTACGGCGAAGCCCTCGAAGCTGCCTTGCTCAGCAAGCGCGCGGTGCTCCGGGCAGCATGTACTCCACCCGAATCGGCTGCAGACGTGCCCTTGATCGATCCGTTCGTGGGGGCATTGACCCGAACGGGTCGCCATGGGCCGGATGCCCCCATGCTGGAAGCCGATATCTCGGCGCGGCGTGAGCGTCATGCCGTGCTCTGTGCCCTGCATGCGCAGATTCATACGCTGCGTGCCACCGGAGCCGATATTGTGAGCATCGCCAAGATGGTCTCAACCACGCGCGCGACCGTCTATCGCTATCTCGCCATGGAAACGCCACCCGATTGGGTGCAACCACGCCGCCGCACAACGCTTGACCCCTATAAAGCATTCCTCTTGCAGCAGTGGACCGCAGGATGCCAGAGTCCCCGTCAGTTGTGGCGCATGATTCGCGCGCAAGGTTTTACGGGAGCTGAGACGGCAGTAACACGGTATCTGGCGTTCATGGGGTGTCAAAAAACCAAACCACGGCCCATCATTCACCCAACCTATGCCTTGAATAACGGGCGGATTCCCTCAGCCGTACACACCGCGCAGTGGGTGCTGCTCGCGCCCACGCGCCGCACGGCCAACCAACAGGCATTTTTGGATGCGGTTGCGGCGGCAGACCCCGACTGTGCCACCCTGATCACGCTCAGTGAGCAGTTTCTGGCCATGATTCGCGCCAATGAAGCCGCTGCGCTCACGGCATGGATTACGGCGGCGATCACGACCACAACGGGCCATCTTCACCGCTTTGCGCAGCGGTTGCGTCAGGACGAAGCCGCCGTTCGCGCCGGAATTGCGGGGCCATGGAGCAACGGTCCAGTCGAAGGGCAGATTCATCGCTTGAAGCTGCTCAAACGACAGGCCTATGGTCGTGCCAGCCTCGCACTGCTTCGCATCCGCTTGATCGCTCAGCCTCCAGCAGCATCACCTCCATAACCGACCATCAACAGCTATTGCACCGAGAATGTTCCAGAGCCACCATGTCGTGGCTTAGCGTGCTTCGGCCCATACCCCACCAACCAACGGAACCATGGCCCCATCGACGCTGACAACGGCGGTGTCGCGACGAACGGACACCGCCGGCCATGTCGCTTGGATGAGCACGGCCTCGGCCTCGGCGACGGCAAGGGCCGCCATCCCCGTGGTTTCGGTCAGGCGTTGGACGGTGGATTCGCTGATCGGCACGTGGGTAAACGTGGTGAGCATGGCGGCTGCACGGGCAAAGGGGAGCCATGCTCCCAGATGGGCGGCGTGCGCCTGAAGACTCGGGGTTAGCGCACCCGGTAAGAGACCGAGTTCACGATCGAGGGGGAAAAAACCCCTGATGACACTGGGGGCAGATCCCGTAGGGGCGGTGGAGGACGAGGCGTTTGCCGCCGTGGGTGCGGAGCCGCCGCCGATGCCGTCCACGCGGGCGCAGGGGCACATGACAGGTGGGGCAGTGGGCCGCTGGCGTGGGCGTGGTAGGCCACGTTGCCGCCGTACTCGCCAAGGCGAGATCGTGGAGCATCTGCGCCCGCAGCACCGCGAGGCGGGCATCCAGTGCCTGCTCAATGTCGGTCAGGGTGGCGGTCGGATGCTGGGTGCGCCAATCGTGCATGCCCGTCATGAGTTCGAGACTGCTGATGGCCCATTGCTCGGCGGTGTGGTCACGGCTCATGACAAATCCTCCTCAACATAGGAACAGGGGCAGCCTAGCACGGAGACCACAGGATAGCAAGGAGGTCGCTGCAAAATCTTGATGGACACCCGCTCGTTGCGCTCAATCCCTTCAGCAATCAAGCGGGCCAGCGGATGATCGGGTGCAAGGGCAATCGTCTGTGCGCGCTGCTGCGCCTCTGCGTACCACGTCGCAGCGGTCGGATAGTCCACGGCAAACTCAGCCACCAAGGCGCGGTGATAGGCCGTCGCCATCCAGAGCCGTGGCCCATCCGGCTGGGTAAACAGGCCCGCTTTATGCGTGTCCACCAGCTGCACCAGCGTTGTCACCGCCTCGGTTGCCTGGGTAAAATCTTCCTGATGTAAAAGCGCCTGAATCAGCAAATCCCACGTTTGAATATGTTTCACCCGATCGGCATCTTCCGGCAGCATCGCCCATAGCGCGAGCGCCGCCCGATAATCGCGCACAGCCTCACCAAACTCGCCATAATCTATCCATGCCACGCCGCGCAAGCCCAACAACTCTGCCCGCTGCCGCGCCGTCCAGCCGCTTGTTTCCAGCGCCTCATCCGCCCACGCCATAGCCTCGACGACCCGACCATCGGCCAACGCCATGGCAATCTCGCCAACCGCCGTGTACCAGTCCTCATCCTGCGGACTCGTTGGCTGGGCTTGCAGCTGCGCCAACACCGCCAATAATTCGGCATTGACCGTCGTCGCGTTCGCCGTGGTTGCTAAAAATGTATCAAGCTGGCGGAGCGTCGCTCCGGTGGGATGCAGCTCCTGCCAGCGACGGCCTTGTTCGGCATAGATCGTCAGGAAATGGCGCTGTTCTTCATAGATCCCAACCGCGCGGGCAATCGTGGCCGCATCGAGCAGGCCCGGTCGTTGCACCGCTACCTGCATATTCTCCAGCTGCTCCTCGGCCTCGGTCAAGGCTTCATCGGCCATCATGACCAAGGTTGGCAGCATCGTGATCGGTTGCCAGTGAATCGGTTCGCGTTCCATGCGTTATCCTTCCGTTCAACACTGGTTCTATCCTAGCCCATGCGTCAAGATCGAGTTGACAAGCCCATGGCCGCTTGCTATACTCATCCCCATGTGATGCCGACGACGGCTCGCTGATTTCCAATCTGATGCATCGCGCTGCTGCGCCATGGTCGCCGCCCGCCGTTGGGATGTCGTTCTGACATTCAACCCCAACCGCCAGCCGCCACCACCGCCCAGTCGCCCGAAGCGACGATTGACCAATCAGCCGAATCCAATTCAGCATTGCACGCACCTCACCAACCTATAGCAAACCGAACATTGATGCAAGAGGTTTTGACAACGCATCAATGGGGGACATCGCCGTATCCTCTCTCTGCGGCGCTTCACTGGACGTTCCGTCCATTTTCTCCGTCATTTCATTGACGTTTTACCCACTGGCCATGCGCCATTCCATGGATGCTCCGCATCGATGGGTGTTTTTGCGTGTCCGGTTTTGGTTTGCCCGCTGCTATGTCTCCCTTCAGGGGGACGGTCTTTCGATCTTTCGATTGCCGTCTCTCGCTGGCGGCATCTCTCTTTTAGGAGTGTCTGATGTACGCTTTAGCCCTGATTGGCCGCCATGGCCGCGAACGTGTCTCATCGTTTACCACCTCATCCATCGAAGCCTTAGTTGCCCACGCAACCCACATCCAACTTGGCAATTGCTTCCGCTTTGAAATTCGCTGCGCCCACACGGGTGCGGTCGTCAAAGCCTTGTAGGAATGAGGTACCACCCGATGATTTTCTGTGAAACGCCCTCACTCCTCCTGCTCGCCGGACTACCGGGGAGTGGCAAGACTACCCTCACCCGCCGCCTTAACGCGCTTGGCGCAACCGTTGTATCCCTTGACGCAATCCGCGCCGAACTCGGCGATGTCAACGACCAGTCCCGTAACACGGATGTCTTGGCCATTGCCCAGATGCGCGTGGAAGCGGCCTTGCTCAGCGGTCAGTGGGTTGTACTCGATGCAACCAACCTCCGCCGTGCTTGGCGACAGCGCTGGGAACGCCTTGCTGCTGAGTTGCAGGTTCCAATCCGCATCCACTGGGTGCGCACGCCGTTGCTGGTCTGCCTCTGGCGGAATTGGCGACGCGAACGGCGCGTTCCGGTGCGCGTGATTGTCCGCATGTGGCGGGAAACTGAGTATTAATTCCACCACCACGGTGGCCGTTGTTTCTGCATCGGCCATCCCATGGGCGATGCTGTTTTGTTATAGGAGCATCCCCATGACCACCCACGAAACCCAGACCCCTGACTACGATATTTGGACCATGGTGACCAAAAGCCGCTATTGTTATGTCATCTCGGCCTTGCCCATTGGCAAGATCAAGATTGCCATCGGCGGTTACGGCCAGAAGGTCATCCCCATGCTCAGCGCCTACATCCCCGTGCCCAAAGTCCGTTTACTCATCCACCGCATCCTTGATGCGGTCCTACCGCCAAGCGACGGCTTCTGTTTTGAAGTCATCGGCGGCAGCAGCCGCGACGGCGTGGTGGAGTCTCGCATTCTGAAGTTCGTCTTCGACGCGGGACAAAACGGCCAATTTGCTTCCATGCCATGGCGCATCGTCATTGGTGTTGGACCAGGCAGACTTTTGGAAACGGGTGGCATCAGCCCGATTGGAAAACCAACGAGCGTTGCCGATATCCGGCTGAGCGTGGACGATATGACCATGCTGGCCTTGGAACTGGAAGCCCATCTTCGTCACCGTCAGGGAACCTATGAATACCACCGCATTCGTGAGCAGCGCGAGCGCCATGCGCAGCGCACTGCCGACACGGATGCCGCCTAATCGTTGTTGTATGTCAAATCCCCGTTGGGAACGCCACTGGCGACCCAACGCGGGTGGCCATGGCATTGCCACCGCTCATCCGGAGGATACCCCATGGCCGCGACCAAACAACGCACCACCAAATCCACAAAAACCACGCGCAAACCCGTCGTTCCGTTCGTGCCTGTGATCAACCCGGTGGGCAAAACCATCAATTATGATCGCACAACGGGCGATTTCAGCCTGTATCTGGACGGCGAATACGTCGGCTCCAGCCCAAGCTATTTCGACGGCGAAACGCGCCTCAACCAACTGGTCTATGATCGACTGACCAAGGGCATTGTGCCTGCGGAAGCCGACGAGCCAGCCACCAACACCAGCAGCGATGCCGACGAAGCTCCCGCTGCCTAAATCGGTTCTGTTTGCCCCTTTGCGGGCGTATCTTCACGATGCGCCCGCTCCTCTGCGTGGCGACATCGTGATCCGAAAGGACTGCTATGTCGTCGCTCTTTGCCCTCCTGCCCGAAGCCCCGCGCTTCTGGCACGCCTTCACCCGCCTGCGTCGATTCCCCCTGCTTTCTGAGGAGGAATGGGATGATCCATTCATCACCGCCGTCGCAGCTGCCACATCTACGCATAGCCCGCATCACCTGATGAGTCAAGCAGTGTTTGTGGGCATGCTTCCGGTGGTCGAGGCCATACAGGCCGCAATCACCAGTCACCGCAATGAAGACAATTCCATCACCCAAACGCTCAGTGCCGATGCAATGAAGCAGGCCCTGATCACCATGTACCAACGATCACGGTCGGGCGTGTTCAGCGCGGAACCAACCGCGCATGACCAGATGCTGACCGCCATTCTGCTCCACGGCCTTGCATGTCCCGATGCCCCATGGGTCGTTGCTGACACCCATGTGACCAGGACACTCACCGCCACCAATCCGTTTCGGGGTCGTCCTCACACCCTCCACCACCGCATGCTCGATCTCCCGTCCAAGGAAACCGTGCCCGTGGTTGCGTGGTGTGTTCTTCCCCCGAATCTCTTGCCAACGGGCAGCGACATCCCCACCATTGGGGCGTTGACCGTCGTTGGCAGTAGTGCCAAATGTGCTGCCGCGTGGGCCTCGATCCTTGATGGGTCGCGCCACGCCATTACCCTGCCGCACGTGCCCATAACACCCTTCCTTGCGCTCGGTGGCGATCTGCCCTATCACCAGATTGGGAAACAGATTGCCCACAAAGCCGCAGGAACCCAGCAATACCGCACGCTGCGCAATGAAACGCCGTTGCCGTCTTCGCGACTGGCCACCACCACCATCCTGCACCGCTCCGTGCTCACACCACAGGCGGGCGAGGATTGTCTGCACCTCACAGGCATGGACGGAATTCCCAACCATGCGATTCTGTGGGCGCAACTCGAACGGGCCTGTCCGTTGCCCCTCCAGCCCCACTGGCTGGATGATCTGTGGCACTTGGGCAGAACCCATGGGCTGATTGTCCAACTCCCCGCATGGGGCTGCGCTGGCTATTGGCTCAAAACATCCGCGATTGCCGACTGGGCACGGATTATCCGCGCCATTGTTACGAAATCGCCTGTCTCCACCGCTGGCGTAGCTGTTACGACCATCGGCAAAAAGAGTGCTGCGTCAGAAAAGACCGCAGCGCACTAATAGACTTCATCCCCATGGGGCACTGCATCTGCGGCCCCACGGGTCGTCGGGTCATGCCTTCTATCCAAAGGAGTTGTTATGGCCCGTTTAGCCAACACCGCCAATCATGGCTTTCAAGCGCTCGACCCAGCTGCCGTTGCCCTGCTCGCCACCTATGTCACTGCGGCCAATCCTGCTGCCTGTCGGATCGCTGATCCCTGTGCAGGTGAAGGCGCAGCTGCATGGCAGTTGGCCAGTGCATGGGGCATTCCAGCGGATCGCCTCTATCTCAACGAACTGCATACGGAGCGGGCTGCGGCCTGCCGAGGGATTACGCCGAACACCACCAGTTGTGACACCGTGCGCTGGCTGCGCGCCAATCGCCATGGGCTGCAATTGGTCTATCTCAACCCACCCTTCGGCACGCAAGCCGCTGGCGACGAACGGAGTGAACTCCAGTTCTTTCGCCGCGTGATTGAAGAAGGCAATTGGCTTCAGTCAGGCGGGATCGCGATCCTCGTGACCCCCCAAGACGTGTTTGCCAAGCCTGCCGTCACCCAGCATCTCGCTCGCCATTATGACAACCTCACAATACTGGCCCTGCCTGCCGCCCTCCGGCGCTGGCGGGAAGCCATCGTGATCGGCGTTCGGCGCGCCCGTGCCCGCAGTGGCCACGCGCTCAGCGACCTGATCACCACCCTCACGACCCAGCTCGCGCAGTCCTTGCCGGAATTAACCCCGCAGGTCGCGCCACGCTATACCATTCCCGTGGCCACCAACTCGACCATGGTTTGGGAGGATGCCACGATTGGCACGCCCGACCAAGCCACCACCGATGTGGTGATGACGGGCGGAGCCACGAATACCCGCGCGTATCGCAGTGCGATTGATGCCCTGCGCGTTGCCCATTTGCGACCCCTCGGCCCGCTGTCTGCCACGGCAGCCGCCGCACGGATTGCGACCGGGGAAATTAACGGCGCGACCATCGTCATTGACGGTCGGCCCCATATCATCAAAGGCTCGACCACCGAAGACCAAACGGTCTGGGTCGAAACCAAGGAAGAAGGCGATACGACCACCCTGATCACCCACCATGTCACGCGACAGGTTCCGGTAGTCATGGCAGTTGATGTGGCCGATGGCAGTGTGCGCCGCTACGAAGGCGATGCCGGACTCCAGAAACTCCTGGCTGATCCCGCAACCGCTGAGGCCTTGCTCGCCGCCATCACCGCCGTCGCCCCACCCGTCTATGCCTATGATATGGATGCTGATACTGCCGCGACCTTGGCCACGCTGAAACGCAAGGATGGCCGCACATTGCCCGGCTATGCGAATGGCCTGCTACCAATGCAAAAGCATGTGGTCGCGGGCGTGACCCGCTATCTCACTACCCCCGACCCACGCACGGGCACACGTCCGAAAGGAACCTTGCTCAATGCGGAGATGGGTGCAGGCAAGTCCACCATGGGCATTGCGATTGCCCACTGGTTTCACCAACAATCACTGACGAAATAAACCGAATGATTCTTCACGGGAACCGCACGCATGCGGCCATCCCGTGGGGATGGTCAGCGCAGGGCGTTCTCGCTAGCACCGGAGTCCCTGCCATGACGAACCCAACCACTAAACGCGCCTTTACCACGATCGTTGCTGGCCCAATTCACCTCGTCGGCACAGCGGCCCAAGTCGCGACCTATTACACGCATGGAGATGGCGAATTGCCACCATGGTGGGCCGAATGGGATCAACTCCTCGGTGACACCTGGGCGATGGACATTCTGGAATCCCCCAGTGATGTCAGTCGCTTTATGCGTGCTGCCGAAATCCATCCTGACCTCCCGCGCGTCGGCTTTATCTCGAACTCCAAACTCAAATTGGAGTCGGGCTATGTGCTTGGCGCGGAGGATCGCGACTATGACCACACAGCGCAGCGCCTGCACCGCTTTTGGCAGTCTTTGCCCGCAGCGATGCAACAGCGCTATGCCCGCTTTGGCTCATTGTCCACGATTGAAGGCATGCTGATGCGGCGTGAGGAATGGGTCGATGCTCGTTGGGGCAGTGCCACCCACGAATCCGATACGCGGATTGCCTTGGCAAAAAAAGCCAAAACAACGACGGAAGGCAGCATTGCCGCCGACGCAACCGCAGCCGACCGCCCAATCCAACGGGCGATCCCGCTGCTGCGCATGGGTGGCCTTGCCTGTCCCCGTTGTGGCTGGCTGCAACGCAAATCGGATGGGGCCGTGCTCGATGCCAAACAGCTCAAGCAACGCGGCCTCGCCACCGTGACCTGCCCGCATTGTCACGACCACCTCGGTCAACAGTGCCGAGAACGCGACAATGTACAGGATCGCAGCCTGCCCATCTTCCAGTCTGACGACTGGCAGACCTACACGGTTGATGCACATGGCCGCCGCGCCATTCCATGGGGTGAGCGTCCGCGCTCGAATCCTCGGATGGCCCTTGCCTCCTTCATCCAGCGCCGCTACCCCCAGCACGTCGATCTCTTCATCCATGATGAGGTGCACGAATGTAAAGGGGCACGCACTGCGCTCGGCCAAGCCTTTGGCGCAATGGTCGCCGCCAGCCGAACGACGGTTGGCATGACCGGAACCGCCTATGGCGGCATGGCCTCAACGCTCTACGACCTCTTGCTCCGCCTTGGCAACACCGTGATTCGGGATCGCTGGGGCTGGAACAACCGCAGCGCCTTTGTGCGCGATGTCGGGGTCGTCGATGTGATGACCAAGGAAATCACGCGCGCGGCTACTGCTGGCCATTACGATGGCCAAACCCGCACAAGCACCGAGGTGCAAGAGCGGGCTGGCATTACCGCCGACCTGATCACCATCGTCCAGAATTGCACCTATACCGTCCTGCTGAAGGACATGGGCTTTCAGTTGCCCGACTACCGTGAGGATGTCGTGCTGCTGGATCTGCCCACCGACATGCAACCCCTGTATCGGCGCATCGAGGACGAAGGGAAAGCGATTATTGGCAACGGCGGCTACGATGCCCTGTCGGCCTACCTCCAAGCCACCTTGTCGTGGCCCTATCAGCCATGGCGACGCAAAACCATCAGCTCGCAGCTGGTGAATGAGAAGGTCACCACGCCCGAACTGCCTGCCGAGCGCATTCTGCCCCACCATACGTGGTTGGCCCAGTATTGCGCCGCGCAGATTCAGCAAGGGCGACGGGTGTTGCTGTTTGCCGAGCATACGGGGAACGATGATATTGCCGTCGATTTGGCGGAAAAAGTCATGGCCCTTGCGATGGAACAGCACCAGACCACGCTCAAGGTTGCCATCCTCCGCGCCACGACCGTGGCTCCGGGGGAACGCAACGCCTGGTTTACCGAGCAGGTGGCGAAGGGAACGAATGTCGTCATTTGTAATCCCCGTTTGGTCAAAACCGGACTCAACTTAATCGCCTGGCCCAGCATTGTGGTCGTCGAGCCGCTCTACAGCCTCTACGATCTCTTTCAGGCCAAGCGTCGTGCCTTCCGACCCACCCAAACCCAGGGCTGCGAAGTGACCTTCCTTGGCTACACCAAGACCATGAGTCAACGCGCCTTAGGGATTGTGGGCCGCAAAGCCGCTGCCGCAACCATGTTAAGTGGTGACGACAGCGAAGGCGGCTTGCTGGAATTTGATCCGGGCATGAGTTTGCTCCAAGAGTTGGCCAAGCAATTACGCAGCGCCAGCCCACTGGACGATGCAAATGCCCTCCGCGATCAATTCCGCAGCGTCGGACAGGCCATTAAGGCGGAGGCCGAACGCCCCAGTCTGGTGTTGCCTGCGACCGCAACCCCAGCAACCATCGACGAGCCTGCCGAGCAGCCCATCGCATGGGATGCCTTGTTCACGGTCGTCGATGTCCCGACCCGCAAAGCAACGCAGGTTGCCCATCAGTTCGCCATGGTGCTGTAAGCATCCGTTGGTCATGCCCTCACGACGATTCGGGACACCACCCTGTGTGCTGTTCCGCGTCGTGGCGGAATGGCAATGGAGTCACACCATGGATACCCTGATCACCCACCTACCACCCGCCTTTGCCCGCTACGGCGACCGTCTGCCATGGCCATCCGTGGCCGTAACCCGGCGCGCCATGCAGCTGCTTGTCCGCATCGCCACAAGCGAGTTCGCAGCGGTGGCCTTCGATGATGTCATGCGCGACTTGATCACCCATGACCGGGTGGTCGTGCGCGTGATCCATACCACGCCGACTGTCTTGCGGCGCTGGGTAGGTGCGTTTACGCGCTCCGCGCCGCCGCGTCACCCCGTTGTGCTCGACCAAAGCCCGCTCGCGGCCAATGAATGGATTGCGCCATTCGTCATACCGGAGCGCCATGTGTTGCCACGCGGCTGTTTCCGCTCCACTGTTCCGAACATGCCCAACACGACCATCGTCGAATGGGACATGCTCGATATGGACGGGTGGCGGGCAACACAGGGAGATGACGCATGAAGCACCATACCTACCACCGTCGCCGCAGCCGTAGCCAGCACTGGCCCAACCGCCGGATCGATCGCGCGCGACGACGACGAACGCAGCAGCGACTCCAAACCCTGCGCATGCTCACGAGCCTCGTCGCCGTCAAGATCCTCGTTGCCCCGATCATCTCCGATGTGATTGGCAATTACGTCTATGACGGCCTTGGCACGCTCATCCGCTGGTTGCAGCACTAACCACCCTTGATTCTTCTTCCCCGTTTGGGGAGTAGCGCACCGCTGCTCCCCAGCGGTGAAGGAGTTTACCCATGGCGATTGATGCCATTCCTACCTTGATTGACCTGTTCAATCCGACCCGCCCAACCGCCCGCGATCAGATGTGTGCTGCTGACCTCTGGCAGGCCGCCGACCAGTCGTGGAATACCCTCTATCGGATGACCGAGGAGGAGTTGATCCCACTCGTTGGCCGTGCTCATGCCATCCGACTCCGCACCGCCTTCGCGATCAGCCACGCCAAACTCGCGGAAGCCGTCATGGGCGAGCCGATCACCAGTCCGATGGATGTGGTGGCCTTGCTCCAAGCCGAGATGAGTCATTTACCGCAGGAAGAACTGCGGGTGATCAGCCTTTCAACGCGAGCGCACGTCATCGGCATGCATACCGTTGTGGTCGGAACCCTCAATACCGCCCATTGCCGCATCGCCGACCTGTTTCGTGAACCGCTGCGGCGCAATGCCGCCTCGATCATCCTCGCGCACAACCACCCTTCGGGGATGGTGTGGGCTTCGCCAGAGGACATCCTGCTCACCAAGCAGGTCATTCAGGCAGGCCAGCTCTTGGAGATCGATGTACTTGACCATCTCATCATCGGCAAAGGCAGCTATACCAGCATGCGCGAGCGACGGCTTGCGTGGAGTCATTAATCGAAAGGAATCGACCCATGCACACCGTCATCCAAACCGCCATGCGCACCCACTTCGGCCAACTCGCTGCGGCGATCACCATGGCCGCACCCATTCCAGCGCTGCATACCTCGGCAGCACTGCTCCTTGCCCGCTGTGACGAGATTGTGCCCAGTTCCTGCGCACCCACCTCGATCACGGCCACGGCCCTCAAACCGATTCCGCCGAGCAGCCCCTTGGCCACGTTGCTCCAGAGCAAAACCACGGCGGATGACCGCTGGTGTTTTCGGGTGCAGCAAGCCCTGTTAATTGCCGGGGATTGTTCGCGCCGCCAACTCTATGAGGCGGTGGTGCTCGTCCTTAGCCAGCAAGTGACCCGTAGCGATGCGACCACGTTCACGGTGCAGGGGTCAAAAGCCTACACCGTGACCCTGGCCAATGGCATTGATCATATCGAGGGCTTTACCTGCCAATGTCGCGGATTCTGGAGTCATGGAGGCGGGCAACTCTGCAAGCATGTCTTGGCTGCCGCGTTGATTGCGCTTGATCCGGAGGAAGGCGGATGTTGACCTTCGACGAGCGTGTCCGGCGACGGGCCAACCGCAAAAACAACCGCCTGCGCAAACGCTACCCACTCTTCGCCGCCGAATTGCAATCTGGCGGCGCACTCGCGGATTGGCTGGTAACGGAGCAGCAAGCAGCCAGCGATCTCGCGGATATTATTCAGTCGAAGAACGAAATGCTGGCGCGCGTAGCCGCCCATGATGCCCGCTGCGAGGTCAAAGGATTAATCCTCCGCAGCCTCGTGGCGGAGGTCGTTGATCCGGTCACGTTGGCAACCCTTGACAACCAGCGCGCAAAAATTCCAAAGGCAGGCGCATATACCGCTGAGTTCTGGTTTGCCCGTCTCCGCACCTATCACCCCAATAAGGCACAGGCTCGCTGTGAGCATCTCAACAGCCATCCGCTCTTTGCTGAGTGGCATGACCGCTGCCCACGCTGCCATCTGCCACTGACCAAACCGCCGACGGTGATACCACCACAGGCCGAACAAACCATGCTCCCGTTCTAAACACCAACAGGCCCGTGATCTCAGCGATCACGGGCCTGTTGGTGTTGGTGGGCTATTGTGGGGTTATGCTGCCTTTGCTTGCGGCATCAACAGCCCTGCGGCATCACAAACCGACTTCACCCAATCAAATTTTGGGCCACCTGTTTGCGCATATAACTCTTGACACACTTGGCGACGACTTCGTGCCTTCAAGGCAAGATCAATGATGCGGCGTTGTTCATCAACAGGCACGACCTCAGTTGCAATTACCGGTAGTGCTATATGACCAATGATCATCGAATTTACGCTCAATTTCTCATCGGCGCTATGGCTTCCAAAAACCGCTTTTACATCGCTTTGATGCGCTATAGCACTGCTATAGAGATTGCTATATGCACCATCACTATTAGAAGGCGCTATAGCGCTTGTATCTAAAACATTGAGCAATCCACGAAGCATCTGAACATCTTCGTGTTTTGATTTTAGTACAACAGGTTGTTGCTCGATCTGTAAAGACTTTTTCTTGTTTGGCAACTGCTCAAGCAAGGCAAAGCGGTACTCTTTACTGAGGTAACTTGCTCGGACTGTCCGAGCCATACGACCTTGAACACACGTAAAAACCCCAGCACCTTCCGGAGGAATCGGTAGCGCCGACGGTGGGACAGCCAATGTTGTACCATCTGCAATCGTACCAAACTTAATGATTTCGTTCGCGGTAAAGGTTGTATTCGGCTCATCGGCATCACCACGAGGTTGATACCCAGCAACATAAAGCCCAATCTGTGATCGCCAGCGTGTATCCAAACGGGTAAAGGTTTGGCCACTCACAATATAGCGAATCCCCATTGATCGCGCACTCGTCAATTCGCTATTAAGCCAATCTGCTAGCTCACTCTTACTTGTTGCATCCTGTAAGAGCATTAGCTCGCTTACAAAAACAACGAGCAGTGGCAGATCAGAACCCTTATATTCTTCCCATTTTTCACAGCGAGCTTCTTTGAGAATCAAACGCCGCCGTTGTCGTTCCTCGCGGAGCCAATCCATTGCAGGACGGATCTGGTCATCCGTTTCTGCCAACAATGCCACATGCTCTTTTTTATCCCAATCAATCCAAGAAAGCGCACCTTTGCCATCAACAATCACAAGCTGAAGCTGTTGTGGGGAATAGACAAGCGCCAAGTAAAGCAATACTTGTTGTGCCCAAGAATCCTTACCTGAATCAGTGAACCCAGTAAGCGCAATATGATTCACATCGCCAACAAAGGCCGCATCTAATAGAATGGGCTGACCATTTGCTGAGCGCCATCCAACAGGAAAGCTATACGGTTTTCCTGTTGCATTTTTGACAATATGTTCATGAATCGCACGCAAATTAGCAGGAGGACGGGCTAAAGCCGTGCCCGCACCAGTCAGTATCGCACCATCATAAATAATGGGTGGCTCAACATTGGTGAGCATATCAGGATTTGCCGAAGGAGCTGGTGAGACTGTTATTGGCTCAGCCCGCATCGACCGCCATGATTGAAAATCATGCCAGTCTGCAAGCAAAGCTCGATACCGTGGCAAACCATAGAGCCACGTGCCGAGTCCCATCAAAATCACAACTAAAAGGAATGAAAGTGCCTGCAAATCCATACAAACGTCCTTAAATATTCCAAATCTTTCGGAGTTCGCCAATAGCGGCACGAGCTAATTTTTCAGGCCAGAATGCGCTAAAACAAGCAGCAACCCCTGCAATGACCCATAACCATCCAGAATCAGGGATTGTAAAAGCGCCAATCACACGGCCTTCAAGCCAGGCTTGACCACCAATCAGGGTGGTTGTGAGATCAATCCCTGCAATAATGAGAAACATCGCAATGAGATTACGATTCAAGCCTTTATGAGGCCAGTATTTGATTTCAATAGCCGTAATCCCAGCAGGAATTAACCATTGCGCATAACTCAGTTGGTGAATTGGCATCCCAATCATCACGAGAAATGCGAGCGTAAATTGTGCCCCAACCCACCACAATGCCGCAGCACCACCAAGGGTTGTTACATGAGCAATGGATTCCATAATGCGATCATAGGTCGTAAAGCTTTTCTTTTTCGGTCGGATAACAGGTGTAGCAGGTTCTTCACGGACAATTTTTGGCTCCAATGCAGGACTTAATGAAGGAAGTGACTGAGTTGGAGCAGAAAGGACTTGAGGATCATTCATGGGTCTTGCCTTTCATGGAGGCAACCGTGCTATACTGTGAGCGGCTGCCAGAGCGGTAAATGGGTTTGGTAGTCCACACGCCAGGACGTGCAACCGTCGCTGGCGTTCTCTTGTATTATTGTTAGTATAAGTGTTCTGTCAAATTAGAACCACCGTTTTATCCCCATTTTCTCGCGATATTATCGAAAACCACACCATTACCATTCAAAATTCCTATTACTCATCATCTTCATCATCCAAAAAGGACGTGCCAAAGGCCCGCAGGGTCTGCGATGCTTCCGGCGCGACCACGGGCGCTGGCGGCGCAGCAATCGGCGCAGCTGGTGATGCCATCGCAGCTACCAGAGGCCGCTGGAGCATGGCTGGCAATTTATCGTACTGCGCCAACAACTCATAGACGGGCAAGAGTTCAACTGCCAATTCCGCCGCCAGCTGCGCCGGATTGACTGGGGTTGGCTCCCCAACCAACACCCCACGAACTGCCAATACCCTCAGCCCAATCAACGCCGCGACCCGCAATGTATCCGATTCTGAGCGAAAATACAGACTATTGGCATCCATGATCGCTGCCAACAGATCTTGTTCGCCGTCGGTAAGACGAATGCCTTTTGTTACCGTTGTCATTGGCCACTCGCTGCACTATGCACCACGGCCACTAATGCCCCAATCGCGTTCAGGCTCATCGCATACAATGCCGGAACAATTTCATAGCCTTGACCAGCCGTCTTTCCAGCAATCGCTGCCCGTTCCTCAATGGCCTGTCGTAATCCTGGTAACAGCACGCCACCGCCCGTAAAGAGGACAAAGCGGCTATTTTGTTGCAGCGCTGGCAACATGCGGGCAATCAGGTCTTGACCTTCAGCGGCGATAATCGCGTCCACCTGCGTGCCAATATCCACCCGTCGTCCTTCCGCCCGAACCGTGCGCGTAATCATCGCTTGGGTGGCTTGGGCATCGTTCAGCCGAAGCTGGGGCAAGCGTCGCGCAAAGTGGCGGGCCATCGTGATCGTCCCTGCCCCCAGTTTTTCCCCCATCAACCGATAGGGATTAACATCAATATCGGTGCGCTGGAGATCGCCCGTCCCAATATCAATAATAGTAAGGGCTTCAATGCCATTATCCACTGCGAGGCCATTGGGGGCATTCTTCCAAACCAGATAGGTTCCCAGTGATTGCGCTTGGGGAGCCATCACGCTATAGGTCAACACCCACGTCGTTTCGTGACCAAAGGCATCGGTGCGCACGACCGTGAAGGTCTTGCCGTACAAATTCTGGCGTAGCGCATCGCGCGTTTCGCGCGAAACCCCCAAGCGATCTCCCTGTTTTTTCATCACAATCTCATCGTTGGGAATCGCGATCCCTACCGCGAGATTATGAATCCCTGCGGCATACCCCGCTTCGATCAAGCATTCGACCATCGTCGCGGCCAAGAAGTCGCGATGGCGTTGATCGGACACCCGCTCTGCCGTCGAGCCAATCGGCAAGGCATCGCCATCATGACTGAGCGCATCCGTACCAATCCAGAACCGCGAGCCATCATTGACCGCATAACTGACAATGCCTGCGCCACCCCGAATCTCGCGGGCAGCCCGATAGACCGTTGGAATCGCGAGCGTACAGAGTCGGCCATCAGGATGGAACAGCGCAACCTTGGTATGACCATTCCCATTATCCACGCCAATCGCCCGCAGATCATCACTGCCGCCCACGCGCACAATCCCCGGTAAGCCTAAAGGAACCCCGCCGAGCAAACGTTCCAGCATGGTTTGGGTTGTTTCCATCATGGTCATGGTACTCCTCCATAGATGTTTACAATCGTTATCAATTGCTATCAATCGTTAGCACTGCAAAAATGCGTATGTTTACAATCGTTATCAATTGTTATCAATCGTTAGCACTGCAAAAATACTGTTGTTTACAATTGTTATCAATCGTTATCAATTGTAAACATACCAAGACTTCATGATCCTGTCAAACGCATCGCATATGCCTCACTCACTCACTCACTCACTCCAATTTAGGGAAAATAGCATAAAAAAGCGGCTCCACGACTCACTCACTCACTCACAGTAGTGTAGGATTTGGTGGTGTAGGACTATACAGTCAGAAAAGGAGGTTAAATCTGTGGCCGATGATCAATCATCATCGAAGGGCTATATCACCTTAAAAGAGGCAGCTGATCGCTATGAGTTGAAATACAATAGCATTTTGAAATATGTCCTTGCTGGACGAATCAAATGCACAATTCTTGAGCTAGATCAAATTCCTGAGGAGATTCTTAGCCGTTTGGATGCTCATACCCTCGCAAATATTCAGAGACATCAAAGCTTAAGGGTAACAACAATTGAGGATGTAGAGGTATATTTGAGGAGTCGCGCACAAGGAAAACGTAACGATCTAATTTGACGTGATTATGTTTCCATGCTAGACTGCAAATGGCGCTAGTAGTGATGTGTTTTGAGCGGCCATCACTACTAGCTCCCCCCGCCCTAAATCATCGGCCTAGGGCGGGGGTTTTTTTATTTTAACCTGTTATGGCGATTCCGTCGAATCATGGTCAGGGCTTGAAGTACCAGGTGATGTTCCCAGCGTTGTATAGAGCGTCAAATGCTCAACCATCCGGAAATCGCGCACATTATGCGTCACTAAGGGTAATCGATATACTACGGCAGTTGCGGCAATCCACGCATCCGATAGGCTGATCTGATGCCCTTTGCGTCGTAGATTCCCACGAATGGTCGCCCACTGTTCACACAACATCGGCGAACTGGGGATCACGATGTAGTCCTGCATCTGTGCTGCTAAAGCTGCCCGCCGTTCTTGACCCCATTGATGCCGATCAGTCCATTCAAACACCTCGGCCAGCGTCATAAACGAGATAGCAATCGTTTGCCCAACCAAGAGTTCCTGATAGCCGACCATTCGCGTGTCCCGTTTGAAGAGATACGACAACACATTGGTATCAATCAGCACCGTCATTCGTGAGCAGCCTCAGACGCACGCGATTCGGCCAAGAACGCCTCAAAATCTTCGACCGATTCATCCTCAGGCCACCAAGGAGCCGCAAAGTCATCTAACGATTGAATGACACGCGGTCGTTGTTCGGCAATAAGCGCTTCTAAGGTTGGCTCACGCCAGAACTGCTGATTCAAGGCATGCAGGTGGGCATCCTGATCATGCTCAGCTTGTAATAAGACAAATAAGGTTTGTTTTTGCTGCTTCGTTAACGTTGGCAGCACTTGGACTAACGTTTCAAATGAGACCATCATAGATACCTCCATCGCCCATGGATACACAATTTGCCCCTCCTCCATCCTATTCCAATGCGCGGTTCTGCTGGACATCATGCTCCTGAGCAACCCACACAAAGAGATCACCGGGTTGGATCTGGAGAAAGGCGCAGAGTTTATCAATCGTTTCAATATCAATCCGGGCAATCGGCTTGGTTGCCAAATTATAAATCGTGGGATAGGTCAATCCTGTCCCTTTGGCGACCGCATACATGGATAAATCACGGTCGTTGAGCAGCTGGCGTAAGCGGATCTGAATGGCCATCAGCACCTCATCACAAGTATAGCATGGTGTCATTATAGCATAGAAGATTAGACTATCTCAAAATTATATATTGACATTTTTACATACTATCAGTAATATATAAATATACTCGCCTTTGTATGAGGTATCGCGTATGGCACTCCCATCCACCAGCGTTCGCTATCTGCCCGATCAAAACCGCTATGAAGCCATCCTTGACGGCGTGTCGCTGGGCACGTTTCCTAAGGAAATCGAGGCGACCATGGCCGGACACCGCGTCCGATTGCAGGATCTTGACGACGCTCCACCGCCACCCCTCGCCGTGCTTGGAGCCGATCTGCATCTGGCCTTCCACATCACCGACCTCCGCCCGATGCCCGCGCCTATCCCCCAGCAATACATCGCCACCCCACTCGAAGCCTTGACCGCCACCCTCATCCTGCTCAATCGCAACTGGCTGCGGGCCACCCTCGCAGGTCGCCATGCCGATGCCCATCAGATTGCTGCCCATGAGCAATGTGTTCGCACCCAAATCCATGCCCGCCTGTCGGCCAACAAATAAACCCTTCATCCCTCGCAAAAGGGATAAAGGGTCAAGCACGGGTGAGGCGACGAATTGCAGAGCGAAACCTCACCCGCAGAAGGATGATAGTCATGACAACCGTTGATGTCAACATGACTGCCCGCCGTGTCCGCCTCGCAGCGATCAGTCGGATTCTCCAGCTCGCCGTGATCATTCGCGAAGAAGAAGGTGTGAATGACGACGAAGCCTATACGATGGCCGAAGCGTTGCTCGAGGATGTAGAAGCGACCGCCGCCGACTGGGGAACCCCGCAACCTGCCAGCCCGTTGGGGATTCTTGCGACGATGTGGGGCCTTGCCTTACGCCGCAATGGTACGGTGCTCGCGTTGGTTCCCGCCGATCTGGCGCTGCTGCGCGAGGCTATTACCGCGTGGGAGCAGCAGTATCGCGCTGCGTAAGGCAAAAAGAAACAGGCCATGCCCTAAAAGGCATGGCCTGTTTCTTTTTCGGCAGCTTAGTTAACGAATTCCAGCGGAAAGCCCAAACGCAACAGATTAATACGTTCTGCTTCTGCACGGCGCAGCATATCCCACCGTCCTTGGCGATAGATCCAATAGTCAACTCCATCGCTTGCATAGAGGCCTACCACGCGCATCGGTTGGCTACCTGCCCGTGGGGTTGGCCAAAAGACCTGCGCTACCTCGTCTTCTGTCCATGGCATGGTGGGGGTTGGTTGGAGCGTCGGAATAGGGTCAGCCACCAGCGGCACAAGGGTTTTGGCAGGCGGGGTCATGGTTGTCTGTTGCTTGCGGGCCGTATCAATCGTCGCGCCCGTGATGGGGTCGAGCAGCGTGGCATTCGTATACGAATCCTGCATCCACCAATAGATGGGATTCCCTGCGGCGTATTCGTTGGGCAGACTGGAGAGCCGGAACGTATTATTGGGTCGCCCCATCGTTTCCCACAGGTCGCCAAAATTCAAAAAAAAGACCCGCACTTGGTCACTATCAAGGATGGGCGTGGATTCGAGGGGAATATCCACAGGAGTTGTGCCGACAAACAGGTCGCGGTAACTGCGCTCATCGGCATAGCTACGGGTTACTAGCCCGTCCTGCATCAGAATCACCAGTGTTTGCTTCAGTCGCGCCGAGGCAAACGTGAAAGCCCACCAGCGTGCCGTGCCATCATTGGCCGCAATCGCTTCAAACATTCCTTCCTGCGCCCGGCCTTCTTCACGGTAGCCAATTCCAGCATCGACCAGCACGGCATCGTTGGCCCACGCCGTGCCACGCTCGCGGATTCCGCCCCGCGCAAAGGCTTCGCGCAGGGTCAGATACTGCTCGGCAGGCTGTGCCGCCACTGTGGCCTGTTCATCCTGCGCGAACGCCGTCTGAATCGGTGCGCGGGTGGCCGCAACAGTTGTACTCGTCGCATTGAGCGCCGAAGCCCCACTCAAGGCCACCGTTGGCATGGGGGATACGGTTGGCACGGTCAATGCGTCCACGACTATCGTCGCATCGCCCTGTCCACAGCCGACCAACATACCGCCCAGCACCAACCCCAGTACCCATGATCGTCGTCCCATCGTTTATTACTCCCCATACCTACAACACCGCAGCCAGCGCCGGAGCTACCTGACTCCGAACCATCCGACTAATCACCTCACGCGATCGCCCAACATCATAACTTAACGCACGGTAGGTTTTGCCATTGGCCAATCCTAAGAGAATCTGTTGTTCTTCCTTGCGCCAGCCTCCATCCTCTGCCTGAGCCAGCAACAAGCGACGGAATCCCTCGATACCGCCAACATCCATGAGCCGCGCCTGGAGGGCATCGGGAACGCGAGACAACCGCCCTGACACCAGGTGGAGTGCCGTCAATACGTCGTCCAATGTCCAACCCGACCGATGCACCACGGTGCGGGCATCGAGCACCAATGGCAAGGAGCGCCGTAAGGCCCGATAGGTCGCCGCAGCGTGCTGGGTACTTCCCGTTGGCGCACCCAACAGGGGCAGATCACGCAGCAGTGGCGTGAGCGCGGTCGGGAGAATGGGGGTCACGATTTGCAAACCGGGCACGAGCTGGGTATGCACAATCGTCGCCAGATCCTCATCGAGCACCGCCATGGCGCAGCGCTGAAGCGTTCCGGTCTGCATCTGCACCGCCAATGCCGCACCTAAGAGCCATGTCGCAACCCCATGGGCATCGACCGCCCGACAGATCACGAGTCCGGGGTTGGGGCTATCGCTATCGAGTAAAGCGAGCAGCTGATACTCTGCCGCAAAAACATTGGATGTCGCGATTACGACCGTCCCGGCTTCCCGAACCTGCTGCTCTTGCATGGCCGTCAAGCCAATCGTCACAATCCAACTCATGGCTGTTCCTCCTGGCGCACGGCGCGGACAATCAGGCGTTGGTCAAAGGCGTTCGGCCCTGAGGATGGCCAGCAGGTAATCAGGGTCACCACCTCGTGATCGGTGGGACTGAGCAATCGCTCCGCCTCCGCGCCAACCTGATCTGGGGCAGCGCCCACGACCTGAATCCGCAGGGTGTCACTGACCACATAGGCCGTCGCCAATGTGCCGCGATAGAGCCAAAGTACATCGCCTGGCTGAAGCAGCGCCAGATCAGCGAAGACCGGATCACTGCCACCCACATGACCATTCAGCACAATATTGGTTCCCTCGCCCGGCTGGCCACTATCGGCATGGTGACCGACCGCATACTGCGGCACATCCCACGCCCCCGCGACAAACGGCGCAGGCAGCACGGGCCGAGCGAGATTAATCACCGGAATGCGCAGAGCATCGAGCGGCGGCAACGGCAGGGCCGTCGGTGCGGGGGTTGCGGTCACGGTCGCCGTCGCCG
>NZ_PUBZ01000141.1 GCF_003205875.1 Herpetosiphon llansteffanensis
CTTCCCAATCGGCTAAACTAGCATGGAACGGCATAGAATTCCTCGTAGACATGGGTGCTGACACGTCCAGTATACGCGAATTCTCTGCCGTTTGTCGTTTCCTCCCCGAACTACCTACCCTTGAAAGGAGGGGGGTGGGGGGTGAGGGAATCTATTTCACACTCAATACGCTGACACTGCTGGTTGCGCGATTGCCAGCCTGATCAATGGCGGTGGCGACAATTCGATAGGTTCCAGCCTGGGTTGGGCTGAAATCAAGGCTATACGGCGCTTGATCACGCATAAACACCTCGCCATTAACTGTCCACTCAACTTTGGCAAGCTGGCGATCATCTTGGGCATTAGCTTGAAATTGCACTGATTGGCCGCGCAAAGCCGAAGCTGGCACCGTGATGCTAATCGTCGGCGCAGTTCGATCAAGATAGATCGTGACGCGTTGCTCGTTCATGCCGTTGCTTTGCTCGACCAACAAACGCAAACTATACTGACCTTCCGGCAAGCCATCAGCATTCCAAATTGCCAACAAGCCGTTGGAAATACCGCCAAAGCCTTCGATGATGGTTGTCCAGCTGCTGGGATTCGCGCCAGTACCCCAAGCAACCGTGTAATCGCCAGCGGCGCTGCCGCGAATGCGAATTGGCGCTGCTAAGGCTGCACCGTCGCTTGGCTCAATCAAGGCAATTGGCACATTGGCGTTGCCTGCATTGGTTGGATTCACCAAAGCACAAGGCTTAGTTGGCGGAGTTCCCAAGCCGCCTGTTTCGCCCCAATTGCCTGCCTCATCGGGATAGATTGCAAACACGCGATCTTCGCCTGGCTGATCGGGCAAGGCCACACAATCGCCGCTTGGCCCAACCCGAATTGTGCGATAGACATTTTCGGTTTCGACTGGCTCAGTGCCATTAACAAAATATTCGCTGCGAATGTTGGGGCAGGCTTTCGATGGTTTGGTACCTGTTGGAATACAAACCTCATGCTCAGCGACATTCGCTGGCGGCGTAAATTGCTCGATTGGCAAGCCTTCGTGGAACTTGGTCATCAAGCGATTCCAAATCACGGCAGCGCCAAACGAGCCAGGCACTGCATCCATTGGGGTATTATCGCTGTTACCAACCCACGCGCCAATTACCACGCTCGGCGTATAGCCAACCGTCCAGCTATCGCGGTCGTCGTCGGTCGTGCCTGTTTTGACCGCCGCAGGCCGATCGTTGGGCAATTCCATGGCATTATCAGGCCCAAACATCCACTCGCGGGCTTGATTATCGCTCAGCATACTTGAAACGATAAACGCCAAACCATTGCCATCTGGCCCCAAGGCTGCTTGGCTTGGTGGTTCGCTCCAGGCTTCGAGCACTTCGCCCCGCGTATTGACCACCTTCAAAATCGTTGAGGCAGGTCGATAATTGCCCTCGTTGGCAAACACGCTGTAGGCGGTGGTCAATTCCATCAGGGTTACTTCACCGCCACCAAGCGCCAACGATAAACCATAGCGTGGGCGATCATCTAAGGTGCTGATGCCAACCCGCTGCATCAAGCGCAAAAACTCATCAATGCCAACATGTTCAAGCGTTTTGACCGCTGGCACGTTGAATGAATTGGCTAGGGCAACCCGAATCGAAACCGGCCCGTGGAAATTACGATCATAATTTTTGGGCGCATAAACCTCGCCACCAGCAAAGCGATATTCGGTGGGCACATCCCAAAGCACGCTGGCCGCCGTCCAATCGCGCATCATCGCCGCTGCATAGACAAACGGTTTGAGCGCCGAGCCTGGTTGACGTTCAGCCAAAGCCACATTCACTTGGCCATCAATCGCCGTATTGTTGTAATCGGCGGAGCCAACCATCGCCAACACTTGGTTGGTTTTGCGATCGAGCATTACTACTGCGCCGTTGGTTGCGTGTTGCGCAGTAATTTCGCTCACCCGTTGCTGCACCTCTTGCTGGGCAGTTGCCTGCCATTGCGGATCAAGCGTCGTAGTCACCCGCAACCCGCCACGGTAGAGTAATTCAGGGCCATAACGCGCTTCAAGCAATTGGCGCACATAAAACACAAAGTGCGGCGCAGTTAAATTTACTTGCGAAGACTTAACATACAGCACTTCAGCAAACGCTTGTTCAGCTTGCTGCTTGGTGATCATGTTGTTGCGCACCATCGCCGCCAAGACGATTTCTTGACGTTGTTTGGCAGCATCGGCGTTGACTAAGGGATCAAGTTGCGATGGCGATTGGGGCAAGCCAGCCAACATCGCTGCTTGGGCCAAGCTTAAATCGCTAACGCTAACCCCAAAATAGGCTTGGGCAGCGGCCTCAGCACCATACGCATTATTGCCATAGGGAATTTCGTTCAAATACAAGGCCAAAATTTGATCTTTGGAATAGCGTTGGCTAATTTGATAGGCCAAAATTGCCTCGCGAATTTTACGCTTGGGTGTTTGCTGGCCACGTTCTTCTGGCGAAAGCAACACATTGCGCACCAATTGCTGGGTAATCGTCGAAGCGCCACCTTGGCCAGTTTCCTGATCGGTCAAATTGGCCAGCGCAGCGCGGGCAATCGAAGGCAAATTGACCCCAGGATTGGTATAAAAATTACTATCTTCGACCGCAATCGTAGCCTGTTTAAGATACTCGGAGAACGCGCTGAACGGCACGACCGTGCGTTGGCCAGCGTTAGGATCGAAAATCTCATACAGTAAGGTTGTGCCATCGCGGGCGTAGAGTTTGGTGGTTTCAAAGGCGCGATGCGTGCCCAAATTATCAATCGAGGGCAAATTGCGGCTAAAATACCAATAGCCACCCAAGCCAGCTGCAAGGATGCAAAATACCCCAATCAGCAGCAGTTGCACCAAAAGAATCAGTGCTTTGAGCCACCATGGGCGAGCTTGACGACGGGCAGCCCGCGCCGAACGCCGTTCCTGCCGAGCAGTTAATTGTGGTTGATCGCTGTTTGATTGTGCCATAGTCGTTTGGGGATTGGTCGCTGGGGAATGGGGGCTGGTTAAAATCAGCATATTCCCGATCCCTGACCCCTGATCCCTGACCCCCACAAATAAATTTTGCGATAAAATTATAGCATGCAGCCTACACCATTTTCGGTGATTATGCAGAAAGGATGTTTTGCATGAAACAACGCAGCATGCGTGTTTTGATTCCAGCATTTCTTATTCCACTAGGGCTTTGTATATTGGGCAGTATCTTGCTTTGGATTTTTGCGCCAAATGAGCAAGCAACTCCTGAGCAAAGTACAAATCCCAACTCAACTCTGTCAGCTGAGCCAACGCCAGTTGCCGTCAGCCCGGTTAATACCAGCCCAAGCAATGATCTCAACGACGAGCAAGCACGAATCGATTTGTACAAGCGGGTTGGGCCTGCTGTCGTGAGCATCGATACTGAAGTTGCTGGCGAAAGCAGCCAAGAAGTGACCCAAGAGGCGCTTGGCTCGGGCTTTTTGGTAGATGATCAAGGCCATATCGCTACCAACAACCATGTCATCGAAGGCGCTACCCGCATTTTTGTCACCTTCTCTGATGGGCGACAAGTGCCAGCAACCTTGCGCGGCGCTGATCAAGATAACGATATTGCGGTGATTAAGGTTAATACCGAGGAAGTATCCAGCATTGCGCCCATGGTTTTTGGCAACTCGCGCGAGGTGCAAGTTGGCCAAGATACAATTGCGATTGGCAATCCTTTTGGCTTGCAAAATACCATGACCTTGGGGATTGTCAGCGCTGTTGAAGGGCGTTCATTGCCCGGGCGCACCATGGCTAATGGCGGTCAATTTCGCATCAGCCGCATCATTCAGACCGATGCAGCCATTAACCCGGGCAATAGCGGCGGCCCTTTACTCAATAGCAACGGCGAAGTGATTGGCATCAACACCGCGATTCGGGTCAGCGATCCGACGGCGGCACCATCCTTTGCTGGTGTTGGCTACGCCGTGCCTGCAAATACGGTCAAAATTATTGTGGAAGATCTGATTAAAACTGGCAAGCACGATTCGGCCTATTTGGGCGTAAGCATGCTCACGATCAGCTCGCAATTGGCTGAAGAATTGAAATTGCCAGTTAGCCAAGGCGCGCTCGTAACCAATGTTGTTGTCGATGGCCCAGCCGACCAGGCAGGTATTCGCTTGGGCACCAACAGCATCCAAGTTGAAGGCGCTGAATTGATTATTGACAGCGATATTGTGACCGCCTTCAATGGCGAACGCATTCGCTCAAGCGACGATCTGATTGCCCATATCAACGATTCGCGGGTTGGCGACAAAGTTAATTTAACGATTATTCGGGGTGAGCAAGAGCAAACAGTCGAAGTAACCTTGGGGGCACGCCCTTAAAATCCACAGGTTAGCCCAATTTTATCACCCCAAGGGGTGATCTTTCGAGAATCTGGATTGCGAGCCGTATCTTTTTTGCAGGCTGCACGGTTTCTCTTATGCCAGACCTCTCCACACAGCAAACACGGGCGGGTGCAATCGACTGATAGCACCCGCCCGATGTTTTTAGCTATTTTGCCACAACAAGCCTTGTTGGCGTTGCCTTGCTAAAAGTGCCAAATTCCGCATAAAGGCCAAGCCCAACGCTTCAAACGCCACATTCGGAAAATATTCTTCACGTAAATCTTGATTCCAAAATGTTCTGAGGGCTTGCTGCATACCTTCTAGCGTTGGCTGGATGGTTGGTAACTCAAGTTTTGATAAATGGTAGGCCAAACTTGCGGTTTCTGCTGGATCAAGCCAGCCATGAATCCCTTCTGCTGAGCCAGCCCAGCCAAAGCCAATAACCCAACCCCGTTGGCCCAAACGATTCAATAATTGATAGGCTGGATGTGCAGGCTCCATGCCTTGTTGCTCCAACCAAACCTGATAAAAGCGCACAGTAACGGTTCGCCCAACAAACATGCTTGGCCCCAAACAGAGCAGATCAACAACCTCATTGAATAAAAATGAAAGATCATCGGCTAAATGCCCATTTTGCAGGATATGCAGTGAACATTGATTGATCTCAATACAGTTGCTTGAACGACAAGCACGCTCTTTCCATTCTACAAACCATGCTTTAGTGCTTTGATGTTGACCATTCCAAGCCCAATCGTGGTCAAGATAGCTGCAATGTGCGCGAAAATCAGCGCCATGCAGAAATTTAGCGGCATATTGCTCACGGTAGGCAGGCAGCATGACGTTATCGCTGCCCTGAATAATCGCGCCAAGCCATGGCGCAGCAACACCCGTTTTGATAAACGTTTACATGGTAGGCACAACCAATGCGCGATAAACCTGATAATCAAAAAGATGTACTTCTGCATCAGACCCCATCTGATTCTCCCTTCTAGCTCAGCAACCATTGCCAACCACAAAAATCGCCATGGATTTTGGCGATTCTCGCGCTATAATTAAACACTCAACCGTCGCAGCCTTGATCAGCCCAACGACCAATTCCACCCTGCGCGAAAACCCCAAACTAGCATACTGGAGTTCATCATGCAGCATCTCCCCCAGTATTCGACCAGCTTAATTGGCCGCAGCCGTGTCGTTGCTGCCCTCGCTGACTTGTTTCAACAGCAAGCCCAGCGCTTGGTCAGCTTAATTGGGGCCAGTGGCACTGGTAAAACCCGGCTTGGGCTTGAAGCTGCCGAAACTATTCGCGATAGTTTTGTTGATGGCTGCTACTTTATCAATCTTGCGCCAGTTGATGATGCGGTGTTTGTGCTGCCAACAATTGCTCACGCCTTGGGCGTGCATGAAACTGCCAATCAATCGTTGCTTGCAAGTTTGATACATTTTTTGCATGGCAAGCGGGTGTTGTTGATTCTGGATAATTTCGAGCAGGTTAAACGCGCAGCCAACGATCTCAATCTCTTGATCGAAGGCACCGATCAGGCGCAATTTATGGTAACTAGCCAAGTGGCCTTGGGCTTGGCGAATGAATATGCGTTCAACGTGCCGCCGCTGGAAGTGCCCGACCAAGCAAATCTATCTGCAAGTGAATTATTGGAATATTCAGCGATTGGTTTATTTGTTGATCGCATGCAAGCGATTCAGCCGCGCTTTGTGTTGAGCGATACCCAAGCCAAAGCTGTGGTCGAAATTTGTCGGCTGCTGCATGGCTTGCCCTTGGCGATTGAATTGATTGCTGCTCATAGCTCAGCGCTCTCGCCAAGCGATTTATTGCTTTTGGTACGCAATTATTTGGCTCTAGGGCGCGGCGCAACGATTGCCAAACCAAGCAGACATCACGTGCTCTATCCAGTGCTCGATTGGTGCTTTAGCCGTTTATCAGCGCCCCAACAAACCTTGTTTACGCGCATGGGAGCCTTTAATGGCGGTTGTTCCAGCGATGCGGTGATGGCGCTTTACCAAACTGCTGGCGAATTCCCCACTGCGGTTGATGCGGGGCTTGCCAGTTTGCAGCAAAAACATTTGCTGTTGCAAGAAACAATGCCTGGCCAACAGCCACGCTACATTATGCTCGATGCAGTGCGGGAATATGCCCATCAGCGCTTGCGCAAACGCAAAGAGGCCCAGCAAATCGAGCTCTATCACGCAACCTACTACCGCGATTTGAGCGCGAGCGCCAAAGAAGAGTTAGGTGGCCCCAACAACGAATTCTGGACAAATCGGCTGCTCAGCGAGATTCACAACATTCGCGCGGCGCTGCAATGGGCTTTGAGCCACAACCAAGCCAATCTTGCCTTGCAACTAAGCAGCAATTTGCTGCGCTTTTGGATTCGCCAAGGCTACTTAACCGAAGGCCGCCGCTGGATTAGCACAGCCTTGGAGCAGCAAGCCAAAGCCGAGCCAGCAACTGTGCGCACCGCGCTAGGTTCAGTCGGGGCCATCGCTTGGGTCCAAAGTAGTTATCGTGAAGCCAATGCCTACCTCGAATCAGCCTTGGCAATTCAATCAAGCAATCAGCACGAAACCGCCCGCTTGCTCAACACCTTGGGCTTGGTGGCCTACGAACAAGGCCTCTATGAACAAGCTAGCGCCTATTTTGAGCAAACTTTAGCGCTCTATCGGGCGCTTGATGATCAGCCAATGATCGGCATAACGCTCAACAATCTGGGTTTGATCGAAATTGATCGTGGCAATTTAGCGGCAGCGCGCCAAATCTATGCTGAAGTTTTAGCCCTTTTTCGCCCAACCAATAATCCGTTTAATCTGATTCTGCCGCTGAGCAACCTTGGCCTGATCGAAATTCTCGAAGAACGCTATGCTGAGGCCGAGCCATTGCTCGAAGAAGGCTTGGCGCTTTGCCGCGCTCATCGCGATTACAACGGCTTAGGCTATTTTCTGACCAACTTAGCTGCCTGTTTGGGTGGCCAAGGCCGCTTTGAGCGCGCGCGCGAGTGTTTGGTTGAAGCCTTAGTTGTGCGTAAAACGGCTCAATCAAAAAGTGGCATTGTGGCAGGAGCCAAAACTGCCAGCGAAATGTTGCTTAAGGCTGGATTGGCGGAAGCGGCGGCGCTGGCATGGGGCTATGCCAGCGCCGTATTTGCAGAACTACAAGCAAAGCCGGTTTGGTACGACGAGCGCCAACAAACCATGATCGAAACCGCACTAACTACAACCCTTGGCAGCGAACAATTTGAAAGCCTCAAACACACTGGCGCACAACAAAGTATCGACGAGCTGATTAATGTGCTGCAAACTGCCACGTTCTAAACCAAAACCAATTAACTAGCCGCTGCAATCTCTTGTATACTAATATCGCTGCAACGAATTGTTATCACTTGAGATTGGAGCGCTGTTCATGCAAATTACTGCGGAGTTGAGTTACGATCAAGCCCTTGAGCAACTACGACGATCATTAAATAACCCTCGCGCCAACTTCCGCGATGGTCAATGGTCGGCAATTGATCGCCTGATTAATGAGCAGCAACAACTGCTCGTGGTGCAGCGCACAGGCTGGGGCAAAAGTTGGGTTTATTTTATTGCAGCTCAGCATATCCGCCTGCAACGGGGCAAAATGACCCTGATTATTTCGCCATTGTTAGCATTAATCAATAATCAAATTGCAGCCGCGCAACGCTTTGGCTTAACTGCCGTCAGTATTAATGCGAGCAATACCGACGATTGGGCCGTGATAAAGGCCCGTGTGCTACAAAATCAGGTTGATGTATTGCTGATTGCGCCAGAACGTTTTGCCAATGAAGCCTTTATGGAAGAGGTGCTGTTGCCAATCAGCCAGCAAATTGGCTTGTTGGTCATTGATGAGGCGCATTGTATTTCCGATTGGGGTCATGATTTTCGCCCCGACTATCGCCGCATTATTCAGACCCTGCAAGTAATGCCCAAAAACTTGCCGATTTTAGCCACGACTGCTACAGCCAACCAGCGGGTAATTGATGATATTCGCCAGCATTTGGGTACTTTTGCCGTTGAACGTGGCCCTTTGATGCGCGAAAGCCTACATTTGCAAACAGTTCGCTTGGCTGATGCTGCGAGTCGTTTGGCGTGGCTGGCCCACTATATACCTCAATTACCAGGCACAGGCATTATCTATACCTTAACCCATGCCGATACAGAACAAGTGGCTACTTGGCTTAACCAACAGGCGATTAGCGCTTGTGCCTATCACGCTGGCTTGAATGCGGAAACGCGCACTGAAATTGAACAGCGCTTATCGCAAAATCAAATCAAAGTTTTGGTCGCGACTAGTGCGCTCGGCATGGGCTACGATAAACCAGATTTAGGATTTGTGATTCATTATCAAGCGCCAAGCTCGATTATTGCCTACTATCAGCAAGTTGGGCGGACGGGCCGCGCAATCGAACAAGCCTATGGTATTTTGCTCGCTGGCGAAGAAGATGCAGCAATTCACGACTATTTTCGGCGTGAGGCTTTTCCGAGCCAAACGATCATTGAGGCAGTTTTGCACGAAATCAATCGGCATGATGGCGTAAAACTGAATGCTATTCTTGAGAAAATTAATGCGCGTCGAGCCAAACTGGAGCATGCGCTCAAATTTTTGTCGGTCGAAGCCAAACCACCAGTTATCTACAATCAAAAAAAATGGTATGCAACCATCAATGCCAGCAACTATCAGCTTGATCATGCCAAAATCGCGGGCTTGAATCAGCGGCGCAGCCAAGAATGGCAAGCAATTCAAGCCTATGTTGATACGCCAAACTGCCTGATGCGCTATTTAGCTGAAGCCCTTGATGACCTGCATAGTAGCGATTGTGGGCGTTGTGCCAACTGTCGCGGCAGCGTATTCGACAATCAGCCAACAGCCACTTTAATCAACCAAGCAGCACGCTTTCTCAGGCACTCGGAACAAGTATTAGAACCAAGAAAAATTGCTGCCCCCAATATTCCACGGGCATACCGGCAACTGGCGAGCCTCGCTGAACCTGTGCGAGCAGAACCAGGTCGGGTTTTGGCTCGCTGGGGCCATGCTGGGTGGGGCGCAATGGTCAGCCACGATAAAAAGCGCGGTCATTTTCGCGATGATTTAGTTGCTGCCCTCGTCGAAATGATTCAACAGCGTTGGCAACCACAGCCTTGTCCAACATGGGTTGCCTCGATTCCTTCGACCAGAAATCCCCATTTAGTTGAGGATTTTGCCCGACGGGTAGCCCAAAAACTAGGCATACCATGGCTTGCAGCGGTTGTCAAAATCCGCAATAATGAGCCACAGAAATCACAGCACAATGCGTTTCATCAACAAATGAATGTGCTTAAGGCCTTTAAGATTGCCGAGTGGCAGGCTGAGCCAGTCTTATTAATTGATGATATTGTTGATTCACGCTGGACATTAACCATCGTTGCCAAATTATTAAAAGAAGCTGGGGCGACCGCAGTCTATCCCTGTGCCTTGGCCTCGACAGCAAGTGATGACGACGAATGAACATTAACGCCCAAACGCATGCGATTCTGCTGCTAACCACCCATTTAGGCAAGCAAACCGAGGTGAAGCCGTTAACCACCAGCGAGTGGGGTCGCTTTGCAGCATGGTTACGCAGCCAACAATTTCAGCCAGAACAGCTGCTAAGCCATCAATTACCACAGCTTTTGAGCGAATGGAGCGATCCAACGATCAGCCTTGAGCGAATTCAACGGCTGCTTGATCGCGCGGCAGTCCTTGGTTTTGCCTTGGAGAAATGGCAACGGGCAGGAATTTGGGTCATCATTCGCTCTGATCAGCGCTATCCGCAGCAGTTAAAACAACGGCTCAAGCAGCTTGCGCCACCAGTGCTCTTTGGTTGTGGCAATGGCGAGCTATTAAATGCTGGAGGCATTGCCGTCGTTGGTGCGCGGCATAGCACCACAGCCGAGCTTGCATGGACTGCCGAGCTTGGCACAACCCTCGCCAACCACGGCGCAATTGTCGTTTCTGGCGGCGCACGCGGAGTTGATCAAACGGTGATGCAGGCAGCATTGGCAGCAAATGGCCAAGCAGTTGGTATTTTAGCCGATAGTTTGTTCAAAACAGCCTTAGCTGCAAGCAATCGCCAAGCACTACAACAGCAGCAATTGGTTTTGGTCTCGCCGTTTAATCCAGAAGCTGGCTTTGATGTGGGCAACGCAATGGGGCGCAACAAATATATCTATTGTTTGGCCGATGCAGCAATTGTGGTCAATAGCACGCTCAATAAAGGTGGAACTTGGCATGGCGCAATCGAAAATCTTAAAGCTGAATGGGTTCCACTTTGGGTCAAGCCAAATTCAGCGGCAAGTAGTGGAAATAGTGCGTTGCTCAACCAAGGAGCACAAACCTTAGCCGAGCCAATCACCGATTTGCATCAATTAATCAATCAACCAGCACGCATTGAAGCAACTCCGCTGAGTTTATTTGATCTAGTTCCTGCTGAATCCAACCCAGAGGCTGTAGGAGCCAAACCAACAAGCATCGAGCAGCCAATAACAATTAATTTCTATCAGCTCTTTCTTGATTATCTTAAGCAAACAGCTAAAAATCCGTTATCGATTGAACAAATAATGGAAAACCTACAATTAACGAAGCCTCAAGTGAGCGAATGGCTTAAACGCGCAATTGAGGCTGGCTACGTTGTAAAAATCAACAAACCAGTGCGTTACCATTGGTGTGATAATACCAAAATATAGTCTTTTTGTGATATTTAAATATAGCTTAGGTATTAAAATGAAAGATATAACAGATAAATATATTCGAAAACGAATTGAAGGCTTTGCTACTAAGAATATTTACACATCAGTTAGTCGCATGATAATGCGCAAATACATACTTAATAATGTATTAATAAGCGTAGGTTTATTTATTTTTATACTGATAGTTAGTATACCAATGGAATATCCAATAACAGTCAAAATTCTAGCATCAAGTATTATTTTATTCGGATTATTGGCATTATTTAACTTTTCTGAAACTCTATCTTTTACTGATAAAAAAGCTCAAATTCTCTTTTTAATCATCAAACAACTTCAACAAGCACGCATTCAACCATATCAACTAGCAACGCTTAAGGATATTACCGCGTTAGAAGCATCAATCGTAGGAACTAAAACTGCCTCGCCATTAATTATCATTACTACCATCGTAACACTTGGGCCAGTTGTAGCCTCAACGGTACATCCATTAATCAGCATAAGCGTTACCATAGTTTTGCTACTGATTTTATTTAATCAGATTTTGCAAGGCTATGCTGATGCATTAATTCGTCAAGCTATTGCTCTCTATGAAGAACAACAGGCATTACTTAAAGATTTGCTTGGGTAATTTTTTAGAGCTCAACCTCCAGCGTTTGCATAACTTTGGCGCGGCCACCAGCTAGCAAACTCTGAATTGCCCCATCGGCCAATTTAAGTTGAACTTCGATCACGCTTGGCGAGGCTGGTTGCATCAGCCAACCTTGCTCGATTAAAAAGCTAGTTTGCTGCAAACCCAATTTATCGTACAAATAACAGGCCAGCGGGCCAGCAGCCATGCCCGTGCCAGCTTCCTCGCGAATGCCATAGCGCGGCGCGAACATACGCGTGCCAGCAGAACGGCCTTGCTGTTTGGTCGCTGGCGTAAACACATAATAGCCAATCAAATCGAGTTGCTCGCTAATTTGCTGGATTTGCGCAAAATTTGGTTGCAATTCGGCCAGGGTTTGCTCGCTCGCCAGCCCAATAATTAAAAAGCTATTGCCGGTGTTGACCAAGGTTGGCAAACTCCCGCTCAACAACGCATCGCTGCCGAGATTGAGCGATTCCAAGGCTTGTTGGGCGATCGGGTCGCTTAGCTCAAATTGTTGATAGCGCGGCGCAAGTTGCTGCATAAAGGCCTGATCATCAGCCACAATAATCTCGCGCAGCCCATCGATGGTTTCTTTGGAAAGCTGGCCCGCAGGCACGTGATTGAGCTGACGCAAAAGGCTAAATGTGGCGATTGTGGCGTGGCCGCAATGGGCAATTTGGCGGGTTGGGGTAAAAAATTCAAGCTTAATTGTGGCAACATCCGATGCGCTGACAAAGGCCGTTTCCGATAAGCCAACCTGCTGCGCAACAGCCAATTTCTGTTCGGTCGTCAAACCATCGGCTTGCAACACTACCCCTGCTGGATTTCCGCCGCTAGCGCCATCAATAAAAGCATTGACAATCTGAACTTTAAGCTGCATGTGGATTCCTCAATCAACACAAGGATTTTAAAATGAGTATACATCAAATGCATGCAGACACGCCGATCAAGCCTGCGGTGCTGATCAGCGTGCGGCAAATTTCAAGCTGAAGTTGGGTAGTTTTGGCTAATGGCGGCTTTTGGTTGCCGAAACACTATTGATGGTGCGTTGCAAATCGCTGAGTGTAAATGGTTTTTGCAAAAAGCCAGCCAAACCGTCATTCAGCAACGGATCAAGCATCAAATCGACGCTATAGCCACTCATCAACACAATCGGCACATCGTTGCGAATCGCCCGCAAACCACGGGCTGTATCGATGCCATTAAAGTGGGGCATCGTCAGATCGAGCAAAACCAACTGATATTCGTTGGCTTGCTCGCGAAAGGCCTTAATTGCACTCTGGCCATCACCAAATCCGCGCACAGTTAGGCCTAAACGTTGCAGCATGCGCTCAGTAACCATCCGTACTGCTGGTTCATCATCGATCAGCATCACCAGATTGTGCACTGATTGAACAACATCGTTCGTTGCTGCTGGGGTTGGCTGTAAAATCGAATGTGGTGGTAATAACACCGTGACCTCCGTTCCCATTTGGGGTTGGCTCCACACGGCAATCGAGCCATGATGAGCGCGTACCATGCCTAAGACTGCGGCTAAGCCAAGCCCGCGTCCGGCAAATTTTGTGCTGAAATAGGGATCAAACATCAGCCCTTGGGTGTGGGCATCCATGCCAACACCGTTATCACGAATACTCAGGGTGATATAGCTGCCTGCGGTAAGTTTGGGCAAGCCAGTAGCGGTATGCGGAGCTTGAGCATAGGTTTGGAGCTTGCTGGTAATTTGAATTGCGCCAAACCGATGGTCGATCGATTCAAGACTGTTTTTGAAGATACTCAGAATGATTTGGTTCAGTTGATTAACATCACCCTTGAGTAGCCCCAATTGATCATCAAGCTCATAGGTTATGTTGGTCGTTGGATGCGCCTGCTCACTAAACGTCGGGGTTAGCTCACGCACTTGCGCATTCAAATCGACAGGACTACTGACAAAAAGGCTGCTTCCGGTGTAGGCGACAATCTGCTGGGTTAGCTCTGTAGCACGAATTGCGAGGGCTTCGATCTCTTGCAGTTGCTGATAAATTGGGTGGGTTGGAATGAGATCGAGCAATCCTAGGCTAACATTGCCCCGAATGCCCATCAAAATATTATTGAAATCGTGGGCAATTCCGCCGGCGAGCAGGCCAAGACTTTTGCGTTTTTCGCGTTCGTTGGCAAGTTGTTGGGCAGCTTCACGTTGTTGGATGGCCGTATGATCGCGAATTACTATCTGTACCGCTGAGTTACCAGCAAAAGTTATGGGAATAATTGTCAACCTTAGGGGGATTTCCGAGCTTCTGGTTGGATCGTAGCGCAATTCATGGCTCAGCGGCTGCTTGGTTGCCAGCGCTTGATCAAACAGTTTTTGAATGGTATTTGAGTTTTGTTCGAGCATACGCGCGAGATCGCTACCAAGAATTTGATAGCAACTTTCAAAGCCAAGCAAGGCAATGCCAATCGCGTTGCTATAGACAATGCGGCCTGCTTGTTGCACCACAATGCCATCGGGCATGGCATCGAGCATGGCCCGATAATGTTGATCAATCAGGCTGTTGGGCCGCCACAGGGCCGCTTGGCCCAGCGCATTGCTTACCTGGCGACACACATTGATCAATAGTGCAGCATCTGCTTGATTAAAGGTATCGACGATGCTCTCGATCATCAAAACGCCCAATAATTGCTGCCCAGCGAGCAGTGGCACGCAGATCGACGATTGGATATGCGGATGGCTGCGAATAAAATCGGGATCTTGATCAACATAGGCCACCAAATAGGCTTGTTTGGTGCGAGCACAACGCCCAACAATCCCCTGTTGAAAGCTCAATTGTTCAGGATTATGCCCAAAACCATGTTGGCATTGCAATTTGAGCATATCGGTGTGAGCTGCATAAATGCAAATGAAGCTATTAGCGAAGCGCTCAGCAAGCGCCGTTACAAGCTGGCGATAGAGCATATCCAACGGCAAGTTTTGGCCTAAAATTGATGCAATCTGTTCAAGCAACCCATCACGATCAACGACGGGCTGAACAGCGTCGGCGGCATATTCATATTCATGGCGATCAGGATTAGGATGTGGGGCTACAGTCGGCTGTTCGCTGGCGTGGTGCGAGTCCATACGTCCTCCCCAGATCAGGATGGAACACAACGACAGAGTATAGGGGCTTGTTTCCTAACAGTCTATAGTTCTTTTAGTGAGTCTTACCCATGACTTATTTCGCCCCACGCCTGTTGTAAGCGCCCAGTAATCGCCTGCCAATCGTAGTTGGCGGCCACAAAGCTACGCGCAGCAGTGGCGAGGCTTTGAGCCAATTGGCGATCGTGGAGCAATTTGAGGGTTGCTTGGGCAAATGCGTGAGGCGTATCGGCCAGCAAACAATGCTGATTTGGCACGAGGCCAGTTACGCCATCAGCGCCCATGGTGGTGGAAACGAGGGGAGTTTCGGTGGCCAGGGCTTCGAGCAATTTGAGCCGCACGCCGCCGCCCATGCGCATTGGCAGCACAAACACTGCCGCTTGGTTGAAATAGGGCTGCACACTTGGCACATTTGGCATAATGTCGATCACGCCAGGCTGAGCTAATTGCAGCACCGCCGCAGTTGGTGCTCGCCCAACAATTAACAACTTGCTCGCAGGCCGTTCAGCGCGAATTAATGGCAACACCTCTTGTACAAACCAGCGCAACGCATCGACGTTTGGCCGAAAATCTAAGCTGCCCGTAAAAAGCAGCGTATTGGGATCGAACTCGCGGGGCTGGCTTGGGCTAAATTGCTGGCTATCAACGCCATTCGGCACAACATGGAGTTGCTTGGTAACGCCAATTTTTTGCAGCATCGCGCGATCTTCTGGCGAAACCACATAGGTTTGATCAAGCTGGTTGCAAACAAGCCGTTCGTAGCGGGCCAATTTGCGCCATTGAATCGCCGAATAGAGCGCTGCATGCCAGCGTTTAGGCTGTTGACGGTCGGTTTGGGCAGCGCGTTGTTGCAGCAGATATTCAGCATTCCATTGATCGAGGGTTGCGGGCACGCCCCAGCGTTGCGCTTGCAAGGCATATTGCGCCATCTCGATGCTTTCAGCTTGCACCAAATCGAAGCGATTGGTATTGAGCAAACTGGCCAAGGCCGCGCGAAACATCGCCGAAGGAGCGCGCAAGGCCATATCGGGCAATGGTGAGGTGAGAGTTGTCCAAGCGCGTTGCGCAAGGCTGCGTTGCGGCGCAGGAATTAGGGTTAAGTGGCAATATTGATTGAGTGGTTGGGCGGCAGCGCTGGCCTGATGGCTTGGCGAGAGGCTTAAACACCATAATTCATGCTGGCTGCTTAGCTCGCGCAGCAACTGAAACATACGTTGAGTGCCGCCACTATTGGCGGGGTAGGCAGGATATGGCGTGAGAAATAGAATCCGCATGGGGCGCTACTCAGGAGTATTGCATAAAAAGAATTGACGATCAAGACCTGAATGGTAGGCAAATTGCTCTCCATTAACCTCCAACACCACGCGAAAACCGCCAGTCAGCACCGCTTTGCCCATACCGCCATTATCGGCACAACCAAGATTGCTCGCAGGCCACGTGACGGCTTCATCAACCAGCACCTTAATTTGCTCGCTAGAAGCGGCAAATTGGGTCTGATGCAAGCTGATCACAGTTTGGGCGTTGATAGATTCAGGCTCACTGGTCATGACTGGCTCCTGAATAGTAACAAATGGTGGGTTAGTTGATAAACGTTGATCAACATTGCCACAGCCGATCAACAGCCATGGGCTTGCAAGCAGAGCGATGGTACAATTGAGTCGCTGTCGCCAACGACGAGAGCATGGATTTTTCATAGCCCAAAGGATACCACAAATGCGAAGTCATGCGATTGCCATTGCCAAAGCAGCAGGCCAAATTCTGCGCGATGGATTACGCAATGAGCGTCAGATTCAACATAAAAGTGCCACAATTGATCTGGTGACTAATATCGATTTGGCCAGCGAAAAATTGATTGTCAGCACAATTCACGAGCAATTCCCCGAGCATCGGATTGTGGCCGAAGAATCAGGCGACGATGGTCGCAGCGCCGAATATTGCTGGGTGATTGATCCGCTTGATGGCACAACCAATTATGCTCATGGATTTCCCTTCTTCGCGGTTTCAATCGCCTTGTTGCACAACAATCAGCCAACAATTGGCGTTGTTTACGACCCATGGCGCGATGAATGTTTTGTCGGCGAGCGCGGCGTTGGCGCATGGCTCAACGATCAGCCATTGCATGTCACCAGCACCAACACAATCGATGCAGCCTTGCTCAGTACCGGCTTTCCCTACACAATCCGTAGCAATCCTGATAACAACATTGCTGAATTTAGCCGCATCGTGCTCAAAGCCCAAGCAATTCGGCGCGGCGGGGCAGCAGCTTTAGATATTTGCTACGTGGCGGCTGGACGCAGCGAAGGCCACTGGGAGCTTGGCCTCAAGCCGTGGGATACAGCAGCAGCAGCGGTTATTTTGAGCGAAGCTGGCGGCAAACTGAGCACATGGACTGGCGCAGAATGGAATCCATGGATTGATCGCTTGGTAGCGACCAACGGCGCGGTGCATGCCGAGTTGATTGAACTGTTACAAGCCTAATTCAATAGTTTCGCTATATTGGTTCATTGGATTGGCAACGAGGAGCATGCCCTCACTCCCAGCCCCTCTCCCACTGCACGCGGGCGAGGGGAGCACCAGTGTTTCCCCCGACGCATTGCGCAGAACGAGCGGGTTAAAGCCCCTCGCCCGCGCACGGGAGAGGGGACATGGTACCAGTAAATCTAACCTACAAAGCTCTTGCACCATGCAAGAGCTTTTTTATTCCAAATACGCCTAATCGCCGGAATAGCCAATAAAACACAATTCATGCGGCTGATCATTTTCGTAGGCAGTAATGATAAAGCCTTGATCACTGTCGTAGTGGTCGGAAATAGCCGACTCTTGAGCAATAATTTGGGCTTTGGTCGGGCGGGTTGTGCCAAAAATTTCGCGTTGCAAGTCGTCAGGCATCGGGGCGATCACCGCAACCTGTTCTGAAAAGGCTTGACTCCATGCCTCTGGGTCAGCTTGATTGCTTGACCAGCGTGGTAATGGGCTAATTTTCTCAACAACGCGCTCAATATCGAGGATTGAATGCGTGCCATCAGGCTCATTCCACTTGCGCCATTGCTCGATTGTGGTTGGGTAGGTTTGGCTTTGCAACGCCTCAAGCTCTTGGCGATAATCTTCAATATTGTCGGGACTAAGCTCCTCAGGCGATGCATAATCCTCTAAATCCATACCTTCCCACCATGCACGGCCCTTACTGAAATCGCCACTCTTCAATACCTCCGCTTGCAATTGCTCAAACGCTGCTTGTACATCGGCTTGATACGGGACAAAATAGCTCCAACCTGATGCGCCCATAGTTACTCCTCTATCTAATTGGCTTATAGCTGTCTATCATAACAAAATCAGAACATTTGTTCAATTATTTTTATTTCCTGATGCTTTAACAGAAGGATTTTGCATATCGCTCAAATGGACATACAATCCACAAAATGTCCTTTAGGGGGTGCAGGGGGATGAAAACCTCCTGCGTTCCCCGCCTTGAGGCGGGGCGGAGGGGTGGTGATCATTATAAATCCTATCAATTCACCCAAAAATGAATAAATCTTAGAACTTTCAATATTTTGGATTACTCCATATTTACGCTCGCTGATTGCTGAATCAGCTATTGAGCTACCACGCTATTTATTGTTCACATTAAATTGTGCGATTATCTAGGGCTTACTATTGATCAGCCAATATTATGAGGAGTTTGCATGCAGATTGAAGGGCAACGCTGTATTTTGCGCGATTGGCAGCCGAATGATTTGGCGCTTTGGGGCGATTGGCTGCGGCCTGAACACGAGTGGCAACGCTGGGATGGCCCATATTATCCAGGCCCGACCGTAGCCGAGATTCCCGCGCTGGTAGCTAAAAAACAGGCTGCGATTGAGGCCGCCGAATGGCCAACTCCCCGCATGAATTTAGTTATTGCAGACCCTGCAACAAACCAGTTATTGGGCACAGTCACCAGCTACTGGGAAAGCATCGAAACCAATTGGCTCTGCTTGGGAATTGCAATTTACGATCCGGCTTGGTGGCAACGTGGAATTGGCCGCGAAGCCTTTAAATTATGGATCGATTATCAATTTACCCAACGCCCAGAGCTGGTGCGGCTTGATTTGCGCACATGGTCGGGCAACCAGCGCATGGCCAAATTAGCAACCGCGCTTGGTTTTCGCCAAGAAGCGTGTTTTCGCAAAGCGCGCATCGTCGATGGCCAGTATTACGATGGCTTAGGCTTTGGCATTTTGCGCGAGGAATGGCACGATTTTATTAAACATTCGTAAAACTAGTTCTAAAGAGCTATAGCCAATTCGACCTAGCTCTGTGATAGTACCCTGCATCATTGTTTATTCTTCAGGAGTGTGTATGCAGGGTATTTGGTATTGGTTAGGCTCAAAACGGCGCTGGTTGATTATTAGTGCCTTGATGTTTGGCTTGGTTGGATCGGTTGCTGGGCAAACTCCAGCTGCGGTAGCTGGCGGTAGCATGAACTATCTGCCAGCCGTCATGGCTAACCCGCTGCTTGATATTCACAATCGCCAATCGGTGGTTAATTTTTATACCAATTATTATAAAGTTGGCATGCCTACAGGCTGGACAGGCAATGCCAGCACCTGTACGCCCGGCACGACCAACCAAGCCTTCCGCGAGAATGTTCTAGCCCGCGTTAATTATTATCGGCTTTTAGCAGGCATGGGTACTGTTAGCTTTGATCCGGTGTTGAATGCCAAAGCACAGCAAGCAGCCTTAATGATGAGCCGCAATCGCACCCTCAACCATAATCCGCCAAGCACATGGCTGTGCTATACCGCCGAAGGCAAAGAAGCAGCTGGCAAATCCAATTTGGCTGGCGGCATTACGGCCAACGGAACCACCGCGATTGAGCTGTATATGGATGATACGGGAACCCCAAGCGTCGGCCATCGGCGTTGGCTGCTATACCCGCCGACGCTCAGAATGGGCACTGGCGATGTTGATGGCCAAAACGGCACAATTGATGCTAACAGTTTGTGGGTTGTTGGCAACACCGGCCCACGCCCAGCCACCCGCACCGAGTATATTGCTTGGCCACCAGCAGGCTTTGTGCCATTTAGAAATGCCTTCAAACTCTGGTCGTTTAGCCTGCCCAACGCCAATTTTGCCAATGCAACTGTGACCATGCAAAAAGCCAATCAACCGCAAGCCACCACGATTGTTTCACGCAGCAGTGGCAGCGGCGATAATACAATCGTTTGGGAGGTAACGGGCTATGTCACTTGGCCAGTTCCAACTACCGACATTACCTACACGGTTAATCTGAGCAATGTGGTGCATAACGGCCAAACGCGCTCATTCAGCTACCAAGTCACCATTATTGACCCAAATCGTTAGGGCAGATGGGCTATAGCCAAAATGCCAAATCTTTGTCAAAATTAATTAACGAATCAATCAATGGAGGCAGGTATGCAAGTGGCACAATACAAGCAGCGCAAGCGCTGGCTGGGTTTGGTTATTGCAAGTTTGGTGGTGTTGGGCATGGTTGCCCCGCTTGCAGCCCAAGAACCCCAAGCAATTACTGGTGGCAGCACCACCTATTTTCCAGTCGTCACATCGAACCCTGAGCTTGATATTCACAATCGCCAATCGGTGGTCAATTTCTATACCAATTTCTACTTGCCCAGCAATAATGTTGCCGATGGCTGGACTGGCAATCAAGCCACCTGTAATGCTGGCACAACCAGCCAAGCCTATCGCGATGCAATTCTGCTGCGGGTCAATTATTTTCGCAAAATGGCTGGTCTAGCCGCCGTCACGCTTAACGAGAGCTACAACAGCCAAGCTCAACAAGCGGCCTTGATGATGAGTCGCAACAATAGCCTCAGCCACAATCCGCCAACCTCGTGGGCTTGTTACACCACCACTGGCAAGAATGCCGCTGGTAAATCGAATTTATATCTAGGCCAACTTGGGCCAGGCGCAATTACCGGCTATATGCTCGATCCTGGGGCTGGCAATAGCTCAGCTGGTCACCGCCGCTGGATTATCTATCCCCAAACCAAATCGATTGGCACTGGCGATGTGCCAAGCCGCAGCGGCTACGCTGGCTCGAACGCTTTGTATGTGATTACGAGCGATTATGGCACGGCGCGACCTGCAACCCGCACCGAGTATGTGCCTTGGCCACCAGAAGGTTTTGTGCCCTATCAAGTGGTGTTTGGGCGTTGGTCGTTCGCCTTGCATAATGGCAATTTTGCCAATGCAACCATTACCATGCGCCAAGGCAGCACCACTATTCCAGTCACCAAAGAAACCGTTGCTACTGGCTTTGGCGAAAACACCATAGTTTGGATTCCGCAGGGTTCCAACCATAGCTCAAACTGGCCACCAGCAGCAGCCGATAGGACTTATACGATCACGATTGGCAATGTGCTAGTTAATAACTCGCAAACCCGGAGCTTCACCTATAATGTGACCGTGATTGATCCAAATCAATAGTTACTTTTTCAAATTAAAATCGCCAATTCAGACCGACAGTAGCCATGAGTTGCTGTCGGTCGTGATCTGTGTTGGAGGTGTGTGTGGCTGCTAAAATTGCCTTTATTCGCAAGGGCCGCTGGCCGTTGGCCAATGTGCGAACTGCCGAAACCTTACGTGCTCAATTCCCCGAATATGAACTGCGCGAGATCGATTTAATTCCTATCATTCGCCGCAAGCCTGCGTTGGTTGCGCTGAATGGCTGGTGGACGTTGCGTCAATATGCTGGTGATTTGGCCTTGCGGCGGCGCGGCCCCAAAGATGCCTTTTTAATCACCAGCTATATTTTCAAAGCTGTCAAGCATTTAGTTGCCGATTTGCTGCGCGATGATGAGTATGTATTCAGTTTTCAGATGCAATCATTATTTGATGCCAGCGTGCCGAACATTCCCCATTTTGTTTATACCGACCACACATTATTAGCAAATCGCCAATATCCGGGCTTTAATCCAGCCTCGCTCTATCACCCAGATTGGATGAAATTAGAGCCAATAATTTATCAAAATGCCAAAATAGTCTTTACACGCTCGAATCATGTTTCGCGCTCGTTGATCGACGATTATCATTGCGAGCCAGAAAAAGTGCGCTGTGTTTATGCTGGCAGCAATGCGCCAGTCATCAGCGAAGCGCCAGACCCAGCGCGCTATGCCAGCCAAAATATTGTTTATGTTGGGATAGATTGGGAGCGCAAAGGCGGCCCTGAATTGCTGCAAGCCTTCGCCCAAGTGCGGGCGGTTTATCCCAATGCAACCCTGACAATCATCGGCGCAACGCCACAAACCAATCAGCCAGGAGTTGAGGTCATTGGGCGGATTCCGGTTGAGCAACTGCCACAATATTACCAACGAGCCGCCGTCTTTTGCATGCCCACCAAGCTTGAGCCATTTGGCATCGTGACGATCGAGGCCATGAATTATTGGCTGCCGGTGGTTTCGACCAACCTTGGAGCCATGCCCGACTTTATCGAGCAAGATGGCAACGGCTATTTGGTCGAGCCAGGCACAGTCGATCAGCTAGCGACCGCCTTAATCAAGCTGGTTGGCGATCCTGAGCGCTGTCGGCGTTTTGGCGCACGCAGTGTCGAAATTGCGTCACGTTATCGCTGGGAAGCAGTCGGCAAGGCCATGCGCGAGACGATTATCCAGAACATCGAGTAAGAACATAGAGCATAGGGGTTGGGGATCAGGGG
>NZ_PUBZ01000142.1 GCF_003205875.1 Herpetosiphon llansteffanensis
ACGCGAGATCAATGGCCATGTGGCGAAATTCCGCCGTAAAGGTGCGTGGTTTTTGCCGTGTCATTGGTGGATTCCTTTCCCGTATCAGTATGATACCATACTCGTCTATACGTTCAGGACCACATCAGAGGAAGAATCACCGGGGTTGAAAATCTATGGAAGCGAAAGACCAGAATATTCAGACATAGAAGACTGGGAAGAGAATTAAAATACTAAAAACATACTTCATCCTAATTCTACGGAGATGCAATGATATGTCATCGATACAAAATACTTTATTAAAGGCATTGTATGAACGCTATTTTGATGATCCCACGTTTCTCAGTCTTCATTCCTTTCGGGAGGAAAATAATATTGATGATGAAGTATTCTGGGATGAGGTTGAGGGATTAGAGGATCAGAAACTCATAAGCGCGTATGCTATCGGTGGGGCATACATATTGAATACTGCTGGAGTTCTCTTTGTTGAGGAGAATAAACTCGCTGATAGTGTTCAAATAGAGCAGCATCAACAAGCAAGAACACAAATTCTTAATCGGCTGATGTGGCAGTATGAAACCAATGGCAAACATGCACCCTATTTCTATGAAGACCTTGCTCGTGATCTCAGTATGGACACCAATTATTTAGTAACCCATCTTCGTATGTTAGATGTGATGGGCTTTATTGAGGCTCATGCATTAGGGGGATTATTTTTAATAACCTCTGTTGGGCGTCGATCCGTACTTGAATGGCGAGCAAAAATGAATATACGTCAGATGTATCTGGACGCTCATAGCCTTTCAGCACAAAAACGAGGAAAAGCTCTAGAACGTATTATAACTGAGTTGGCGAAGCACGAAGGCTGGAACCTTGAATCAAACGTTATTACACGAGGTGAAGAACTCGATCTCGTTCTTGTGAAAAATCATGCCTACTATTTGGTTGAGTGTAAATGGCATAAAAACCCCATTGAAGCAAAAGATATTCGCGACTTTTATGGAAAATTAGCACATCGCACTCATTACCGAGGGCTGTTTATATCGATGTCAGGGTTTACCTCTGGTGCGCGTGAGCACATTAAATCATATATCAGTCACCATCCAATTGTTTGTTTTGGGCCGCGCGATGTCGAGGCATTGATACAAACAACAATCGCATTAGATAATCTTGTTGAGCAACGGTATCGACGGTTAACAACGCAACGTCAGCTTGAATATGAGTAGATAAAAATTAATAAGCTTGTGAAAAATTTCGAAAATGCGGTTTTCCGTCCAAATAATACTCACACGCCTGGTTGCGCAGCTGGGTGATGGAACACGTGTCACCATTCCAGCACCGCATCACTTTCCGCAGGCCATTGCTGATGACTTCAATGTGGTGCTTGACCGCTTCATCGCTGACCATGCGTGAGCAGCAAACCCGCACCAAGCAGCCGCGTAGGTCATATCCCGCATGCGCGATGCGTTGCTCGTAACAGGCTGCATCGATGCGTACTTCACAGGATGGTCGCGGTACTGGATACCGCACGCAGCGTACTTCGCGTCCATATTCACACGGCATTCGAAGCATCGATTTAGTGCGTTGGTGGCGTTCTGGTAGTTGCGCTCAGCATGCGTTTCCGTCCATCGGCGGCAATCATAGAATGGCTTGTGGTCGGTGGTATGGTTAGGATTATTATGCCGCCGTTGCCATACCATCGGTCAATATGGTTGGTACCGTTGACGGTTCGATCCACCGCGTGCCGTTTGGCAGTGCAGCGTTTGTGTTAATCGTATCGATGCCGTTGCCAGTTTACACCTTTGCCGACCATCAGCACGTAACCTTAATGGTGCTATCTGGGCGCTGTTGATGGCGCAGTCCTGAGAGAACCCGAAGTTGATTATTCTCGCGTGGAGTGTCAGCAGTATGCTGGTGTCGTATCGGTTCGCGATGCGGATCTATAAACGCAACCCAGCGTGATGGTACAGAGTGTATTAATCTGAATATCATGATGCGGTAATGCCAATAAGCACTGAGACATAGTCAATGACGGCTGGCGTGTATGATATGACATCGCGAAGTCCAACAATATGAATATGTGTCAGGAATCGCTTCTCCCATAGGTTTAGTATAGATGTATGATGTTGAGTGAATGCGATTAATTACTGCTCATATGTTCAGCATGAACAATCATTCATCACTGGTATCAAGACAGGTTATAGGCCTATAGATATCTTTACTAATTTCCATACTGAATATAGGATTGTTTTATAGCAGGCGATAGTAGTGATTACTACCATTTTGAGCCTTTGTAATACTTTATATGATTAGTGTTGCTAGTTGAATAAACACCATTATTCTGCTTGAACAGACTGTCTTAATGTTGTCATAATAACTATCAAGCATCATCTCCAAGCCAAACTCAATCCAAACTAAGTGGTCATAATTGATTTGGCTTTCCTCTCAAAGGTGGCAGCTATCGGGCATTTTATCAATGGTTTGCGGACAATGGATTTGCCGATTGTTAATTGAGACCGCATACAGCATTGTTGATCAGGTTTTTCATGCAAAACCTTTTCTCCATCGTACTCTAAAGGGAATCGATATTTGATTACAATTTACCATTGTATGCTTTACCTATTTATTATTACTCAAAGATTCTTCTTTTTTACTATTTATTATTTTAAGTAATAATAATAAAATTAGGTATATAAATCAAATATTTTGCGGATAAATTTTGTGGAATTTAATTATGATTGATCTATTATTTAAAATAAAAAATTATGACCTATTAGGCTCGAATTTAGATTATACTTCAAATATAATACTTTTTTTGGATTTCTTATTAGTTTTTGTGATAATATTGACAGTATGGAATATCGTTCGCTATGGTATAATATTTTCTATTTCGAAAGAAGATGCAGAAAAATATCAAATGGGGCTTAAAAATATACTCAACACATTGGTTGTATTATTTATTGTTACATTATTATTAATAATAATAAATTATACAACCAATGTGTTGAAATAAAATATCAATATTCATCCTAGGATAAATATTGAATTTAATTATTAGAAGTAGTCTCATAAATGATATACTCCTTCTGACCGTGTGACTGGAGGATGCGCAATGGCCGTATCAACCGATCTGAGTGATGACGAATGGGCTGCAATTGCCCCCTTTCTGCCCCCATTACCACGCCGTGCCGATGGGCGCGGACGACCATGGGCTGATTCACGCGCTGCCTTGAATGGCATCTTGTGGGTCTTACAAACTGGGGCACGCTGGAAGGATTTACCCGACGACTATCCCCCCTATCAAACCTGTCATCGCCGATTCCAACGCTGGGTTGCCGAGGGAACCTTTCAGACCGTTGTCACCCAGCTCGCGTTACCGGTGTTCGATAATGATGGCATCGATCAGACCGAAGCCTTTATCGACGGGACATTTGTTCCGGCGAAAAAAGGGGCGCTGGCGTTGGTCTTACGAAGCGCGGCAAAGGCACGAAGGTGATGGCCATTGCTGATGCTCATGGATTGCCGATTGCGGTGCATACGACCACGGCGCAAACCCATGAAGTGCGCCTTGTCACCGCGACCCTCGACGCTGGATTTTTGGATTGTCTGCCAGAGCGCTTGATTGGCGATAAAGCCTACGATAGCGATCCGCTTGATCAAGTCTTGGCGGAAAACGGGATCACCATGATTGCGCCCCATCGGCGAAACCGCACCGCACCAGCGACCCAAGATGGCCGAGCATTACGTCGCTCTGCCCGCCGGTGGAAGGTTGAACGCCTGTTTGCGTGGGTACAGAACTTCCGCCGTTTGGTGGTTCGGTACGAATTCTATCTCGAAAATTTCCATGGATTTATGCTGCTTGGATGTATGCGTATTCTTCTCCGGCATTTATGAGACTACTTCTAGTAAAAAAGCTAATAATTACAAAAATAATACAGAAATCGTATTATACGCCTGACGTGAGTTCGGATTCCTTGACCATGGTAAATGTGAGGACATCGATCTCAAACCGTGCTCGCAATACTGCTTTCAAGGCCATATTGATCACCTTTGTTGCAATGCGGTTCACCACTCCTTCAATCGTTTCGGACAACAGGTGTTTGACATGTCGTCCCTTATTTTGCGTTTTATGAAATGCCCCTTTGCTCCGTTTGCTGATTGATTCCAATAGGTAATCAAATGGGGTAGGATTACGCCGTTGATTGTGGCGTTTGGCCGTCCAGATGTGATTATCGGTTGTATTCCAAGGAACTCTTTATTGGCCTGCTCATGAGTATTGGTAACCTAGTCAAGAATTTCGTCCGCAGCAGCCCGTTCATCGGTATGAGCTAGCATGAGGGCTTTTGCTACTGGAATCCCGTCGAGCAAGTGAGCATGACCAATTTACAGACAAAATAGTGGAGTTTACGTCAGCCGCAAATCCCACTATTTTGGCTATCCCAAAGAAGGCACTGCGGTTTTTTGGCTCTATATAACCTAAACATGAGTATGGATTTTGTAGCGAAATGGCCTGCGGATGCATGATCATCGCCCATGAGCGCCGCAGTGGTTCGAATACGTCACACAGCCGCTGGTCATGGCAATTGAATTGGCTTTGGTGAGGCGGTTGGGAATAAATACCTATGGGTTGCCTACAGAAATCTAAGAAGCCTGTTTCACTGGAAAATGGAACACCATCGATCGCCAAAAGAATTGTTAAAACTCACTTGGTGTTAGTGCTGGCGCTGGTCTAGGGACAACTGGGATAGTATGTGGTCGGTTGATACCAATGCACATAGATAATTGTGATCAGGTTAGAAAATGCTCTACTCACCCTGGGAGGCTCTCTTGTTGATGGTGGTTAAGCACGTCCATATGGGGATTTCTGTCTTTGTTTGTCAACCGATTCTGTCGCAATAACTCGCACCAGTCGTATCATAGATGTAGATAAGAATTCTAAATGCTTTTGCTTTCAACGATCAAAGTATCTAAATTAGTCTCAAATCCAACCAACCAAATCACTATATTAAAATCATTGACTTTTAAGGAAAAGTTCTTAAAATCCAAATAAGCTATATCTACATTAAGTAGGATAGCTTAAAAGGAGGGTTATTATGTAAAAATCAAGATAAGGCAATGTTTCGATCTACGATCATGTTGCCATTCATATAATATAAATCTCTAGCCTGAAGTAAAGAGATTTATATTATTATCCTCTTGTAGGAGGAATTTTGATGATCAAAAAACCGCCTCCACTAAATCCGCGAGAATCCATGTATGGATTAATCTCTAAGATTGGATTAGCTGCAATGTCTTATCTAGCGCTAACATCTTCAAATCAAGATGACCCCATTAAATTAGGATTATTAATCATAATTGCAATGATCATTTTGATTGCTTGGTGGGGTAGGAGCCATTAACCTATAGGAACCTAATACAGATTGAAACAAAATCAGCACAATTATGTTTCGATCTGTATTAGGCAAAATTTTGATTTTAAAGGTGCTTCGAATGATTAATCTTCTTCCTCAAAAAGAAGGAGGCGGATTTTCTAAAAACGTATCATCAATTTATCGTTTTCCCTAATACTTATCTTATAGAGGGATAGTTATGTCAATAATTGAAGATCACGTAGCAGAAATCTGGCAACAGCTTGTCAACGAGTATCACTGGCAATACACCCCTCAGGCCAGCGCCATCATTGAACAAATGCGTATATGGTGCATGACCGAAACCATCGATGACCCAAAAATTATCAGGCGGCGACTGATAGCACACTATAACGAAATGCTCTATTCTGGGCTACAACAGCAGGCTGAGGATGCAGCCTATGATCTCCAACGAGCGTGCATCCAAGCTGGACGGCGATCAAAATACTCAGCTGACGAATTAGAAGATTTTGCAGCCGATGCTGTCATGATTGTGATTCGCAAACTTGGCGAGATTCAGCCGCAACATCTTTTGGCGTATGCGTTTGCCTGTATGCGCAATGCCCCAAAGGCCTTGGCAAAAGAACCAAAGAGCGTGAGCCTTAATGATGACTATGACCGAAGCAATGTCGCTACTGATCAATCGATCCAGAACGTTGAGCGAGCATTAACAGAAGCTGCCTTACAGCACGTGCTCAACGCAAGCTTGACCAATCCGCTAGAGTTTGAAATTATCTATCGCAGCTACTTTTCCGACGAGACACCGCGCGTGATTGCAGCCGAATTGGCGATGAAACCCGAACAAGTGCGTTTGATCAAAAGTCGGGCACTCAAAAAATTGCGCGAGCATCCCTCCGTTACGCAGATGCTTGAGCAAGTCTTGGTGGAATCATAGCGCGCTTGGGAGATTGCTTGATCGTGTATTATTATCTGTCTATACTCAATGAGGCTAGTATGTGCTATCAAGATTATCAGAACTCACATGAGCGTATAGAGCAGTTATATAATCTCTTAACTGCCAAGCCTGAGCGATGTGCCAATTATCATGATCTTCTGCTACAAGCAGCCCAGTTAAAGGCTAATGAACTTAATATTGATCAGAATCATAGGTTTACCGTCTTGTTTGAACATCTTAATCTCTGTCTCGATTGTGCTGTGGAGTATGGTGAGGTTGTGGAAATGTTACGTGCGTATGCTAACGCGTCCCAGCAGGTTGAATTGCAAAAGCAGCGGACATTTTTTACCAAGCCAGACCCAACCGCCGAGCGGAAAGATCCGAAAAAGTGGTTGAAACTGTGGCAAGCAGCCAAACGCCAGCTTGAGCTACATCTGCCCACGATTAACCTTCAACCCATGCTGCCAACAATGGCTACTACTGCGCTGTACAATAGCCAATTAACCGAATTTACTGGCAAACCATTTTTCGTTGTGGCACTGATAGATACCCAAAGCCTGCCTGTATTCAAGGTGACATTACGCGAACCACAACCCAAACAATGGCAGGTCATCGTCCAAACCAGCAAGCAGTGCTATAGCCAAACCACGAATGCGCAAGGCACCGCTGAGTTTACAACCATTCCTGCAGCAGAATTAAGTCAAGGCATTGTATTAACCTGCGCCGAACTCTAAATCGATTAGCCATGCTTTACGAGAAGCATGGCTAATCGTCTTCTCGCGTGCTCAAAACCATAAATAAACTGAGCAGTGACATCACCATCGCCAAGGATGGAACTGCTAGCATCCACTGCAGATGCTTGAGGGCATAATTAAACAAGACCGGAACGAGCACAAGAAACACAAGCGTCATACAGAAAATGATAATGTGGTTGATCGTTTGGGTTTGCGGCGAATCATACATACCTAAAGCCCATTGATTGCTGGTAAAGCGGCGCATAAAAAGAGCGCATCCAATACTGTTGCAGCTTATGAGCAACAGCATCAGCAGATAGTTATAGGGCTTTAATCCGATTGATTGACCAAAAATAATAAATATGAAACTGTAGGCTGCAACCAGCAGAATATAACTCAACCCATAGCCAAAATACGCGCCCAAAAATTTGGTTGTGCGTAAAAAACGGCTGGTTGCAGGTTCCATATAGGTGGGCTGAAAATAGGGACGATAAAAAATTGCCAAAATTGTAGGAATAATTAGCCCAAGCCAACTGAGCGTATTGATTGTGGTTGACGCACTCTCCGCAATGTGCAGCAAACTCGCATTTGGATAGTAGAACGGAATAACGATCGCGATGCTTAACCCAAGCACCGCTATGCCAATCCAGCTTATTTGAAACCAACGCAGCACCTTCGGTCGCTCTATCAGGCGTTGGCTACGCTCGCCCAAGCGCGTATCGTTGGTGTAGGCATCATTAATAATCGCGCCCCGATAAATAACTGGTAAGCTCCAATCGACCACAGCCGCAGGAATATGCGCCGTAATCGCTAAACGAGCTTGGGTTACGGCAAATTCGAGCGGAACACCACTATCAAGTTGTTGATAGAGCACTTTGCTAAAAATAACCGCTGCATCTTGGCCAATTTCACCTTGAAACGCCACCACAAACGAAATTCCCCGCCGAATCAAGCCTAATGCCACACCTTCAACCACGCCACGTTGCTGCTCTAAGCTCGCATCATCTGCTGAAGCCGCTTGGGTTGCTGCATAACACGCATGTAACACAACCAAGCGTAGCTCAGCGCTATTGTTGAGAATCGGAGCTAAATCGGCAGCCCCTACCCGCCGTACAAAGCCTGCTTGATGGGTTAATAATAAATCATAGCGCGTCAACCCTGCTTCAATTTCAACTGGTCCACCATGCGCCACAATATGTACCACCCGAGGCTGATGGGTTTGGATGCGTTGCAGTAAGCCTTCAAGGCTGCCAGCTTGGTCAAAATAATGCTCAGGCTCAAATAGCTTGCGAATTGAGGCGTGATTGATAATTGGAGGCGCGCCAACTGGATGCGCAAGCAGCGCCTCAATCGGCAAAGGCTGCACTATGGTGCTGTCAGCTTGCACGCCAACCCCATGAATCTGACGTACCACGCTCATGCGTGGGTTCTGCAACAAAAAATCGCGCTCAACGAATTGATCAATCTGGTTGAGCGTTGCACTTGCAGCATCCTCTAAATCCAAGGCGGTGGTGATTAATTCCCACGGCACGGCCAGTAGTTCTAACACATCGGGATAAAAATTCAAGACAATACGTAGCTGATGCTTGACTCGATGGGTGCGATTAATTGCTTGGGCCAAACTTCGTCGCGTTGCTGCTGGTAATAAACTCGCAACGCGATTGCCAAAATCGTAGAGGTCATGCTTACTGGGTATGCTTAATGGAACTGGTGAATCAATTTGCAGACTATGCGCAAGTTCTAAGTACTCGCTATACTCTTGTTGAATCGCATGCAGTTGATCGGCACGAAAGGACTGTTGGGATGTTGAATTGAATAAGCCGCCAACGACCGGAATCCATGAGTGTTTGGTAATAACGTTATAGGGCAGCGGACTCATAGGATCGCTCAGCCGCTTGAAGGTTAGGGTAAATTCTTCAATGTGCATAGCTTATCCCTTGGTACTTAGCTTGATTGTGAAGAAAATTCAGCTGTTCGATGGTTGATAGCAGTGCATGGCGTGGCCAGCCGGTCAACAAAGCACCAGTTGGCGGCAGCACGTGGGGCACGGCCGGACGTTGATCGTTCGCTTGTAACTCGATGATTGCACGTTCAAGCAAGCTCTGCGGTTCAGCCGTGTAGCTCTGGAGTGCAGTATAGGCTGGCGCTACTTCGGTGCTTGTAAGAATCGTGGCAATGAGTTGTAGGCTGGCGCTTATTTGCAACAATGCAGGATTTGCAGCATAGGCTGTTAGGACTGGCTGCATGTTGGAAATGACCCGCGGCCATGCCTGTGGTTCTTCAATTTGGCTACAGACTGCAATGTGCTTGATTAATGGATGCAGAACCTGCGCTCGCCGATTAAGCTGTTGCAGCAACAGAATCCCTTGTTGGTCGGAGCTAAGCTGCCAGAATAAACTGGCACTAGCGCCTTGATCATGCAAGAGTTGCTTAATTGTGCGGCGTACAGCTGGACGTTGAGCGCTTAGGCGATAAACCGCGATTAATGCTTTAAACCCGCGATCTGGATCAAGCTGATAAAGCTGGCGTAAGCTCCAGCTTAAACCAAACAAGGGTAAGAGGGCTAACTCATCGTACAGAGCTGGATGATAGCGCCACCAACGCCAAGGCTGGTGTGAAAACCGGATCAAACAGCCAATCCAGATGCTGACGAGCGACTGCCAGAGCCAACTGATAGGCCGCACGATGCCAATCCATAAACCGAGACCGAAAAAAGCGAGGCTAAACCAAAGCGTGCCGATCATGGGAATTAAGCCAAGCTGCATCCAAAGCAACATCAAACCAAGCCAAATACGAGTCGTTAACATCGTGGGCAAGGCAATATGGGTTGTCACGAATAACGATCCTAGTGTGCACCCAATTACGATCAAAAAGAGCATCAACAAGCGCGGATCATTGGTATGCAGAAATTGCGACAGCACTGCAGAGAGGCCAAACAATGTAGGAACCCATGCAAGCTGCATACGAAGTGGCCAAAAAGCATAGTACGAACGCTGCAAAAAAACTGGCTCGCTCAAATAAAGCCCATCAGCAACGCGATAACGAAAAGCATTGCTTGTTCCCATGACGATCGCCCAGGCACAAATCACAACCAAAAAAATTTGGGGCAAAACAAGGCTTAAGCCTAAAATAAGCGGCGGAGTGTCAAGCATGAGCAGCAATCCACTGCCAATCGTTACCAACCAAAACCCAAGCCACAAAGCCATGGCCAAGCCGAGTTGTCGATAGCGATAGCGCTGGCGATGGAGATTCAACAAAAGTTGGGTTGGATGGATTAATGCATCACGAAGAATATAAAATATATCAATCATACCGTGTACTATCTTAAATTCATGTCGATATCATAAGTTAATTATAGCATATATCTACCTATTGAATAATCAATAACTATCTTTCATTTTCAACTATAGACTAATCAAAGATGAATTCAAAGTGAATTATCCTTTTATTATTTCATTGATTGAATTAGATAGCACGTTATAATGATTTTATTGAATAATATTTATTATATAAAATTAATTGAAATTCATACAATTATATATGAATAATATATAACATATGAAAAAAACCTCGACACAATCCGCAATTAATAACATTTGAGCTATTAGTGAAATCTCTGTAACTCCGTAGCATCATAGTATCACTTGTATGTACACTATAGATCATGGACGAATTTTATAGTATGAAGTGAGACCTATTGTTAGGCCTATAGTCGGAAAAATATCGAAAGTAGTAGCACTACGTGAATGATTGGCATAATCTACGAGACCACATTCGCAATGTCTATACAGATGATTAATGCTACTTAAGTAGGTTTTAAATAAGAGAGGTATTTTAAGATGCTCATTTGCTTTTGATCGAGAAGTGATGGTTGGTTTTGAAGGCCACTATGCCAACCATCACTGCATTTCTGTATGCTTTCATTTAAGGACTGAAATGATACGTCGTGAGTCCTACATCAATTTATTCTGGATTAGTTGCGGAGGACGATGTACTAACCACGAACAGATGATCTCTTTCTTCTACCTGTTTCAAGAGGATGTTGCTTGTTCTACTGACCTGTTGGATATCGTGATGCTCGGTTTGTAGCCATGAACTATTAGATCGTGTGGTAGCGTTCAAGCTTTACCAAATGGTCTTTTAAGCAATTTCTGCATTTGGATCATTATTACTCATGGATTCGCTCCTCGCATACACCTAGTATGAATCGATAAATCTGTTATTAAGTGCTGCTCATATCCACGCCTGAAATATGGGAATTGCTGTCAGCACGAATTTCTTGTCGCCCTGCCCCAGTCAATTTCATGGTGATATGTTCAACAATCGATGTATTGGTTGCTACAATCGATTGAAATTTTTCGGTTGCAAGTGTCTCCGTCAGCTCCGTCTCTACCGCCGGATGCTCGGACAAATAACGCTCAAGCTGCCGCGCAAATATCTCAACATATCTCTCAGGATCATCTTCAAAATTGTTCAGTGCCTTCTCAGCTTTAGCATCGGGAGTCCGTTGAAACCACCCTTTGATTGTCCCGAGTAAGGCGTGAGCATGGTGATAGCCCTCTTTGCCGATTTCATTGGCAAATCCTTCACCGATACTCGTGATAACCGGCATGGCGGGCAGTAAGATGGCCACGGTCTGGGTCGTCAGATCGGCAAGCGTCATGGATACTCTCCTAAATGGGTCGCGGGCCCTGCTGTTGATCTCCATCAACAATCGTACTCTGGTTAATCGCTTCAGCAATTTGCTCGGTCGCCTCAGTTTGTTCTTGTCGTATCCCATAAATTGTACTGCCATTCCGTGCCGTTACCCGCTGACTCCCACCCATAGATGATGCAGTCGTAACCGATGGAGCTACATGCGAGGGCGATGCAGGATGTGACGCAGGAATAGCTATTCCTCGAGCAGTGAGTTCGGTCATGATCTGCTGAATGCGCTGAAGCACCTCATCAAGGATATTGTGCTGATGGAGTGGCTGCTCACTACTCGCATAGCTGCTTGATTGGATGGCAATCGTGGCTAAATTGGTGCGCTCTTTCGTGAGCAGGGTTAGTAACGTCTCCGTGGGAAGCTGCTGATAGACGGTTGCTGATGGCATACAGAACTCCGCTAGTGACTAGTCATGCGTTGTTAGGGCGAGTATACTAGTCCTGTCAATCCTCAGCAGTCACGGAGGAATCTCGGATGACGGATGCACTTGCAGCACAACGAGCAGCGATTGAACAGGTACGGGCGATTATCGGTGATATTGCAGCGGATGCCGCACTTGCCGCCCTTGGCCCGGTACTCACAGAACCTCCGCCCGTTTCCATGGCAGTGACAGCCTCGCAGGAGTCACAGATTACTGATGTGACGATGATCAACGCCCACAATTATCACGCAGCACCACCCGATCCATCAATGACTGCCGCTGAGCAGGCACTATCCCATTATGTCCAACGGCTAGCAGGGGATTGTAGTACGATTCCCTTAGGAAGGCTTGATGCAACGGATGCTGCGAGTGATCAGGGCATCGGCTTGGCTCAAGTTTATATTGCACTCCACGTGCAGAATCAGAATAGTGAATCTCATGGTCATTCTATCAGTGCGATTAAGGCTATCAATCAAACCCATGTCACTATGCTCTTGGGTGCTCCGGGCGCAGGTAAATCCACGGTAGTGAATTATCTCTGTGAGCGCTTGGCCCATGCTTGGCTCGTCCCCGATGCGCCTGTACTCACCACTACGCTGTCCGACTGGACGCAGGGTCGGCGGGTTCCGGTTCGCCTCATCCTGCGCGAATGGGCGGCGTTCGTCGATCAACGCCCTGCTGCGAATGACCCGTTGGGAGATCTGAAAGACTATTTGGCCGATCAATGTGCCCGCTGGCAGTGTACCGCTGCGCTCTCTCTACTCTGGGCGATGCTCCATAATGGACAAGCTGTACTGATTGCCGATGGTCTTGATGAGGTTGTGGGCACGCCACTCCCGCGTCTCATGCAGAGCCTCACGAAAGCCAGAACGACGTGGCAAACAACGCGCATAGTGATCACCTGTCGGGTTCTAGATTATCAGGAGGAGCCACAGCGGCAGCTCGCAGGGGCACAGGTGAAGACATTAGCTCCGTTGACCGATGACCAAATCCAGCAATTTGTGACAGCATGGTACAGTGAATATGTGCTGCAACGGGGGATGTTTCCGGATGAGCAAAATGCTCGTGCGCAGCGCCTCCAACAAGCCATTATCACGCGTGTTGAACTTGGTCGTTTAGCCACATCGCCCTTGCTTCTGACGATTATGGCCATTGTACATGCAGGTCGCGGATTCTTGCCAGAAAGTGAAGCATTGTTATATAAAGAGTGTTTGGAGATTTTGTTAGTGCGATGGCGACAAACAGATGCCACCCGTGTCGATCTCCTTGATCGATTGGAGATTCCGGGCTTTGGGCGTAAGCAGCTGTTTGATGCGCTGGCGCGTCTTGGGTTTCTAGCGCATGATCAGGTACAACGTGATACCACCAGTGATGCGCCAGCCGATCTTCGTCAGTACGATGTCCTTGTCTCGTTGGCCGAAAGTTTAAGCGCATATGTACGGAATGAGGAGGATCAGCATAAGGCAGCCCTAACAATTTTGTATGCACTTAAACGGGGGAATGGTGTCTTACTTCAGCGCGGCCCGCAAATCTTCGCCTTTCCCCATCGTACCTTTCAAGAATTTTTGGCAGGCTATCATTTAGCGGGATTGGTCAATAAGAAGCCATTGGTATATGAACGGGCATCGCAGATTCACTGGCATAACGCCTTACGCTTGATGGTCAGTTACCGGGTATTGGAAGCGAATGATCTGGATTTTCCTGAGGAGGCGATTAGGGGATTGATTCAAAAGAGCGATTCCTTGTCACAAATCCTTGCGGGCGAGTTACTTACCATCGTAGGTCATGGACCATTGGTTCAGTATTATGGGGATACTCTGCATAAGGCAACTGCACTCTGGCAGCGAATCACACAGATGATGTGCCACCTCGCAACGACGCGCGATGATAGTCAGGTTCCTGTGGCACAACGGGTGCGGGCAGGATTAGCGCATGGGATTTTAGCCTTTGGTAAAACAGTAAATCTGACGGTGAAGGAGCCGCTTTTCCTAGAGATTGATCGTCGCTTGCCATTGGCATATCTGAATACGCAGATGGAGTTAGACGCATGGTGGCAAGAGGCGCTTGATGAGTATTGGTGTGAATGTTCAGCAGGAGCGTTTTGGATGGGGGATGAAACCGAAAATGCACCACTAACGCAAGAGATGCTAAACTATGATTTCGCAATAGGGCGGTATCCGGTGACGAATGCCGAATATGCGCGTTTTATTGCAGCTGGCGGCTATACGACTGAGCAATGGTGGACACCACATGGGTTAGCATTTTTACAACCTGGTGGCCATCCTTGGGATGATCAGGCACAATGGATCACCCTTCCACGGATGTGGGATGATTCACGATACAATGCGCCAACGCAACCGGTGGTAGGCATTTCGTGGTATGAGGCCATAGCATATTGTGCTTGGGCGAGTGAGCAACTGGGATATAAAGTTCGGTTGCCAACATCGTTGGAATGGGAGCGGGCGGCACGGCATACGGATAAGCGGCGGTATCCTTGGGGCAATGAGTTTCCAAAACCAAACTATATCAACTATAAGGATACTATGATTGGTCTTCCAACACCGATTGGCTGTTTTTCGCTGGGCGATGCAGAAGGATTCATATCCGATCTGGTGGGGAATGTAAGTGAGTGGTTAGCAACAAGCTACGCGACTCCTTTAAAGATGTCTGAGCAACCAGAGTGCGATCCACATCAGGGAATTCTTCTTAGCTATAGTAATTTTTATACTGAAGCAGATTTGCTTTCTTGTGGCTCACGCAAGGGATACCTTCCGAATGGCAGAGACCTCAACTTTGGGTTTCGGATGGTTGCTCTTGGTGCATCATAGTATATGAATGTTAGATGCTGGATTCTTGAGGTTTGGGAATTCACACGGCTTGTGGTATTTATAAACAGAGCATCCTACTTTAGGCTATTTATCCAGCATTATATAATTTGAAGCTGTGAAATAACATCAATCTGCGTGCGATAGCGAATAACGACTCGCACGCTTTGAACCCACGCCGAAGAACTGTTGATATTACTTATTACAGTAGAATTATGTAATTGGGTATAATCATTAGATATCTTAAGTTCGATAATCGTCGGGAAATTGGCACGGCTTGTATTATCCTTTGGCGATTGGATTGCATCCATAATAACCGTGGAGTATTTGATTCGATTTGAAAAACACATTTCATCTATACTAATGCTTCCCGTCTTTGTAAAGGCATGCAAGTGATGCAGAGTGATATGAAAGAGGACTCTGACATTGTCTTATTTAGTATCATCCACTGGACTAAGGGTGATGATGCGAAATCCAAAGTTGGTAAACCTGAAGAATGGACTACTTCCGACACGCGCACCACATGTAAGCTCATGTATCTTATCAGTATAATCACTATAACTAAGTAATATACGTTCATTATGAGCTATATCCGTTTGGGCAATTGTTGAGGTTGGGCTATCCATTGCAGTTGCTAACCATTCATTCACATTCCCCACCAGATCTGCAATCCCACTTACTGCATGGCCTTGAGCAAAACAACCGATCGGTGTTGGATATCCAACGGATGTTTCTTGGTAATTAAGATGCTCCGGTGTGGGTGGTACATCCCCCCATGGGTATCGTCGCTGATTCGTATGCCGTGCCGCTCGTTCATACTCAAGCGACGTAGGCAAGCGGATCACATACCCTACCTGTTCACTTATCCATGCACAATAGGCCACTGCCTCATACCATGTAATCCCTACCACCGGTTGCGTTGGTGTATTGTATCGTGAATCATTCCACCAAAGTGGGGCACATTTGGTTTTATCAGGAAAACGTGCGTGGGCGTGGGGAGTCCACCAACGAGCATTAGTATAGTCCGGTGCATTTAAAAAGCGTGCATATTCGGCATTCGTTACGGGATGCCGCCCCATTGCAAAACCATACGTAAGGGTCTGTTGCGTTAATTCCGTTTTGCGTTCATCCCCGAACCAAAACGAGCCTGGTGCGCAGTGACACCAGTAGCCCGCCTGTTCTGGCATCACCAAGCGTGGATCACCCAATCGCCCTAGAGTAAACGCTGCTGCAACCCGTTGCTTCACACTTAGGTGTCCGCCATCAACTAGCATTGTCAACTCGGTAACCACCGAATGCTTAATCAATTTGCTTTGCTTTCCGAGGGTCTTCCCCAATTCCTCAACCATTTCTCCTGCTAAGGCGACCGTCTGATAATAAGCGATTGAACCATGGTCATCCGCATCAAGCATGTTGCCGATGATTTCGGTGGCTTGAGCAGTATGGCCCGATCCGACCAAATGGCCAATGAGGAGCAAAAGCACTTCACGCCACGTCGGATCATGGCGATGGTTCAGCACCTCACGTGTGACAATATCGGCACTGACCAGCTCGCGCATCGCGAGATATTCCTGAAACGTGCGATGTGGCAAGGCGTAACGTTGCTGGATATCGCGGGCGACTAAGAGCCCACTGCGCGTTTCCACCACATCCAAAAAGCGCTTGATCATCACTTTGGCTTCCCATGCATTGCCGTTAGTCAGGTCGCAAAACCTCTCTAATACCCACGCGGTAATTTCCTGCATCGTCGCTTCCTCACGTCCAGCCATTTGGAGGTGGTAGGCAATCGGTTGAATCAAGGGCAAAAGATCACGCTTCTGCAGGGTAATATGCAAGACCGTTTCCAGCCGAATACCCTCGCGTAGCACATCCCACTCATCAAGCAATAACAGCAAACATTTTTCATAAAGTTCAGTGCGTTGATCGGGAAGGCTGGTGGCCTCACCAAAATGGAGCAAGGTCATCAACGTCAATAACAACGGGTTTTCGGCAATCTCGTGCAGGCGTGGACGCTGACGAATGGCCTGCACAAGATCCTGCTGGCGTGTGGTGGCAAGGACTGGATCATGGGCAAGCGCCGCAGCATACCAGCGCTGGATAAAGGAAGATTGTTCGACGCGATCAATTGGTTGGACCTCCACCACCTGAAAGTGGTCACTTAACTGAAAGGGCGGTACATAAGCGTAAGGTCGGCTGGTGACCACGATACGGCTATTGGCATACCGAGCGCGAAACTGGTTAATCGATTGAATGACCCACTGTCGTTTGGTCGGGTCGAGGATCTCATCAACGCCATCGAGCAACACCAACACATGGCCAGCTCGGAGTTGCTGATCGAGATAGTCGTGCAAATGAGGAATGCGCTGCTCAGACAATACGGCTTCGATATGATCGAGCAATGCCGCTGCACCAAGGGGGGCTTGGGTCAGGCGTTCGGCAAAGCGGCGTAATTGGATGAGGATTGGCATGGGGACGACTCCCGACCATGCGATTCCTAAATGGATATCTGGTGCATCGGCAGTGTGATGTGCAAGAGAAAAACATAATGCCAAATAACGCAGCACCGTCGTTTTGCCACTACCAGGCATGCCTGTGACCACCAACGCAGGATAGTGGCGCACGCATTCCACGACCGTGCGGGCGTGTGCGAGCAATGCAGCATCAAATGCAGGCATCGGCGTTACTTGTATAGCAGCAAGCAGCTCTGGATCAAGCAATTCGGTTAACCATTGTTGAGTATTCGGGGTGAGGTCAGTATACGCACGTAGTTGAGGCGCTGATTGCTGATATGGGCGATGACTGCGTGGCGCATCGATGGAGGAAACCAGGTCTTGTAACTCAGGAATGAAGTGATTCGTTCGCACATTGATAAAGACGGATTGGAGGGTAATCTGGGCATGCTGGCGTTGAGCGCTGGTTGACAACCCTTGGAATGACAGCAGACGATACTGATTGAGTAGCGTTGTACGATAAGTCGTCAGGGCTGCATCAAGTTGCTCGGCATTGGGTTGAGGTGGCGATGCCCCAACCACGAGCGTGCCACCCGCAGTAACGCTCACCTGTTTTAAAAGAATATTCCCCGACCCGCTGATCTGCTGGATATCGTGGGCGGTACTCTGATTGCTGGCTTCGACCTGTTGGGTGACGTGCTGTCGCTTGAGCGCTGCTAACTGGGCTTCGAGGTCAGCAATACGGGCATTAAGATCATCACTCATCGCATTAATCCTCACATAGGAAGGAATTCATACACCTGTATCTAATATCGCATAGTCTGCAGAGGATGCGAGGCTATTTAAGGTAAGTGACACGCATCAATGGCTAGAATGGCTAGGCCATCCTAGCGGATGCTACATCACTGATCGTGCCGTTGTTCCATCGTTTGGCTGTACTGCCAAGGATTGCGTAAAGCGGCATCCCGCACCACCGCGCCATGCGGAGCAAGCGAGAAAGACCCCATGTTTTCCCGTGCGCTCGATCAACACCCCATCCTGACACTGCGGGCACACCCGCACCGTCGCTCCACACTGGCTGCATTGTTCCGATGGTTCGGCGGTCGCTTGGGGAAGCAATGCCCCAACGGTACATGTTCGACACGTGCGTACCTGCCCACCGCAGGCAGGGATAGCAATACACCGCCATGCAATCCCCCAGCGTTCCTGGTGAGGGCCAATGGTTTCCTGCCGACAGATTGGGCAGTGATGGTACTGCGGACGAGCAACGAGCGTCGTTCGATAGGGTGCGTAGGTAGGGTGCTCCAATTCGGTGAGAAACGATGATGGTTGGGTTGCGGGAATGATGAGATAGACGCGTTTGCGAGCACGGGTAAGGGCGACATAGAAGAGCCGCCGCTCTTCAGCAAACGGAAAAGATTCCGCGTGGGGCAAGACAAGCCGTACCAGTGGGTCATCGGGAATCGTTGATGGAAAACTGAGTCGTCCCTCCTCGAGACCAACCAGAATCACGTAATCGGCCTCTTTGCCTTTGGATGCATGCATCGATTGAAAGGTGAGCGTGATGTCGTGGGCTTCCAATTGACTGCTGCGTTGTGCCAGATCGCTTGGCGCTTGTCGATTATACCGACCGAGGACTAGGATACTGCCTGCATTCCCACCAAGGTGCTGTTGAATATCACTAATCGCGGCATCAAGCGCCTGCACTCCTGCCTGAAGGCTTGTCTCCGTCTGATGCACAAACACGAGCGGTGGTTCACCCGCAGCGCCACCAAAGGCCCGCAACGATTTCTTCAGTTGCGCAGGATTGACGGTAACAAACTGTGCACTGACATCCAAAAGTTCTTGCGGATAGCGGAAGGTAGTATCGAGCGCAACTTGGGCCGTAGGGCCAACCTGGTGTTCGAGGGTCGTAATCAGCGAAATATCTGATCCCGCGAAGCGATAAATGGCTTGCCAATCATCCCCAACCACAAAGAGTTTCGCGTGCGGAACCTGCGCGCGGAGATCAAGCAATAAACCCAACCGCTGGCGCGAAATATCTTGGAATTCATCAACAATGAGATAGCGGAAGCGACTCGTATAGGCTCCGGCGTGAATCGCTGCACGTGCGTCGGTAATCATCCCATTAAAGTCGATGCTCTCGGTGCGGGCCAGCTCCGCATGGTAGCGGTGCGCGATCGCCTGAAAGAGGGTCAAGAAGGCATGGTCACGCGGGGTCTCGGCCCGCGCCTGCACCGTCGGGAGATCCAATCCACTGCCATCAAAGAGTTGGAGAAACTGATCGACGAGCCAGAGAAAGGCATGGGCTGGTGAGGCCGTATTGGCGAAGAGTGGAGCAAGCTGGGTCGCGGATAAGGGCGTGATAGGAACACCCGCTGTACAGAGCACCTGCTCCAGGTGGTACGGCAGACCACCCTCGGCTTCAAAATAACTAAAGGTTTCGAGCAAGCGGGTGCCATGGGTCTGATGTATCGCTCGCTTCCACGCCATATCCTGATGATACTGGCGAGCATCGATATCAGCCCGTGTTCGACCCTGACGATCAATGCCAAAATGCTCAAGATACAGATCATAGTGCGGCAAGTAGAAGTCGGGATGATACTGCTGCCGTTCCTTGGTGGCCGTTACGATCGGATAGGGGCGCTCATAGTCCCAGGCAATGCCATGCAGGGTCAGCCAATTGGCGATCTGGACTTCTTGGGCGCTGCGGAGCACCTGACCAGTGAGGGTGCGAAAGCGCGGACCGTCCGCGCTGGAAGCCTGTATACGCGTCGGTTCGTCAAGCCGAGTGATAAAAAAATCGAGCAGGATGATGCGCTGGCGTTGATCCAGCCATAGCTCGGTGACACACGCTTGGAGAAAGGTCAACCGCGCCGCCGGATCGGTTCCGAGCTTCGAGATATGGTGCATGCGACCATGCGCGGTGGTAATGATGCGCCGCCCTAAGGCATGAAACGTCCGAATGGCGACTCCTGCATGGCCAAGCTCCTGGACGCGTGTTTCGAGTTCTTCCGCTGCCTTTTTTCCATAGGCAAGCACAAGAATTTCATCGGGGGCAGCGAGCTTTCGCCGAAGGAGATAATCGACCTTGCCAATAATCGTCGACGTTTTGCCAGTCCCTGCGCCAGCTAGTACAAGCGTCGTATCCTCATCCGTGACGATTGCTACTCGTTGGCGCTCAGTGAGTGGGAAGCGTTCGACCGTATCAAAGGCATCAGCCTCTTCCTGCATCCGGGTGGCCAGAAACTGGGCATTGTAGGCCGGAACAGCAGCGGCTACGTCCCGCAGTGGTGCACAGAGGTGGGTGACGTGGGAGACCACCTCCGGAGGTGCGCCGCGTAGCCACGTCATATCCGTGGCGAAGCGCTCCACATCAGGATAGGCGTGCCGCCACGCCGCAACCGCTGACGCTGCGAGATATTCCGATCCGAACAGCGCTCGCGATGCGTTCTCAAGTCGCGCTACCTGCTCCGTCAGATCGGTGGTATGTGATGTATCATCCTGTTTCGACAAACCAGCGATGTTCGCAGTTGTCGTTAAAACACGTCTGCGGAGCACGATGAGGATTCCTACGATACTACCAAGAAGCACGACTAACACGACTATTCCCGACATCATCGCTCCTTTTGCCTCCAGCTACCCTCATGTCATCCAAGGTTCATTTACGGGCGAGACCCGCCAACGACCGTACGTTGCATTGTAGCAATTGTATCGTTTCCCCACAAGAGGCTGCGGTTATTGGGTAGTAACCTGTGTCCACACGTTACAAGCGCACACGCTTCTTGTTCGTGATAAGATGGAAAGGCTATCCTTGAAGGAGGGAAAGTGGGAGAGCATGAGGGAATGGGGATTCAGCACTCCAAACTCCCTACCCCTCACACAAGAAATATAGTTGGTTTTACGGTGGTGATTATTGAATCATCAGAGCATATGTATGCCGCTTGTATAAGAAATGAGTATTATGCAGGAATTCGAACACTTAATCCTGAATTAGGCCCTGCCGGAAGCCCTAATGCGGTATCAATTCCTTGATGCGTACGGAGATCATCAAGTAATTGCTGGGCTGCAACAAGGGTTCCAATTTTCGCTTCTGATGTGGTCACGATTTAATGGACAATCGTTCTTATCCGCTCCACGCTGCTTCAATCATCGCGGGTGTTTGGTAGCCTAACCCCGAATGCAGTCGTTGGCGATTGTAAAAAATTTCGATATATTCGA
>NZ_PUBZ01000143.1 GCF_003205875.1 Herpetosiphon llansteffanensis
TCGAGCTTCGTCGGCAGCGTCAGAGGGGTATAAGAGACAGCCCCAATCCCCATTTCAATCAAGCTGCGGCTGATCAAACGTGCCATCGGGCTTAACCGGAAAATCGACGATTTTCACGACAGCATCGAGATTGAGCGGGCCGTAAATATGCGGAAATTGCATGCCTGTTTCGTAGCAATCTTCGTAAACCAATTTGGCTGGGAGCAAAGCAGGATCGATGCACAACAATTGTAAGCCAGCTTGACCGTGATAAAACGAATTGGCCGGCGTTAACACTTGCTCAGGCGTTGAGCAATGAATAAAGCCTTCGTCGGCCAACGAGGCTGGGCGATATTCGCCAGCAGCCACGGCCTGTTGCCATTCTGCGGGCAAAATAATATGTAAAAGCATAGCTATTCCTTGAATGATTAATGATCAATGCGGCGCATGCTGTTGCTGCATACGCCGCACTGAGCTTCAATTAGGCGATTTTGCTGATGCCAAGGCTCAGTTTGCCTTGTTCCAACTCCATCGTGCTGGTGTGTTGGTTGGCGCTGGCATCGCCGACGCTCAAGTTTTCGCACAAGGTTTCGGCCTTGATGTAATCGGCATATTCAGCCACAACTGCTGCCAAATCGACTTCACTGCCTAAAGTGGCGTTGATCTTATCGGTGATCGCCAGATCGGCTGCTTTGCGGGCATCGTTGAGATTACGCACGATTTCGCGGGCGATCCCTTCGCGCAGCAATTCGTCGGTCAAGGTTGTGACCAAAGCCACCAACAAGCCTTCGCCTTCGGCCACAGCGTAGCCTTCTGGCGATGAAGCTTCCATCAACACATCGTCGGCAGCCAAGGTTAGGGTTTGGCCTTCGACCTCGACCTCGAAGCTGGCACCAGTTTCAACTTTATGCGCTGCATCGGCTGCTTGCTCGCTGCTGAGGCCAGCCAAAACTTCGCGCAAGGCTGGCACTAATTTGCCAAATTTCTTGCCAACCGAGCGTAAATTGGGCTTGAAGCGATAACTGACCAAGCCATCGCCAACGCCGAGCCAGCGCACCGACTTGATATTGAGTTCGTCGCTGAGTTCAGCGCTCAATTCGTCGAGTTGCTCGCCGCGTGGCAAGCGCACCAGAACTTCGCTCAACGGTTGGCGCACGCGCATGCCAGCGTTTTTGCGCGCGGCACGGCCCAAACTGACGGCTTTGAGCAGCAAGTCGGTCTTGCGAATCAATTCATCATCGATCAGCGCCAGATCGGCTTCTGGGAACAAGGCCATGTGTACGCTCTCGGCGGCGTTTTGGTCGTAGCTGCGCACCAAATTTTGGTAGAGCGATTCGGCCACGAATGGCGTGAACGGAGCCAGCAGTTTGCTGATCGTCACCAAACATGTGTATAAGGTTGAATAGGCAGCTTGCTTATCGCCATTCATCTCACTGCCCCAGAAGCGCCGCCGATTGCGCCGCACATACCAGTTCGAAAGCTCGTCAACGAATTGTTCGAGCCGCTTGGCTGGCGTGTTCATGTCGTAATTGGTCAGATCGTTGCGCACATCGCGCACCAAACCATTGAGCCGTGCCAAGGCCCAGCGATCGATCGCCGCCAAATCGCCTTGAGCAACAGCTGGTGTCCAGCCATCAACATTGGCGTAGGTTGTGAAAAAGCTATAGGTGTTCCACAAGGTCAACAAGAACTGGCGCAACGATTCGCTGACCAAATCGGCAGAGAAACGGCGTGGATTGTAGGGCTGGCCTGCGGCAAACATATACCAGCGCACTGCATCAGCGCCATACTTCTCGACCACTTCCCAAGGCGAAACGATGTTGCCCTTGGATTTGGACATTTTGTCGCCTTTGCCATCCAACAAGTGACCCAAACAGATCACGTTTTTGTAGGCTGGGCGATCAAAGAGCAAGGTTGAAACTGCGTGCAAGGTATAGAACCAACCACGCGTTTGGTCGATAGCTTCCGAAATGTAATCGGCTTGGCCAGCAACTTCAAACAGTTCTTGATTTTCAAATGGATAATGCCACTGCGCGATTGGCATTGCGCCTGAATCAAACCAGCAATCGGCCACATCGGGAATGCGCTGCATCGTGCCAGCTTCACAAGCATGACAGGCCCACGTTGGCGCATCAACAAATGGGCGGTGCAAATCGAGATTGGCGGTATCTTGGCCCCAACGTTCGCCAAGCTCAGCCAACGAGCCAACCACATCGATATGTTGGCAATTATCGCAGGCCCAAACTGGCAGCGGCGTACCCCAATAGCGCTCGCGGCTGATCGCCCAGTCGATATTATTTTCGAGCCAGTTGCCAAAGCGCCCAGTTTGGATATGCTCAGGCACCCAATTGATCTTTTTGTTATTGTCGATCAATTGTTGCTTCAAGGCTGTTGTGCGGATGTACCACGATTGCTTGGCATAGAACAGCAACGGCGTTTTACAGCGCCAACAGAATGGATAGGTGTGCAACACACGGCCTGATTTGAACAATGCGCCTTGTTCTTTCAAATGGCGGGTGATTTTTGGATCAGCCTCTTTGAAGAACAAACCTGCAAAACCAAGGCTTTCAAAGCTGCTCAACACTTTGCCCGCCAAATCGACCGAGAACAAGGTTGGCAAGCCATACTTGCGGCCAATTTCCAAGTCGCCATAGGCTGGCGCGATGTGCACAATGCCCGTGCCGTCTTCCAACGAAACAAATTCATCGGCAACCACGCGATAGGCGCTGCTCAAATCGATCGCTGCGCCATTATCGCCAACCCCAGCGAAGAGTGGCGTATAGCGCAAGCCCTGCAAATCGACACCAGTAAAGCTCGCCACGGTGGTTGCAGTTTCGCCCAACACCGCGCCCACCAAGGCTTCGGCCACGATATAGCGTTGGCCATCGTGCTCAGCAAGCACATAGGTTGCCTCAGGGTTGACCGCCAAACCAGCGTTAGCAGGCAAGGTCCAAGGTGTGGTTGTCCAAGCCAAGAAGGCTGCATCGGCCACTTGGGCATCCAAAGCATGGTTGGTTGGCGTGTGCTTGAAACGAATCCAGACCGATGGATCATCAGTGTTATCTTGGTAGCCTTGAGCCACTTCGTGATCAGAGAGCGACGTGCCACAGCGTGGGCAGTGCATCGTCACTTTATAATCACGATACAGCAATTCGCGCTCATTCAATTGCTTAAAAATCCACCACAACGACTCGATATACTTGTTGTCGTAGGTGATGTAGGGATCTTCGAGATCGATCCAGAAGGCGATGCGCTGGGTCAGCTTTTCCCATTCTTGGATGTAATCCCAAACTGATTGGCGGCAGGCAGCATTAAATTCAGTGATGCCATATTTTTCGATGTCTGGCTTGCCCGCAAAGCCAAGTTTCTTTTCAACTTCGAGTTCAACTGGCAGGCCGTGGGTATCCCAGCCACCGCGTGCGCCGATGACCTTTTTGCCAAGCATGCGGTTGAAGCGCACCATAATATCTTTCGACGAACGAGCCTCGACGTGGTGAATCCCAGGCCGACCGTTGGCAGTTGGCGGCCCTTCAAAAAAGACAAACGGACGTGAAGCATCGCCATGGGCTAGCGTCTTTTTGACGATGCCATGGGCCTCCCACCAAGCGGCGATCTCATCCTCTAGTGTCGGAAACGACACCTTGGGATCAACTGCTGCAAACGCCATTGTTGACTCCTCGTTGGCTAAAAAACACAAAGCCCCGCCCCACACTGCTGGGACGAGGTTATCGAAAAGACCTCGCGGTACCACCCTGCTTGATAGCCGTTTGCACGAGCTACCCACTTTAAGCCGTTGCCATCACAACGTCATCCCGATAACGGGGGATATCCGGTTCGCTTACTGCCAAGGGGTTCAGCGTTCGGCTCAGGAGAGATTTTGGTTGGGGTTACTGATACGTGCCTCACACCATGTGCACGCTCGCTGGTTCAGGATTTGGCCCAACTACTCGGCTCCGTCAACGCCTGTGGCCCGATTGTACCATAATTAAAAGTCAGAAGTCAAAAGACTAAAGTCTGAATTATCAAGGATGAAGTACAAAATTAAGAACATAGAACAGAGAGCATAGAACATAACGGTACAAGGTAGAAAGGGATTAGGCTATTGGCTAATTGGAACAATAATCAGCCTAATCTGTGGCATCTGTGGCCAAAAATAGGGGTTGGTTGTTGGGGGCTGGGGATCGGTCGATCGTCGAATAGCCTAGAGCCTAGAGCCACATCCTTACAAGGGTAGGTTTTGAGCGATTGGTGGTGGCAAGTATTCCCTCACCCCCCAGCCCCCTCTCCCACTGAACGCGGGCGAGGGGGAGCATCGCGTCTTCACGAAGGAATTGCGACAAAAACCAAGGAATTAAAGCCTCTCGCCCGCGCCACGGGAGAGGGGTTGGGGTGAGGGGATCTTAACACCCACCCTTGTAAGCCAGCCCCCTCTCCCACTGAACGCGGGCGAGGGGGAGCATCGGTTTTCACGAAGGAATTGGCGGGGTGAACCACGGCGTTAAAGCCCCGCGCACGGGAGAGAGGCTGGGGTGAGGGGATCTTAACACCCACCCTTGTAAGCCAGCCCCCTCTCCCACTGAACGCGGGCGAGGGGGAGCCACCATTTTTACCACGAATTCCGCAAAAAACCAAGGAATTAAAGCCCCTCGCCCGCGCACGGGAGAGGGGTTGGGGTGAGGGAATCTTAACACCCACCCTTGAAAGATAGCCACATCCCCTTCGCGCTCTTCGCGGTTTCAGTTGCTTTATGTTCTATGTTCTTTGCTCTATGCTCTTACAACAAGAACATGGCGGCAATGAAAACCACTTGGCACCAGCAAACGCTGTTCAAGCACTGCCGCCAGTTCGATGGTTGTTGCAGTATTCAGCGGGCAAACTGTTGGCTCTTGATGCTCTGCGTCAGCCAGCAGCAACGTGGCATAGCGCTGACCTTGATCAAACCAAAGCTTGGCGTTGGCAAGATTGTAGAGCCGCAGCCAAAGCCACCAACTCAAGCGATAGGCCGCATGATCGATTGGCACTCTGCGCTCGCGTGCCAACAAACCATGGCCATAACTCGCGGTCTGATGCCAATACAATGGATTGATCAGGCTTGCAGTGAGGCTGGCCTGGTCGCCATGTTTCAGTGCTTGCTCGACCAAACGTGGCAAGGCTTGCAAACCAGCAAACGAAAGCCGCTCTTCTGGCAGCTCTTGCTCGCTCAAGTGTTGCCACATCGCCAGCATTGACGCGCGCTGCGTTTCGTTTAATCCAAATTCCATTGGTCTATCCTCGCTTGCTGCGATTGACAAGGCTTGGGCTTCGACGCACAATAGCCGCGCATTTGGCAATCAGGAGCACTATTCATGCATCTTTTAGTCCTACAAGGCCCAAATCTTAACATGCTTGGCCAACGCGAGCCAACAATGTATGGCTCAACCACGCTGGCTGATATTCATAGCGCCATGAGCGAACGCGCCAGCACCGCAGGCATTGAATTGAGTTTCGTGCAATCGAACCACGAAGGCGTGTTGGTCGATACGCTGCATGCGCATTATGGCAAGATTCAGGGCATCATTATCAACCCAGGCGCATTGACCCACTATGGTTTGAGCCTGCGCGATGGCTTGGCCTTGATGGATGTGCCAATCATCGAAGTCCATTTATCGAATGTCTACGCTCGCGAAACCTTTCGCCATCATTCGGTTGTGGCCGCAATTGCTCAAGGCCAAATTAGCGGGCTAGGCTGGCAAGGCTATTTGTATGCAATCGATTGGTTTGCTCAAAGCCAGCAGGCTTAATCGGCCCATTGGGCAATAATTGGCGGGTGTTGGCCAGCCTGAAGCAGCTGGCTCAATTGCTGATGCTCGGCGGCAATCAAACGCTTCACCAACTCGCCCAAATACAGTGACCCAGCCGTCGTTTGGATGCGCTGGCCATAGCTGGCCCATGGAATTGCAGCGATCGTTGCAGCTAGATGTTGGCGTTGCGCTTGCCATTGATCATAGCTATTTGCCTCGGCCACAAGCTGCGCTGGTTGCTTGGCATGAGCAGCACAATCCTTAGTTGCTTGTTGCTCAAGCGCAATCAACTGCGCTAAATCGATGGCTGGCACATGTTGGAGCGCGGCCAAACTGGCGGCTCGCGAGGTTTGCAATAATTCTAAAATGGCTTCTTGTTCAACAAAAACGGCCATGAAAACTCCTTGTTAACGGCAAATCACGGTACGCAGCTCATGATACGTACCGTGATCGATTTGCAATCGGTCGGGGGAATGGCTTTGGGTTATACTTGCTTTGATTGAGCGCGATTGCGACGGGCCTTGACGACGCGACTTGCAATAAACCAAATCCCAAACACGCCAATAATGGCAAAAGCAACTTTTTCGTAGCGATCGACGAGGCCCAGCACATTTTCCCATTGTGCGCCAAGCACGATGCCTGCATAGGTCAAAATGCCATTCCAAATCAACGAGCCAAAGGTCGTCCAGAGCAAAAAGCGACCCATTGGCATGCGGTTCATGCCAGCAGGAATGGAGATCAAACTGCGCACCAAGGGAATCAAGCGGCCAGTAAAGACCACAATTTCGCCACGTTTTTCAAAGAAGGCAAGGGTTTTATCGATGTCAGCTTCGCTAATGAAAAAGAATTTGCCAAAGCGCCGAATAAAACGCCGAATAATTGTTTCATCGGCCCACATACCAATATAATACAGGGCTAGCGCACCTAAAACCGCGCCAATTGTGCCCGCAATCATCACGGCAACAAGGTTCATTTCGCCTTTGCCAACATTAAAACCAGCGAAGGGCATGACCAATTCTGAAGGGATTGGTGGAAAGAGGTTTTCGGCAAACATCACCAATGCAATGCCTGGGTAGCTTAATAAGTTAATAATCGCAGTAATAATTTCTTGAACTTTGTCCATTATTGCTGACATGAGTGTTTCTGCTCCTTTAAGTGGGGGTTTGGTGGGTGGCATCTGAAGGCCACGCCTGCAAACAATACCCTAATCTCTCTTTTTCGACAAGTAAGAAGCCATTGGGAAGGAGTTATTGTTGATCCACGAAGAGCACGAAGGGAAAGTAACCGCGAAGAACGCGAAGAACGCGAAGGACGCGAAGGCTGGCTTTTGGCTCTAGGCTATTGGACGAGCGACCGATCCCCAGCCCTCAACAACCGACCCCTATTTTTTGACACAGATTTGCTTGATTATTGTTCCCATAGCCCAAAAGCCTAGAGCCATCGTTTCTCTGCGCCGCTGCGTTAAATATTTCGATCCACGAAGGACACGAAGGAGCACGAAGGTGAGAAACCACGAAGATCGCGAAGATGTGGCTATAGGCTTCATCCCACATCCTTCGGTCGCTCTGCGCCTCTGCGTTAACATTTCGCTCCACAAAATGCACGAAGGGCTATTGACTCCAAGACGAGCAACCGATCCCCAGCCCCCAACAACCGACCCCTATTTTTTGCCACAGATGACACAGATTAGCTTAATTATTGTTCCCATAGCCCAAAGCCTACAGCCATCGTTTCTCTGCGTTAATCCAACCTTCTATGCTCTATGCTCTCCGTTCTTCATCCCTCATCCCTCACTTTGCTTTATAGGCTTGCCGCAGAAAACCCCGCCCCAAGATCCACGGTGTGGGTTCTCCGCGTGGGATGCATGCGTGCCAGTTCTGACGAAGATCCGTTAAAGAGCGCAATCGCAGGCTCGCTTGTGCAGAGCAATCATGCGTGGTTCGGTTGTTTTGACTGCGTACACCAGATGCTATCCCATCCAGTCAAAAAACGGCCAGTATCGGGTATCCTCGCCGTCGCTCTGCCTTCCTTGGTTCGGTGTAGCCGCTCCCTCGGCTGTTCGTAGCAGCGTGAGGGCATTCTCATTTGTTATCATCTACTTCTTGTTGCGATTCCTTTCTTGCCTCCTCAAGGAATCGCTGAACCTCCTCAATTGGGATGCGATGGGCGCGTCCGAACTTATACGATTTAACCTTGCCTTGCTTAATCCATAGCCGAATGGTCTGTTCTGACAGCTTTAGATATTCGGCTAATTCCTCGGTTGTGTAAAATTCCGCTGGCATATCTGCCCCTTGATATGATAGAGTTTCCATGTTTAGAGTCTATTATAGATTAGCGCTATAGTCAATAGTTATATATAATATCGATACTTCGTCATTGACAAATATATACTAGTGTATAATTGGGAAGACGTTGAAAAGCATTCTTTGCTGTGGATGTGTTTCGCACGTTCCCAACGCTGAAACACCGCCATTGTTGGGGTAGTGGACTTTGGAGAGATGGGTGCCGCGTACCCGCTGGGTGTCGGTTCGGCGGGAACGGTTTCCGCCCAAACCATTGCCATGGATAGCGCCAACCAAAAGGAAGCCTGATCATGCGAACTGTTACCCGTTGTTACAAATACCGTCTGCAACCCACACCTGCCCAGGTCGAAACCTTGGTCCAGTGGGCAGGTTGCCGACGCTTTGTCACCCAGAGGGTTCCCGAATTGGGCGCTGCACTGCAAGCAAACCCACTACCAAACAACGGGTCAACGGCTGAGCTATCAACGACTTGCGGCGATGCTGGTTGATCTGAAACGTCAACCGAAAACGGCCTTTTTGCGTGATTGTCATTCGCAACCGTTGCAGCAAGCGCTGATGGATTTAGAAACGGCCTTCAGCAACTTTTTTGCCAAACGCGCCAAGTATCCGCGCTTCAAATCTCGCAAAGTCACCCCGCATAGCCTCCGCTTCCCGCAAGGTGTGACGGTAATCAATGATCGCACGATCAGCGTGCCAAAAATCGGGCTGATGCAGGCGGTTATTCATCGCCCCTTGCAAGGCATAGCAAAGAGCGCAACGATCAAACAAGATGCCACGGGCACATGGTGGGTTGTTTTTGTCTGTCATATCGACCGCCCTGATACTCTGCTCACGGTGGATCAGCCTGTAGGCATTGATGTGGGGCTTGAATCCTTCACCACCCTGTCAACGGGCGAGAAGACCGCACCACCGAAGTTCTACCGCCGAAGCCAGAAGAAACTTGCCCGCGCTCAGCGCAAACTCTCACGCGCTCAAAAGGGTAGTAAAAATCGATTGAAAGCTCGCAAGCGGGTTGCCAAAATTCACCAGAAAATCAGCAACCAACGCGCCGATTGGCTCCATAAACATGCATTGGGGATGGTTCAACGATTCGACGTGGTGTGCATCGAAGACCTGACTATCAAAGGCCTTGCGAGAACCAAGCTGGCCAAATCATTCAGTGATGCCGCCCTCAGTACCTTCATGCAACGATTGCAGGAAAAAGCCGAATGGCACGGACGGCGGGTGATGAAGGTTGGGCGTTTCTACGCCTCATCGAAAACCTGTCACTCCTGCCAGACTAAAACCGCCTTGACGCTAGCGGATCGAATCTGGACATGTCACACCTGTGGTACGACCCATGATTGCGATGTCAATGCTGCGATTAACATCGTGCATGAAGGAATACGCCTGCTTGCCGTTGGGACGACGGAAAGCCAAAACGCTGCCGGAGATGGTGTAAATCCAGCGAAATGCTGGTAGCTATCGTTGAAGGCAGAAGCCACGCCCCTCGTGGGCATGGTAGTTCACACTGGACATAGCAACCTAACAGCGATGGAGGGGTGGCGTGCATAAGCCCGATACCAAACGACTGATTCCCCCAGGATTTGTTCTTTTAGCCTTAATTGGCATTCTCTTAGCCATTGTTTTCGCGGCAGAATCAACGCCCATGGCCGAGATTCGCTTCAACGTGGATCGTGATGCAGCTTTGCAGGGTTCAGTGTATGCAGTGTTAGGAGTGGGTGGCGATCCCAGCAACTTTACCCAAACCATTACCTTTGGCTCGGATAATGACGCGCAATCGTATTTAATTCGTGAGCGAGGCCGCGAAACGCTCAATCAACGGGTGCAGGAAGATCTTAATCTGGCTAGTTGGAATGTGCGCTTTTGGCGTGAGCTTGACCCTGAGCAATGGTTGGTTAGCATTTCGCCAACCACAGGCCGTATCTTGGCGATTAATCATATCCGCCCTGACGAGGCTGCTGGACTTAAGTTGAGCCAAGCTGAGGCCTTGCGATTAGCCCAAAATAAGTTGCAAATTCCACTTGATCAATTAACCTTACTCGATCAATTTACGACCCAACAGCCTAATCGTACCGACCATACGTTTATCTGGCAACGCCGCGATCGAGCCGATGCTGAAGCGCAATATCGCTATAGTGTCACGATTGCTGGTAATGATTTGGGCCAGCTCAGCGAGTATTATTGGCTGCCGCAAAGTTGGTATCTGGAGAAAGATTGGCAAATGCGGCGCGGCGGCCTGCTCAACCATACTGGCTGGACCTTGACCTACGCTCTGACAGCCTTGATCGGCGTAGCCTGGTTTATTCAGGCGCGGCGGGGTCGTTTGCGCTGGCGCTGGGCCTTGCACTTGTTTGCGGCGGTCGCGGTAGTCGGCGTGTTGGTGATGCTCAACAGCATTCCGCTCGATTTGGCCCATTACGACGTGAACCAAAGCTTGCCAGTCTATTGGGGCAATGTGCTTGGCGGCTACATTGGCCAACTCGTCGCAATCGCCACCACCATCATTTTAGCGGGCATGGCTGGCGAGGCGCTAGTGTGGGAAAAGACCGAGGGCACAGTTTCGTTGAGCGAAACCCTGACTCGGCGCGGCTTAGTGAGTCGTCCGGTGGTGCAGGCGCTCTGGGTTGGCGGCTTGGTTGGCATTTTCCAATTGGGCTTTGTATCGGCCTTTTATGCCTTGGGCAACCGCTATTTTGGCGTTTGGTCGCCAGTTACACCGCTCTACGACGATACGATTGCCACGCCGTTTCCAGCCCTGTATGGCATGGCGCTTGGTTTGTTACCTGCAATTGGCGAGGAATTAATCTTTCGCTTAGGCGGCATTACAGTTTTGACCCGCTATTTTGGCCGCCCAAAACTGGCAATCATCGTCACAGCGGTGGTTTGGGCAGCGCTGCACGCCACCTATCCACAACGCCCGTTTTATATTCGAGTTGTCGAATTAAGCATCATCGGCATTTTGTTTGGCTTTTTGAGCTTGCGTTATGGTGTGCTGGCCTCAATCGCTGCCCACTATACCTATAATGCCTCGCTGTATGTGCCGCTGTTTTGGAAAACCAATAGCTTCTATTTGCTGAGCGGAATTGCTGCAGCAGCCTTGGTGTTGTGGCTGCTCGTACCCTCAATTATTCGGCAATTGCGCGGCATTCCGCTCGAAAACGATAATACGATTCGCGCAGCGTTGCCGCCCCAAATTCCCGATGCAGTCGTGCCCCAATTAAGCTGGAAATGGCGACGCGATTGGGTCTTATTTGCTGGCTTATCGGGCGTGGTGGTGATAATTCTGCTGGTTATTGGGCTGAATCGTGCGCCAGCCTTGGCTCGCAATGCAGTGCGCGCAGATCTTGTAGCAAACACTGAAGCCATGGCCCAAGCACGCAAGATCGATCTAAATGGCTTGAATCCCAGTGTTACTGCCGTGGCCGATTGGGTTGACCTCGATTTGGCCTACATCTATGATCAACTTGATGAGCAAGACATTGATGCCGCGATTGCCAAGGGCACGCCGCGCGCCTGGAGCGTGCGCTGGTCGAATTGGGATCGGCCTGAATATAGTTGGTTGGTCTATCTCGACCCAGCAGGCCAGTTGCTCTCATATCGCTTGGGCTTGCCCGAAAATGCTAGCGCCATTTCGACCACGCTTGAGCAAGCACAAACAATTGCCACCAACCATGCCAGCCAATTTATTAAGCTTGATGAGTATGAGTTGGCCAATACCAGCACGAGCCAAAAACCCAATCGTAGCGATTATAGCTTTGTATGGCAGACAAAAATGCCATGGATTGGCCAAGCTTATCGGCGCTTCGAAGTAACGGTGGCCGGCGATCAAGTCATTACCAGCTCGCCAGCGATGTACACACCACCAGAATATCGCCGCGAGCGCGACCAAACCACCTTGGGCGAAAGTATTCTGAGCAATCTGCGCAGTGCCTTGCGCACAATTCCGGCGACGATCTTGCCGATTTTGGGCTTGATTGGTATTTTTCGGCGGCGCACTGAGCTTTGGCCATGGGTTTGGTTGGGCGTTGTGGTGGGGATTGGCTACTTGATTCAAGGCGCAGGGCGCTGGACATTTGCCCAAGTCAGTGAAGGGCCGCGCTTTATTTTGGCGATCAGCCAAACCTTGGCCAACGCAGTGTTGAATGGCGGCGAGCTAGCGTTGTTGGGTGCTGGGGCAGCAACCGTTTGGAATCTAACTAAAAAAGAGCAACAATTGCCACTCGAAGCCTTTATTCGGGCAATTCCGCATCGGCTACAAGATTTCGTAGCTGATCGGGCCCAAGTTTTGCGGCGTGAAAGCGTGGTGTTGGGCATTTTGCTCGTGCCATGGATCTTGCTGATTCGCAGCTTAGTGAACCTGACAACCGCCAAAGCCGGCTTTTGGGCCAGTGTGCAACCGCTCAACGCACAATCAGCAATGCTTGATATACTATTACAAGCAACATTTGATGCAATCACCACAACGTTGCTCTTGATCGGTAGCCTGAGCATGCTAACATGGGTAGTACGTGGGAAGCAGCAAATCGCCTTGGCAATAACCTGTCTTGGAATGGCATTAACTCTGTTGCCATTACGCGAACCAGCCCAATGGCTTATTTTAGGGCTAAGCGTGCTGATCAGCATCTGGCTTGGCCGCACGTTGCGCTGGAATGGTTTGGCTTTGGCGGTGGCGTTGTGGTTGGCAAACATCTTGCCAGCAGCCCTAACATTACTTGCAACAACCCCACATTCGTGGCAACTGAACGGCGCAACCTTGATTGTGTTCTTCTGTGGCTTTTGTGGGTGGTATTTCGGTGGATGGTGGCAAACACAGAATGCAGAAAATTAATCAGACGCAAACACATATTCGACGGGCTACTTGTTTGGTGTGGAGGATGGTATGAATTCATTGGCGGCAATCCCGCACCTTCACGATCTACCACAAGTGGTTGAAACCGTGAAACGGCGACAATTATCGGGCCGACTCACATGGATCGATCACATAGATCGGGTGCATTTATTTTTTGTCGATGGGATGTTGCGCCATGGCCAAGTAGACCCACATGGCCAAATTGGCGAAGATGCAGTTGATTGGCTATTAACGCGGCGTTCGGGCCATTTTGAGTGGAACGCCGCCGATAACTTGTTTAAACCTGCGCATAGTATTAATGCAGAAATGGTGGCAAATTTTGATCGTTTGTTAACGATTATGGTCGAAGGTGAAATTTTAAATCGACCACCTGAGCAGGATTTTGCCTTAGAGTTTTTTGGCCTGAGTGCTGCGCCAATTCCCAAAGAGGCCTTGATTCCGCAGCCTGTGCGGCGTTCGTTGGTGCTGCCGCCTGGCGAGCACGACCAGAATAGCAGCAAGCACTTGCAAAGCCTGCCGCTCGGCAAGCAACTCGAATATTTACATGGCCAACGCTTTTCTGGCTATCTCTACTATCAGCCAGGAGCGCAAAGCACGGGCTTTGTCATGGGGATTGTGCTGTTCAGCGAGGGCAATCTGCGTGGAGTTTACGCCCAAGATTTGGGCAATGATCAATGGTTTAGCGCCAATCAAGCCTTGCAGCATTTGGCCAGCGCCCATTCGCAGCCCGATCTCTACCAAACTCCAGCGCGTTTGATCGAAGCCTGTAGTGCGATTGTTGGTGCTGATCCTAGTCGGCCTGTAGCAATTACGGCCTCGAAAACAATCTTGCAGCAGGTTGTTGCCGATGTGCATAAGCGCAGTGCAACCGGAGCCGTGCAAATTAGCGTGCCCGATAAACCAACCTTGTATGTGCCGTTTTACCAAGGCCAAGTCATTGGCATTTTGGAGCATGAATCGGGCAATAGCCGTTTGAAGCCAATGCCCAATAATCATCCGTTACCCTTTGGTGTGCCAAACCTGACCTTACGCGTACTCGAACAGGCCACCAAATAATCATTAAGGTCGTTATGTCGCAAAACGAAAAAATTATCGCTGGCTTAGAGCATTTGGCGCAACATTTTGTGCGCTCGGTGCAAAGCCAGCTTGGCATAGAGCTTGAGTATAATCACTTGGCAGTGAAATGGCTCAATACCTACATCGAACAAATTCGGCCCAATCACGACCCTGAGAACGTGCCACCCAGCTTGGTGCAATCGTTGGGTGCGTTTTTAGGAGCCTGCATTATTGCCAACTATGGCGGGCGTTGGGGCCTCGAACGCGAGAGCAACGATTGGGGCATTGCCCTGCCCGTCCAAGGCGGCGATATTTGGGTTTATCCGTTTAACAAAGTCTATAAACATATTGCTGCTGGCGATGAGCATTCAGTGCGCATGTTTTACGAGGCTATTCCCAACTTGATCGACCCAAGCCGCAATTGGAGTGGCCCAAAGTAGGGATGAAGGATGAGGGATAAAAGGCAAATCAAAAGGCAGAAGGCAAAAATCAAAAGCCAATAGCCTATATGTACTGGTTCATCACGTTAAATAGTGTCTGATCCCCTCACCCCAACCCCTCTCCCGTGCGCGGGCGAGGGGCTTTAACCCGCTGGTTCTTGCGTCATTCGTCGGTGAAAGGTGCTCCCCCTCGCCCGCGTGCAGTGGGAGAGGGGGCTGGGGGGTGAGGGAACACGATTGCCAATCCAATGTACCAGTACACATAGCCAAAAGCCTACAGCCCTTCGTGCTCTTCGTGCTCTTCGTGGATCAAATCTACACTATCGCCTGCGTGCTCTTTTTGACTTTTGACTTTTGACTTTTGCTTTTTACTCCAACGTTTTCGCTGTGGCCTCGATTGCTTGCTGCAAATTGGCGTAGGTTTGCAGGCCATGCTGGGCCAAACCAGTATGCACCAATTCTTCGGCAACCTCGGGCGTAACGCCCACCAATACCGGCTCACAGCCAAGCAAGCGCAACATCTGCAACAGTTGCTGCATCTTGGCAGCTGCTGAACGATCAATTGCCGAAACCCCTGTTATGTCAAACAAAAGCACTTTAATCCGTTTGACTTCCACATATTGCGCTGCTGAATCGGTGGCAATCTGCACGCGCTCGCTGGATAAATTGCCAATCACTGGCATAATCGCCATGCGATTGCGCAACGGAATAATGGGAAACTGCATGCGCAGCACCGTGGTTTCCAAAACGCTGCGTTCAGCCATACTTTTCTCTAAATCGGCCAAGGTTTTTTGCAGAGCCTCGTTTTGCTGCTGCGCTAGCGTGTTTGAGCTTGCCAATTCGTGCTGCGATTGCTCAAGCGCGGTCGAGCGCTCTTGCAAGGTGCTATAGGCTTGTTGCAGAGTTGTATCAAACCGCCGCCGACTGAGTAAAAAGAAAATCGGCACTTGAATAATAATCCCGCCAAGGATAAATAACAGCGTGATGCGCAAACGCTCAAGCGATTGGCGTTGAAATTGCGCGGCGCGATCGACAATTTGGCGGCGCTCGTTGACCATCGTGCGCGCATTGGTTTCCATATTGCTTAAAACTGGAATTAATTGCTGCACCGAGTTGGTCGAAATATTAAGCCGCGTCTGATTTTCGAGCGTAAAGAAATCGCGCTTAATCACTTCAAACGAGCTACGTTCGAGCAAACTGCGTTGATCTTCGCGCTCAACGCGATAAAAATCACTCAAAATATTAATGCGGCTGCCAACTAAATTACGTCGTAGCACAAACTCGTTGCCTAAATTGGTCGTACCCATGCTAATTTCATTGGCAATCACCCGCAGGCGCAAAATTTCGCGCTCAAGCTGAGTTGGGTTCCAAATGCCGCCATCAAGCGTGAAGAAGCGGTTGGCAACGCTTAACGTTTGTAAATTAAAGCCCAACAGCACAAGCAAGATCAAAAAGATCAAGCTTGTGCCTGCGAGCACCAATCGTTGAATCCAACGGCGAGGCTGCATTAGTTAATCTCCATACTCCGCAACTGCCAGATCCACATGCCCACATATTTTTCGTGCTCAAGTTTGTAGGCGTGGTATGGAAACACAATTTCCAAGGGGCCTTTATCGGAAACCGCCATGCGCTCGCCATCCAAACGGGTTGCCAAGATCACGGGCATGGTGCGCAATTCATCGATTGGAATATCAACGCTATAGTCATTCAAGGCAATCGCTTTGATGGTTTTGGCGCTGTCGCCAACCTTGGCCGCAGCGAAAATGCTGCTAATCAACACGCCTTGGTAGGTTACGGTTCGGCCCAAGAATGGATCAGCAAGCGTATATTCGACCACACCGAGTTGCTCGAGCGTTTCCATGCTGAAATCAAGTTGCTGGCCATTATTGGTTTGGCCAATCAGGCCGCTGAGGCTCAGAACAACCTCTGAACTGGGGGCAGGAATTGGATCGCCAGGGTTAATGGTTGCAGGAGTAACCACCGTGTAGGCGTTAGCAGGATCAGTCGTGGTGGTGCCACAAGCAATCAGGCTTCCCAAAACAAACAAATTGATAACCAATAGGCGAACCCACGGGCGAAGCGCGAAACGCATGCAGCGACCTCCTCAAACCAACAGCGAACGATAGAGTGTAAAGCAATCTTGCACAATCGATCTCTTATATCTATGCTACGTCAAGTTCGCAATTTGTGCAAAATGCCCAAAGTCTTGTCTTGCGCTAGCCTTTATCCCCCACGGTTGTGAATAGTTGAACCGAATTCATCCACCGTAAAGGGGATTAAGCACAGCAATAATTTTTTACAGTTAAATGCTCGTAGCGCCGAGTTTGGCCTCTGGTTAGTGTAGCTGTGGTTTAAGCAAAAAAGGGTTGTTATGCAACAACCCTTGGTAAGCAAATCGAGACGCAGCTATTTGGCAAAGACGCGGTAAATCGCGCCGCCAGCATCATCTGAAATATACAAACTGCCGTCACGCCCGACAATTACGTCAACTGGACGACCCCAAACTGCGCCAGCATCGGTAAACCAACCAGTCGCAAAATCTTGGGCATTGCCAGCCTTGCCATCGGTAATTGGAACAAACACCACTTTATAGCCAGTTGGGGTTGAGCGGTTCCATGAGCCATGGAAAGCGACAAACAAGCCGCTTTGGTAGGGTTCGGGGAAGTTGCTGCCATTGCCAAAGGCGAGGCCAAGCGGGGCGCTGTGGGCTTGCATCTCAACTGCTGGCGGTGTAACGCCTTCGCAGGCGTTGGCTTCTTTGCCAAATTCAGGGTCAGCAATTCGGCCTGAGTGACAGCGCGGCCAGCCAAAATCCAAGCCATCGCTGGTGGCAACATTAACCGTTTCTGGTGGCTGATCGTCGCCCAACATATCGCGGCCATTGTTGGTAGCCCATAATTCGTTGGTGCCAGGCCGCCAAGTAATGCCAACTGCGTTACGCAAGCCTTTGGCATAAATTCGGCCATTGCTGCCATCGGGATCATATTCCATCACGGCAGCGCGGCGCTCATCTTCTTCGGTACAAACATTGCACGATGAGCCAACCGCGACATACAGTTTGCTTTCGTCGGCGTTGAAGAGCAGCGTGCGCGTGCTATGACCGCCACTAGGTAAGCCATCGATGATCGTTTGGCGCTGGGTGTAGTTGCCCTCAGCGTCAGGCTGAGTTAATTTGATCACCTTGGTGGTTTCGGCCACATACAAATTGCCAGCTTGGTCAAAAATCATGCTCGATGGCGAATCGAAGCCATCTGCAATCACCTCAACGCCATCAGCCAAGCCATCTGCATTACGGTCGGGCAAGCGCACAATCCGATCTTCGCCCCGCTCGGCGGTATAAATCGCGCCATCTGGGCCGATCGTCAGCATACGCGGGCCAGTCAATTTGCTTTGAAACACGCTAATGCTAAAGCCGTCGGGCAAACTAATTGGATTGGTTGGCTCAACCACCTCGGTTGGAGCATTGGGCGCTGGTTTGCCAGCACTTGTTGTTGGCTCAGGGCTTGGTACAATGACTGCTGTTGCTTCAGCAATCGGAGTGGCGGAACTGCCAGCTGGTTGGTTGAGTGGCACACTCGTCGGCGCAATCGGCGCATCGACTTGTTGTTCGCCACAGGCTACCAACACACCAAGCAAACTAATCAGGAGCAGAGATTTGCGCATGGTACCTCCAAAACATCATCATAAGAAAGGTATCACAACTCATGGATTTATTTAGCTATCAAGCGAGCCAAAGCAACGATGCGCCTTTGGCAGCACGCATGCGGCCTCGCACGCTGGCCGAATACGAAGGCCAAACCAAAATTGTTGGCGAAGGGCGTTTATTGCGCCGGCTGATCGAGCGCGATCAATTGATTTCGCTGATTTTGTGGGGGCCGCCTGGCACTGGCAAAACCACGCTCGCGCGGATTATCGCTGGAGCTTCTTCGGCACATTTCGAGCCACTGTCGGCGGTCAGCGCAGGTGTCGCCGAATTGCGCAAAGTGGTCAAAGAGGCTACCGAGCGCCGCGGCATGTATGGTAAGCGCACGGTTTTGTTTATCGATGAAATTCATCGTTGGAACAAAGCGCAGCAAGATGCAGTTCTGCCAGCAGTCGAGGATGGCACGGTTACCTTAATTGGGGCAACCACCGAAAATCCTTCGTTTGAAATCAACCGCGCCTTGCTTTCACGCTGTCGGGTGATTGTGCTGGAATCACTTGATGATCAGGCGATCGAGGCGATTATCGAGCGTGCTTTGATCGATACTGAACGCGGTTTGGGCAAACAGCAGGTGCAACTCAGCCCCGAAGCCCGCGATATGCTCATCCATTTGGCCAGCGGCGATGCACGAGCAGCCTTGACTGCGCTCGAAGCAGCAGCATTAACCCAAGTTCCCGAGCCAAACGGCCAACGCCTGATCGATCTGGAGGCAATTGTTGAGGCCTATCAACGCCGCAATGTAAGCTACGATAAAACTGGCGAATTACATTACGACGCAATCTCGGCCTTACACAAATCGGTGCGCGATAGCGACCCCGATGGCGCGTTGTATTGGATGGCGCGCATGCTTGAGGGCGGCGAAGACCCGCTGTATGTCGCGCGGCGAGTCATTCGCATGGCGGTCGAGGATATTGGCCTCGCCGACCCGCTGGCCTTGGGCATTTGCGTTGCCGCCCAGCAGGCAGTGCATTTTATGGGCACTGGTGAAGGTGCATTGGCCTTGGCCCAAGCTGTGGTCTATTTAGCCCAAGCGCCAAAAAGCAACGCCGTCTATCGAGCCTATGGCGCAGTAATTCACGATGTAGAGGCTACCCGCAACGAACCAGTGCCACTGCATCTGCGCAACGCGGTCACTGGCTTGATGAAAGGGTTGGGCTATGGGTCGGGCTATCAATATGCCCACGATTTCAAAGATGCCCAGGTTGAACAGGAGCATCTACCGCCGAATTTAGCTGGGCATCGCTACTACTACCCGACAAATCATGGCTATGAGGCGCGGGTTCAGCAGCGCTTGGCATGGCGTTACCCTGAGGATCAAGCTGCAACGTCGGAAGCTTCCACATCAGCCACGACACCCCAATCCCCACCGCCAAAAGAATGAGCCAAAGCCACCAAATTGGCTTTAGCCAAGCCGAAAGGGTTAAGGTTGGCCACAGCAAAAGCAGCGTGACAATCTTAGCCCGCAACGGCATGCCGCGTTTATCGCGAAAATTGCGAATATAGCCGCCCAAATAGCGATTGCTCATTAGCCAATTGTACCAACGTTGAGAGCCGCGCATATAGCATGCCGCCGAGGCCAATAACGGCCCAGTCGTCGGAATCAAGGGCACGAAAATGCCAATTACGCCTAATATCAAGAAAAAAGTCCCAAGACTTACCCAAAGAAACTTACGAATTGATGTCATACCACGAATCCTTAAATCGATACTGTTGATATTATAGCGCTGCTTGGGCCGAAGTTCCGTAACGTTTGTTGGCTAATTTGTTTAAATAACCTAACTGTAATAGTTCATTGGATTAGCAACCAGGTTCCCTCATCCCCAACCCCCTCGCTCACAAAAACGCGGGCGAGGGGGCGCAGCCGTGGATAGCCCACGAATCACAGCAAAACCTTCACCCAAAAAGCCACTTGCTATACTATCGGGAACCGCAAATTATCGTCAAAACCAACAAAAAGCCCCTCTCCTGTGGTACGGGAGAGGGGTTGGGGTGAGGGCATTCTATTCAGCAGGCTTCGCTTCAGTTTTGGCTTTGGCAGCTTCGCGGGCTTCAATCGATTCTTGCCACATATCGCAAGTGGTTTTGAGGCCTGAGCTCAAAATCATTTTGGCAGCAATCGTCGCACCCACCGAGGCGATAATTGGCAAGTTAAAGGGCAAAAGGCCAATTAATAATGGCGCTAAGGCCGTGGCGATATTGTCAGCGGCTGCATTGCCACTATCACCACCAGAAACCGCAGTTGCTGTGCCGCCCTTGGCTTCAGGCAGCTGGGCCAAAATTTGGCTGCGCTCGCTGCTTTCGCTAGAGCACAACAAATTATAGAGCTTTGGTTCGATCTCGGCCCACCAGCGTGCACCAAAGGCGCGTAAATTCTCGCCCAAGCCCATTTCGATGCCAACTGGCTCGGCAAATGCGCCGTTAGCCTGCGCTACTTCTAATTCCGCTGCGTCGGCTTCCTCAGCTTGTTTAACCTGAATGCCAAGTTTGCGAAATAAATCATCTTCCGAAAGCTCAACTAGCGTTTGAATTTGGCTAGCCAACACTGCTTGTTGATTGGTTGAATCGCTCACAGCAACTCCTTCACACAATTAATAGATAGCTGGAAATAAAGGTTTGGCGATAACGCCAATGTAACACTCTTAGCAATAGGCAGCAGCAAGAGTTAAGATCCCCTCACCCCCAACCCCTCTCCCACGCGGCGGGCGAGGGGCTTTAACCCAAGTGGTTCTTTTCCAATTCTGCTGAAACCCAATGCTCCCCTCGCCCGCGTCCAGTGGGAGAGGGGGCTGGCTTATAAGGGTAGGTTGTAAGATCCCCTCACCCCCAACCCCTCTCCCACGCGGCGGGCGAGGGGCTTTAACCCAAGTGGTTCTTTTCCAATTCGTAGTGAAAACGGTCGACTCTCCTCGCCCATCGGATGAACGGGGGCTTTAACCCAGTGGTTCTTTTCCAATTCTGCTGAAACCCAATGCTCCCCCTCGCCCGCGTCCAGTGGGAGAGGGGGCTAGCTTACAAGGGTAGGTTGTAAGATCCCCTCGCCCCCAACCCCTCTCCCATCGGATGAACGGGGGCTTTAACCCAGTGGTTCTTTTCCAATTCTGCTGAAACCCAATGCTCCCCCTCTCCCACTGGACGTGGGAGAGGGGGCTGGCTTTCAAGGGTAGGTAGTTAACACCGGTGACCATGGTTCAGGATAAAAACGTCCAACGGGAAGTGGCTGGTGGGTCATGAGGTGGGTGATGATCAGCAAGAGGCCACGCCGGAAACAGCTGAGCATG
>NZ_PUBZ01000144.1 GCF_003205875.1 Herpetosiphon llansteffanensis
GAGCCAAACATCCTCTGCGCCTCTGCGTTAATGAATTGATCCACGAAGGACACGAAGGACACGAAGATGACGTTATTGATTTCATCCCTCATCCCTCATCCTTCATCCTTTCGCTTCCCCAGCCCCCTATGTTCGTATTGCAATTCCTCGTAATTAGTGTATTATAGACACTAAGTCGATTTACAATCGTAAAGGACGTGATAGATGACAACGCGCTTTCAACATGGCATTCTCTTCACCGATCAATATCAATTAACCATGTCGCAGGTTTACTATCGTTTGGGGCTGCACGAAAGACCAGCTTTGTTCGACCACTATTTCCGTGCCTATCCCAATTATGGAGCGCATGCGGCGGGCTATGCGGTGGCGGCAGGCATGCAACCTTTGCTCGAATGGATGGATACAGCACGCTTTGGCGAGGGCGAAATTGGCGCACTCTCGACCATGAAAGGCCGCACCGGCCAACCTTTGTTTAGCAGCGATTTCTTGGGCTGGCTGCGCAAATATGGCGATCTGCGCAATCTAACGATTCGCGCTATTCCCGAAGGTCGCGTGGTGCACCACACCGTGCCAATGACGATTGTCGAAGGCCCCTTGGTACTGGCGCAAATTCTCGAAACGCCCTTGCTGAACATGCTCAACTTCAGCACCTTGATTGCCACCAAAGCGGCGCGGGTGCGCGAGAGCGCTGGCGATGGCTTATTTTTGGAATTTGGCTTGCGCCGCGCCCAAGGCTGGGGAGCCAATTTGGCCACCCGCGCTGCATTAATCGGCGGCGCTGACACCTCATCGAACGTTGGCGCAGCACTCGATATGGGCGTGCAACCAAGCGGTACGCATGCTCATAGCTTGGTGCAAACCGCAATGGCCTTGGGCATGGGCGAATTAGGCGCATTCGAGGCCTACGCCGAAGCCTATCCCGACGACACATTGCTGCTCGTCGACACAATCAATACCTTGGAAAGTGGCGTGCCCAATGCAATCAAGGTCTTTGAAAAACTGCGCCGCCAAGGCCACAAACCCGTTGGCATTCGGCTCGATTCTGGCGACTTGGCTTACCTCAGCATTCAATCGGCCAAAATGCTCAATAGCGCAGGCTTTCCCGATGTGTCAATTGTGCTCTCCAACAATCTCGATGAGCTGGTGATTTGGCAAATTCTGACCCAAATTCGCGCCGAAGCGCCACGCTATGGCCTCGAAGCCGATGCAGTGATCAAGCGCTTGGTCTTTGGGGTTGGCACGCATTTAGTCACATCGTGGGGCGAGCCAGCTTTGGGCGGCGTGTACAAATTGGTTTCATTATTCGACCGCGATACCTGGAAGCCTGCAATCAAGCTCTCGGAAAACCCCCAGAAAACGCCAACGCCCGGGCGTAAAGCAGCATGGCGGGTCTATGATAGCCGTGGGCGGGCCAGCGCCGATGTGCTGACCTTGGATGACGAACATCCACAGCAAAGCGAAGCACTGAATTTATATCACCCAACTGATGCAGGCAAACAACGCACGCTCACGCCAGCCGACCACACGATTGAAGCCTTGTATGCCACGGTGCTCGATTCTGGGCGGCGCGTCGTCGATGTGCCCGATTTGGCCGAGTTGCGCGAACGCCGCATCCGTGATTTGGCGCGGCTTGATCCTGGCGTGTTGCGCTTGGTCAATCCCCACATCTATCACGTTTCGCTCAGCCAACGCTTGTGGGAATTAAAACAGAATCTAATTAAAGAGATGCGCAAAAGCTAAATTTCGCTCATATTAATCATCAGATGCATATTTGATGGCGAATTTATAAAAATTTTTAATAAATTTATTATTCAATCAGCCAAATCGATGCTGCCAGAGAATCCTGTGAGCAATACCATTCAGCATGGGTTGTTTGCAGGATTCGTGGTCGCTTGGGGCAGATTGATCCCCGCAACAAGGATTTTTATGCTATGATTGACAATCGAAACCCAATGTACAAGGACAATGGTGTTTGTGCAATGTACCTTCCTCAAGCAACTCAACGCCTAATTGAATTGGCGTTAGCAGAAGACCTCGATGGTGGCGACTTAACGTCACTAGCCACAATTCCGGCTGATTTAACAGCCAAAGCCCATGTTTTAGTTAAAGATCAGGGTGTACTCGCGGGCATGGATGTTGCGGCGGCAGTTTGCCGTTTAGTCGACCCAGCCTTGGAGTGGCAAGCAGTGCTGCACGATGGCGCAACAGTTGAGTATGGCACAATCGTGGCCTATCTCAGCGGGCCAGCACGTTCGGTGCTGATGGCTGAACGCACCATGCTTAACTTTTTGCAGCGGCTTTCGGGCATTGCCAGCAAAACGGCGCTGTATGTTGCCAAAATCGCCGGAACCCAAGCCAAATTGGTTGATACGCGCAAAACCACGCCCGGCTGGCGCGCTTTGGAAAAAGCTGCTGTCCGCGCAGGTGGCGGAGCGAATCATCGGTTCAATTTGGGCGATGGCGTGTTGATCAAAGACAATCATCTGGCGCTTGGCGGCCACGATATTGTCGGCGCAGTGCAGCGAGCACGGGCTGTCGCGCCGCATACCACCAAAATCGAGGTCGAAGTTGAGGATTTGGCGGGAGTACAAGCAGCACTTGATGGCGGAGCCGACATTATCATGCTTGATAATATGTCAATTGAAGCCATGAGCGAGGCTGTGCAGTTAATTGCTGGACGCGCCTTGGTTGAGGCTTCTGGTGGCATTACGCTTGAGCGGATTCGGGCAGTTGCCGAAACGGGTGTGAACCTCATTTCGTGCGGCGCGATTACTCACTCAGCGGTTGCGCTCGACATCAGCTTGGACATTGCAATCAATTCGTAACGTGCTCATCAGTAGGCTATAAGCAATTTATCAGGTTGGGCATGCTACTATTACGCAGTCAGACCTAAGCAATTGCTTGCGAACGATTTAGTGCTTCGATAAAAGGAGAATGCCATGCGACGACGATGGGTTCGTCTTGGCCTGCTCATGCTTATTGCCATGGGCGTAGTGCTACCTGGAACCAAGGCCGAGGCTACACCGCCGCCGCCTTTAGCCCAGTATTTCCCCGAAACCGGGCAATCAGCGGTCAACTATTTTTGGCAATTTTGGAAGAATACGCCAAACGCTATGCGCGTGTTGGGCTATCCTATTTCCTTGCCATTTGTCCAAGAAAGCTTTACCGAGCCTGGTAAATTCTATTTGGTGCAATATTTCGAACGCGCCATCTTAGAAGAGCACCCTGAAAACTTCAATCACCCAACCAATGGCAATAAATACTTTGTGCTTGGGCGCTTGTTGGGCAAAGAATTGGCCAAGGGTCGCGAAAACGAACCAGCCTTCAAACCAGTTGCTAACCCCAACAATGGCACGGTTTGGTTCCCTGAAACCGAACACACCTTGACCAACACCCCTGGCCCATTCTTGACCTTCTGGCGCAATTTTGGTGGCTTGTCGGTGTTTGGCTATCCTTTGTCAGAGCCATTCCAAGAGTTGAACCCCGATACAGGCAAAGTCTATTGGGTGCAATATTTCGAACGCAACCGCTTCGAATATCACCCAGAAGAAAAGCCTGAATATCAAGTTTTGCTTGGTTTGTTGGGCAAACAATATTACAACGAACACAAAGACGAGCCAAAATTGGCAGTCAAGGAATGGTTCTTCCGCTATCACACTCGTGATGAAGCCATTCCAGCCGATTTCATCTATGGCTACAATGTCCAAGCCTTCTACCAAGAACGCGATCGCTTGTATCAATTGGTCAACAATGCAGCCTTCGGCTGGATTCGCCAACAAGCACCATGGGAAGATCTCCAGGCTGCCGACGGTACAATCTACTGGGGCGAGTTGGATAAAGTCGTCAACGAAGCACACGCCAAGGGGATTAAAGTCCTGTTGAGTGTCGTGCGTTCGCCTGAATGGGCCAGCGAAAATGGCACCCACGGCTTGCCATCACGCCGCAACTTCCCTAAATTTGGCGATTTCATGCAGCGCATGGCCCAACGCTACAAAGGCAAAGTGCAAGCCTACGAAATTTGGAACGAACAAAATTACGCCATTGAAAACGGTGGTGTAGTTGCAACCGCCTCATATTATGTCGACATGCTTGAATATGCCTACAAAGGCGTGAAAGCTGCTGATCCAGAAGCGATTGTTGTTTCTGGCTCACCAACGCCAACCGCAACCAACCGCAGCGATATTGCAATTGACGAGCTGATTTACTTCAGCCAAATGTTTGCAATTCCTAAATTCTGGAGCAACGTCGACGTGATTGGGGCACACTTCGGTGGCACCTACAATCCACCAGATACTAAGTGGCCAGACAATCCAGGCCCTGGCCCAGGCTGGCGCGACAACTCAGAATTCTACTGGCGACGGATCGAAGATGTCTATCAAGTGCTGGCCAACAGTGGCAACGGCGACCGCCAAATTTGGGTAACCGAAATTGGCTGGGCAACCGCCAACACCAGCCCAGGTTTTGAATATGGCAACTCGAACACGCTCGAAGAACAAGGCGCGTACCTCGAACGAGCAATGTATATGGCTCGCTACGATTACGCTCCATGGGTTGGCGCAATGTTCGTGTGGAACTTAAACTTCGCGGTCACATCATTTGATCCGCTGCACGAAACCGCTTCGTTCGGGGTCTTGAACCCTGACTGGAGCCCACGCCCAGCCTATACCCGCTTGCAACAGTTTGCAGCAACCCATAAATAATTAACCGAGGTCGGTTTACACAACACGAAGATCACGCTCTGAAGCCAGTGTTTGATCTTCGTGTTTGTTGTCTGACGAGGAGTTTGATATGCGAAAATTACGCTGGTTAAGTGCTGCCATGGGCTGCTTACTCGCAGTTAATATCTTGGCAGCATGTGGCGGCGATAGCGCTCCCACAGCCCAACCAACGAATCCTGAAGCAGCGACTGCTACGCCGGAAACTGCGGCCCCAACCACGGGCACGAACCCAGCAGTTACCAGCGGCAATCCATTAACCTTGCCCTATTTGCAATATGGCGCAGCTGCCCAACTCTACTATACCGATCGCAACCGCGCCTTAACCTTGATGAACAACGCCAGTTTCGATTGGGTGCGCCAACAGATTCAATGGAAAGATATTGAAGGCCCTAAGGGCAACTTTGGCTGGGGCGAGCTTGATGCGATCGTCGCCGATGCCAACGCCAAAAATATCAAAGTGCTGTTGAGTATTGTGCGTTCGCCATCGTGGGCACGCGCCGATGGCACCAACGGCATGCCCGATAACATCAAAGATTTTGGCGATTTCGTCGAAGCCTTGGTGGTGCGCTACAAAGGCAAAGTCCAAGCCTACGAAATTTGGAACGAGCAAAATCTTGATCACGAAAATGGTGGCTCGCGTGAGTCAATCGACGCAACCAAATATGTCGATCTCTTGGTTGAAGCTTACAATCGAATCAAACCGATTGACCCGGAAGCGTTTGTGATCTCAGGGGCCTTGACTTCAACTGGCGATTCGCCAGCAGCAGTCGACGATATGACCTACTTTGAGCAAATGTTCAGCTACAAAGATGGCATTTTCAAAGATCATATCGATGGCGTGGGCTTCCATCCTTCACCATCATACAACCCGCCTGCGACGCTGTGGCCCGATATGCCAGGCCCAGGCCCAGGTTGGCTCGAAAGCCCAACCCACTACTTCCGTCATATCGAAAACCTCAAAATCTTGATGGATAAATATGGCATGAGCGAGTATCAAGTGTGGGTGACGGAGTTTGGCTGGGCAACCCAAAATACCAGCCCAGGCTACGAGTATGGCAATGAAATTAGCCTTGAACAACAAGGCCAATATGTGCTCGATGCCCTGCAAATGACCCGCCGCGATTATCCATGGGTTGCCACAATGTTTGTGTGGAACCTCAATTTCGCGGTAACCTCACCCGATCCGCTTGATCAAACGGCCTCGTTCGGCATTCTCAATCCCGATTGGAGTCCACGGCCTGTCTTTGAAAAAATTCAAGGCTTTGTTAACGCCGTCAAGACCGAAGAAGGCCGCTAAGCCATTGATTCGGCATAGAGCAAGCGCTGTATGCCGAATCAAACTCCTCACGCAATAGCCCCCCAGACTCTGGTATACTAGCACGCGGTTTCATACGAAATGGAGGTCAGCGTGATTGCGGTTTATCACCTAAATGCTGGCTCAACTGGCATCGAAGTTCGCATTTTAGCCGAGGCTATCCGCAGCGCGCGCAACCTAACCTGGGCAGCCACTCCGGCCCATGCTGATATTTTTGTGCTAACCGGGCCAATTCCACTGTTGTTGCGCCCAGCATTGATGAATGTTTGGCGTGATTTTATTGCTGATCGTGCGCCACTGATTGCCTTAGGTCGCGCCAGCATCGACGGACACCCGTTTGGTCGAGGCGGCTTGGCCGAACTGCCAGAAATTCAGGTTGCCGCGAAAATCGATGGCGATCCGCCGACAGTGACGGCAATTCAGGCTGGCATCGTTCAGGCACTCAACGCCCGTACCGCCAAACACTAAAGGTCGCTTATGAATACATTAATTCAACAATTGATTGCTGCCTTGCTCTACCCAGGCATGCTTACCACGCTACTTTTAACCCTCGCGGTGATTGGGATTACCAAATTGCACGCGCCCGGGGGTGGCTTGAGCCGTGGGTTATTAGCTGCCTTACAGGGCAAAACCTCACTTAGTCTGGCGCTAGCCGCCCTCTTGGGTTTAATTGCACCTGCATTTTTGCCATGGGCTGGCTCGCCACTAGCAACCTCGCGTTTAGGTCAATTGTGGCTAGCTTGGGCCTTGCTCGAAACCTCGTTTATCCTGGCGCTCATGCCGGGCTTGCAAAGTTTGGCCGCTTCGAGCGTGCGCGCGGCCATGCGTGAGGCCCAATTGAGCAGTGCAGGCCGGATTGTCTTGTGGCTGGCCTTGGGCGTTGCGCTCTGGACAGGCGATAATTGGCAATGGAACATTGTGCCAGCGCGCGTTTTGGCCTTGATTGCCGCCGCTATGGCGTTGCCGGTTGCGCTCGGTTGGGGGCCATTTGCCCACGATTGGAGCTTAACGCCTGGTGGCCCCGAAGCAGAATTGAATCGTGCGAGCGCCGAGCTAGCCCAATGGGGGCGGGCAATTCGCGCAACAGTCCTGCTCACATTAATCCCACTTTTGGGCTTTCCGATTACGGCGGGCTTGCATTGGTCGCTGCATATAGCCTTGACCGTTGCCACAACCTTGGCCTTGGCTGGGGTTGGCCGCTACATCAATGGCTCAACGGTGCGCCAACCGTTGAACGAAAGCTTGCGTTGGTGCTATACGCGCGCCTTGCCAGTGGCATTGCTCAGCGGCATTGTCTTGGTTGTCATGCAGCGTTGGATGTAGGGAGAAGGTATGACAGCACTCTTGCTCGAAAACATTGTCAAACGTTTTGATACCACAACGATCTTGCGCCAGTTGAATTTGATGGTCCAAGAAGGCCAAGTTTATGGCTTGCTTGGGGCAAATGGCGCAGGCAAATCGACCCTCATTCATTTGATTATGGGTTTTTTATACCCCGACAGTGGCCGAATTGAGGTTTTTGGCAAAACGCCAGCCGCCATGCACGGCCAAATTGGCTATTTGCCCGAACGCTTGCGCTACCACACCCATTGTAGCGCCCGCGAATATTTGACCTATCTGGGCAATTTTGGCGGCCAACGCGGAGCTAGCCTCGCCAGTCGCGTCAACGATTTGCTCGAATTGGTGGGCCTGACCGAAGCCGCAGATAAGCGCATGCGCACTTATTCCAAGGGGATGACGCAGCGGGTTGGGATTGCCCAAGCCTTGCTTGCCGACCCACAACTGTTACTGATCGACGAGCCATCATCGGGCCTCGACCCACAAGGCCAAATCGAAATGCGCGATCTCTTGCTCGATCTGCGCAGTCAAGGCCATACGATTTTGATTTGCTCGCACCAACTTGATGAAATCGAGGCTGTTTGCAATCGGGTGGGCATTTTGGTGCAAGGCGCGCTTGCTGCCGAAACCGATTTAGCCCAACTAACGGGCACGAATGGCATTGTGCTGACGCTGAAAGAAACCCCAACCGATGCCCTCGATTTTGCCTTGCGTTCGATTGACCCAAGCATCGTGCGCGATGATCGCTTTATCACCGTGCCCGAAAATACCCCAGCCTTGCAAGGGCGATTGTTGCAATTGCTGCTTGATGAAGGCTACACCGTGTCGAGCTTACAACCGACGCTTGGCAATCTGCGCGATCTGTATCTGCACGTTGTATCGGGCAAAGAACCACCAGCAGAAATGCAGCCCCAAGCACCGCTGGCAATTCTTGATAGTTTGTTAGCGAACGAGGAACAGCAATAATGGCAAAGCTTCGGCAAATTTGGGCTTGGACAAGCTTTATCTGGAGCGAATATAAACGCAGTGGGCGCTTTTTAATTGAGTTTGGTGCATTAATCATTTTTGCCTATGTGTTTTTGCGCAAACCAAATACAGCCGCTCATCTCACCGCCACCCAGTTTTTTGGCATGACCGCCATTTTTGTGTTATGTCAAACGATTTTCACCACCACAATGATGGCAGGCATGGGCAATCGGCCACAGGGCTATGTGGTTTTAGCCCGCTCATTAGGCCGCAAAGGCTATTTGGTTGGCTTATTTTTAGTCGCTTTTTTAATTAGCCTCATGAATCTACTGCTTTGCACGCTGATCGTCACGCTGATCAACAAGCCGATTTTGTGGGATGCAGTGATTTGGGGCGCTGGCGCATTGCCGTTGATTTTGGATATTGCCTTAGTGACGGCATTGGTGCTGTTGCTTTCAAGTTTGGTTTTATCGCAAGGCTGGCGCTTGAGCATTTTGGGCGTAATTGCCTTGGCTTCGTTGAGTACCAGCGATATTTTTACCAATACATTTGCCCCAAACGGCAGCTTGGGCAAAATTTTGGCTGCCATTCGCACCATCGTTGGCATTCCATTAACGCCGCTTTTTGCAGGCTTTGAGCTAGCGGTCACCCGCCAAGCCTACGAGAGCAACATCAATCAAGCCTTGGCAATTTTGGGTGGACAAATAGCCCTGTTAATTGCGGTCAGCGCCTTTGGCTTTTTTGCCTTTGAACGCCGCGATATTATTCTAGGAGCCTAAGCGTGCAAGCTGATGTGTTGGTGATTGGCGCAGGCCTCGCCGGGTTGTGGAGCGCAATTCTGCATGCCCAAGCTGGCCGAAACGTCACGTTGTTGGCCAAAGGCCATGGCACATTGCCGTGGAGCAGCGGCTGCCTTGATCTTTGGCCGCATCAGCCACCAGCTGAACTAAGCGCTCATCATCCCTTCACCACGCTGCAATCAGCGCTTGAGCCAGCAACCAAGGCATGGCTGCAATTCAGCGAGCAGCAGGGCTATCGCTTTATTGCCAAGCGCCAACACGCTTGGTTGCCAACTGCAATTGGCACGTGGCGGCCAACCAATGCCGTTCCTTTAACCATGATCAATGCTGAACGCTCGATCATCAGCAACTATCGGGTTTTGGTGCTTGGCTTTCACGAATTGCGCGATTTCTTCCCACCATTGTTGGCAGCACGACTCGCCGAGCAGGGCATTGCCGCTCGTGGCACATATTTGACGATGCCACCAAGCCAGCGCAGCCGCGATTTCAATAGTGTTAATTTGGCGCGTTTATGCGAGCAAGCCAGTTTTCGCCAAGCGCTGATCAAGCAGATCGATCAGATTCGCGGCGATGCCCAACTGTTACTATTTCCCGCAATCCTTGGCCTCGACCAGAGCGCAAACATCGTTAATGAATTGCAAACGGCTTTAGGTTGTTTAGTTGCTGAAGTACCAACCTTGCCAACCAATGTGGCCGGATTACGCTTGCAACGCATGTTAATCAACCACGTTGAGCGCTTGAATGGCCGCATCCAACTGAATGCAGAGGTTATTCGCGGCGAGTTTCAGAACCAACGTCTAGTTGCGGTGTATAGCGCTGCTGCTGCCCGCGAGCAATGTCACACTGCCAAGCACTATGTTTTGGCAACTGGCGGCATTGGCGGGGGTGGATTACGCGCCGATTATCCCAACCTGCTACGTGAAACCGCGCTCAATTTGCCAGTTCAACAACCAGCAGAGCGCGATCACTGGTTCGAGCACAATATTCACCAGCAACATCAGCTCTTTCAAGCAGGCATCGCGGTTAATCAACAGCTTCAGCCAATCGATGCTCAGCAGCAGCCAATTGTCGAAAATCTGCAAATCGTTGGGGCCGCCCTAGCCGGATGCGACCCAATTCGCGAGCGCTGGGTTGAGGGTTTAGCCCTTGCAAGTGCCACCCATGGCGTTAAGAACATAGAGCATAGAACATAGAACATAGGGAAAGGATGAAGGATGAAGGATGAGGGATGAAGTCAAAAGGCAGAAATCAAAAGGGGAGTTAGGGGTCAGGGGCCAGTAATCAGGGGTAGGCTTTTAGAAGGACTATGGTCAACTGTGCCCTCACCCCCCAGCCCCCTCTCCCACTGAACGCGGGCGATGGGGGGCCGACCATTGTTCAGCAAGTATTGTGCAAGAACTACCGATTTAAAGCCCCTCGCCCGCGCCACGGGAGAGGGGTTGGGGTGAGGGGATCTACAACCAAGGATCAGGGGCAGCAGAAACTGCATCACAAAAATCTGTGACTACGAACAAAAGCCTATAGCCGATTTCCCTTCGTGCTCTTCGTGGATCAACATTTAATGCAGCGGTGTCGAGATGCAATTACGACCTAAAATTCGCCTACCAACGCTGCTAATCGGCGTAAACTTAGCAGTTTTAATCATTGCCATCGTCGGAATTGCGACCGTGGCAATTAGCTTGTTGCTAGAATTGGGCGATGATCAAGGCTTAGCACGGGTGCGCCAAGGCGTTGCGATTGCCCAAAACGATGTCAAGCGTTCTGGCAACGAGGTATTGACGACCGCGCAACTATTAGCCGAACGCCCAACCCTCGCTCGCCTGCTCAAAAGCAATGATCAAGCTGCGCTGACTACATTTTTGAGCCAATTTCAAGCCACCAGCGATCTAGCAGGCTGCGCTGTATACCAAGATGGCCAGCTATTAATCGCGGTTGGAGCCGAGATTCCGACCATGCCAGCACTCGAAGATCGGGCGTTATTGCTCGATGGCCCATTGTTGCGCTTGGCTGCCCGCGTGCCACTCGCCACTGACCCCAAGGTGATTGTCGCGGTTTGGATTGAGCTTGATCAACAGTATCAAACTGAATTATCGACAATTCTGAGTTTGCCCGTGGCAATTGTGCCGCAACAACGCCTGAACAACGCCAACAATCCCTTGAGCCAAACCCAAACTGCGGCGCTCAGCAATAACTCAACCACCGATAGCTATTTGCGCGAGCAACATCACTACATCGCTAGTGCCCCGCTGCTTGCCAGCACCGGCCAGCCAATTGGCGTTGTCAGTGTGACCCTGCCCGATACCCAAATTCGCAATTCGGCGCAACGGCTCAGCGAAGTTTTGCTGACGATTGCCTTGGTTGGCGGGGTTTTGGCTTTTGGCCTCAATTTGTTGGTTGGGCGCTATGTCGGTGGGCCGTTGCGGCGTTTAACCAAAGCTGCCGCCCAAATTGGTCGCGGCGATTTAACTACGCCTGTCGCTCCAGCCAAAGGCGTTGAGGTCGGCACGCTCGCTGGCACCTTGGAAGATATGCGCCAACGGTTGCGCGGCCTAACCGCCGATCTTCAGCGCCAACAATCTGAGGCCAACGCTATTTTGGCGGGCATTGTCGAAGGTGTGTTTACCGTCGATCGCGATCGGCGGATTCGCTATTTGAATCAACAAGCAGCAAATATGCTTGGCATAGAGCCAGAGCAAGCAATTGGGCGCTTTTGTGGCGATGTGCTGCAGCCCCAATTAATCGATGGCGTGCGGCCTTGTGAGCAAGCTTGTCCAATCATTCATGCCCGCTTTCGTGGCCAAGCCCAAGCCACCGAGCATTTACAATTGCGCGATGGTCGCCGCCGAACCGTGATCATCACCAGCTCCGGCGATCTTGAGCATAATCATGTGCAAGTGATGCGTGATGAAACCGATATTGAAACCTCTCGCCGCTTGCGTGATACGATTTTGGCAACGATTTCGCATGAGTTTCGCACCCCGCTCTCGGCCCAATTAGCCTCGTTGGAGCTGCTGCTTGATCAATTGCCGCAACTTACGACCGCCCAAATTCGCCAACTGATCGTATCATTACAGCGTGGAGCCTTGCGCCTAACCTATTTGATCGATAATTTGTTGGAAAGTGCGCGCATCGAAGCGGGCCAATTGACGATTCGGCGCAGCGAAATCGCCCTAGATTCGGTAGTCGAGGCCGCCGTTGAGTTGATGTTACCCTTAATTCAACAACGGCGGCAGCAAGTCGAGGTCGATTTGCCTTATCCACTGCCGAATGTGGCTGGCGATGCCACCAGATTAACCCAAGTTTTTGTTAATTTGCTCGCCAACGCCAGCAAATTTTCGCCACCCGATACCACCATTGGCATTGGCGGCGAGGTAAGCGCCGAGTATTTGCATGTGTGGGTCGAAGATGAAGGCCCAGGTATGCCGCCATCGCCCAGCGAATCGCCGTTTCGCTTGTTTGTGCGCGGGCGCAACGAGCCAGAGCAAAGCGGCGCTGGCTTGGGCTTGTGGATCGTTCAATCAATTATTGAGCGCCACGATGGCCGCATTCATGTGCCAGCCCGCAGCCTTGGCACGCGGATTGTGATTGAATTACCCAGAGGAAGCGATGAAAATTTTAGTCGTTGATGATGATGCTGAATTACGCGGCTTAATTGGCTTTGCCCTGAGCCAAGCAGGCTATACCGTGGTGCAAGCTGCCGATGGAACCCAAGCTTTAACCCAATTTGCCAGCGAACAACCAGAATTAGTGATTCTCGATGTGAATATGCCAGGTTTGGATGGCTTTGAAGTGTGTCGTCGGATTCGCGCGCAATCGGCTGTGCCAGTAATGTTGCTGACCGTACGCAACAGCGAAGATGATTTGATTCGTGGCTTGGATGGCGGCGCAGACGATTATCTCAACAAGCCATTTAGCCCACGCACGCTCACAGCACGGGTGCGCGCGCTGCTGCGACGCGGTGGCGGCGAACGCCCAACGCCCTTGCAACAAGGCGATTTGGTGCTGGATACCGAGCGTCAAAGCGTCAGCCGCGAAGGCTTGGGCTTTGTCTCATTGACCAATCGCGAATTTCGCTTGCTGCAATATTTGTTGGCCAATGCAGGCCGGGTGGTCAGCAACGAACAGGTTACAATCCACGTTTGGGGCCAACATGGCATTGGCGATCGCACGTTGTTGAAACAACTGGTCCATCGTTTGCGCCAAAAAATCGAGCCAAACCCCGCTGAGCCGCAATATTTGGTGACGATTCCTAGCGTTGGCTATATTTTGCAACCCAATGGCGCAAACTAAGCTGCATCAAAACCAGCAACACTGCGTACAGTGTTACGGAATATTTGGAGCCAACGATGAAAATCAGACATACGCTTATGTATTTAGGCTTAATGCTCGGTGGTATAAGCATGAGCGTTGAGAGCTTAAATGAAATTCTCAATAGCACATCGCTTGTAACAATCTTGCAAGAACTAGCGAGGATTATGTTGGGGTTAGCCTTTGCTGGCTACGCTGGAAGTTACTGGCTTTTTCTGCGCCAACACGCTGCCACCGATCCCAAGCAATTGCCAGCCTTTGAAATGTTCAAGAATGGCCCGTGGGTCAGCGCCAACCAACAACGGATCTTGGCTGGGCTAGCCTATAGTTGTGGGGCATTCGTAGCACTTTCGGCACTTAGTTGGCTCTTCAGCAAGCTGTTTTTCTAAACGGATAATCGGAGAGAACGATGAAGTATGCAAAGCACATTCTCTTTGGCCTGATTGGATTTTTCGGCCTCACTTTAGCCTTGACCAGCAGCCCATTTTGGCAAACTGGCGGGCTAAGCACTGGGTTGCGAATGCTGATCGATAGCATTCCAGGCGTAATGATCATGCTCGCCAGTTATGTGCATGCCCGCTATCACCCGCGCTATCGCCAAGACCGCCAGCCAATTAAGCAAACTGGTGGGCTTTGGCCCAATTGGCTGCCTGATGGAGCATTTAAAAGCTTGGCTGGCTTGGCATTGCTGCAAGGCGGTTTGATCATCGTGCTGGCAATCATCAGCTAGCGCGATACAGAGCTGTACCGCGCCATTGCAATTTACAACGTTTCCAGTACGTTCATCACTTCGTTTTGGTCGGGCTGTTGGCCGGGATTGGTGACCGAAACGTGGCGCACGATCCCAGCTTTATCAATCACAAATACTGCGCGATTGGTAAAGCCTTCGGGACGCAACACACCATAGGCTTCGGAAACCTGGCGTTGATAATCGCTGAGCAGTTGATATTCAAGCCCTAACTGATCGGAAAATGCTTTGTGCGACCATTTACTATCAGTGCTAATGCCAAAAATTTCCGTATCGCGTTGATCGAACTCAGGCTTGCGGGCTTGATAACTGGGCAATTGCAACGAACAGACAGGGCTAAAATCTAAGGGATAAAACAGCAGCACAACGTTTTTTTGGCCTTGGAAGTCGGCCAAATGCACGTCGCCATCAGTGCCACTTAATGTCCAATCGGGGGCTTTATCGCCAACTTTGAGGGTGGTACTATCCACGCGAATCGCTCCTTAATGTACACACTCATCCTAATACCGTATTGCATTATTGCATTATACTCCGCATCGGAGTGAATTGAGGGGAATTATGCCAAGCGAATCAGCAATCGAACCAATTGCCAAACACAGCGTTACCACAGTACGCGCCGAACACATGCAGATTAATGGCACGCGGCTGCGGGTTAATCAGACGCTGATTCCAACCGCAAACCTTGCCAAAGTTGCCCAAGTAAAAATCTACAAAGCTTTTCCGACCACCCAAGTATTGATTTTAGCTACAGGCTTAACAATGTTCCTAGGCCTAAAACCACGCATCTTACGCATCTTATCAGACATCTTAATTGAGCAAGCCCAAAATGTGTTATCAGCCGTCATCGTCTTGTGGATTATTTATCTCTTTTTCGATTATCTTGGTTGGCGCGACCAACATGGCTTGTTAGTGGTACCAAGCACTGGGCCAAATGAGGCAATTGTGTTCGTTCATGAAAACCCTGATTTTATTGGCCAAGTATTGGGGGCAGTTGAGCAGGTCATCGACAAGTCGGCTGCTGGCTATAACATCGATTGGACAAAACAAACGCTTGAGGCCAAATAAATTCCCTCACCCCCCAGCCCCCTCTCCCACTGGAAGCGGGCGAGGGGGAGCCGACCATAGGTTACTAACACATGGAGGTAAAACCATGGGGTTTGAGGTGAGGGAATGCTACTCAAAACTTACTGAATTGCAATCCAGATTTCGACTTGCTCAGGCTGGGCAAAATCGTAGTATTCAAAATCGGCAGTATAACTGCGTTGGTAGGCTTGGGGCTGGTTAAAATAGTCCCAAATCTGCACCCACAGCCCAAACACATCGCTTGGTTGAGCAATAGTTGCTTGCCAACGCAGATAACGTTGGGCAGGAATAGTAATTTGGCTTAGGCCAGCAGCAACTGGTTGCTCGCCACTGACAGCATGGCCAACAATCAAATCGTACTCGCCCTGATGGTCGCTGGCATAGTGCGTATAGACCGCATAGCGGCTGGTAAGATCCGCAGCGGGGATCTGCTGGCTGATATTTTCGCTAAAAAAGCGTTGATACAATGGGCCAATTAAGCCAGTGTTAGGGTCGCCTTCTGCTTGATTGGTCGTGCGCGTAGCCAAACCTACAATTGTCACGCCAGCTCGTTCATAGACCTGCATAGAAAATCCTCATACAACACAACCAAGCGATTATACAAAACAAATGTGCTATGTTCAAGCAACAAAAAAACCACGGCCAAGCTCGTTGCCTAGCCGTGGTTGGGCCAACCGAGCACTATTTCTCGGTGACAGCTTTTTTCAAGTTGCTACCAGCTGAGAATGCTGGGGCGCGGGTAGCAGGAATTTCCAATGGCTCGCGGGTTTTGGGGTTGAAGCCAGTGCGCGCTTGGCGTTCGCGGACTTCAAAGGTGCCAAAGCCAGTCAAGACAACCCGATCGCCAGCTGCCAACGCTTCGGTAATGCTTTCGAGCAAGGCGTTAACTGCTTTGCCAGCTTGGGCTTGGTTTAAACCTGATTTTTCCGCAATGGCCTTGATCAAATCCGATTGATGCATTTGGAGTTACTCCTTACACTACCTGTCTTCACCAAAATTGAAAGACAGCCGCATGGCTTTAGTATCCTCGTAATACCTCAAGCATTCGCGATAGCACCTACCTTATATCACCCGTGCCAAGAATGCAAGTGCTTTTTGGCTCAGGGAGTAGGTTTTTGGCCTACCAAAGAGCAAATGCAGTGCCATCAGCACTGCATTTGGGCTATTTATTAAGCTTCTTTAGAAATTCGTGTTCCAGATTGGCCATGTTTGGGTGGCTGCGCTCCAATTCCAAATTGTCCATTCGTTGCGGCTCTTCCAGCCACCAAACAATTTTCGTAATTGATACCAGAGGAAAATTCGGACTGCCAATGGTTGAACTGAGACGTTCAAGCCTAAGTTGCCGTGGAAGCCATTGGTGATGTGGTAAGTTGCGCTGGCCTTGGCTTCGAGCGAGGTTTTGAGGAAGTCGGCGTTGATCCCAATCCCACCACGAGCAATGAAGATGGTAACAGCGGCGGTAGCACTGGCCGAAGCCCAAACCGTTGGCGTAATCGAAACATTGGCACTGGCCGAGATTGGCACATCGCACGCAGTCGCCACAATCTTCCAAGGAATCGAGATGCTGCCGCTAGCCGACAAGCCCAATTGAATTGGAATCGGGCCAACCATAAAGGTTTTGGTCACCGAGAAGAAGGTCATGGTTGTTTGATACAGGTTGCCGGTGCGCTGAACGCCACAGGCAACCCGCTCTTTGATGGGCGTAAAGACGTTGTTGCCCAAAACTTTGACATAGGCTTCGAAGTAGCGATATTTGATGCCATTTTCGGTTTGGACATATGAGGTGGCTTTAGCTTCGGCCAAGCTGTAGCTCCACGACCAGGCGTGAGCCTTGGCTTCACCGTGGGCCAATGCGGTAATATCGGGGCCGTTGCTCAGGTACAAGCGGGCCTTCAATTCGCCCTTGAGGTCGCCGCCGCCAACAAATTTTTGCCAATTCCAATCGAAGGCGTTCAAGCGCGGGGCATCGCTATTGGCGAAGAGCAATTCGCGGGCAGCGTGGCGAGCTACAGCGCTAGTTTCGCTGCTGTAGGCTTTCAACAACAACGCTTCAGTTTCGGCAGCGGGGAATTTGCGCAAGGCATCGATGGCCGAGGTGCGCACAATTTCGTTGCTATGCTCAAGGTAGCCGCTGATAATGCTCAGCGTAGTGGCGGGGCCAGCGTTGCCCAAAGCTCGCAGCGCCAAGTCGCGCTCAATATCGGTTTTGGCTTCAGCCAGCTTGGTTTCCAGCATAGCGCTGAGTTTTTGGGCCAACTCAGGTTGTTTGGCCCAAAGATTGTTGGCAATTGCCCCAAGCACGAGCAAGGCTTGCTTGGCATCGCTGCCATTGGCTTGCACCAAGTCGCTGACGGCAATAATCGTGGCATCGCTTGGCTCGGCAATCACGGTCAAAGCAGTGAGGGCTTGGGTTCGCGTTGTTTGATTCAGGCTCTGGTTATTGACAAGGTGCGTGATGATCAAGCGTTGGGCTTGGCTATCAACAACACCAGTCAAGGCCCCAATGATGCCTTCGTACAAGGCTGGGTTGATGCGGCCTTTGCTGAGTTGTTGATCAAGTTGGCTCAATGCGCCATCAACTGTATTCAAGGTTGCGCGTAGCCGGCTGACTGCATTGGGGTCGCTAGGTGCGTCAGCCAGTTCCTTCAAGGCAGTCGTCAAGTCGGCGGCAGCTAAGCCAAGGTCGGCATCGGCTTTATTGCTGCTCACATTGGCCACAATCTCAACAGATTTGTATTCTTTGCCAGCGATTGAGCGAATCAACGTGCTAATGGCGTTGGTGTTGGCTTTACCTTCGAAGGCGTGGGGCACGATTTCGCCTGGAATGGTACCTTCAAAGCTAATTGCATCGGTCGAATCGCCACCTGATTCAATCGCATAGCCCGAACCTTCATAGTCATTGAGGCCATTGGTGCTGTTGAAACCGCTGCGAATGCGTTGGGTCGTGGTATTTTTGAGCAGAACGCCAGCCCGCAGGTCGTAGATTGCAACGCTGGTGCTTTCGATTTTGGTTGCCTCAGCATTGGCAATTGAACGATCAGCAAAACTCTTGTAGGATTTTTCGCTGCGTTTTTTGGTAATTTCAACAGTTTGGGCATCAAGCATGCGGCTGCTGTAATCGGCAGTGTAAACGCCCGAAACATCGCTTTCGCTCTTGCTGTAGGCTGCAACACAATCAATTTGGGTTGGGTCGGCACACTCTGGCTCGTAATAGAGGTAGATTTGCAATTGCGAGAGTGCGGCGCGTTTGATATTTTGCACATCTTCGCTATCAGCGCCATCGAAATACAGCCCAGAAATAACCCCATCACGATCTTGCTGGAAGTAGAAGGGACGGGCTAATTCTGCATCGCTGGCAGGCCCAACCACCTCAGGATCGGTTATCTGTTTCAAGCCAGCTTCGGTTTTATTGTAGATACTTGGCTTAACAATCTGGGCTTGGAGATAGGTGCTGTAGCCATCTGAGGCATAGCGCTCGACCCACAACGAGCCTTGAAGATTGAAGCTATTGCTATGGTTGCGCACGCCGCTGCTTTGTTCTTGGGTGGTTGAAACGGTTTCCACCAGCGTCGACCAAGAATATTGGTAAATATCGTCTGATGGATAGTAGTAGTTGAGGCCCTTGGGGGTAGCGGGCAGTTCGCTCGCTGGCGTTGCTTGTTTGGTTTTGGTTTGAGCAGCAACGCTCTGTGGAATCAGTCCCAATTGAACGATCAAGGCGGTCAGAAGTACCAACGACAACAATCGAACCAGCCGTGGATGAGCCATGGTTTCCTCCAAAAGATCTATTGAGATGGGTGGCGTTGGGTTTCGATGTAGGGGTTGGTTGCTGGCTCTATTTCACCATATTTGGGGTTGGGCAACTAGGGGTTAAGCGATACAGAACCGATACAAGCAGCGATAGTGATCGATCTATCCCGCGCATGCCTTTGAGCGGCAAGGAAGTTTGGAGCATGCAAAAGGCTTACGCCGCTTAATCTGGCTTTCCATTGCACTTAAAATCGCCGTATAATACGATGTATTGTGCGTCGTAGCGGAGGAAATCAAGACCAATGACGACGTTTTTATTAATTCGCCATGCTACCAACGATATGGTTGGAAAAGCCTTGGCTGGTTGGACTCCCAACGTCCACCTCAACGCCGAAGGTCAGGCTCAGGCTCAACGCTTGGCTGAACATTTGGCCAACGCCCCGATCAAAGCGATCTATAGCAGCCCGCTTGAGCGTGCTGTCGAAACCGCCCAACCAATCGCCCAACAGCTCGGCCTCGAGGTGCAAATCTTGGCAGGCGTTGGCGAGATTCAGTTTGGCGAATGGACAGGCCGCACGATTAAGGAATTAGCCGACACCCCAACTTGGACCAATATCCAGCGCTTTCCATCGGGCACGCGGATTCCAGGCGGCGAAACCTTGCGCGAGATGCAAAATCGGGTGGTCGATGCGCTCGAAGCGCTGCGCCAGCAACATCCCAATGAGGTTATTGCCGTTTTTGCCCATGCCGATGTGGTTAAAGCCATGATTGCGCATTATTTGGGCGTGCATTTAGATTTGTTCCAACGGATTATCATTAGCCCAGCCTCAGTAACCGTGGTGACGGTCAACGATAGCGGGCCGCATGTGCTGTGTGTCAATCACACCAGCGAAATGCCCAGCTTTCCTGAAGCCAAGCCTGCTTCGAACGATGCAAACGACGTTACGCCGGAAACTGAACGGCCTGTGGGTTAAGCTAAGCTCTCGCTTACACTGAATTGAAAGGTTCGGTATGTCAGATTTCGTCTACGATTTACGCCGCGTTAGCCATATTACGGCAGCAGCAGTTGGCCAGCCCGGCCAGCGCACGTTCTATCTTCAAGCCCAAAAAGGCAACGATCTGGTTTCGTTGATCACCGAAAAGGAGTTGGTTCGCGCATTATGCTTACGCATTGACGATATTCTTGAAGAATTGGATAAGCGTGGCGTGGCGCGGCCCGATGCATCCGAGGAGCCAACCCCAGCCGAATTATTGCTGCGGCCACCGTTGAATCCCTTCTTCCGCATCGCCCAAATGGCGCTCGCCTACGACCCAACCAGCGATCTGTTGGTGGTTGAGGCTGATGAATTGCAGTTGGCCGACGACGATGAAGACGAAGATATTGACCCAATTTTGCAGCAACAAACCGACGATGAAGAAGCCAAAGACGAGCCACGCCGCGTGCGGATTTCGGCAACTCGGGCGCAAATGCAAGCGCTAAGTCGCAACGCGATGGACATTATCACCACTGGCGGGCGGCCAATTTGCCCTCAATGCTTGCAGCCAATGGAAGATGAAGGCCATATGTGCGTCAAGAAAAATGGTCACGGCAATAAAAAAGCTTCCGAAATGTAACAGTAGGGGTCGGGGGCTGGGGG
>NZ_PUBZ01000145.1 GCF_003205875.1 Herpetosiphon llansteffanensis
GTGGTCGGTGGTGTGCTAGGATGGGTCATGTGATCCTCCCCAAGGGTCATAGACAAATCAATGCGGCAATGGGGTCAAGCAAATCCATTGTCGCATCCATGATTGCATGATTTGTTTATACCAGGGGTTTAAAACTTGGTCGGCATGGCATAGGCGTTCAACATGAATGCTAGTTCATATCACTGCCCCGACGACGAGGGGTTTAAAACCATGGGATACTCCTTAAAAAAACTACAGAAGGATCCAGTTCATATCACTGCCCCGACGACGAGGGGTTTAAAACATAAGTTAAACTTACTTAGGTGGATGAGCACACGCGTTCATATCACTGCCCCGACGACGAGGGGTTTAAAACTTCAAACTTGATTTTGAAATAGGTGGGCCTCGAAAGTTCATATCACTGCCCCGACGACGAGGGGTTTAAAACGTAGGTGTAGCGATTGCTACCGAAGGTAGCGATCGCCGGTTCATATCACTGCCCCGCCGACGAGGGGTTTAAAACTTATCATAAGAAATTTGAAGTTTTGAAGTTTGGGTGTTCAACACCCTGCCCCGACGACGAGGGGTTTAAAACAAAAATAAATTCTTCTTGAATATTTCCGTCGTAGTCGAGTTCAACACCCTGCCCCGACGACGAGGGGTTTAAAACCATATGAACCCTGAAATTGTAGTGATTCAGGGTTGAGTTCAACACCCTGCCCCGACGACGAGGGGTTTAAAACTAATTTCAGGAAGTAGCTCGGGTGGAATAGGATAAAGTTCAACACCCTGCCCCGACGACGAGGGGTTTAAAACTTGAAATGGTGGATGCCATTGGCAACACCAAATTCAGCGTGTTCAACACCCTGCCCCGCCGACGAGGGGTTTAAAACAGTTGGAACAGGATCGACGTGAAGACGATGTTATTCGTTCAACACCCTGCCCCGACGACGAGGGGTTTAAAACTTCAGGTTGAACTTGGAAATTGACTTTCATTTCAAAACGTTCATAGCACTGCCCCGACGACGAGGGGTTTAAAACATTATTGCTGGTATTGAAATAGTATCTACTAATACCTTGTTCAAATCACTGCCCCGACGACGAGGGGTTTAAAACTTAATTTGTTTCTTCCGATCTTCTGATAGTGTAAGTTCAAATCACTGCCCCGACGACGAGGGGTTTAAAACCCTATTATTCCGACCAAGGCGGCTAGTAGCACTGCGTTCAAATCACTGCCCCGACGACGAGGGGTTTAAAACACCTGTTCCGCTTGATCAAGAAGCTTTTCTAGCTCGGTTCAACACCCTGCCCCGACGACGAGGGGTTTAAAACGAACGAAGGTTTAAGAACAGCCAACGCCATGACCAGTTCAACACACAGCCCCGACCGCGAGTATCGTATAAACATGTCAAGTCTGGAGAATAAGGCCGCACGATCATGACCGTAGCCCTGCTGCGGTTTTTTTGTTGGTTCTGCTGGCGTGCGGGGATGGGAGATCACCGAGGGAGTGGCAACTTACAAGGGTAGGTAGTGAACCGATGCGCTGCACAAACGGCATCCAATCCGCGGATACTGGACGTGTCACGAGGAATTCTCTGCCGTTCCATCCAAGTTTAACCGCCTGAGAAGCCCTAGTCCAGACGCACTTGCCGCAGATCGCCCGCTGCTATGGGCGCGTCATTGCCTGGGCCAGTTTTGCCATGGTCATGACCCACTCGTGTGGTCACACCAGCCTGAGTGTCTTCCTCGCCACCCTTGGGGATTCCTCCGCCAATACCATGCGCCAACGCCTATGCGAATTCCCCCGTGCCGCTGCTGCCAAACGGGGACGCATCGCACGACCCTTGATGTCATCACCATCTTTCCCGCGCTCGTCCGTTGGGTACGGGCATGGTGGTCGGCGACGGATCGCCGCATCGTCCTCGTCTTGGATGCCACAACCCTGCGCCAGACCGTCACCGTGTTGACCATCAGTATCGTCTATCGCAGTTGCACGATTCCCGTTGCTTGGCACGGCGTTGGCGCAACCACCCCGGGTGCGTGGCGACCGCATTGGGAACCGTTGATCACCATCCTTCAGCAGGCAATCCCGCCCGCATGGACGGTCATTGTCGCGGCGGATCACGGCTTCTATGGCCGCTGGCTCTTTCAGGCGATTGGTGGTGCTGGCTGGCATCCCTTGCTGCGGATTAATGCCCGTGGATTCCATCGTCCGAATGCCCACCGTTGGCGGCGGTCGTGGGCCAGCATGGGCAGCACTGGCTGGGATCGACAACCTGTTTCAAGGGGATGCCCCTTGCGTGTACGCTCTTGGCCGTATGGAATGCCGCGTATGCCGACCCGTGGCTGGTGATTACGGATCTGGCTCCTGATGAAGCAACGTGGGCATAGTATGGGATGCGCGGCTGGATTGAACAAGGGTTCAAAGACCTGAAACGGGGTGGCTGGCATTGGGAACAGACGAACATGACCGGCCCCGATCGGATAGCCTGCTGGTGGGTTGTGTTGGCCGTTGCGACGCTCTGGTGGTGAGTGTGGGCGGCGAGGCGGATGCGGACGACCCACCGCCCGCTACGGATGTCGATGTGACCCTGCCCGATCCCGCATGGTCACCAGCCGTGGTCTCGGTGCGGCCCCGCATGCTCAGCTGTTTTCGGCGTGAACTCCTGCTGATCATTAGCCGCCTCATCACCCACCAGTCCCTTCCCGTTGGGCGTTTTTATCCTGAACCGGGGTCTCCTGTATTAACTACCTACCCTTGAAAGTAACCCCTGACCCTGCATCAATGCTTCAGCCGCGGATCAAGCGCATCGCGCAAGCCATCGCCAAGCAAATTAAAGCCCAGCACGGTCAGCATAATCGCAATGCCCGGAAACAGCGCATACCACCATTGGCCAGTGCCAACATACTCGCGGGCAGTTGATAGCATCGAACCCCATTCAGGTCGCGGCGGTTGTGCACCAAGCCCCAAAAAGCCCAACGCCGCCACACTGGTAATCGACGAAGCTACGCTCAAGGTCATTTGCACCAAAATTGGGGTTAAGCTGTTGGGCAAAATATGCCGCATCAGCATCCGAATGCGACTGACCCCAACCGCCTCGGCAGCGTGAATATATTCTTGATTCCGCACGCTCAACACCGCAGCCCGTGCAATCCGCCCGAAAATTGGCACCTCGATCACGGCTACCGCCAACATCGCATTGAACAACGGCGGATCAAAGATCGTTTGCAAAATTGGCAGGTTGGTAATTTGTTGGCTAAATTTATACGAAAACGATTCACGGTTATTGCTAATTGCCGTCAAAGCAATTGCTAGCAGAATCGAAGGAAACGCCAGCAAAATATCCATCAGCCAAGTTGTGATCGTATCGATAATGCCGCCGAAAAAGCCCGAAACCAGGCCAAGCAGCGAGCCAAAAATCACCGCCAAGACCACTGCAAACGTACCAACCGTCAGCGAAATGGGCGCACCATGCAACACCCGAATAAAGATGTCGCGGCCTAGTTGGTCGGTGCCGAATGGGCGTTCAAACAGACCCCACGGCGTATCCTTGCGCGCTTTATCGATGCTTTTCTTGGCAGCGTCGGCCCGTTCTTCCTGGCTCATCAGCCACGACGGCGGCTGCAATTTATTGGCAGTATCACGATTGAGGGTTTGGTCGAGTGGTTGCACAATCGGCGTGATAATCGCAATCGCAAACAAAAAGGCACAAATCGTCATCCCCATAAGGCCAACCGTGCTACTCAATAGCCGCCGCCGAGCATCACTCCAGAGCGAGCGCGGCTTGCGCAACAGTAACGCTTGATCGCTCGTCGGTTTATTGGTGATAGTTGGTTCAGTTGTCGCCATAGTCACCCTTTACTAGCCCAGTGCAAAACGCCGAGCAGCGTTATTTAAATTGAATCCGTGGGTCAAAGAAGCGGTAGGAAATATCAACTAAGGTATTGATCAACACAAACACCAGCGAAACAAACATCACGCCGCTTTGCACCACTGGATAATCGCGCGCCAAAATGCCATCGAGCAACCAGCGCCCAATACCTGGCCACGAAAAAACCGTTTCAGTCAAAACGGCTCCGCCAAGCAAAAAGCCCAGTTGCAGCCCAATCACCGTAATCACGGGAATTAGGGCATTGCGCAAGCCGTGGCGCAAAATCGTAATCCGCGCCGATAACCCTTTGGCCCGCGCTGTGCGAATATAATCTTGATACAGCACTTCGAGCATGGCCGAACGGGTCATACGCGCAATGCTGGCCAGTGGCACGGTTGCCAAGGCAAGGCTCGGCATAATCAAGTGCTTAAAGGCATTTGCGGTTATGTCAAATCGACCAAGTAACAAGCCATCGAGCAAATACAGGCCCGTAATTGGCTTAAACGTGCCATGTAAGCTGGTATCAAGCCGTAAACTGGGGTCGAGCCATTTGAGCTTGACCGAGAACAGATATTGCATCATCAAGCCAAGCCAGAAAATGGGGATTGAAACGCCCAGCAGCGCCACAATCATACTCCCAGCATCAAGCAACGAGCCACGTTTGGTCGCCGAAACCACGCCCGTGGTTACTCCAACCACGACCGCAATCAATAATGCGCTCAGCGCTAATTCAATTGTCGCTGGAAAACGCTCCTTTAATTCTTTGGAAATTGCTTGGCGGGTTTTGATCGAATCGCCAAAATCGCCAGTGGCAAAATTGGTGATATAGGTTACATATTGGCTTTCAAGAACGTTGCCGCCCTCAAAATTAAGGTATAAGGGCCGATCAAGCTTGAGTTTGGTGCGCAGAGCTGCGCGTTGTTCGGGGGTTGAGCGTTCGCCCAAAATAATAATCGCGGGATCGCCGGGGATGGTGCGCAACAGGGTAAAAACCAGCAGTGAAATGCCAAGCAGGACGGGAATAATGCCAAGCAGCCGACGAAAAATATACCCAAGCATGCATTCTTCCTTACTATACGCCGCTTGTTAAGGGCTAACAAGCGGCGTAGGCTCGGCTATTGGTTATTTGGTAATCGAAATTGGCGCGAAGGATTCGCCACCAGTTGGATTTGGCACCCAACCTTGCAGCGATTTCTTAGCGGCCAAAACTGGGGGAGCATGAACGATTGGAATCCGTGGCAAATCGCTATTAATCAACTTGCCAGCTTCTTGGAACAATTTGATCGATTCAGCTGGCGTGGTTGCGCCACCAGCATCAGCCAGCAACTTCCAAACTTCTTCGTTGCTATACCCAGCTTCGTCGGCGTTGCCTGGACCAAAGTGGGTGAACAAGAAGTTGTTTGGGTCGCCATAGTCGCCAGTCCAACCCAACATCACCATGCCGTTTTTCAGGCCAGCATCCCAGTTATCGAGGTATACGCCCCAATCTTCGGTTTTGAGTTCGACCTTGATCCCAACGTCGGAGAGTTGGGCGGCGTAGAGTTCGGCCACCGACTTGGCATCGGGGTAGTAAGGCCGTGAAACCGGCATGTACCACAATTCCAAGGGCAATTCGGTGCCATCGGTCAAGACCATGGTGCTAAAGCCATCAGCATAGCCAGCTTCGGCCAACAAGGCTTTGGCTTTATCAGGGTCATAGGCATATGGCTCTAAATCGCTTGGGCGATAATCCGACAAGCCATCGGGCAAGAAGTCGTCGGCAATCGAGCCAACACCACCATACGAGGCATCGAGAATTTCTTGCTTGTTGATTGCATAGGCCACTGCTTGACGAACTTTCACATCGTCAAATGGCTTGTTGTTGAGGTTCAACGACAAGTAGGCAATGTTGAACGGAGTCAAATCGACAACTTGCAACTCGGCGCTTGAAGCGATTTTATCGCGGCTATCGGCGCTCAAGTTGATGGTGAAATCAATCGTACCAGCTTCCAGCTCGGCCAAACGTTGGGGTGCTTCAGCAATAAAGCGCACAACCACACCTGGCATTTTGGCCTTGTCTCCCCAATATTCTTCGTTGCGCACCAAGGTAATGCTTTGGCCAGCATCCCAGCGCTCGAATTTGAATGGGCCAGTGCCAACGCCGCCAACTTCTGGCGAGCCATATTTTTCTTTGGCAGCTTTCACCGCGTCTGGCGATGAAATACCAAAGTATGAAGCGGCCAAATAGCTTGGCAACAACGGCACAGGTCGGGTCAAAACAAACTTAACCGTAGTTGGGTCAACGGCCACAACTTCTTTGAAGGCGCTGTTGGCATCGCCAGCATAGCCACCAAAGATGTCGGGCACGATGTTGTATTGCTTGCCCTCAGCGCGGAAGCCAAACTCAAAATCGGGCACAAACAAGCGCTGGAAGTTGAACACAACTGCATCAGCGTTGAAGTCGGTACCGTCTGAGAATTTGACCCCTTCGCGCAGGGTAAACGTCCACTCGGTCGAGTCGGCGTTTGGTTCCCATTTGGTAGCCAATTCTGGCTGCACTTCCAAAGTGCCTGGCTTGAAGCCCAGCAACGATTCTTGGATCTGGCGGGTCACGATTAATGCCGTACCAGTCGTGGTATCCATTGAATCAAGCGAATCTGGCTCGCCCGAACCACCGAATACCAAATAATCATCGGCATTGCCAGTTGTTGGAGCCTCGGTTGCAGCAGCCGCTTCGGTTGGCGTGGCTGCGGCGGTGTCATCTGTAGGAGCAGTAGTTGCGGCGGCGGTGGGTTCGCCACCAGTAGCAGGAGTTGAACCAACGGTGGCAGTTGGGGTGGCACTTGCGCCACAGGCGGCAATCAGCGGTATCATCAATACCAGCAGCAAGAGCCAGCCAATCGAACGCTTACCCGGTTTACGGAAAGACATGAGACCTCCTTAAGCTAGGCGTTCCTAAGATAGTCTTACACTCGTCATCTCCACTGATACAGAGCGGTGCGGTTCTCGTATTATAGGGCAAAATCCATGTGGGGTAAAATCTCGTTAATCTATTACAATTAAATTAAAGTGTTCCCTCACCCCCCAGCCCTCTTCTTACAAGGGTAGGTTTTGAGCGATTGGGAGATTGTAGAGCATTCCCTCACCCCCCAACCCCCTCTCCCACGAAAACGCGGGCGAGGGGGAGTCGACGATGGTTTCCCATCGATCTGGGTGAAAAAGCCCCTCGCCCGCGCACGGGAGCGGGGTTGGGGTGAGGGGATCTTCACAACCGACCCTTGAAGGCCAAGCCAACTCTCTCTCCCACTGAACGCGGGCGAGGGGGAGCATCCGTGTTGCACCAAGGAATTGGGAGCGAACCACGGGATTCAAACCCCTCGCCTGCGCATGGGAGCGGGGTTGGGGTGAGGGGATCTTCACAACCGACCCTTGAAGGCCGACTCTCTCTCCCACTGAAACGCAGGCGAGGGGAAGCACCCATTTTTCACGAAGAATTACGCCAAAACCACCGAGTTAATTGCTTCGCGCCCTTCGCGCTCTTCGCGGTTTCTGTGATCCTGATCCATGTTCACTCGGTCAATTTCCAATTCCTAACGTTTCCTTCGCGCCCTTCGCGCTCTTCGCGGTTCCGGCTATAGTGAGTCAAGCGAAATCCTAGAACATTCGATCAAAAAGCCCTCGCCTGTGCATCAGGCGAGGGCTTGGGGTGATACAGATTAAAGGGCGGTTTGGTTTTCGCGCACGGTGGCCAATTTGCCAAGGTGGCAGGCTTCGCTCAAGCTCACCAAATAGGGCAAATCTTCGCCATATTCGATCACGCTAATCGAAGCATTGGTAATCCACAGGCGGTTGATTCGATCCATATTGATGCCCAAGGCATCGGCGACCAAAATCTTCACAACCACATCGTGGGTTGAAAAAACTACAGTTTGATTGGGGCGTTCGCTCAACACCCGTTCTTTAAAGTCGATCACGCGCTTAAGAATGTTGGAGAAACTTTCGCCATTGGGCATTTGCGAGCGGGTGGGAAAATATTGCCACTCACGTAATTCTGCGCCATATTGGGCTTTTACATCGGGGCTATAGAGTCCCTGCCAATCGCCGTGGTGAATTTCAAGCAAGGCTGAGTCGTCGATAAATGGCACATCGGGGTGGAATTCGGCAATCGCGCGGGCTGTGTTGTTGGCACGTTGCAAGGGGCTAGCATAAATCACATCAAGCTTTTCGCGCTTGAGGCGTTGGGCTAAGGCTTGGGCTTGTTGTTGGCCGAGTTCGCTCAATGGCGCATCTTCTTGACCTTGATAGCGACCGATTTTATTCCACTCACTCTCACCGTGGCGCACCAAAATTAACCGCATAAAGCCTCCAAATGTAAGGATGAAGGGTGAAGGATGAAGGATGAATGGCCCTCACCTAGGCAATTCATCAGTCAGCTAAATCCTTCATGGTTGCAGGGTTGTGCGTCGTTGCAGTGAGTGAGCTGCATTGCTCTACGGCGTTGTATCATACCAGATCTTGCAAGATTGGTGGCTAACTCTTTAAAGGATGAGCTGTTCTTAACCAAAATATTACAAATATGTTATAGTACGATAAATCAGCCCCCATAGCATCAATCCAGCCCATTTTTGTGGTTACACTCGTCAAAAAACCAACCAATTTTCATGCATCATGGTCTAGCTTGCTAGGAGATTCAACCCATGGCTCAATCGAAGCTTGGCGCTTTTCGGCTCCGCGCTGCTAAATTAGCAGCCTTATTCCTCATCGTTTCGTTGATGATTACGGCCTGTGGCTCAGCCGCCAGCGAAAATACCGCTGTTCCAACCACTGGCACAGGTGGCACCTCATCAGCAATGGATACGTTGATTGCAGCCGCCAAAGCTGAAGGCGAATTAACCGTCATCGCCTTGCCCCACAACTGGCTCAACTACGGCGAAATGATTGAAAATTTCTCGAAGAAATATGGCATCAAAATCAACGAACTCAATCCTGATGCTGGTTCGGGCGATGAAATCGAAGCCATCAAGGCCAATAAAGATAATAAAGGCCCGCAAGCTCCCGACGTAATTGACGTTGGCTTTGCGTTCGGCCCATCAGCCAAGCAGGAAAACTTGCTCCAACCCTACAAAGTTTCAACTTGGGACACGATTCCTAATGAGTTGAAAGATCCCGAAGGCTATTGGTTTGGCGATTACTACGGCGTGTTGGCTTTTGCGGTCAACAAAGATGTGGTCAAAAACGTGCCCCAAGATTGGGCCGACCTCTTGAAGCCAGAATACAAAGGCCAAGTCGCTTTGGCAGGCGATCCACGGGTTTCAAACTTAGCGATTCAGTCAGTGTATGCAGCAGCGCTGGCCAACGGTGGCAGCTTGGATAATGTGCAACCTGGTTTGGATTTCTTCAGCAAATTGAACCAAGCTGGGAACTTCGTACCCGTTATCGCCAAGCAAGGCACCTTGGCGCAAGGCGAAACCCCAATTATGATCACCTGGGACTACTTGGCGATTAGCGCTCGCGATGAGTTGGGCGGCAACCCTGAAATCGAAGTGGTTGTGCCAAAATCAGGCGTGCTTGGTGGCGTGTATGTGCAAGCAATCAGCGCCTATGCGCCGCATCCAAACGCCGCCAAATTGTGGATGGAATACCTCTACTCAGACGAAGGCCAATTGACCTGGCTCAAAGGTGGCGGTCACCCAGTGCGCTACAACGATTTGGTTGGACGCAATGTGATTCCAGCAGAAATTGCCGATAAATTGCCCCCAGCAGAACTCTACGCCAACGCCGTATTCCCAACCTTGGCCCAACTCGAAGCAGCCAAGAAAGTAATTGTCGATGGCTGGGATACGACCGTCAACGTCGATGTCAAGGAATAATTAAGGAAGGATCGCCTGTCTGTGGCAGAACAAGCTTCAGAACGTGGTCGAGGTGCGCAATCGCCGCGCCTCGACCTTCGTCGCATTAATTGGAGTTGGCTGGGCACAGTGCCGTTTTTCCTCTTTGCCTGTGCTTTTTTACTGCTCCCGTCGGCCTCGCTGGTTATCGGCAGTTTTCAGGATAACCAAGGCAACTTTACGTGGCAAAATATCGCCGATCTGAGCCAGCCAAGCATTGTCAATGCCTATTTGCTCAGTATGAAGGTCAGCGGGATTACAGCCTTGCTCGGAACCTTGGTTGGCGGCTTGTTGGCTTGGGCCATGGTGCTGGGTCGCTTGCCGCGCTTTGTGCGCGCCTTTTTGATTCCATTTTCTGGCGTAGCCTCGAACTTTGCTGGCGTGCCCTTGGCTTTTGCTTTTATCGCAACCTTGGGGCGGGTTGGCTTTGTCACGGTCTTACTCAAAGATTTGGGCTTTAATCTCTATGATAAAGGCTTTAATCTCTATAGCTTTTGGGGCTTGAGCGCAACCTATCTGTATTTTCAAATCCCCTTGGTGGTATTGATTCTTACGCCTGCTTTTGAGGCCTTGCGCCCGCAATGGCGCGAAGCTGCTGAAAGTTTGGGGGCTTCTGGGGGCTATTATTGGCGCAGCGTGGCGCTGCCAATTTTAACTCCGGCGTTGCTGAGCACGGTCGTTTTGCTATTTGGCAATGCCTTTGGTGCGTATGCTACAGCCTATGCGCTCACTGGCGGCTCGTTGAATATTGTGCCAATTATGATTGGGGCGCAAATTCAGGGCGATATTTTGCACAATCCCAATTTGGGCTATGGACTGGCATTTGGCATGATGCTGATTATGACCCTTGTTTTGGTGCTCTATAGCTGGCTTCAGCGCCGATCGGCACGGTGGTTGCAATGAAAAAACGTCCTTCACTGGTTGCGTGGCTGTTTATTGTACTTGGCACAAGTTATTTCTTGTTGCCACTGATCGCAACGTTTCTCTTTTCGTTGCGCGCAAAAAAAGACACGTTGGGATTTACTGCCTATCAACGGGTTTTTGCTGATAGCAGCTTTTACGAAACCTTCAGGTTTTCAGCATTAATGGCCTTGTTGACGATTATTGCCAGTTTGCTGTTGCTGGTGCCAACGGTCTATTGGGCCTATTTGCGCCACCCACGCTTACACCGCTTGATCGAATTAGTTTCATTGATGCCGTTTGTGATTCCGCCAATTGTGTTGGTTTTTGGCTTGATCAAATCCTACAGCCGCCCGCCAGTAATTTTGGTGCAAAGTCGCGGCTTGTTGATCGCAGGCTATATGGTGTTGACGCTGCCGTATATGTATCGCGCAATTGATGCTGGCCTACGTGCCACCAACGTCAAAACCCTGACCGAAGCTGCCCAAAGCCTTGGCGCTGGCTGGCCGCGCATTATTTGGCAGGTGATTGTGCCGAATATCCGTGGCGCATTGGTTAATGGCGCATTTCTGACCTTTGCCACAGTGCTCGGCGAATTAACTTTAGCTCAATATCTGGCTTGGCCAGCGTTTGGCCCATATCTCGCACGGATCAGCCAAAACAAAGCCTACGAGCCAGCAGCATTAACCATCATCAGTTTTGCACTCACTTGGGTCATTTTTGGAATTGTGCTCTTGGTCAATAGCAAAGATCAGCAACAAACTCAATTTGGTGGAACCCACTAAGGAAACGTTATGGCTTTTATCGAATTACACAATTTAACCAAGCAATTTGGCCCAACAACCGTGGTTTCGCCCTTGAATTTAGCGGTTGAGCGCGGCGAATTTTTGTCGGTGCTCGGCCCCAGCGGTTGCGGCAAAACCACCACGTTGCGCATGATCGCTGGCTTTGAAGCTCCCAGCGGTGGCACAATTAAAATCGACGGCGCTGATATAACCAGAACTCCGCCAAGCAAACGCAAGATTGGGATTGTGTTTCAATCGTATGCGCTGTTTCCCAATATGAGCGTGGCGCAGAATATCGGCTATGGCTTGCAAATCGCCAAGCTCAGCAAGCAGGCAATTACGCAACGGGTTGATGAAATGCTGGCGATTATTCATATGCAAGAATTTGCCAACCGCTACCCGCACCAGCTTTCTGGTGGCCAACAACAACGGGTTGCGCTAGCCCGCGCCTTAGCAATTCGGCCCCAAGTTTTGTTGCTCGACGAGCCATTATCGGCGCTTGATGCCAAGATTCGGGTTTCGTTGCGCCAAGATATTCGTGCCATTCAGCGCGAGCTTGGCATCACCGCAATTTATGTCACCCACGATCAAGAAGAGGCCCTTTCGCTCTCGGATCGGGTGCTGATTATGCAAAAGGGCGAAGTTGAGCAACTTGGCACGCCAGCAGAAATCTACAACAACCCCAAAACCAGCTTTGTGGCTCAGTTTGTGGGCACGCTCAACACCCTTGAAACCACTCTCCACGATGCCAAGCAAGGCATTTTACAGTTTGGCAAGCAACAATTTGCAGTCAGCGATAGCTTCGATGCAGCGTTACAAGGCACAACTGTCCAAGTAGCCTTGCGGCCTGAACGGCTCAGCCTGAATGGGGCAGCCAGCCAAAATCAACTCCATGGCATCGTTAAAGAGCAGATGTTGCTTGGGCCGATTGTGCGCTTTCATGTCGAAGTTGAGCAACAATTGCTCTTTGTTGATGTGTTCAACGACACCAACGTAAGCAGCTTGCCCAATCGCGGCGAGGCCGTCGTGGTCAACTTTGCGCCGCACGATTGCTTAGTTTTAGAGCGCTAAAACTACAAACGGCCCAGTTGGGCCGCTTGTAGAAGAGAAGAGTGTGTGTGAGGAGGAAGGATTTGAACCTAGTATGCCAGCGCCAGCTTACGGCCAACCTAACAATCAATCCACTCCATACTCCTATCATCACGTAGCCACATGGCCTATACTTCCCTCATCCTCAGCCCTGCATTTGCGGGGCTTTTTTATTGCAGCAAACATGCATAGCATCAATCTAAAACTATCTACCTATCTACAATAGCTACTTAACTTAATCAAGCTGCAAAAACACAAACTTAATTGCATCAATTTAAAGAGTGGGCGTTAAATCGAACGGATATTCGTGTATTGCGCGCACATATATGCACTTACCTATCAGCTAAAGTAAGCGCATTGTGAGTGTTCAACAAGGAGGTTGTATGAGTGATCCCCCAGTCATAGGGGCATTGAAGAGTATGACAAACTCGGTCAAGGCTTGGTCAACTACGCCACTAGAATCAATCTTCAACCAAATTAGTCCAGCAACCGAGCCAACTTCAGCGCCCTACTTTCTGCAAGCGCAACGCTTTAGCCTGAGCGAAACAGCGCTTTTTCGAGTCCACTATCTACAACGCTATACCAGCTATAATCGATTAATCCATGTTTCAGCGGGTTGAAGTTTCCCTTCTATCAAGCGGCTAAACTGGCCTACCATGCGCTTGACGAGGCCAAGATACTGCTCCACGCAAACAATGCACAAAATGCCTTGACATTCCTCGATCAAATGATTATATGGGAAGCCTATCAATAGCTTGAACACTATTCAGCAAAGCTATCAGCAATTAACTCAACGTTCGTTAAATAAAAATCCCTATGATGCGATCAATCAATGGGTTAATCAGGTACTCGATTAATATTTGAGCATGAGGAATACCACGATGCCAACGGCGTTAATAATGCAAATTCGGCCCGTCACCAATGCTAGTGTTCAGCCAAATTTGGCCCGCGCAACCCACGCCGCCATTTTGAAACTGATTCAGGCTGCTAAGCCCGATTTAGCCCAGCAAATTCACGATGAAATTGGGGTTAAACCGCTGACTGTCTCGAATGTGTTAGGCCTCCAGCCTCAAGCCAACCACGCCTTGGTCAAAACCAGCGACGATTATGGCTTGCGGGTCACGCTGTTAACGCCAGTTTTGGAAGATTTGGCCCAATCGTGGCAGCCTGAACAGTTGGATGTATTGGATCTTGACGGCACTGCTTGGCGGGTTGAGGCAATTTTACGCCAAGATCATGAACATCCATGGGTTGGCCAGCGCAGCTATAGCGATTTGTTGGCTCCCAGCATGGCCCAAGATTCGATTGCGCGGCGCTGGACGCTGCAATTCCATTCGCCAGTGACGTTTCGCCAGCGCGGGCTGAATCAGCCAATGCCAACGCCTGATTTGGTGTTTGGCAGCTTGCTTGATAAATGGAATGCGGTTGCGCCGCTGACCTTTCCTGAAGAGGTCAAGCGCTTTGCCAGCGAATGTATGGCCACCAGCTATTTTGACTTACGCTCACAGCGCGAGCCAACCAAAAACCAAGCCCTGCAAATTGGCGCGGTTGGCACCTGCACCTACACCGCTACCTCGCGCGATCGCTACTGGTGTTCGTGTATTGATACCCTCGCCCGCTTTGCCTTCTGGAGCGGCGTGGGAGCGGGAACAACCCGCGGTTTAGGCCGTGCCCGCTTAGTTGAACGCTAAAGGAGCTTAATTTATGGCTACGCTGTATGTGCTTGAACAAGGTGCGGAAATTCGCTGTGACGGTGAACGGCTGGCAATTTGGCAAACCGATCAAGAGCTGGGCAACGTGCCAATGGCCAAACTTGAAGATATTGTGGTGATGGGCAACGTTGGGTTTAGCACGCCGGCGATCAAACGCTTACTAGACCAGCAGATTGAAGTGACATTTTTGACCACCCAAGGGCGTTATCATGGGCGGCTGATTGGCGAAGTAACTGCCCATGTTGCGCTGCGGCGTGCTCAATATCGCCGCGCTGATGACGATGCATGGGCCTTGGCAATGGCGCAAGCCTGTGTCAGTGGCAAATTACGCAATTGCCGCGCGGTGTTGCAGCGCTTTGCCCGCAATCGCCAAAGCGTTGATACCAATGTGCAGGAATCGATCGCAGCACTCGAACATTTTATCGAGCGGGTTGATCGCACGACCAAAATTAGCTCCTTGGTTGGGGTTGAAGGCAGCGGCTCGGCAGCCTATTTTGGCGGCTTACGCAGCCTCTTTGATCAAGAATGGATGTTTAATAATCGCAATCGTCGCCCGCCAACCGACCCAGTGAATGTTTTATTATCGTTGGGCTACACGCTGCTGGTGCACAAAACCTTAGGTGCAGTCCAGGCTGTTGGCTTTGATCCCTATCAAGGATTTTTACATCAACTGGATTACAATCGACCATCATTAGTACTTGATTTGATTGAAGAATTTCGGCCAATTTTAGTCGATGCCTTGGTCATTCGCTGCTGTAGTGATGGGCGGCTGAGCGCTAGTGATTTTAGCCCCAGCGACGACCCAAAGCATCCCATTTTGCTGAGTAGCGAGGGCAAGAAACGCTTTGTTACTGCGTTTGAAGAACGTATGCGCACCGAAGTAACCCATCCTGATGGTGCAGATGGCCGACCTGGTAAGGTGAGCTATTGGCGTTGTATCGAGCTACAGGCGCGCCAATTGGCCCGTGCGATTCAAACTGGCAACGGCTACCAAGCGTGGACAACGCGCTAGGAGGATCGATGCTCTACTTGATTTCCTATGACATCGCGGTCGACAAGCGGCGCACCAGAATTGCCAAAATTCTTGAAGGTTTTGGCCAACGGGTTCAATATAGCGTCTTTGAATGCGACCTAACCGCCAAACAATATAGCAAACTGCGTGGTAAACTGCACAAAGTGTTGCGGCCTGCTGATGGCGATAATTTACGCACCTATCGGTTGTGTGGCGTTTGTGCACCGCACACCGAAATTGTTGGCAATGGGCCAGCGCTCGAAACCAGCGTCACGATTTACATTTTTTGAAATAAGGCGCTAGCGTGGGCAAAAGTGACGTTATCCACAATTTAATTTTTATAAAATGCCGCGCGATCCGATTCTGAAGGGCAAAAAGTGAGTTATCCACATGCAAATTTACTTAAAACCTACCAAAAAATGCCCAAAAAAATCGGACCGCGCAAACCGTTCGTTTTAGGGCCTTGCAAAGCCATGAAAATTGGGGTATATTCGAATAACCCAAATCCTCGTCAGGGGATTAAAACTGGATTGAGCGCCACGCCCATGATCGCGCTGGCAACATTCGAATAACCCAAATCCTCGTCAGGGGATTAAAACTTACTTAATCGCCAAATGGATTTACGTTGCTTTGGTGGAATTCGAATAACCCAAATCCTCGTCAGGGGATTAAAACTTCTTGACGTGCAATCGGCTGGCGATGCGCTGAAAGCGTTACATTCGAATAACCCAAATCCTCGTCAGGGGATTAAAACGTACAAATTGCAAGCATGCTTGCAAATTATCACCCATTCGAATAACCCAAATCCTCGTCAGGGGATTAAAACCATCGGCAAGGTTTCGCCCGTGACGGCGGTATAACTCTATTCGAATAACCCAAATCCTCGTCAGGGGATTAAAACTGGGTAAGGGCGATAGGGCATTGATCAACTTGGATACCATTCGAATAACCCAAATCCTCGTCAGGGGATTAAAACTTACAGACACCTTCAAAGAAGCCGAACTGTACTGTATAAATTCGAATAACCCAAATCCTCGTCAGGGGATTAAAACCGCAACAAAGGTTACAGCGGCGGTTACAGCACTGACTGCATTCGAATAACCCAAATCCTCGTCAGGGGATTAAAACCGAGAATATTTTGGCCGTTGGGGATGCGTGGTTTAAATTCGAATAACCCAAATCCTCGTCAGGGGATTAAAACGGGCTTTTGTTTTGACGACCTGCCCATCCCGAACGAAGGTATTCGAATAACCCAAATCCTCGTCAGGGGATTAAAACTGCCTGTTCGCATGATTTATACTCCATACGTGCTACACATTCGAATAACCCAAATCCTCGTCAGGGGATTAAAACACTTATGAATGGAGCCATTGGCTCCAAAGAACCAATATATTCGAATAACCCAAATCCTCGTCAGGGGATTAAAACCTCGTATTCACTATCGCACAGGCTTACACTGTCAATAAAATTCGAATAACCCAAATCCTCGTCAGGGGATTAAAACGTATAAAGAGCCACGATTTATTATTTCGTAGCTCTCAATTCGAATAACCCAAATCCTCGTCAGGGGATTAAAACGCCTTTGGCCGTGCTATTTATTCACTCATTGAGCTGTATTTCATTCGAATAACCCAAATCCTCGTCAGGGGATTAAAACTTAAAGGACAGAAGCAAGAATTATCTAGGTTAAATCCATTCGAATAACCCAAATCCTCGTCAGGGGATTAAAACCTTGGTATTAAATGTCAATTTGAGTGTGTTTTGGGTAAAGATTCGAATAACCCAAATCCTCGTCAGGGGATTAAAACTATGATAACCGCGACGGCATTCCCGAAGTACGGTTAGCCATTCGAATAACCCAAATCCTCGTCAGGGGATTAAAACATAATTATTCGCCCGATCCGGCAAAGGGATCACCGTTGCTTTATTCGAATAACCCAAATCCTCGTCAGGGGATTAAAACGCATATGACCGAGGCGGTTGACAAGGTGTTGCTGTGGCATTCGAATAACCCAAATCCTCGTCAGGGGATTAAAACCAATTCGCCTACTTTTTTGTCTATCGTGGCACGGAACCAACATTCGAATAACCCAAATCCTCGTCAGGGGATTAAAACGCTGGCATTGTGTATATGCTGCTGCATCGATTTAGTCATTCGAATAACCCAAATCCTCGTCAGGGGATTAAAACGAACATGTGCAATTAGCTGTTCCGATATGGGTTGATACATTCGAATAACCCAAATCCTCGTCAGGGGATTAAAACCGTTTGGTTGATAGCCTGCGATATACAAGCCGAGCTGTGAAATTCGAATAACCCAAATCCTCGTCAGGGGATTAAAACATGATGTGCCCGATATGAACCGCATCGGTTTTGATTCGAATAACCCAAATCCTCGTCAGGGGATTAAAACGTTGATCGTGTTGCCAACGGGCGGCGGCAAAACCGTGATCATTCGAATAACCCAAATCCTCGTCAGGGGATTAAAACTTTGCACATAACTGGCAAAACGTGCCACGGCAATCAATGATTCGAATAACCCAAATCCTCGTCAGGGGATTAAAACCAACCAACGTTGTTTTGCGTTTGGCTTTGTGAATCATGCATTCGAATAACCCAAATCCTCGTCAGGGGATTAAAACAAAACCCTAACAGGGTCGTCGTCAAGTTTTAATCCCCTGTATTCGAATAACCCAAATCCTCGTCAGGGGATTAAAACCGCATACCAATGTCTTCGAGGGCTTTGCGATACTCACGATTCGAATAACCCAAATCCTCGTCAGGGGATTAAAACTTCATGCTTACTCATTTACGCCCTTCCTTGGCTTGCTTGATTCGAATAACCCAAATCCTCGTCAGGGGATTAAAACAAAGCGCACCCCGCGCTTCGTATAGAGCGCGGTACTCACAAAATTCGAATAACCCAAATCCTCGTCAGGGGATTAAAACAAAAATCATGTGGCGCTTCTACCAGGCGATTGATAAAGATTCGAATAACCCAAATCCTCGTCAGGGGATTAAAACGCAACGAATAAGGAAACGACAAAGCTCGTATTAAATATTAATTCGAATAACCCAAATCCTCGTCAGGGGATTAAAACCACAATCACGCCCGCCGAGCGTCCCATCTGCATAATTGCATTCGAATAACCCAAATCCTCGTCAGGGGATTAAAACTGTCTGACCTTCGTATTTAATACTTGGCTCAATCGATATTCGAATAACCCAAATCCTCGTCAGGGGATTAAAACAACGCATGATGCACAAGTAAACTTGTTTCTTCATTCAATTCGAATAACCCAAATCCTCGTCAGGGGATTAAAACCCTGTCCTGTTGATTGACAGTCTTGTGCCTGTAGTGTGGTATTCGAATAACCCAAATCCTCGTCAGGGGATTAAAACAATGGTAGTTGTCGATTCCATGGCTTTGGTTGTGATTGCGATTCGAATAACCCAAATCCTCGTCAGGGGATTAAAACTTTGAATGATAGGAACCTGATACTAGAACATATAAAACGCCATTCGAATAACCCAAATCCTCGTCAGGGGATTAAAACTCTGTACCACTTCGAAAGACATCGCCTTGTTCATTATTCGAATAACCCAAATCCTCGTCAGGGGATTAAAACTCTTTGGAGGGCTGGCAACCGCGTTGTCGGGGCCATTAGATTCGAATAACCCAAATCCTCGTCAGGGGATTAAAACCCACGGACGGAGGAGCGGTTTGTCGATATGCTCTTGTGATTCGAATAACCCAAATCCTCGTCAGGGGATTAAAACTGCGATTTACGACAACGATATAGCGTGCTTTGAATGCGATTCGAATAACCCAAATCCTCGTCAGGGGATTAAAACAAGTCTAACGCCGCTTTCTTCCATTGGTTCGCTCCGCTATTCGAATAACCCAAATCCTCGTCAGGGGATTAAAACTTAAAGCTGGGGATCTCATCGGGCTTAGGAATGTAGTTATTCGAATAACCCAAATCCTCGTCAGGGGATTAAAACGCATCGAAACTCAGTAACAGGTAGTTTGTACCGCTTTTGGAAATTCGAATAACCCAAATCCTCGTCAGGGGATTAAAACGGTGACTAGGAAGGTCGTGGGTTGGTTTCTCAAATGAATCATTCGAATAACCCAAATCCTCGTCAGGGGATTAAAACTGGCCCGCAATACGCGGTCAAAAGCGACCGACTTTCGATTCGAATAACCCAAATCCTCGTCAGGGGATTAAAACGAAACCATGTGCCAACTGCGGCGTGGTGCCACGCATCAATTCGAATAACCCAAATCCTCGTCAGGGGATTAAAACGTATCTCCGGCGCTGTGGGGTGAAAGCCGATCATCACTTGCATTCGAATAACCCAAATCCTCGTCAGGGGATTAAAACGTCAACAAGTCAAATGCTTTATTCCGAATATCAGGGCATTCGAATAACCCAAATCCTCGTCAGGGGATTAAAACTCCACCGTATCCAGATAGAGCTGCCAATCCTCTTTGAATTCGAATAACCCAAATCCTCGTCAGGGGATTAAAACAGGTATTGAGTGCATCGACGTGATTGAACATATGGCATATTCGAATAACCCAAATCCTCGTCAGGGGATTAAAACCCTAGAACGCTTGTGATAATTCGATCTTAACTATCGGCTCAATTCGAATAACCCAAATCCTCGTCAGGGGATTAAAACCGATAATCTTCAACCATAGAATCACAAGCGCATTTTACACATTCGAATAACCCAAATCCTCGTCAGGGGATTAAAACTCACAAATGCATGCAACTTGGCTAACAACAGCGGAATGAAAATATTCGAATAACCCAAATCCTCGTCAGGAGGGCTGGACGAATTCCTGAGAGGTTTTGACGGGATTTTTCGCTGATCCGCGCCGCCGCTGACCAATCACCACGCTGGTGCGTGGTTTTTTTGTGAGCAGACCCGCCTCACCGCCCGTTGTGCT
>NZ_PUBZ01000146.1 GCF_003205875.1 Herpetosiphon llansteffanensis
CCCCAGCCCCCTCTCCCACTGAACGCGGGCGAGGAGGAGCCAACCAGTGTGTACCAAAAAAATGGCGGCAAAACCACCGCTAAAGCCCCTCACCTGCGGGCGGGAGCGGGATTGGGGTGAGGAAATCTTAAAACCCACCTTTGGAAGCAAGCCCCCTTTCCCACTGAACGCGGGCGAGGGGGAGCCATGGAATAACATATCTTGCCTACTGCACATGGGCAAGATGGAGCCATTGTTCAATCACAAATTGCGACAGAACCACAGGGTTAAAGCCCCTCGCCCATCGGATGGGAGAGGGGTTGGGGGTGAGGGAATCTTACCCTGCTCCAGCATTCTGCACCTGCTAGTACCCGCGTTTGGAGCGTCGTATGTGTGGCATTACGGGCCATCTCGAATGGCATGGCATGGCTCAGGCAACAATTCTTGAGCAACAAACCGAGGCAATTCGCCATCGCGGGCCTGATAGCGCAGGCTTTTTTTGTGTTAATCAGGTTGCGCTGGGCATGCGCCGATTGGCGATTATCGACCTTGCTCATGGCGAGCAACCGATGTTCAGCCGCGATGCTGATTTGGCGTTAGTGTTCAACGGCGAGATTTATAATTTCCAAGCCTTGCGCCTGCAATTGCAGCAACTTGGCCAAACCTTCGCTACCCACAGCGACACCGAAGTGATTGTACGTGGGATTGAGCAATGGGGCATTTTTGGCTGTGTCGAGCGCTTAAACGGCATGTTTGCTTTGGCGATTTGGCAACAACAAGCCCAACGGCTGACGCTGGTACGCGATCGACTGGGCATCAAACCGCTCTACTGGTATGCAGATGGACAGCGTTTGGTCTTTGGCTCAGAGATAAAGGCAATTTTGGCTCATCCAGCAGTGCCACGCCAGATCAATCTCCACGGCTTGGCCAACTACCTGAGTTTTGGCCATAGCCTCGCGCCGCAAACCATGCTCCAAGGTATTTACAAAGTCGAGCCAGCTCACATTTTGACATGGGATGTTGCTAGCCAAACGCTGCACCAGCAACGCTATTGGCAGTTGCAGCCAAGCATCACGCCAATTGCGCCTGCCGCAGCTGCCGCCGAAGTGTATAGCCGTTTGCGCGAGGCTGTGCGCTTGCAGCTGATTAGCGATGTGCCGCTGGGTGCGTTCCTCAGCGGTGGCCTCGATTCGAGCATCATCGTGGGCTTGATGAGCCGCTTGGGAGCCGCGCCGATCAACACATTTAGCGTTGGCTTTGCGCATGAACAGGGTTTTAACGAATTGCCCGATGCAGCGTTAGTGGCGCAGCATTTTGGCACCAAACACCACGAATTGTTGCTTGATGCCAACGATTTGGTTGGCGCACTGCAAACCTTGGTCTACCACTACGATGAGCCATTTGGCGATGCTGCTGGCTTGCCGGTCTACCTCGTTTCGCGCTTTGCCCGCGAACACGTCAAAGTGGTATTGACTGGCGAGGGCAGCGATGAACAATGGGCTGGCTATCGGCGCTATCAAGCTGAATTACTCGCCCGTATGCTGCAATATGTGCCGGGCCACGCCATGCTTGGCCCGCTAATTCGCCAATTGCCGCGCAACCGCCGCTTGAAACAAGCAATTCGCAGTTTAGAGCAACGTGATCCTGCTCGACGCTATGCAGCATGGCTGACGATCGCCGATCTTCAGCAGCGCCAGCGTTTGCTGCAACCGCAGTTGAGCGCAGCACTTGGCGATTATGCACCAGAGCAAATCTACGACCAGGTGTATCCACGCAGCGGCGAGGCTTTGACCAACATGGGTTTGGCCGATTTGCAAACGTGGTTGCCCGACACCTATTTGGAAAAAGTTGATAAGGCTTCGATGGCCGCCAGTCTTGAAGCACGCGTGCCGTTTCTCGACCATACCTTGGTTGAGTGGACGATGAATCTGCCGAATAGCTTAAAATTGCGCGGTCGCCAAACCAAGTGGCTGCTGCGTCAAGCCTTTGGCGAAATGTTACCCCAACGCACGTTGCGCAAGCCCAAACATGGCTTTGCCGTGCCAACCGATCCTTGGTTTCGCGGCGCACTCAGCAATTGGACAGCAGAAATTTTATTTGATCAACGAACCTTGGCTCGTGGCCTGTTCAATGCCCAAGAGGTGCGGCGCATCTACCAAGCACATCGTGATGGCAAAGAAGTCGCCGATACCTTATTGTGGTTGCTGCTGAACCTCGAACTGTGGCAACGGATCTATCTTGATCGCGAGCAACGGCTATGAATCAACCGCTGGTGCTGCATATTGCTACCGCCGATATGGGCTTGTGCTTTTTGCTGCTCGAACAGATGCAGGCAATTCAGCATGCAGGCTATCAGGTGCGCGGGGTTGCCAGCGACGGCCCCTATCGCGCCGAAGTTGAGGCTGCTGGCATTCCGGTTGAGGTGGTGACCATGCCGCGCTCGGTCACGCCAACGAGTGATTTAGTTGCCATCGCCAAGTTGGTGCGTTTGTTTCGTCAGCTTAAACCAACGATTGTACACACCCATAATCCCAAGCCTGGCTTGCTTGGCCAGCTAGCAGCGCGGCTTGCAGGTGTGCCAATTATCATCAACACCATTCATGGCTTCTATTTTCATGAACATTCGAGCGCCAAGCAACGGAACTTTTACATTGCCATGGAAAAAATCGCCGCGCGCTGTTCGCATGCGATTCTCTCGCAAAATCGCGAAGATCTGACCACAGCCTTAGCAAGCAAAATCGCGCGGCCAGAGCAAATCAGCGTTTTGGGCAATGGCATTAATATTGATGTGTTTGATCGACGAGCGGTTAGCCAAACCGAGGTGGAAACAGCCCGCCAAGCCTTGGGAATACCCGTCGACGCGCAGGTAATTGGCGCAGTTGGGCGCTTGGTGGCCGAAAAAGGCTATCGCGAGTTGTTTGAGGCTTGCCGACAGCTGATGGCAACGAGGCCAAATTTGCGTTTGCTAGTAGTTGGCCCAGAAGAACCACATAAAGCCGATGGCTTAACCGCCGCAACCGCCGCTGAATATGGCATTGCTGAACGCACGCATTTTGCAGGTCTGCGCCGCGATATGCCAGTGCTCTATCACTTGATGGATGTTTTGGCCCATCCTTCGTATCGCGAGGGCTTTCCGCGTGCGCCGATGGAAGCCAGCGCAATGGGCGTGCCAGTCGTGGCCAGCGCTATTCGTGGTTGTCGCGAAACCGTGGTGCATGGCCTGAATGGAATGTTGGTGCCAGTACGCGACGCGGCGGCCTTAGCCCAAAGCCTTGGCCGCATCCTCGATGATCAAATATTGCGCGCGGCGTTTGCCAAATTAGCCCGCCAACTTGCCGAGCGTGAGTTTGATCAACAGCGGGTCTTTGAGCGAGTGCTGTTGACCTACGCCGAGCAATTGCAAGCCCGTGGCCTCGCCATGCCAACACCAATTCATGGTTAATCGTGGCCTTGAATATATTTGGGCAGCATTTGCTCCCAATATGGCCAATCGTGGGCCCAACCATCCCAAACCCGCAACGCATTGCCAACCCCGTGATTCCACAAATTATCCGAAAGCACTTGGTTGCTGTGGTAGCTGGGGTCGTCGCGGCCAATCGCCAAAATAATATCCAGCTGGCGCAAATGGGCTAGTTGGTTGGCATCGTGCAAATGGGCCGTGTACTCGGTCGGCGTGTTGAAATACACCTGATCATCGCTGTAGCCATCCATAAATGAGCGCATATTGTAGCGGCCACTCAAGCCTAAGCAACGCCGAAACAGCTGTGGGTAGCGCAAGGCAATATTCACCGCATGAAAGGCACCAAACGAGCAGCCAAGGCTCATCAAAAATTGATTTTGATTGAAATTTCGTAGCCACGGCACAACTTCGCCAATCAAATACTGCTCATATTGCAAATGGCGGCCAATGCGCCCGCTAGGATGCGCCCATTTGCAATACCAACTTTCAGCATCAACGCTATCAATACAAATTAATTGCAGCCACCCACGCTCAAGGTGTTCGGCCAAAAGCCCGGTCATGCCGCGATCTTCAAACTCGAAAAAACGGCCCATTGAGGTTGGAAAAACCAAGACTGGCGCACCATGATGTCCAAACAACAGAAGCTCCATGTCGCGGCCAAGCGCTGAACTATGCCAACGATGATATGAACGATGCATCGGCGTTCCTCACACTGAGAACCATCACAGCGAGTATAGCATGAACCAGCATTTGCGGCTTAACAAAATGCGTGAAGCACCCTACAATAGCTCAAACATGCTGTGAGCAAAGGATTTCTCGACCATGGATTTAACCACTGCAATGCCCGCCAACCCAGTTGAAAAAGCTGGCTATCGCTTAGAATTTCAGGATGAATTTACCAGCCCAAACCTTGATCAAACTAAATGGTTGCCATTCTATTTGCCGCAATGGAGTTCGCGGGAGCGTTCAGCGCCGCGCTATCAATTGACGAACAACAGTCTAATCCTTGAAATTCAGGCTGATCAAGTGCCGTGGTGTCCTGAGTTCGATGGCCAAACTCGCTGCTCGTCGTTGCAAACAGGGGTGTTTGGCGGAGCGTTGGGCAGCCCATTCGGCCAACATCGCTTCAACCAAGCCTGCGTGGTGCGCGAGCCGCAAGATTCGATGCAGACCTATACGCCGCACTATGGCTATTTTGAAATGCGCGCCAAAGCCACGATTGGCCCAAATAATGTGGTGGCCTTGTGGATGATTGGCTTCGAGGATCAGCCAGCATATTCCGGCGAACTAGCAATTATGGAAATCAAAGGCTGGAATATTGGGGCTGAGGGCTTGAAATTGGGTTATGGCGTGCATCCTTGGGGCGATTCGCAGCTTACTGACGAGTTTTTTGAGGATGACGTGGCGCTTGATGTGCGCGAGTATCATATTTACGCTGCCGAATGGACACCCAGCCATGTTGATATTTACCTTGATAATCGTAAATTGCGCACGATTCAGCAATCGCCCAACTATCCAATGCAATGTATGCTCGGAATTTACGATTTGCCGCAGCGTCAAAGCGAGCCAAGCTCAACGCCTTATCCACATCAATTTGAGATCGATTATGTGCGTGGGTATCAGCGAGTAAGCTAGGGTGCAGGGACGAGGGATCAGAAATGAAATTTAATCCCTTGCCTCCAACAACCGCACCCGAAAAACGATAAATTACAGCATAACCAGTACGATGAAGATCACAATAGCAGCAATAACAACCCCTGTAATAATCAAATTACGCTGTTTTTCCCGAATTTGGTCAATTAACATATTTTTTAAGCTAATTCCTTTGCGTAAATTACTAATCTCTTGAATATATTGTTGGAGATTTTGAATAATCGCTTCAATTTCAGCAACCGGCTCGTTAGCGCTGGTCAGTGGTTTCATTGCGAAGGCTGGATCAACTGGTTGTACTTTAACCTGATTGGCTAGCTCCTCAAATTTACGTTGCCGAGCTTGGGCATAATTGGCCTTGCCCCAAATAACCTGACGTTCGAGCAACATTTGGTCCAGCTCGGATGGAATAATTGGATGCGACTTTGGCATAAGAAACTCCCTAATCAATACGGAAACTTACCATTAAGTAAATCTTCACGGATTTTATTTAAAGCCTGAATCACTTCTGCTTGGCTATTCGTTTTTGATAATCGCTGATAAACATACATAAAATAACGCCTCGTATGGATTTTACGATGGTTGGGCAAACGGCCAATCCCATTTTTTGTTGGCAAAAATACGCCATTATGCGCATCGTTAATATCAATCCCAAATTTCTCTAAGTGTAAGCGAGCTTGGCTTAGATACAAATCAACTTCACCAAATGGAATAATATGATGCGCTGCATAGCCTTTATCTGGGTCTGGAAAGCCTGCGTTTACAAGATTATCTCTAAGTTTAGAAGATGCCTTGTTTCGAAGTTTTTTATAAATATGGGTATATTTATGTTTAAAATAGCGCAGCCTTGCAAATCCCAATACTTGCACATTAACCCGCTTTGGGCGTTTTAAATTGGGGATACTACTATTGATTGGTTTGAGCCTAATTGTGCTAGCAGGAGCTTTTGGCTGGTTAGCTTTTGGTGGCTCTGGGGTTTTTCTGGGCGCGCCGCTAAAAAGCGCAGCCTCAAAGCTTGGGCCTTCAGTTGGGCCGCAACATCCGCCAGCCTGATTGAGCAGTTGCTGCACCTCAAGAAACTGGGCCAGCGCTTTATTGGTTTGCTGATCGGCAAATTTAAGCTCACTATAGCCTTGCCTGAGGTCATGATTAATCTGCTCAATCGTTTCACGAATGGTTTGGGCGATTTGATCGGCATCAATCACCAATGCTTCAACTTGCAGTGCGTGCTTGTAGGCTTGTTCGTGGTTGGTTGCCTGATCGTTGAGCGCTTGGCGTAGCCGCTGATCATTCTCGGTATGGGGCGTAATGTAGCGTTGCCGAATAGTTTTAGCGGCACTATCTTGCCACACCGAATCCATATTACTAATGAAATCGTGGAAAAGTTGGGCGCGATAATTAAATTTCCATAATTCATCTTGCATCGCCAACAAACTCCTACAACGGTTCAGGTCGATCGTACTGTGTAAGCTGGTCAACCCGATCTGAGAGAAAGCCCTGCCCATCTTGGCTCAAGAGGCGTGCCGATTCATAAGAGGCTTCAGCGCTATTGAGGTGCGATTGAGCTTCTTCGGTTAACCGCCATTGCTGCTTGGCCTCAGCAAGCAAGTTATTGGCTACCTTGGTTTGCTGTGCTGCCAACCGATTGACGGTGGCACTTGCATTATTCACCGTTTTGCTCGATTCAACAGCTCGTTCTGTTTGATTAAGGCTATCTTCGGCCCAGGTTTGGGCCTGAGTTGCGGCACTAACCGCATTTTGCGTGATCGCAACCGACTGAGTACAGCAGTTGAAGCGCTGAGTAGCCTGTTGGACTTCGATCAAAGCCGCATTAAGTTCAACTTGAGCTAGTTCAACTGTGACCATTGCCAAGTGCAAAACCCCCTCGGCAGCCTGCACAGCCGCCGCCTCATTGCGACAATGGCGGCGATTCGCATCATTTTGACACGCATTGTAGCGCCTAACTGCTTCGTCAAGTTGATATTTGGCTAAGCTTAGTTGGCGTTGAGCTGCGTCGAGGGCAACTTTAGCAACCTGCAACCGGGTTTGCGCACGAGCCAACCATGCTCTAGCTTCAGCCAACTCAGCATCCCAGTAGCTTACTACTTGTTGGGTCGCTGACACAATTTGCGTAGCTTGCTTAACCAGGGCTTCGGCATTGAGCAATGCATCGGTTGTGGTTGCCTCAAATCGCTCGGCTTCCAACTTAACTGCATCAGCTTGGTGCTGATCAGTTTTCGCACGATCGGCAACAATCTGGCCAACCCGCATACTTTGAGACGATTGTTCAAGCATTTGCCGTTGCTGGAAATTGGCAATTTCAAGTGTCTCTTGGGCGGTCATATCCCACAGCGCCAACTCTTTTTGCAGGTCACCTAAGACTTGAATAATCTTGCGAGGAGTTGCAGTCATCATACTACTCACCCTAAATTATTGATCTGTTCGGCTTCGGATAGGGCTTGAATTCGCGCTTGTAAGAGCTGATTAATGAAGGTGGTCGCACTCAAATAATCTTCAAAATTTTGACTGGTGCGCAGCCAATGAATCCGAAATTCGCGAGCGGCATCACCCTCGTAGACGCTGCTAAAGGCATGCCAACGCTGCTTCAATTGGTCAAATTTAATCCGTAAGAGCTGTTGATGTTTATCCAAGCTTTGTTGATAATCGATCAAGCCGCGTAATAATCGTGCTGCATCGGTAGCCATAGCATCTTCCTATGTAGATTTAGCCATGAAGATAGCGTTGTAAGCGAAGCAATTTTTCGTGTAAAAATCGGCTGTAATTGGGAGCTTCGCGTTGCAAATATTGGCGCATAAATTCGGCAAAATGCTGCCAGCGTTGATCATATTGCAGCCGAAAGCTATCTTGCCACACTGGGTCAACAATACTATGGTTATGTTCCAAATCGCGCATTGATTGGGTAATTTGCAGATTAAATTCATCAAGTTCGCGTGCAAAATAGCGCATTTGCTCGAGCGTTTCATCAAGGCTCATTGATTAACTCCTATCGCTTAATGATTGGCCAATCAACTGAATTTCATCAATTAATCGATTCGGTTGTTCAGCATCAGGTTGCAAACTATAGGGCTTAATCCGTTTTTGTTGGTCATTTTCAATATTCGTATATAACGCAGAGACGGGATACGGCCCATCAACTTGCAACATTGCCGCTTTACGATTACGAACTAGGGCAAATGATTCTTCTTCAGACATTTGCAGGGCAATTCGATGATTAAAGTATGGTAGACCGCGTTTTTCATCAATGATCGCGCTGAATGAGCGCATACTATTGGCACTCAAAATCAAGTGAATCCCATAGCGTGAGCCATCACTATAGAGCTGGTGAAATTTTACGCCCAGTGGGCTATCTACAAACCCATAGCCATCATTAATCCGTCTGAGTTGTTCGATCCGATCAATTTCGCTCATAACCACAACAATTGATTGAGCTTGAGCCAGTTCATCCTCGGCGAGGGTTTTGCGCTGCTGCAGAATCGTAATTAAGAAATCGAACATGCCTTCGATGGCAGCCTCTTTACGATTAAAGCCAACGGTGTAGCCAGCTGGGCGCAGCAGGTTTTCGCTCAGATGCTCCAGCGCTGAACTCCAATCGGAGCCACTAATTGAGCGATCAATAATAATAAAGCGCAGTGCTTGTGGATTCGATTGCAAGGCAAAACTGGTGATAATACCCAACATCATGCCATAGCGAGCGGCATGATTGTTGCCAACAATTACGCCATGTTCAGCATCACGCCGCCTTAAAATCAAGTTAGCCTGACCACGTACATTAAATTCTTGGCCAATCCAAGCGACAAAAGGCCGTTCAACTGCATGCCAATCGGCTACTTCCCAGCCACCTTGGGCTTGAGAACGCTTGGCAAGCTGATCAATTTCGCTCGGCGCAGGCCAATTTTTACGCTGGGTAAGTGCCCGAATAACGGGATTATCCAACACATTTGGTTGGCTATTGCCATTAAAAACAATTCGTTGGGGCAAATCAGCTGGCGGAATAGGTTGCGCTTTGGCAATTAATTGTTGAATCAATTGATCGCGATATTCAGGGGTAATAAAGGCAGTTTTGCCAGCAAAATTAGCGTTTTCATCGCCAGCACGATCATTAATCACCAGTTTGCCAGGGCGATTACAGGTTGCCAGAATCAAGCCTTTGCCCCGCGAGCCAAATTCGGTTAGTGCTCGAATATCGGGTTCGGCCATTTGCATCGCCATGCGCAGGTGAATATTGCCAAAAATCGCCGTTTGATTCAACATTCCAGCCGCCCCATAGCGTTGCGAAGCCAACAACATATGAATCCCAGTGTTGCGGCCTTGGGCGGATAGCTGGTTGAGCATGCGCGAGGCATTGCCATCGCGATCGTTTTCAAATAATTGCTGATATTCATCAACGATCAGCAAGATGCGCGGCATGCTACCGTCTGGCTGACCTTGCCGTCGATAGCTGCTAATTCCGGTTACACCACGCCGAGTAAAAATGGCATTGCGTCGCTCCATTTCGGCTAAAAGTTCAGCCAAAACACTGCGCGATAATTCGGCTGAGGTATGCAGCGAAACAACTTCAGCATGCGGCAATTGACGATAGGGCTGAAATTCAACCCCATATTTACCATCAATTAGGTAAAAGCGTAATTCAGCAGGGCTATAGCGCACGGCCAAGCCCAAAATAAGGCTATGATAAAGACTTGATTTCCCTGAGCCAGTCATTGCGCCTAAAATGCCATGGGCACATGGCCGACCCTCAGCATCTTCGCCAAACCAAATTTTGAGCGCCTCGCTGCCGCCACGCTTGCCAATTGGGACCTCAATCAACTGGCTACTATCACCAGTCCACCATTGTTGTTCAGGAATCCCCGCAACATCTTGCCACGTAATAATGCTATCGCTTGGTTTGGTATTGGCGAGCCGTTCAAAAACAAACTTCTGAACCTCAGCGCTGGGGGCAGCATCGTGCTGAATGATATAGGGCGTTGAATGCAGATCGAGATGTTTTTGCGTGAGATCAATCCAAAATGCGTTACTAAACCCATCCATACTGAGATCACGGGGCAATTCGTAGTCTTGATTATGATGAATAAACACGTAACAGCCTGCTTGAGGGCCAGTAATTGCCGCACTTTGCAGTTTTTCGATTGCGCGCCGATCATATTTATTGGGAAAATTGGCGGCAAACACAAAATGATAGTGCTCATTGATCCGAATTTCATGGGGAATTTGTTCAAATGAGCGCACTTCTGCATCAAGATAGGTTTCAATTTTACGCCGAATTTCATTAATTACCTGATCGACATCTCGGGCAACATCGTCGCTATTCGGGGTAACATTGGGCAATTGGCGACGCATGGGATAGGCTTGGCCATTGCCTGCAGGATCGAGCAGGCTATAGCTGGCCTGATGCGGTACCATGAGGGCAGTCCGAATTAATAGCGATTGTAAGAGCTGTTTGCCCTGCTCATAGGCTTGTTCCCCGCTAGTTTGCACAATAATTGAGCTATTGTTCCCAATAAATGGCAGCAATGCAGGGATACTAAACTGTTGATTGAGCTTATTTTCGATTAACCGCCCATAGCGTAAGATTGAATAGGGGTTTGCGGTTTGGGCATTCCATTGTTGCCATTGGGCAAGCGTCCAATCTGCTGCGTGCACCGGATCAAAGGTTTGGATTTGGGTCTGCGCTTTTTGCTGCTGTTCATTGAGTTGCGTTTCAAAAAAGGGGGAAATTTGCTTAACATGGGTTCTACCATGCAGAATGAGCTGATTTGCTTGGCCTGTTACGAGGTTTATTTGAGCCTCAAGATCGCGAATTTCTTGTTGTAGGGCTTCAATGTTACTCATCAGATAACTGCCTCCACACCATGTATGCAAACAACTTTGGTTAAAAACTTAACATTTTGGCTGCAATATTCAATTAAGCTCAATTGATTAGTTGGGATTATAGAAGAAGCTACCCTAACAGTCAATAACCGTAGATTTAACAAAAACCACTCCCGCTGAATACGTTTGGAAAGCAGGAGTGGCTGATTCGATGCTTTTTAAGGTGGCAAAATTTATAGTTCGTTGACGCGGCTTGGCTCGTCTTTGCGCAGCCGATGCTTGTCGATGATGCCAGTTGCGATAAAACTAGTGCGTTCGCCAATGTTGATGGTGCGGTCGGCGATGCGCTCTAGGTTGTGGGCAATCCACAAATAATACATCGCCCGCTCAACGTGGTCGGGCTGGCTGCGCATGGTGGCAAACGTCCAAGCCAAGGTTTCACGATAGAGGCTATCAATCTCGTCGTCGGAGAGTTCGAGTCGCTCGGCTGCTTGAGGATCGCGATTGTGCAAGGCATCGAGGGCATCGCGCAACATGGCTTGGGCCTTTAGCGCCATAGTTTTGATTTGCGGTGGCTGCGTTAATTGGGGCAATTCGATACAGCGAATCACCAGCTCGGCGATGCCCTCGGCGTAATCGCCAATCCGTTCAAGCTCCGAGGCAAGCTCCAAAAACATACTGACCACTCGCAGGTCGCGGGCCATCGGCTGTTGGCGGGTAATGACGCTCAGGGCGTTGGTTTCAATCTGATAGCGCAAGTCATCGATCACATTATCGTTGGCAATAACTTGGCGCGCAAAAATCGGCTCGTTGCGTTCAAGTGACCACAACGCATCGCGCACGGCCAAGGCAACCCGATTGCCCATATCCCGAATTTGGCCTTCTAGCTCGGCCAAGGCATGCAAAAAACGTTCGCGCATTCGAACCTCGCGGCCACGTGGTGGCAGATAGACAAGAGCAACGAACAGTGTCCGTTGCTCATTGCTCGATTTTGCCGAAAGTTGGCGAATTAACCAAAGCGTCCGGTGATGTAATCTTCGGTGCGTTTGTCTTTGGGATTGGTGAATAAATCGCCGGTTGGGCCGTATTCGACCAACTCGCCCGCCCGTTGATCGTTCATCAAGAAAAAGGCTGTGTAATCGGAGGCACGAGCTGCTTGTTGCATATTGTGGGTCACAATCGCAATCGTGTAGCGTTGGCGCAACTCCATCATCAACTCCTCGATTTTCAAGGTGCTGATGGGGTCGAGCGCCGAACATGGCTCGTCCATCAAAATAACTTCTGGCTCGACGGCCAAGGCGCGGGCAATGCACAAACGCTGTTGCTGGCCACCAGAGAGCGCCAAACCACTTTCCTTCAACTTATCCTTAACGTCATCCCACAAGGCGGCTTGGCGCAGACAGCGCTCGACCAAATCGTCCATCTCGCTTTTGGTGCCCTTCCAGCCATTAATCCGTGGGCCAAAGGCAATGTTATCGTAAATGCTTTTGGGAAATGGATTGGGCTTTTGGAAAACCATGCCGATGCGGCGACGCACTTCTACTGCATCAACGTCGTTGGCATACAAATTTTGCTCGTGGAATAGCACTTCGCCTTCGACTCGCGCACCATTGACCAAATCGTTCATGCGGTTAAGCGAGCGCAGCACCGTGCTTTTGCCACAGCCAGAAGGGCCGATTAGCGCAGTAATTTTGTTGCGTTCAATATTCAGCGAAACATTATTGATGGCGCGAAACGCCCCATAGTAGACATTCATATTGCGCACAACCAATGTATGTTGGGCTGTATCAGTTTGTTTCTCGGTCATGGCTTAACCTCGTTTGCTGAAGCGATTGCGTAACAGAACGGCAATGGCATTGAGCGATAGCAACATCACCAACAACACCACAATTGCCGATGCAGCAATATGGGCAAATTCTGGTTGTGGTCGCGATGTCCAGTTGTAAATTTGAATCGGTAGGGCGGTAAATTTGGCAAATGGGCCATCGGGATCAGTCACGATAAAGGTTGAAGCGCCAACCACAATCAAGGGAGCGGTTTCGCCGATTGCCCGCGAAATTGCCAAAATCGTGCCCGTGAAGATGCCAGGCAAGGCGTTTGGCAACACATGATGCCAAATTGTTTGCCATTTGGTTGCCCCAAGACCATAGCTTGCTTGGCGCAACGAAAGCGGCACAGCCCGAATGGCTTCTTGGCCGTTGATAATCATAATTGGCAAAATCAGCAACATCATCGTCAGCGAGGCAGCCACAATCGTGCGGCCATTGCCACTATCAGCGCCGAAAATTCGCCCGCTGGTAATTGGCTCAAGCGTACGCACGAAAATCACCAAACCAAGCATCCCATAAATAATTGATGGCACGCCAGCCAGATTATTAATATTGGTTTGGATGATGCGGTTAAAGCGATTGTCGGTGGCATATTCTTCGAGGTAGATGGCCGCGCCAACCCCAATTGGGAAGGCAAACAAAATTGTAATTCCGATCATCCACAATGAGCCAAGCAAGGCCGTGCGCACGCCAGCGCGCAAGGGGTCGCTCGACATTGGCGTGGTTAAAAAGCTGGTCGAAATCCACGAACGGAATTCCAACTTAGCCTCAGGAAACTCGCTGGCAACTTGGGCATCGATGGCCGCTTTGTTGAACCATGAATCGCGCAGCGTCCATGTTTCGAGGGTTTGGGGCTTTAACACCCGCTCAATCACCAAATCATAGACTTCGCTATCACTGCGGTTGGCCATGGGCTTTTCGTTTTCCAAGGTACGAAATGCGTTTTTACGCATATTCCCTTGTAAAACTGCGACCAACTCATCCTTGTTGAGTTCATCAAGTGGTTTATCGCTGAGCGTCGCTGGATCAACGGCATATTCGGTGGCAACATAGCCAAAGACTTCGTTGACAACGTTGTAAACCAACAAACTGAGCGCAATCAAGCCAAAGATGGTTGCCGAAAGAAAGATAGTGCGCCAAATAGCACCCTTACGGCGACGGCTAGCAACATTGCGGCGCGACGCTTCACCTTGAGGCAACCCTGATTTAAGTTCATCATTCAGTGTTGTCATTATTCGTATACCTCACGGAAGCGACGTACCAAGCGACGGCTGATCATATTGAGGCCGAGGGTCATCAAGAACAGCGTCAAGCCAATCGCGAAGATACTGTTATAGTCGATACTGGCATAACTCAAGTCGCCACCGCTAATCCGCGCGATGTGACCAGTCATGGTTTCGGCGGCTTCGAAGGGATTGAAGGTGAAGGTTGGTTTGGCACCAGCCGCCACGGCCACAATCATCGTTTCGCCAACTGCCCGCGAAATCGCTACCACGAAGGCCGCGATAATGCCCGAAATGCCTGCTGGCAAGACCACTTTAATCGCGGTTTCGAGCCGCGTTGCGCCCAAGCCATACGCGCCTTCACGCAGCGTTCGTGGCACAGCACTCAGCGCATCTTCGCTCATCGACGACACCAGCGGGATAATCATAATCCCCATCACCAAGCCAGCTGAAGCCATGTTATAAATATTGACATTGGCTTCACCAAAGACTGACTTGAGCAATGGTGTCATAAATTTGAGCGCGAAGTAGCCATAGACTACGGTTGGCACGCCTGCAAGGACTTCTAGGACTGGTTTGAGAATACTGCGAGCGCGGCGCGAAGCGTATTCGCTGAGATAAATTGCCGCTGCGAGGCCGGTTGGCAATGCAATACACATTGCGATGGTTGAAGTGAGCAACGTAGAGAGCAGCAATGGCAAAATCCCAAACTCATCAATTTGGGGCGACCAAACCGTGTTGGTCACAAATTCGACAATGCTGACTTGGCGAAAGAATGCAATTGATTCTGAGCCAAGCACAATCACGATCCCGATGGTTGTGAACATTGAAAGTACGCCACAAAAGAGCAAAAATCCTTGGATGATGCTTTCACCAAGGCGCGGCTGCTTTTTCAGGCTAAACGGGCGAGTTGTCTCACGTTGCGAGGTCGTAATACGACGGCTATCCATACCAATACTCACCTTATCGTCCATTGAAACCTCCCGGGTTTGAATCGGGGTTTGTGTAGGTCAACAGGCTGCGGAGCTAAACTCCGCAGCCTGTGCCATGGTACCATAAACCCTTGGTGCTTACTTGGTTGCGTCGAGCAGGTGTTGTTTGGCTTCGTTCAAGGCTTCGGCACTGGCTGGGAAGTAGCCAACTTCCACAATAACTTCGTTGACATTGCTCAAGTAGTAGTTGATGAAGGCTGCTACTTGAGGCTTTTCGGCCAAAATGTTCTTGGCTGAGTAGATGTACAACGGACGAGCCAACGAGTAGCTGCCATCTTCCGTGGTTGCTTCGGTTGGAGCTACGCTGTCAATCGTCAAGGCTTTCAGCTTGCTCTTGTTTTCGTTGTAGTAAGCGTAGCCGAAGTAGCCAATTGCATTGGCATCGCCTTCGATCCCCGTCACCAACACGTTATCGTCTTCGCTCAATTGGGGATTGGCACCCAAAATGTATTTTTGTTCTTTTTTGTAGAAGTGTTCGACGAAGTAGTCAAACGTGCCGCTATCGGTGCCTGGGCTGTACAGTTTGATGGCTTCGGCTGGGTAGCTGGCATCAACTTGGTCCCAGGTTTTGTAGGTGCCTGAGAAGATGTCGGCGACTTGGGCTTCGGTCAAGTTGCTAACGAAGGTGTTTTTGCTGCTGACCACCACGGCCAAGGCATCAGTCCCGACGCGGAATTCAATCACGTCGCGGCCTTTATCGGCACAGGCTTTGGCTTCTTCGTCTTTGATCGCGCGGCTGGCGTTGGCGATGTCGGTTTCGGCGGCGGTACAGAAGCGTTCGAAGCCAGCACCAGTGCCGATGCTATCGATCGTAATGTTACCTTTGTAGCCATCTTCGCCGAAGATTTCGGCCACGGCTTCGCTCAACGGATACACCGTTGATGAACCAGCGGTCACAATATCGCCTTGGATTGCTGCTGGATCAACTTCTTCGAGGGTTACTGCGCTGCCAGTGTTGGTGTTGCCACCAGTGCTGCTGCTACCACCGCTCAAAGCATCGACCAAATGTTGTTTGGCTTCGGCCAACGCATCGGCGCTAGCTGGGAAGTAGCCAACTTCCACGATGACTTCGTTGACATTGCTCAAGTAGTAGTTGATGAAGGCTGCTACTTGGGGCTTTTCGGCCAAAATGTTCTTGGCTGAGTAGATGTACAACGGACGAGCCAACGAGTAGCTGCCATCTTCCGTGGTTGCTTCGGTTGGGGCCACATTGTCAATCGTCAAGGCTTTCAGCTTGCTCTTGTTTTCGTTGTAGTAGGCGTAGCCGAAGTAGCCAATTGCATTCGCATCGCCTTCGATCCCCGTCACCAAGACGTTATCGTCTTCGCTCAATTGGGGATTGGCACCCAAAATGTATTTTTGTTCTTTTTTGTAGAAGTGTTCGACGAAGTAGTCAAACGTGCCGCTATCGGTGCCTGGGCTGTACAGTTTGATCGCTTCGGCTGGATAGCTGGCATCAACTTGGTCCCAGGTTTTGTAGGTGCCTGAGAAGATGTCGGCGACTTGAGCTTCGGTCAAGTTGCTGACGAAGGTGTTTTTGCTGCTGACCACCACGGCCAAGGCATCAGTCCCGACGCGGAATTCAATCACGTCGCGGCCTTTATCGGCACAGGCTTTGGCTTCTTCGTCTTTGATCGCGCGGCTGGCGTTGGCGATGTCGGTTTCGGCGGCAGTACAGAAGCGTTCGAAGCCAGCACCGGTGCCGATGCTATCGATCGTAATGTTGCCTTTGTAGCCATCTTCGCCGAAGATTTCGGCCACGGCTTCGCTCAACGGATACACCGTTGATGAACCAGCGGTCACAATATCGCCTTGAACCGTTGCTGGGTCGACTTCGGCCAAACCACCAGCGGGAACTTCAGCGGTTGCTTCAACTGATGGAGTTGCAGCAGCTTCAGTGGTTGGTGCAGTAGTTGCAGCAGCATCAGCAGTAGTCGCTGTCGCTGCGGTTGTTGGCGCAGTGGTTGGAGTGCTGTCGCCGCCACATGCTGCGAGCATTGTCAGCAACATAATTGAGGCAAGCATTAAACTCAGCAGTTTCCGCATGATCTGGATTCCTCCGAAAAAGAAATTTCTGTTGTATGCAAATTGAATTGTGTGCATCACGTGAGAGCAGTCTAAATCGCTATACTTAAACTGCTTTGATCGCTGTGTTAAGTTCCGATTAAATCTTAGTGCAATGCTGAGTGCGGTGGGTTAATCGTGTGGTTTAAACATCAATCACATTTAAACCATAGAAATGTAGAAATTCGCGTACCGATGGCGTATCGGGCAAGGCCACAACTTGGCGCATATCCAAGCGCGAAAGCACAACTTCAACTGCCCGAATGCTGCCCCGTTGATCGAGATAGGCATGCCGTCCAAGCACTGGTGCATCGATTTGCCAGCCCTGTTGCATGTGATAGCGCACAAGATCCAAGCGTTTGGTCGCATCGTCTAGGTGAACCATAAGCGATCAAGCCTCCGTGATGCGCAATTGCGCAATTCAACGCCGTTGGGCTTGATCAGACCATGCTTGGATTATGTCGACGTTAATCGTTGGTCAAATTATCGCGATCAGGCCTCATGGTGTTTGGATTGCGGCAGTTGGTAGCTAGTCGAACGGCCATCGCCAGAACGCACCAACACATTGCGCTCGACTAAATCGTTCAGATCGCGGGCTGCTTGCTTAGGCGAAATTTGGGTTAGCTCACGGTAATCGCGGTTGGTAATTGATGAATGTTGTTTGAGATAATCGAAAATTTGTTGCTGGCGCTCGTTCAATTCGATGGTTGGCGGGTATAAGCCAGGGTAATTTTCGGCCAAGCCATGCAATTCATTTAACAAACGATCAAGGCCGCTGGCTTGGGCCAATTGAATTGCCTCTGCATAGTAGTGCCGCATCAACTGGATTTGGCCCAGTTCGGCGTAGGCTTCGGCCAAATCGTAGCAGGTGTTGGCTTGCCAATTGTGGTTGTGCATGGCGGCAAAAATCTGGTAAGCAGCCAGATAATGCTCAACAGCCAGCGCTAACTCTTGCATCCAAAAGCAACATGCGCCAATGCTTTTTTGACACAGGCCTTGCATGCGCCGATTGCTCGTGCGATTGGCCAAATTCAGGCTTTGCTCAAAATAATCGAGCGCTTGGGCATAATGGCCAAGGTCGAGGTAATCGTAGCCCAAATTATGCGCGATATGGGTCATCAATAGGCTATGGTTAACTTCGTTGGCCGCCAACCACGCCGCTTGATGTTGATTGATCGCCTCGGCATGTTCGCCGCGATGCGCATAGAACATGCCTCGCGCATTGGCCAACTCGGCCCACGCCCCCCGATCAAGCGGATCGATCAAGGTGGCTGCTTGATCAAGGCTGGCTTGGGCCTGCTCAAAATCACGCTGATCCTGAAACCACATCCATGCTTGCTCCAAGCATACTCGATAGCGCAAGGGATCGTTGGGGGCAGCGCGCTCCACAATCGCAAGGCTATAGTTGAAATGGGCTTGCGCTTCCATTGTGCTCTGTGAGCGAAAAGCCTTGCCACGTTTGTAATAGGCTTCTGCTTTGAGCAAGGGTTCGTTAGCGGCTAATGCAGCCTGATATTCGCCCAAAGCAGTTTGGACATCATTCATGGTCATGGCAACATCGCCGCTGACCAATTTGAGCCGAAACCAAAGTTGGGCTTGCTGAATATCGTGGGCTTGAATTTGCGCCAGCAATTCGCCCAAGGCGCGGCCCTGCAAATTATCAACAATCGTTTGATGCTCAGCGATGATTAGGCTGGCTGCTTGATCGTAGGCTTGGGCTTGCAACCAATGCTGAATTGCTTGCAGCGGCTCGTTATGTTGCACCAATTCGGCCAATTGCTGATGCCAACGGCGGCGCTCGGCGGCACTAATTTGGCTCTGCAAAAAAGGCCGTAATTTCTCGACCAAGGCCAAGCTGTTTGGCTTGAGCAGGCCATGCGCGGCCAATTGTTGCAATGTCTGCTCGGCAATTGCATTTAATTCAAGCCAATGCTCAAGCCAGCGTTGGGCCAATGGTTGCTGATTGAAGGCCAACATGCGGGCGAGGGTTTGTTCAGCAGCCGTTAATTGTGGATAAAGCGCAATAATCGCATGGTTCGGAATGCTGGTGCTGGCATGCTGCAATTCTTCAATCAACAATTTAGCTAGGCTTTGGATGGCTTGGTTGCGAATTGGATAGACGGTCTGCTCGACCACGCCCATCGCTTCTGCAAGGTCGGCAATCCGCAAGCCCTCTGCATAAAACCCCGCCAACACGTTATATTGTCGCCATGGCAAGGCTAGCCAATGGCGCTCGCCGTGGGGCCGAATACGCTCAATCAGCCACCACAAAAGTGCTTGCACCGCCCGCCCAAGCTCAGCCGAACCTTGAGGCCGATCGCCAAGATACCAACGCTCGATCACATGGCAGCTGGCTAATGGCGACCCCGCTAAAAACAACAGATCGCCTTCGCGCGCGTGGCGTAGCGCTTCCGCCAGCATTTTTTCGATGGTTGGGAGATCGTAGCTCAACAAGTCAGGCTGATTCATGGTACATCCTTGTCCAAATAGCGCATGCCCCTCGCTCTCCTCTACAAGGGTCGGTGTTAAGATCCCCTCACCCCAACCCCTCTCCCACGCGGCGGGCGAGGGGCTTTAATCGGGTGCTTTTACCGCCATGGGGTGCGAAATCATGGTCGGCTCCCCCTCGCCCGCGTCCAGTGGGCGAGGGGGTCGGGGGGCGAGGGCATGCATGCACAACAGCCGACCAATCGCTCAAAACCTACCCTTGTAAGGTCGGGGGGTGAAGGTCGGTGTTAAGATCCCCTCACCCCAACCCCTCTCCCACGCGGCGGGCGAGGGGCTTTAATGCCGTGGTTCTCCCCCAATTTCTTCGTAAAAAAGAGTCGGCTCCCCCTCGCCCGCGTGCAGTGGGAGAGGGGGTTGGGGGGTGAGGGAACGCTCCACAGCCGACCAATCGCTCAAAACCTACCCTTGTAAGGAG
>NZ_PUBZ01000147.1 GCF_003205875.1 Herpetosiphon llansteffanensis
CCTCGATCCCCAACCCCTAAATCCTATGTTCTTTGCTCTATGTTCTATGTTCTTCCCTTCGCTTATACTTAGGCCTATGTTGACGATTCGCCAAACAAGCATGTTGATAACCTTGCAGGATTCGGGGCGTACTGGGCTGCGGCATTGGGGCGTGCCTGCCAGCGGTGCACTCGATTGGCTGGCACATGGCCTTGCTAGTCGCTTGGTCGGGAATGCAGCCGAGCTGGCGAGCCTCGAAATAACTGGCGCAGGCGCACGGCTGTATTTCAGCGAATTAACAATCATTGCCTTGGTTGGTGCCGATTTAGGCGCAGAACTTGATGGCCAGCCAATTGCGCTTGGCCGAGCATGGTTGGTGCGGCCCAATAGCGAGTTATATTTTAGCCAACGCCGTAATGGCGCACGCTGCTATCTGGCAATTGCTGGTGGCTTCAACATTACGCCACAACTTGGCTCGCAAAGCTGTTTGCTTGGCGCACCATGGTCGGGCCATTTAGCGCAACCATTGAAAATCGGCGATCAATTAAGCTATAACCAACCAGATCTAAGTCTTGCAGGCCGCAGTTTGGACACAATGTCCAGCAGCACAAACCAAACTTCAATTCGCTATCTACCCAATCGCCAGCTAGCTAGCAAGCTTCAGCGTCATTTTCAAGCAGAAACGTGGTGCATTAGCAGCAAAAGCAATCGGATGGGCTATCGGTGCGAAGGCCAAGCATTAGCAGCCCCAGCCAATGCAGTGCGTTCGTTTGGGGTGGTATCAGGCACGATTCAGCTGCCCCCAGATGGTCAGCCGATTGTGCTTTTGGCCGATGCCCAGACCACTGGCGGCTATCCGGTGCTTGGGGTCGTGATTCGGGCCGATTTGCCTAAACTCGCTCAGCGCTTGCCTTCCGAGCATTTGCAATTTCAGCCGATTGGGCTTACACTAGCCGAACGCGCTTTTGCAGAACAACTTAATCTCCTCAAAACCAACTTCACGCCAGAACCAGACTTCATGGTTGCCCAAATCTAGCTTACCCCCAAGGTACTAGGCAGCTATCCCCCAAAAAGATTGTGCAAAAAGAAACAATAGCCCTAAAATGTGGGTAAGTGTGGGATAATGTGGGATAACTTTTTGGAATTTGTCAAATTAATTGTTTTTCCACAGCCATAATAACACAAATGTTCCAAATAATTATTAAACCCACTTGTTAATAAAAACACATGTTCTGAATACTATCCCCAAATTGCTTCAGTTACCCCCAAAAATGTGGATAACCATGTGGGATATGTGGGAAACTTGGGATATGTGGGATATGTTCATGGCCCGCAAATGATTGTGTATAATCGCCAAGGCAAGCGAGTGTCGCTGCTATTCGCATCTATTTGAGGCTTTTTATGCATATCTATCAGCTTGCAAAAGCGTTATTATTTCGTTTAGCCCCAGAAAAAGCTCATCGAATCACCACTGCTGGGCTTGATTTAGCCACCTATTTACCATTTTCCGCAAATTTATTCCGTTCATTTCATCACAATGATTCAATCCTTAAAACAAATTTGTGTGGGTTAACGTTCAATAATCCTGTTGGTTTAGCTGCTGGTTTTGATAAAGATGGCACACATATTCGTGGTATGCGCCAATTGGGCTTTGGTTTTTTGGAATTAGGTACAGTTACGCCTAAAGCACAAGCTGGCAACGAACAGCCACGTTTATTTCGTTTAATTGAAGATCAGGCATTAATTAACCGGATGGGATTTAATAATGCAGGAATTGAAGCATTGGCTCTACGTTTAGCCAAACAGCCGCGTTTAATTCCACTGGGGATTAATCTCGGCAAAAATAAAAATACCCCAAATGAACAAGCTGCTGATGATTATCGCCAAGGAATTAATCTGCTTGGTGAATATGCCGATTATCTTGTGATCAATATTTCTTCGCCCAATACGCCAGGCTTACGTGAACTTAGTCGGCGCGAACCATTAACCAAATTATTGCAGGTTGTGCAAACTGCGCGCCAACAATTACGTCATCAAGCGCCATTGTTCGTTAAACTTTCGCCCGATGAAGATCGCGCAGGCTTAGATGCAGCGCTTGGCGCGGCGCTCGATGCAGGCGTTGACGGCATTATCGCCACCAATACAACCGTAAGTCGTGCAGGCCTACGCTCGGCGAAGCAAAACGAAACTGGCGGATTAAGCGGTGCGCCGCTCAAAACCAAAGCCTTGGAAACCCTCAAATATATCTATCAAACAACCAACGGCAAGATACCGTTGATTGGAGTTGGTGGCATTGCGAGTGGCCACGATGCTTACGAACGGATTTTGGCTGGCGCGAGCGCAATCCAACTCTATACCAGCCTAATTTATGCTGGGCCACAATTGGTTAGTAAAATCAACCGTGAACTGGCGGCACTGTTGCGGCGCGATGGCTTTAATTCAATTCAAGCAGCGGTTGGGGCAGCAGTTTAGCACTAGAGAGGTGAACATAACTCACCCATATGGCAAAACCAAGATGACACCAGAGCATGACATAACTGGTTGCGCTGCTATAGGGGGCGTGGTAAGATGCAACGCAAGGGAGCGGCATTAATTCATAAGTATGCACCACGACGATGCATAGAAAGGTTTCAGCGTTATGGTTCGCGTCCAGGTTGATAGCATACGCTTTAGTCTACTCACACAACAACGGATTGTTGTCCTACGGGAGCTGAACAGCCGTCGCTATGTGACAATCTGGATCGGCCCGTTTGAAGCCGATGCAATTGCACTAGCCGTCCAAGGCCATGAGCCACCTCGCCCAATGACCCACGACCTGCTCTTGGCAACCGTCAAATCACTGGGTGGCACGATTCGCGAAGTTGTGGTTAGCGATTTCCGCGATAGCACCTTCTTCGCCCGCTTAGTAATCGATAACAATGGCCAAGCGATCGAGCTTGATTCACGTTCTAGCGATGCAATTGCCTTGGCAGTTCGCGCCGAAGCCCCTATTTTCGTGGCCGACCATGTGATGGACGAATTGGGCCATATGATGGACGACCAAGACGAAAGCGAAGATATTCCAACCACATCGGTTTCGCAGGCAGAGCCTGAGGCTGCCCCAACGACCGATGAAGAAGAGCTTTCGATCTTCCGCAAATTCATCGACTCAATCGATCCAGAATCTGATCAATAAGAAACCCTTACCCGCTCCTTTTGCCGTCACTGAAGCTTCAGTGGCGGCTTTTTTTGGCCCAAATCGGGCCTGCATGTTATCCACAGATTTCCACAGCTATCCACAGGCTCATGCAGCGCTCATGTTATCCAGAGGTTTTCCACCGCGTTATCAGCAGCTTTTCCACAAACCATCCACGATCAGGATCTACTATATCTAGGGCCATGTATCTGCTGAATATCCTAGATATAGCGTTATCCCTGTTTATTCGCTAGTTATCCCCAAAATTATCCACAAATTGGGGATAACTAGCCCTTTGCTGTGGAAAACTAGCCAACATGTGGACAAGCATGGGGAAACCATGTTGGCAGATCGTGCACAAGAATCCACAGCATGAGGCTATCCCCAAAAGCATGGGGAACATGGGGAAACTCTTCCACGATCTATCCCGATCAAATATGGCGCATTAGAAGAGCATGAAACGCGATCTTTCCACAAATCCACATGCTCTACTGTTAACGTCTATTTCATGATCCTAATTAAATAATATATTGGGGAAATCCCCAATGCTACGCATTGGATTAAGCCCAACAGAAAAAACGCAACTGAAGATTCAAATCAACAACATCAACCTAGCTCAATTCATAATTTTTCGGCTTTATCTATATATTTAGATGCTTATTTGCCTGTATTTAATCTGTGTAAATGCTTTTTAAAGTATGCTAGGATGTAGTTAGCCATTTCTAGTGAAGACGGAGCTTTGTTATGTCTGACGAGCAGCGAGCCACGATTCGGATTTTATTGGCCGAAGATAACGAACTTGTGGCCTTAACCATGGAAGAATATCTGACCGATTTGGGCTATCAGGTTGTAGGTGTTGCCCGCACCGGAACCCAAGCCTTGGAACTGGCGCGCCAATTAGACCCAGATATGGCGATTCTTGATGTGAAGTTGCCAGAATTGGAAGGAACCGAGGTTGCCGCACGGCTGTATGCTGAGCGTCCAATGCCGATTGTGATGGTTACCGCGTTTACCGACCGCGACACAATTCGCAAAGCTGAACGCGCTGGGGCCTTGGGATATTTAGTCAAACCAGTAACGATGGAAGCTCTAACGCCAGCGATCGATATTGCTTTAGCGCGGTTTGCCGAAATTCGGGCCTTGCGCCAAGAAGTCGATGCCTTGCACGAATCGCTGGAAGCACGCAAATTGATTGAACGAGCCAAGGGTATTTTGATGCAGCGCTTGAATATTAGCGAACACGATGCCTATGAGCGTTTGCGCCATCGTGCTCGTGAAAAACGGGTTAAACTCAAAGATGTAGCCCAAACTATTATCGATGCTGAAGCCTTGCTCTCATAATTGCCCCAGCATTGTTGTTGTTGTTTGAATTTGGTCTTTTTGCGCTATTCAACTAGGTTTGAAGCGCCCTTGTTGGAATAAACAAAGGCGCTTCAAGCGATTAATCGAGCACAACCACGGTGGGGTTTTGCTGATGAATTTTGACCTGAACTGTATCGCCAGCATCGGGAGCCTTGAGCAGCTCGAGGAAGGGATAGATTTTGAGCGTGGTTTGTTCGAGTTGTAATTCAAGCTCAAATTCGAAAATCCGGCGGCCATACGTGCCACGCAACCAACCGGTTGGCGTTGCGCTCAGCACCTTTGCGGTTTGAATTTGGCCGTTGAGCTTGGCCTCGCGTTCTGCTGGTGGGCTGTATAAGTGCATTCCATGGCGAATTGCCTTGAATATCAAACCTGCAATCAGAGCTAGCAGCAGCGTCATAGTGAGGCCAAGCGAAAAGCCCGCCATTTGGGCCGCGCCGACTGCGGGAATAAAAAGCGAAATCGCGAGCACTAACAACACTACATCAACCCACAAGCCGCGTAGGCGTTTGGCAACTGGCATAAATAGCATTCCTCAGCATTTAAATTTGCTTCATTTGCGATAGTGTAGCTGATTCTGCATTGTTTGAGGGAACCACAGGGGCTAAAAACCACCTGTGATTCCTAGATTGTTGTTATGCTTTAACCATCAACTTCGTGCTCTTCGTGTCCTTCGTGGTTCCGTGGCTCTGATGCCAAACGCTGTTTGTGCAATTGATTTATTGGCAGCTTGTAGCTAGGGCTTGGTTAATCACGGCAGGGCTTTGTTCAAGCGCTTCCAGCGCAAAACGTTGGATTTGCCAAGGCTGATCTGGCTCGGTGTTATTGCGATGCAGGGTCACACAGCCCACTTCAAATTGCAATTGCCCGGTTTTATCGGTGCTAAACCAAACCAGATTGGTCGAATAATAAATATTGCCAGCGCCAGCATCGCTTAAGGCTTGCGGGTTGATCAAGGCTTGGTTGAACTGTTTGGAATCAAATTGTTGACTCCAAGCCGCCACATCGCTGGCTGGTTGCTCGCGCCAATAGCTGAATGCTTGGGCATAATCTGCTTGATTGAGCGCATTCGTGTAGAGCGTGAGCAATTGTTCTGGGGTTTGGGCTGCGCTTGGTGGGCTGGTTGCTGGGCAAATTTGGCCAATGCGCTGGCTCAGGGTTTGTAGATCGTTGACCAGCTCGAATTGGCTGCCGCGAATTTGCCATGGCTCGCTTGGGCCATTGATATTAACTCGATGCAAATCGTAGCAACCAACAAAATATTGCCAACCTGCTTGGCGATCGTAGGCAATTAAGGCAGTTGCAACCCGCGCATGTTGGTTGCCAGCTCCTACATCAATCACAACATTGGGATTGACCAACACATCGACGCTGAGCGTTTGCTCGTAGCCTTGCTCGAATTGATCAAACGGCATTGGCTCAAGCTCAAAATAGCCATAGGCGCGTTGATATTCGGCCCGATTGACGGCGTTGTAAAAACTGGCCAACAAGCTCAATGGGCTTTGCTGATCGTCGAAAACAGCTACATTTGCTTTGCTTGGTGGTGCTGGTTCGGTAACGACAACCGCAGTTTCCCCCACTGCAGGAGCGACAGCAGCTTGGGTTGGGATTGGCTGAGTTGGCTCGCTGCTGGCAGCAGGAATACTGGCGGTTGCTTGTTCTGGCAGGGGTTGTATCGGTGTGGGGGTGCTATTGCTACAGGCCGTCAGCAATACAACTCCCAAAATAATCATCAGACGTGAATAACGATGCACGATGGCCTCCTTTCATCGTGCAGTATACGCCGCCTGCGATTCGTTCGGGGTGAGATTGCTATGATGCTATGCTGATAGAGTGATTATGCTTCGACTAAACGCATAATGATTTCGCCATCTTCAAATTCGCCGGTTGCCTCGAAGCCAACTTTTTGATAGAGCTTTTCGGCAACCGCATTGCCAGGCACATAACTCAGGCGAATTTCGCTGCGATACGATTTATGTTTGAGATGATCAATTACTGCCAGCAGCGCTGGTTTAGAATAGCCCTTGCCTTGGTGTTCAGCGCCAATCATAAAGCGAATAATCCAATCGTGGCCTGTTTCGGGATCGCGACCCATCAGCACAAAGCCCACCAAATCGGTATCCGCATAAATCGCCCGTGGCTCCCAATCGGGGTGAACATAGGCTTCGGCGACCGAAAACATATTTTGGGCCACAAATTGAGTTTGATCGTCGCGCACTTTGAGTTTAAGTACAGGCCGAAAGTTTTCCTCGGTAATTGGTTCTAAGCGAATCGTCGCCATGCTAAAACTCCTGTTCCAAATTATGAAGGATGAAGCCAAAAGCAAAAGTCAAAAGTCAAAAGCCAATGTTGAGCCACGAATTGCACGAATGCTTATTTTTAGCCACAGATTCGTATGATTATGTTCTCCTAGCCCAAAGCCAATAGCCCATAGCCCTCACTTCTCTGCGCCTCTGCGTTAAAGAGAATGTCTTTTAGCCACAGATTGGCACAGATTCGTATGATTATGTTCTCCTAGCCCAAAGCCCATAGCCCATAGCCCTCACTTTTCTGCGCCTCTGCGTTAAAGCAAAATCCCAAAGCCAAGAGCCAAAGGCTTAAAAAAAAGCGATGAAGGTTGGTGGGCCTTCATCGCTGGAACCGTGCTGCTAATTTAGTCGCCGCCAAGCAGGCTGCCGATGATGTTGCCACCAGCGCTGCCGCCGCCACTAGCTGGCATATATTCGGCCAGTTTCTTGGCAACGTTCATGACTGGCATGGTTTGCAGCCAAATTTTGCCGGGGCCGCGTAGGGTTGCAAGGAACAAACCTTCGCCACCAAACAGCATGTTCTTGAAGCCGCGCACCATTTCAATATCGAATTGGACGCTTGGCTCGTACATCGCCACGTGGCCAGTATCGACCTTCATCACTTGGCCTGGTTGCAAGTAGTATTCAACTACTTCGCCATCAAGCTCAGCAAAAACTACGCCTGGGCCGGTGGCTCGTTGCATAATAAAGCCTTCGCCACCAAACAAGCCTGCGCCTAATTTGCGGCGGAAGTGAATATCAAGCTGAACCGATTTTTCGGCACACATAAACGAGTCTTTTTGCATGATGATTTCTTGGCCAGGTGCGAGATGCAATGGCACAACCTTGCCAGGCATTTCGCTGGCAAACCCGATCAAGCCAGTGCCACCAGCAACCGTGAAATCGACGATGAACAACGATTCGCCAGAGAAGGCGCGTTTGAACATCTTGCCGATGCCACCACCAGAGTTGGTGTTCATCTGCACGTTGCCGCTCATCCACGACATGCCGCCACTTTCCGAGAAGATCATTTGGCCTGGATCAAGTTCGATGATCACCGCTTGCAGCACAGAGCCAATCACTTTGTAGCGCAAACCAGTGGTCATGCCACGGCCACTCAAAGCAACTTGTGGTTCGGGCAAATCAAGTGGGCGACCTGGTTCGCTGGCCACGGTGTATGCACCTTCTGGGGGTGCGCCATAGTTTGGCTGCGGTGGTGGCGGTGGATAGCCACCTTGTGGTTGATTGTAGTTGGGCTGGTTTGGAATTGGTTGACCCGTTTGGGGATCAAATTTAGGCCGATAGTCGTTCTCAGACATCACACGCTCCTCAATGCTAGCACAAAAAAGTGCAACACGATAGGTAAATTCATTGTACAACCTTCGTCTAGTACGTTCGGGTTTGGCCAAAGGTTGCTAGCTTGGTTACTGGTCTAGGTGGCAATTGCCATGCCTTGAGTAATCAGCCGCTTGCCGCTAAAGCTTAATCACGCAAACTATTGTAAGATAGCACGCAAATCTGAGAGAAGGAGCTTGCAATGGGCCGAGTAAAATTTGTAGATTGGCTCTTGATCGCGATTAACGGCCTTTTGGTTATTTTAGCGCTGCGTGGGCTGTATCACATTTATGCGGTTATTTCGTTTCCATATGATATTACCAATGGCGAAGGCTTTGTATTGCGTGATGCTGCGTTGCTTGCCCAGGGCTCTCCAATTTATCAACCGATTGAACAAAGCCCGTTTTTGGTTTCAAATTATCCACCACTCTTTGCTTGGCTCGCCTCGAAAATTATGTTGCTCACAGGACCGACATTTATTGCAACCAGATTGCTTTCAGCACTCGCTTTTACTGCTACCACAGGGTTAATTTTCTATGTGCTGCGTAAAAAGAATATTTCACTGAGATATTGCATTCTTGCTGGATTGCTCTTCTTTAATTCGATCTATGTCTTTTATTGGAGCGCTTGGGGCAGGGTTGATGGCTTGGCGGTTTGTTTTAGTTTGATCGCAATTATTGCGCTTGAGATTAAATTAAATACGCGTTCGGTGCTTTTGGCGGCGCTGGTGTGTTTTGCCGCAGTTGCTACCAAACAAAGTGCCTTAGCTGCGGTTGCAGCAATCGCGCTATATCTGCTGATTAATGATCGCAAGCTCCTGCTAATTTTTTTGAGTGCTTGGGCAAGCCTGCTCATTCCATCAATCCTTTGGTTGAATTCCAGTACCGACGGCGAATTTCTGCGCCATATCATCACCTATAACCAATTGGAATGGTATCCGCGCGTGTTTCTTGGCCAAGCCAAAAATTTTGTAGCCACCCATTTTATCTTCGTATTGGCTTATGTCTGGTTTGCGATTAAGTATTTCAAACGCGAGCAACTATTACTCATCTATGCAACAATTGTATTACTAACGACGATTTCAACAGGCCGCGATGGTGCTTCGACCAACTATTTTATTGAGTCGATTGCAATTACCGCGATTTTGCTTGGGATTATCAGCAAGGATATTTTAGAAAACTCCAACCTGCGATTACAAACTGGCTTTGCGATGCTGATTCTGCTACAAATTGGCTTTTTTGCCTTGCCAAATATCAAACCGGTTAGCTGGTTTAATAAAACTACGCCAGACTTTGGCCTGAATCCAAGCCAAGCAGATCGTCAAGCATGCGATCAACTCAATGCGTATATTCAAGCAGCTACAGGGCCGATTTTGGTTGAAAACCCAGGCTTTGCGGTGATCAATCGCAAAGAGGTGATTGGTAATGCGGCAGTGCTTAAGTTTTTTCGGCGCAAAGGATGGGATGCTCCAGTTGATAATTTTATTCAAACAATCGATGCCAAAACCTACGATTTGATTATTTTTCAAGGCGAGGCGTATGATCTTGATGTGTTGCAAGCAACTGATCGCAGCTACCACGAAATAGCGCGGATTGATTGCCTTGGTGAGTATGAAATCAAAGCGCCGAATCGCTAGGTGTAACGGTTCATTAGGTTAACTGCGTTTTGCCCCCTCACCCCCAACCCCTCTCCCGTGCGCGGGCGAGGGGCGTTCATGTGGTGGTTTTGCACCAATGCTTCGGCAAAACAACGGCTCCCCTCGCCCGCGTTCAGTGGGAGAGGGGCTGGGGGTGAGGGCATGCTCCTCGTTGTCAATCCAATGTACCAATACAGCTAGGCTTTTGGCCAAACCCGATTTGAATTGAGCTTTGGGCTTAAATTTGGGGCACTGGTTGCGCTTAATGCTGCTATGCGTTATGATGGTAGCGCGTTTCTACCGTTGTGGATGGGCAGAATCTGCCATCACAATGGTCTCCACCGACACACAAGGAGTTTCCAGCATGCGGCGTTTTGGAGCAATTCTGGCCTTTTTAATTGGCGCAGTTGTGGGTTTAGTTGGCGGCGCGGCCCTCTTGGCCTATGCGTATCAGGTGGCGGGTTTGTATCCCCCCGATGATGCCACGATTAAATTCATTGCCCAAGAACGGGGCTGGTTTGAAGCCAACGCTGGGGAAACACCTGCATCCTAAACCCACCCTGTTCGCCCAGTTGCCTCACTAAATCTTTTGCTTGTCCGCTGTTGAGGAGGTATCATTGTGGATACGCCATGGACAACACACTACGAGCCAACGGTCAAGCCCTCATTGCAATACTCCAGCGAGCCGTTGATTTCGTTATTGGATAACGCCGTTGCCAATTATCCCAATCAGGTGGCTACTAACTTTGTGCTGAAATATGTACTTGGTGGTCGGGTGGCAATTGGCGGTTCGCTGACCTATCGGCAATTGAAGGAAGCGGTTGATCGATTCGCGACGGCATTGCATGGGTTGGGCGTGCGCAAGGGCGATCGGTTTGCGATTATGCTGCCCAATACGCCACAATTTGTGATTGGCTTTTTTGCTGCACTGCGCTTAGGTGCGACCGTCGTCAATATTAACCCAACCTACTCACCCCGCGAACTCAAACACCAATTGGCCGATTCTGGAGCCGATTCGATTTTTGTGCTCAGCTCGTTCTACCCCAAAGTGCAAGAAATTTTGGCCGAAACGCCGCTCAAGCGGGTAATTGTGACCTATGTTCACGATGTTTTAGCCTTTCCCCAAAGCATGCTTGTGCGTCGCACCCAGCAAAAAGACCCAACGTGGGTTGAAATTACGCCCGATCGCACGACGCTCTTATTTAGCACGTTGTTGGCTGAATATCCACCAGCCCCGCCCAAAGTGGTGGTCGAGGGCCAAGATGTGGCGCTGTTTCAATATACCGGCGGCACAACTGGCGCACCAAAAGCTGCAATGCTAACCCACTACAACATTATGGCCAACACCAGCCAATTGTTGAATTGGATGAATGGCCTCAAGCCAGGCCAAGAGCGCGTGATGTGTGCAATTCCGTTTTTCCATGTCTATGGCATGACGGTTGGCATGTGTTTTGCGGTGGCAATCGGCGCAGAAATGATCATCATTCCTAATCCGCGCCCTGTCGATGGCGTACTCGAAGCCTTGCATACCGAGCGCGCGACGATCTTCCCGGGCGTGCCAGCACTCTACATTGGCATTATCAACCACAAAGATATTGATAAATACAATTTGCGCTCGATCAAAGCTTGTATCAGTGGCTCGGCAGCCTTGCCAATGGAAGTGCAAGAGAAATTTGGCGACCTGACGGGCGGGCGTTTGGTCGAAGGCTATGGCCTGACCGAAGCAGCGCCAGTTACCCACTGTAATCCAGTATTCGGTGTGCGTAAATCTGGCTCAATCGGCGTGCCAATGCCCGATGTCGAAGTGCAAATTTTGGATCTTGAGACCGAAGAGCCACTGGCGATTGGCTCAGAGCGCGAAGGCGAATTGCTGATTCGTGCGCCGCAAATTATGAAGGGCTATTGGGGTCGTGATGATGAAACTGCCAAGGTGCTGACCGAAGATGGTTGGCTGCGCACTGGCGATATTGTCAAAACCGATAGCGATGGCTACTTCTATGTCGTGGATCGCAAAAAAGACTTAATTATCGCTTCGGGCTATAATATTGTGCCACGCGAAGTTGAGGAAGTGCTGTTTATGCACCCAGCCGTGCTCGAAGCGGCGGTGGCAGGCATTCCAGATACCTATCGTGGCGAAACAGTTAAAGCCTTTGTGGTGCTCAAACCAGATGCAGCAGCCACGGCGAAAGAAATTCGCGACTTTTGCAAAGAAAATCTTGCGCCCTATAAAGTTCCTACTCAAGTAGAATTTATCGAGGAACTGCCCAAAACCCAAGTTGGCAAAGTGCTACGGCGGGTGTTGGTCGAGATGGAAAAGCAAAAGCAGGCTGAGCAAGTTCAACAGGAGGCAAGTTAGGCTAAACCTAACGTTGGGATATGCGTTCTCGCCATGAAGTTGCCGTGGTGCAATGCCCCGCTTGTGGGGCGCAATTCGATGCGCCCCTTTGGCTGATTCTCGATGGCGAGGAGCAGCCTGGTTTGTTGCAACAGCTGCTTGATGGCCGTTTGCGTGAAACCCAATGCCCCTATTGCGATGCGATTGGCTCGTTAATTGCGCCACTGCTCTATCACGATGCACGCTATGCGCAATTGATTTTGGCTTTGCCATTGTCGGTTGCGAGTGCTAGCGAGGCCGAAGCTTTGGCGCAGCATTTGGTTGGCTTGTTGCATCAGCAATTGCTGCTTGAACAACTGGCTGAGGCTGATTATTTGGGTCATGTGCAGCTCGCTGCTGACCTTGACGATTTGCAATCGATGCTTGATCATGCTGCCAAACAGCGCGCATTGCTGGCTTTTATGGCGACATCAGCATGGTCGTGGCCGCAACCAGCAACGATCGATTTGTTAAAAGACTTGCTGCAAAGCCATGACCCTGAGCAGCACCAAGCATTCTGGCAAAGCTTAACTGTTGCCCAACACTCTGACTTAACGTTGATGCTCGATCGCTTAGCCACAGTTGTGCCAATTGACAGTGGGCTTGGCGATTTTTTGCGTCGATTCATAGCCTAGCGAGAGCCGCATATGCCAATTTCATATAGCCAACCCTATGAACTTGTTTGCCCAACCTGCCAAACGCCGTTTGTGGCCGAAGCTTGGTTGATTGTTGATGCCGAGGAACGGCCTGATTTGGTGCAGGCGATTCGTGATGTAACCTTGCACGACACCCGTTGCCCAAGCTGTGGCCAAACTGGCGTTGTGCCTGCTCCTGTTTTGCTCCACGATCGGCGGGCGCGGGCGGTGTTGTTTGGCGTGCCCTACGAAATGCCCGAAGCCGAATGGAATGAATTGGCCCAAGGCTTGTTGTGGATGTTGATTGGCGCTTTGCCGCGCGAAGATCAATTGCCCTACCTTGGCAATGTGCAAGCAGAAGCTGGCGTTGCTGGCGTGGCCGAGGCCCTCGATCTGCTCAATTACACGCCACAATCGGCTGCCGAAGCGATTGGCGATGCGCTTGGCTCCGATGATTCAGAAGATTTGCCGCCTCTGGCCGAGGCGATTATGCGCATGCTGGCTGCTGATACACCCGAAGAATTGCAAGCTGTGTTGCATGAATATCCCTTCTTGCTTGATGAAGCGATGGACGAGGGCTTGGCTGGTTTGGCTGAAGCAGCGGTTGACGCTGGCGAATTTGAAATTAGCCAAGCCTTTGAGCGCGCCAGAATTAGCTTAACGCAATTGCGCCAAACCCTTGATCAATCGAGCCAAAGCCGCGCCAACCAGAAGCCAACTGCTACGGTTGTACAAGCAAGCGCTCCGCCACCAGCCAATTGGCATACAATTCGGCGGGCAGTCTTGGCTTGTGAAGATGCCAGCGAGTTGGCTGCCTTGCGCGCCGAATATCCAATTTTGGCCAGTGCAGATGCAGATGCGTGGTTGGCCGAAGAGCAACAAGCGCTGCGCGATGTTGGCGATTTGGGTGGCGCACAACTGATTGGCGAAGCTCGAGCCGTTTTGCGCGGCGAACGCTAAATTAAGAACATCGAGCAAAGAACATAGGGGCCGGGGATCGGTTGTTGGGGATCGGGGATCGGGAGAACATAGAGCAAAGAACATAGAATATAGGGGTCGGGGGTCGGTTGTTGGGGATCGGGAGAGGGAGAACATAGAGCAAAGAACATAGAACATAGGGACTGGGGATCGGTTGTTGGGGATCGGGAACTGATAGCATATCGTAGAATAAGATTTTGGGCTTTAGGCTATCGGAACATGGTGTGATGTTCAAATCAGCGATCCAATAGCCAAATCTCCCGATCCCCAGCCCCCAACAACTGATCCCCATCTACAAGGAGTTGATTATGCAAGAATTCTTTGAATTTCGGTTAATTCCACGGGTGCTGTATAAAGCTGGCTTGGTGGCTGAAATGGGCGCTGAATTAAGCTCGCTTGGCGCAACCAAAGGGTTTATTGTCACCGATGCTGGTTTGGTCAAATCTGGTTTGGTTGAGCAAGTACAACAAGCCTTGGCCGAAACGATCGAGATTGTTGGCGTGTATAGCGATGTGCCACCGAATTCATCAGTTGCGGTCGTCGAAGCTGCTGCTGCCCAAGCCCGCGAGGCGGGAGCTGATCTGTTGATCGCACTTGGTGGCGGCTCGCCGATTGATACCGCCAAAGCGATGCGGATTGTGATCACCGAAGGCGGCAACCTGCTCGATTACGAAGGGATTAATGTGCTTGAACGGCGCTTAATTCCGATGGTGGCGATTCCAACGACGGCTGGTACTGGCTCCGAAGCCAGCAACTTTGCCGTGATCAAAGATGAAGTTAATAACGTCAAGCTCTCGTTTACCAGCCCATATCTCGCGCCAGAGTTGGCAATTCTCGACCCGCACGTAACCCAAAGCTTGCCACCGCATTTGGCCGCCGCCACGGGCATGGACGCGCTGACCCATTGTTTTGAAACCTATGTCTCGACCGAAGCTGAGCCAATGAGTGATGCCTTGGCCTTGGGCGCAATCGAGATCGTTTCTAATTATCTGCGTGATGCAACCCACCACGGCCCGACCAACGAAGAAGCGCGCGGCCAAATGTTAATTGCCTCGTGTATGGCGGGGATTGCCTTCACCAACTCATATTTGGGCGCGGTGCATGCCTTGGCTCATGCCACTGGCGGCCATTTTCCTTTGCATCATGGCTTGCTGAATTCAATTTTCTTGCCGCATGTGGTAGCATTCAACGCCAACACCGTGCCCGATCGCTATGCGCGGATTGCGCGAGCCTTTGGGATCAACACTGGCGGGCGGCCTCGCGAAGAAGTAATCGACGATTTGATTGCAGGCTTACGCCAATTGGCTAGTGATTGTGGCCTGATTACCCAATTGCGCGATTTGGGCATTCCCGAAGAGGCCTTGCCAATGTTGGCGGAACAGGCATTTAGCGATGGTGCGGTCTATCATAATCCGTTGGCACCATCAGTTGAAGATTTACTGGGGATTTTGCAAGCAGCATGGTAGTTGATACACTGAATGTATTAAGCCAGCGTCGCCAGTGGTTGACGCTGGTTACGTTGTTAATTGGCCTATTAATTGGCTTGGGGCTTGTATCCAATCGCCAATGGCAAGTGCCGTTGAATATTGGCTTGGAAGAGGGCATTAATAACGATGCTCCGTTTGTGGTGGGCTTTAATGCTGGCGAACAATTGCCCGACCGTTCAGCGCGCTATCGTTGGTCAAGCCTGAATGCAGAATTGCGCTTTCCGTATGTGGCGCAACGCAACTATTGGCTCGATTTGCCACAACTCACCGGCAACCCAGCAAATTTGATCATCGGCACCAGCCAATTTTCCAGCACTGCTGGGCGGGTTTTGCACGTGCTGCTACCTGCAGATGCTGCTGGCAACGTGGCGATCAAGGTTGATCAGCCGATTGCTGGCGACGACCCGCGTGAATTGGGTGCGGCGTTTAGCGGTGGCCAATTGAGCAGCAGCGGCTGGGCTTGGCCTGCACTTTGGCCAACCTTGGCATGGCTGTTTTTGCTCACAACGCTTGGCCTAAGCATTCTTTGGCTTGGTGGTTCGAGCCTTGAAATTGGCTTGGCGGTGGGCTTAACGGGCTTGGGCATTGTGGCGGCGACGTGGTTTGCGCCATTGCGCGCGAGCTATGCAGCGCCAGCGGTTGCCCAAACAACCTTATATGGCTTGGCTGCACTTTTGCTGTTGCGCTGGGCCTTGCCGCCAATGTTGCAGCGCTTGGGATTAGAAGTAAATCGCGATGTGTTGCGTTGGCTCATTTTGGCGACCGTGCTGGTGTGGTCGCTCAAGTTGGGCGGGCGTTTGCTGCTCGAACATATGCCAGGCGATATTGGCTTTCATCGCAACCGCATTCATGCGACCAATCTTGGCGATTTGTTTCGACCATCGCGCCACCGTGGTATCGATTTTCCCTATCCGCCAGTGTTGTATGCCTTGTTGCAACCATTGACCTTGAGTGGAATTTCGGCTGAGTGGTTGTTGCAATTAACCGCTGCTGCTTGCGAAGCCTTGGCCTTGCCTGTGTTGTTTTGCTTGGGCTTGCGGGCAACTGGCTCATATCGTGGGTCGCTGATCGGCGCAATCATCTATGGGCTAGTGCCAGCTGGCTTTATGACCAACGCTTGGTCGTTTGATTCACATATTTTTAGCCAATTTGTGGCCTTGCTGCTGGCGACGTTTATGGTTTGGACGTGGGAACATTGGCACGAGCGGCGGAATTGGCTTTGGATAACGCTTGGCTTGAGCACGATTGCCCTCGGCCACTTTGGCTTTTATCTCAACACTGGCTTGATGGGCGGTTTGTTGGTGCTATGGCTCTGGTGGCGTGGCCCACGTTCGCAGGGCTGGGCACTTTTAGCCAGCCTTGTGGCAACCCAAGTGCTCGTCTGGGCGGTCTATTACTCAAGTTTTATCGGGCTATTTTTGCAGCAAGGCCAATCGTTTGCCGAAGGCGGCATGAACGCAGTCAATCAGCGCGAAGCTGTGCCGCGCATGCAATTGCTGTGGGATATGATTGAGCTTGGCTTTTGGCGACACTATGGCTTGTTGCCGGTGTTGATTGCACCATTTGGCTGGTGGCTGGCGCGCAAGCATCGTGGTTTGCAGTTGGTAGCTGGCGCAACCTTTGTGGTTAGCCTCGTTTTGGCGGCCTTTCCAATTATCAATGGCTCGACCATTACCACGCGTTGGTTGATGTTTAGCGCTTGGGCGATTGCCCTCACCACGGGGATTGCGCTCGATTGGCTGTGGCAACGCACGCGCTGGGGCCGTTGGCCTGCAATTCTCATTACCAGCGGTTGTGCAATTTTTGGCATGATTATTTGGTTTGCAGCCATGGTCTATAAAATTCGCCCACCGGAACCGTTTTAAGAAGGATGAAGGATGAATTATGAGGGATGAAAGAGAAGTCAGAAGTCAGAAGTCAGAAGTCAGAAGTCAGAATTGGGGATCGGCTAGTTGGGCATTAAATTGAAATCATACAAATCTGTGCCAATCTGTGGCAAAAATAAGCTTCGCAGTTGCTGACTTTCGTGAATCAGATATTTTAACGCAGAGGCGCAGAGAAACGATGGCTTTTGGCTATGGGTTTTGGGAACATAATCATCTGAGCTAATCTGTGCAATCTGTGGCTAAAAAACATTCGCGTTTTTCGCGGTTGTTGGCTTCCGTCGATTGGGATGTTAACGCAGAGGCGCAGAGAAACGATGGCTATCGGCTGTTGGCTTTTGGCTATGGGTTTTGGGAACATAATCATCTGAGCTAATCTGTGCAATCTGTGGCTAAAACTCAGCCTTCGCGATCTTCGTGTGCCTTCGTGCCCTTCGTGGATCAACAATTCCTATGTTCTATGTTCTATGCTCTATGTTCTAACTATGCTAAAGATTGAAGTATTTGGCGATAGTGCCTTATTGATTACAACCGCGCAGCCAGCCCAATTGGCGTTGGCGTTGCGCAATGCCCACGTTTTTGGGGTTCTTGATGTGGTTGCAGGCTTGGAAACCGTCACTGTTGGGTTTGATTTGGCTCACACCAATGCTCGCCAAGTGCGGCGCACGATTCATCGGCTCCACATCACCCAACAAACCTTGCCAACCCCAACTATTCATCGAATTCCGCTGCGCTACGATGGCGTTGATTTGGCCGAGGTTGCCGAACGCTGCTCGTTGAGCATCGAGCAGGCGATTGCGTTGCATTCGCAGGCTGAATATCGGGTGGCAATGGTTGGCTTTTTGCCTGGCTTTCCCTATCTTGATGGCTTGCCGGTGGCCTTGCATTTGCCGCGCCGCGCCACACCACGCGCCAAGGTTGCTGCTGGCTCGGTTGCGATTGCCAACGATCAAACCGGCATTTACCCGCAAAGCTCGCCTGGTGGCTGGCATATTTTGGGTACAACGCCTTTGCGCTTGTTTGATGCGGCTGCTACGCCAGCTGCTCTGCTCAATGCTGGCGATATAGTTTATTTTGAACCGATAGCTGAGGGATGAGGGATCAGGGGCTAGGGATCGGGCGCTGCTTCTATGCTAATAGCCTATGGCCCCATCATAATAATCTGTGCAATCTGTGGCTAACGGAAAGGATGAAGGATAAATTATGAGGGATGAAGGATCAAACCAATAGCCCATAGCCAATAGCCCATAGCCACGCAATATCGGACTTTTGGCGGAACCAGCATCGCCAGTAAGCCTCACGGGCTGCTGAGCCTTCGTGGTATAATGGGCCTATTGACGTTGACGAAATCCGTGGTTTGGGTATTTTTGTTCTTCAGAGAGCCGCAGCTGCTGCGATTGCGGTGAACATTGCCAAACTATCCAATTTCCGAGTCCTAACGCCTCGCGTTCGGGTTGCTTCCGTTAGCAAGCTTTTCGAGGTTGTTGCCATGCAACGACGAACGAAGGTGGCACCACGAGAGTTTACGCTCTTCGTCCTTCTCTAGGGACGAGGAGCGTTTTTAATTGGCGAAATTTTTACTCAACCAAGCGTTTGAGGTTTTTTATGTCATGGGAAATCGGCTTAGTTACCTTCGGTAGCATTCTTGGCTTGATCATTATTCTCTGGATTTTTAGCCGTTTGGCGTGGGGTGGTGGCATGCAACAACCATCATACGACTTGCTCAACCCCACCAAAGAGCGGCCAATCAGCACCCAATTTGCCCAACCAGACCAAGAATCGATTGTGGTGCGCTGTAAACAATGTAATTTTAGTCATGCGCTGCCTGAGATTAGCAAAATGCCAGCTTTTTTGGCTGAGGTTGCCCAAGCTAGTAGCGAAAGTGGCGAGCTTAAATCGATCTGTCCGCATTGTGAAGGTGTGCTGCAAAGCTGGATTCGCCAAGCAATTGTGCATCAAGGCAGCCACCAAGTGCTTGAATTTGCAGTCTTGCGGCGCGGTCAACGCCGCTTGTACGAAATTGAAACAATTATCTATAGCTCATTGGGCGAAATTCCCCAGCCTCAGCGGGGCTTGGCAGCAGAAGCGCTGAATGAGCCAGAACCAGAGGAATCTGTATGATTATTCGTGGCGATGCAGCCAATTTAATCCATAATCGCGAAGGACGACTCGCCCCCGACCAAAAAAGCCAGCTCCAAGCAATGCGAGCATTTCGCGTGCCATTTTTGCCAATGCTGTTTGTTGGTTTAGCCTTGATGGGGGTTGGCATATCGCGCGCCGATGTGCTTGGCTGGGTTGTGGTGGCTTTAGGTGCGGTGCTGCTTTTCAATGCTTGGACACGTCGTCAAAGCCAAGCTGCGCTCAAAACTGGCGTTGTGCAGGCGATTAGCGGCCAGCTGGAAAAAATTCGGCCAGTGCCCTTTGCCATGTTTGAATCAGAGTTGGTAATCAACAAACGCTCGTATGCGCTTTTGGCCAAATTAGGCGAGCAGCCGCTGACCGTCGGCCAAAACTATACAATTTATGTCGCCAAAGGCGTTTCGCGCATGGGCATTATTGTGGCGGTTGAAACAGCATGAGCAAGCGTCAATCCAAACGCCCAAGCGGCGAAGCACTAACCAAAATTCTCGAACACAACGCCCAACTTGCGCCGCAGCAAACGAGCGATCTGGTTTGGGGCATCAAGGACGAGTTGCAAAGCAATCGCCGTGGTGAGTTGCACCCTGATCAACTCAAGCGCATTTTGAAAATCTCGATTTTTGATATTTGGATTCGCTTGGCCTTTGGTGGTTTTTTTCTGGTTTTTGCCCTGACCCAACGCACCAACTCTTGGCAATTTTGGGTTCCCTTGGCAATCGCATTGTTTCCATTAATTAGCGCAATTAATGGCGCTTTAGCTCGTCAACGCTTGAAAAAGGCCAAAGTTGAAACCATCGAAGGCAGCGTTAATCAGGTTAAGGTGCATCGCTCGGAGGCCGTTTCGGCCACTTTGCACCGCGATAGTTTATATATGTTTTTGCTCAACGATCAACACAGCAAAACGCTGCCCAAGCCCGAGCAAGCCTATCGCTTCTATGTGGCATTTGGCGTGATTCGGCCAGGGATTGTCGTAGCAATTGAAGCAGTAGATCAAGTTCCCGCGTCAAGCGACGCATAGCTATTCAAGGAGTTTTATTATGCTTGATATTCGTTTATTTCGTGAACAGCCCGATGTTGTGCGTGAAGGTTTTGCCAAAGTTGGCCGCGATCCAGGCTTAGTCGATCAAGTGCTCGACTTGGATGTGAAACGCCGCGAGGCGATTACCGAAGTTGAACGGCTCAAAGCCGAGCGCAACGCTGGCTCGAAAGATGTTGCGCGCACCAAAGATAAAGCCGAACGCGATGCTAAAATTGCTGCCATGAAACTGGTTGGCGATCAAATTAGCGAGCTTGATGCCCAAGCCAACGCGATTGATCTTGAGCTAAATACGTTGATGCTCGATTTGCCCAACCTGCCTTTGCCCGAAGTGCCAGTTGGCAAGGATGAACACGATAATGTGGTGGTGCGCGTCGAAGGCAGCATCAAAGAAGCCGATTTTGCGGTGAAGCCACACTGGGAGCTGGGCGAAGAGCTAGGGATTCTCGATTTTGAGCGTGGCGTGCGCATGAGCGGAACCCGCTTTTTCGTGATGAAGGGCTTGGGCGTGCGTTTACAGCGAGCCTTGATCAGCTGGATGATCGATATGCACGTCGATCAGCATGGCTATACCGAATTGGCCGTGCCCTACTTGGTGAAGGCTGATGCCATGGTTGGCACTGGCAACTTGCCCAAATTTGCTGACACGATTTTTCATATCGAAGATACCGATTTATGGCTGATTCCGACCGCTGAAGTGCCAGTAACCAACTTGCATCGCGAAGAAATTTTGGATAAAGCTCAGTTGCCATTGCGCTACGTTGCGCATACGCCATGTTTCCGTAACGAGCAAATGAGCGCTGGACGCGATGTCCGTGGCATCAAGCGGCTTTATCAATTCGATAAGGTCGAAATGGTCAAATTGGTCGAGCCTGCTACCAGCTACGATGAGCTTTTCTCGCTAATTAGCAACGCCGAAGATGTGTGCAAAGGCTTGAATATTCCCTATCGTTTGTTGCAATTGTGTACCGCCGATTTGGGCACTGCCACCGTCAAGTACGATTTGGAATTGTGGGCACCTGGCATGAACGAATGGCTTGAAGTTTCGTCGTGTGGCTTGTTCGGCGATTATCAATCGCGGCGCGCCAATATTCGCTATCGGCCAGAAGCTGGGGCAAAACCAGAGTTTGTGCATACGCTGAATGGTTCGGGCTTGGCGTTGCCCCGCGTCATTATTGCAATTCTCGAAAATTACCAAAATGCCGATGGCAGCGTGACAATTCCCGAGGTACTGCGGCCATATATGGGCGGCATCGAACGAATTGTTAAGTAGCGAGCAAAGAACATAGAACATAGAGCAAAGAACATAGAACATAGAACATAGCTGTTGCTGAATGGAATTCCCTCACCCCTCAGCCCCCTCGCCCACTAGACGCGGGGAGCATCCGTTTTCACCCGAAATCATGGAAAAACCACGCAGTGAAAGCCCCTCGCCCGCGCCACGGGAGAGGGGTTGGGGTGAGGGGATCTTCACAACCGACCCTTGTAAGCCAGCCCCTCTCCCACTGGACACGGGGAGCATCCGTTTTCACCCGAAATCATGGAAAAACCACGCAGTGAAAGCCCCTCGCCCGCGCCACGGGAGAGGGGTTGGGGTGAGGGCATCTAATCCTCGCGCTAGAATCTGCTATACTCGCTGATAACACAGGTGGTCAGTAGCTCCAAGGAGGTAGCCTCGTGGCTGAAGCAGTGTTAATTGATGCAGTTCGCACGCCGATTGGTCGCCAACAGGGCAGCTTGCGCGACGTGCGCCCCGATGTTTTGTATGCCCATGTGCTCAATGCCCTGATTGAACGCACTGGAATTGATCCAACGTTAATCGAAGATGTGGTCACTGGTTGCGTTACCAACACTGGTGAACAAGGCGCAAATATTGGCCGTTTGGGCGTGATGCTTTCAAACGTACCAATTACGGTGCCTGCGGTTACCCTCAACCGCATGTGTGGCTCGGCCCAACAGGCAATTCATTTTGGCTCGCAAGCAGTTGCCGCAGGTGATGTGCGCTACGTGATTGCTGGCGGCGTTGAATCGATGAGCCGCGTGCCAATGTTTAGCGATGTCACTGGCGATTTTGCCACCTTTAATCCTGCGATTAACGAAAAACACCAGCTTGTGCATCAAGGCGAATCCGCCGAATTGATTGCCGAGAAATATCAATTGTCGCGCACTGAGCTTGATGATTGGAGTTTCGAGAGCCATCAGCGTGCCGCCGCCGCAACCAAAGCTGGTTGGTTTAGCAGCCAAATTCTGCCAATTGTTGGCAGCGATAAAGCTGGCAATGCCCACGAATTGCTCTACGATGAAGGCATTCGCTTTGAGGCTGATCGCGCCAAAATGGGCAAGCTCAAAACCGTGTTTCGCGCCGATGGTGTGGTTACTGCCGCCAATGCTAGCCAAATTTCCGATGGTGCTGCGGTGGTATTAATTGGCGAACGTGAACAAGCACTCGCCGATGGTTTCAAGCCACGCGCCAAATTCCGTGCGCGGGTGGTTGCCGCTGGCGATCCACGCATGCAGTTGCTCGAAGTAATTCCTGCAACCCACAAAGCGCTTGCCAAAGCAGGTTTGAGCATCAACGATATTGATCTGGTTGAAATTAACGAGGCTTTTGCTTCGGTGGTGTTGGCATGGCTGCGCGAATTCAAGCTTGATCCAAATCGGGTCAATCCCAATGGCGGCGCGATTGCCCATGGTCATCCCTTGGGCGCAACTGGCGCGGTGTTGATGAGCAAAATGCTCAACGAACTCGAACGCCGCGATGCCCAATTTGGCCTGCAAGTGATGTGCATCGGCCATGGCCAAGCAACCGCCACGATTATTGAGCGAGTATAGCGCGGGGATTGGTTGTTGGGGATCGGGGATTAGTAGAGCAAAGAACATAGAACATAGAGCATAGAGCATAGAGCATAGAGCATATTTGGCTCATGGCTATCGGAACGTTTTGGTATGCTTCAAAAGCCAATAGCCACCTTGCGCCCGATCCCCAGCCCCCAACAACCAGCCCCATATAAATAAGGAACCACAATGGAAATTCAAGGTTTGAGTGTGGTGGTGACTGGTGGAGCTTCGGGCTTGGGTGGCGCGACGGTGCGCCGCTTGCATAGCGCTGGAGCCAAGGTTGTGATTGCCGATCGCAATGCAGAAGTTGGTACAGCACTGGCCAATGAATTAGGCGCAAATGCCCAATTTGTGGCTTGCGATGTAACCGATGAAGCCTCTTTGGCCGCAGCTTTGGATCAAGCAATTGCGATTAATGGGTGCTTGCAAGCAGTGATTAGCTGCGCTGGCGTTGGTAGTGCCGAGAAAATTCTGGGCCGTAATGGTGTGCATAGCCTCGAATCATTCAATCGGGTTATGCAAGTTAATCTCAATGGTGTGTTTAATGCGCTGCGCTTGGGTGCTGAACGCATTAGCCAAAACGAGCCAAACGCCGCTGGCGAACGTGGGGTGATTATCAACACTGCTTCGATTGCTGCCTTCGATGGCCAAATTGGCCAAGTAGCGTATAGTGCCTCGAAAGGCGCGATTGTTGGCTTGACCTTGCCTGCCGCCCGCGAATTGGCTCGCCATGGCATTCGGGTGATGACGATTGCTCCAGGCACGTTTGATACGCCGTTGTTGGCTGGCTTGCCAGAACCTGCGCGCCAAACTTTAGCGGCTCAAGTGCCCTTCCCGCCACGCTTGGGCGACCCTGCTGAGTTTGCCATGTTGGCCCAGCATATTCTCGAGAACCCAATGTTAAATGGTGAGACCATTCGTTTGGATGGTGCCCTGCGTATGGGTTATAAGTAAATGTTGGACGTGGGCAGTGGTACAATCTACCACTGCCTTGGTTTTTTAGGAGCATGCTGATGAATGGCAGCCAATTATTCTTAACTGCCTTAATTTTGGCAGGCAATCTGTTGTGGTGGTTGCGTGGGGTTCGTACCAGCGAAAATTGGTTCTTTGGCGAATGGCTAAGCCAGCGTTGGCAGGTCGAAATTCGGCGGAGCGAGCGCTTTAAAGGCAAAACATGGGAAATTCATCCCAATGATGCTGCCAAGTTGAGCACCGGCAAGCGGGCGAGCTTTCAAGTGTTGCAAAGTATTTTTCCATTAATTACAGCGATTCCAACCATTCTCTCGATTTTTCTAATCACCTGGGTTGTGGCAATGTTTGGCAACTAGCGGCAATCGGCGTGAGCACTGGTATAATGCAGCCTGATCGCTAGCAGCAATGGGAGTATTTATTGTGCGGATTGGGATTAGTGGCACGTTCTGGGCTGAACCAATGGTGGGCAGCGGCCAATATTTACGCCATTTAATTGAACATTTGCCCCACGTTGGGCCACAGCATGAATATGTGCTATTCCTGCCCGCCTACACCCATGCCGAAGTTCCCCAAATTCCGCATATTGCGGTCGATTTGGTGCCAACTCCATTCGATAAGCTGCACCCAAAATTGGCCAAAATCTGGTATGAGCAAGTTGAGTTGCCACGGGCTGCCCTGCGTTTGGCGGTTGATATGTTGCACGTGCCTTATTATGCGCCGCCACGCCGCCAATTAGTGCCAACCGTGGTAACGGTGCACGATCTGATTCCATTAATTTTGCCTGTCTACCGTGGCTCAATGGTGATGCGGGCTTATACTGCGCTCGCAACCAGCGCTGTGCGGCGTTGCCGCCAATTAGTTGCCGTCTCCGACCATACCCGCGATGATATTATTGATATTTTGAAAGTCAATGCCTTACAAGTACATACGATTTATGAAGGCGTTGCGCCTGATTATCAACCGCAGAGCGAAGCACAAATTAGCCAAACCTTGCAACGGTTTAATATTACCCAGCCCTATTTTTATTATATTGGCGGCTTTGATGTGCGTAAAAATCTCACGACACTGCTGCGCGCATTTGGCCGTGTGCGTCGTCGAATCGAGCAACCAATTAAATTAGTCATTGCTGGCAATCGCCCTAAAGTAACTTCAGCATTTTTTCCAGCCTTAGAAACCACAATTCTCGATGAAGATTTAGCTGCTGATATTATTTTTACTGGTCGCGTGACGAATACAGAAAATGCGGCGCTATTTGCTGGAGCGCATGCATTTGTTTGGCCTTCGACCTATGAAGGTTTTGGCTTGCCACCATTAGAAGCGATGAGTTGTGGCACGCCAGTCATTTCTTCAAATACCAGTAGCATGCCCGAAATCGTTGGCGAAGCTGGAATTTTGCTGCCGCCGCACGATACCGAAGCATGGGCCATGGCAATGCTGCGAATGTTAAATGATCAAGCATTAAATACCGAATATCGCCAACGTGGTTTGCAACGCGCCAGCCAATTTAATTGGCACAGCTTTGCAGCCCAGATGATTAAGGTTTATGAGAAAGCCTAGGGTTTGATCGTTTTTGGATGCTTGCAAAGCCCTAAATCCTTTAAACTGCCACTTTTTCCGCTTAACGTGGGGCCAAAAAGCTGCTTATTTGAGTTAAATAATATTAATAATGTGACGAAAAATGGTAAAAATGAGCTTAATTTTACAACGAAATTATGGTCAACTTTGTGCTTAACATCACATAATGATTAGAGTTTTCTCATCCATTTTCAAGAAAATATGTGCTAAAAAGAACGAAAATCAGCTGATTTATGGCTTTGGAATGGGCTAAAAGTCCTATCTGACAAGCAGCTGAAAAGCTTAAGCTAGGAGTCTGAAAAATAGCTGAGATTTGCAAACATGGAACAAATATGTTAACTTCCCTTTCGGCATTGCACGATGCATAAACGTTAATTATTAATTGTCGGCGCGATATCATTAAGCCGCGTTCGATAATAGGGAGGTTACAGCTGCATGCAAGATGCTAAGTCCTCGAATGATCTGATCCAAGAAGATCATGATCTGCAAGACTTCCAGCAGCGGGCTGTGAACAACGAAAATTCGCTTTTACGAACGACCGGTTTACGCCAACGCGTAAATGCCCGTTCTGTTTCTGCACTTCGTGCGGTTCCATCGTACCTGCGCAAAGCCCCACGTCGCTACCTACTTCATCTCATGGTGCTTTCGCTGTTGCCTGTTGGGTTAGTGGTCAACAAAAATGCCACCACGCCGCAGGTCGATACAGCAATTCTGGTCAGCGCATCGCCAACTGCTGAACGCCAAGTTCGGCCAGCGCTTGGTTTGATGACCATGACCCACCGTAACGAACCAGCACCGTTGACAGCCCTCAATGATTCAGAGGCCACGCCTGATCCAGGTGTTGGCGATGGGCCAATTAGCAGCCCAGACTTTGATGATTCGTTGGTTATTCCCGTAGGCCGACCAGTTAATAATACTCCGACCTATCCCGAAGCAGTGATTAGTGGCGATATTGCCAATTTGCGCAATGGCCCTAGCACTGAATTCGATCGCTTAGATAAATTAGATACTGGCACCAAAGTAAAGGTTGTGGCTCGCCACGCCGATTGGGTGCAAGTGCGCACCGAAGGTGGCCAAGAAGGCTGGCTCGCTGCTGATTTGCTTGATTTAGATCAAGCAGTGATCGATGCCTTGCCCGATGCGCCAAATGTGCCAACCCCACCACCAGCTAAAGTGGGCAAAATCACCCAAGACAATTTGAACTTGCGTGACGGCCCTGGTACTGACTATATCAGTATGAAGAAGCTGGGCATCGATAGCCAAGTTTCATTGTTGGCCCGCTATCAAGGCTGGTATCAAATTGAAACTGGTGAAGGTACTGTTGGTTGGGTTTCAGCAGAATTTCTGAATCTTGAAGCTGGCGTAGCTGATCGCATCGCCGAAGCTGAATCGATTCCATCAGCCAACCCAGCTTTGGTTGGTTGGGCAACTGACGAAGGTGTCAACCTGCGCTCTGGCCCAAGCACCAAGTTCGATTCATTGGGTAAGCTGAGCAAAGGCGCTGAATTAGGTTTGTTGGCTCGTTACAAAGAATGGGTCAAAGTCGAAACAGCCAAAGGTACCAAAGGCTGGATTTCACAAGATCTGGTTGATGTGAGCAACTTTGTGTTCCGCCGGGTGCCATTTACCGATAATGTTCCTTCACTGCCTGTTGCGCCTGCTCCTAAAAAGAGCAATCCCGCTAAGCCTCAACCTGCTGGTGGCGGCGGTGGCGGTGGTGGTGGTACTGCTAGTGGTGATGTTGCTTCGATGGCGTGGGCCTATGTTGGCTACAACTATCGCTGGGGTGGCGAAAGCCCAGGTAGCGGCTTCGATTGCAGCGGCTTGACCAAGTACTTGTATCGCCAAGTTGGTGTGAGCTTGCCTCACAGTGCTGCTGGCCAATATAGCAGCGCCTATGGTACCTTCATCGGTAGCATGAGCAACTTGCAACCAGGCGACTTGCTGTTCTACGCTGGCACTGCTGGCCCTGGCATCACTCACGTAGGCATCTACGTTGGCGACGGCGTTATGGTCAATGCAATGACTCCCGCTTCGGGTGTTGGTGCAGTCAGCATCTACAGCAGCTACTGGCTCAATCACTATTACGGCGCGCTGCGGCCTTATCGCTAGTTGCTGTTCCATAGACATACGTAAAGCAAGAAGCGTTCCACAATTTGTGGGACGCTTCTTTTGTTTTTTGGCTTAATCTCGGCTACTATATCCCTACATATGCTCGAATTCCATATCAAAAGGAGAATTGCTTATGGCTTCGACAGAAGGATCTTCGGGCCGCCTTTCCATGATTTTTGCATTCGTTGCCTTAGCTATATTAATTGGAGTAGGATTTGCATTCTTTGCAAACAATTCTCAATCTGCTATCCCAACGACAATTCCTAAAACGAATACAGCTATTCCAACGTCTACTCCACTTCCCACCCCAACTCCTGGCCCAACCGTGCAACAAATTTTCCAGCGTGAATCAATGCTCTTGGCTGCATCAACTCGAATACCCAAAATTGACGTAGAAAGTAGTAAATCTGGATGGCTGGATCTTTGTCAAAATGATGTTCAATATCGCGCCTATTTTGATATTAAGGCTGGAGTGAACCTGAATTTATTTCGCTATGAAATTACCAAAAATGGCTATCCTCAAGAGGCAAATGTTAAAATTTATTTACCAGAACCAACAATTGTGAGTAATGAGTTAGATTTGAAGAATAGTGGCATTATTACTAAAGATGGTGCATCAGTACCCTTATGTAATGATAATACTGCTGAATTAGTTACTAAGTTACAACAGAAGCTCCAAGAACAAGCATTACAAGATGCTAAGGATGGAGGAATCTTAAAGAATGCCGAATATAATTCAGCAGAAGAAATTCTTAAAATTCTCCAAAATGTTGGCTATCGTAATGTTACGATTTTCGATCATAATGGGACGCAAATTCGGAAGATTGGCCAATAATAGTAATCGAAGGAGTAACTCATGAAAACGATAAAGTTAGTGCTTTACCTCGTCTTATTCGGCCTGATCGTTTTTGGTGCTTATAGTGCTTTTAGTGGTGGGATGAATCTTTTTTCGCCTGAACCAAAAGTAACTATCAATAATGGCACAACCGTTATTGAAGCAATTCGTCGTCAAGCTAAATTATCAACAATGAATATGTATTTAAGTAAAAATATTGATATCGAAAAGGAAAAGGGATTCTTAGGCTTATGTACTGAGAAGGTGACCTATTTTGCCTCGTTCAATATTCAGGCTGGAATTGATCTTCAACAAATTAAAGAAGATAAGCTGCAAGTAGAAAATGATGGGAATCTTGATAGTGCTGTTGTTGAAATTCAATTGCCTGATCCCGAAATTCTCAGTGTTGAGTTAGATACCCAAAATAGCCGAATCCTTGAACAAGATGGACCTGTTTTTGTACCTGGCTGTTCCCATGATATGGCGAATATGACGCTTGAAGCTCAGCAAATGCTCAAAGAGTCAGTAACCAAAGATGCGCTCGAAAAAGGTATTCTCTCGCAAGCCCAACAACAAGCGAGCGAAGAGCTTGGCCGTTTACTCACCGATGTTGGTTATACAAATATCACTATTCGGGCCTCGAATGGCTCGGTTCTCTACTCAACCAAACCGCAATAAGCCAAGTATGAGGATCGTCTATGGATTGGAATCTATGGGGGCAGCAAGCGCAAGAATTTGCGATTCGGGTGCTGCCACGGGTGCTGGCTGCAATCGTCATCTTATTGACCTTGCGCTATGGCATTCGGCTGGCCAACGGTGCGACCAATCGTGTGCTAAAGCGGGTTGAGCTGCCGAGCGAAGCCGAAAGCTTGATTTTGCGCTTAGTGCGCATTTTGGTGATTGTTGCTGGCTTGGTGATTGTGTTGTTGGTGATGGGCTGGGGCCAGCTAGCGCTTTCGTTTGTGGCTGGCTTGGGCGTGAGCGGTTTAATTATCGGTTTTGCCTTGCAAGACATCACCAAAAACTTGGCAGCTGGCATTTTGTTGTTGTTTCAACGCCCGTTTCGGGTTGGCGATCGCATTTTAATTGGCAATGATGAGGGCACTGTGACCGATATTGCGGTACGCGCTACGACCATGCGCACTGCCGATGGCCGTGAGGTGATGGTGCCAAACGCCACGATTTACACTGGTACAATCACTAATTTGACTCGCTATGTGCAACGCCGCCACAATGTTGAGCTAACACTCAAACGTGATGTTGATTTTGCGCCAGTTTTACAAGCCTTAACTGAAATTGCCCGTACTACTGAGCATGTGCTGGAAAAACCAGCCGCCGAAGTGCTAATTACTGCGGTTAAATCCGATGGCCTGATTGTTGAGACCCGTTTTTGGCTGCCATCGAAGGGCGTGGATAGTAATCTCGTGCGCTCGAATTTGGCTGAACGCTTGCGGGCCAAAGCACTGGCTGAGGATTGGCTGGCATGAGCATCGATCTCAATGCAGACTTGGGCGAAGGCAGCGCGTTTGATGCTGAATTAATGCCGTTGCTTTCGTCGTGCAATATTGCCTGCGGCGGCCATGCTGGTGATGAACAGAGCATGCTCGTTGCCTTGAGTTTGGCCCAGCAGCACAATGTTTGCGTTGGGGCGCATCCAAGCTACCCTGATCAAGCGCAATTTGGGCGAGCGGTGTTGGCAATTGAGCCAAGCCTACTACAGGCCAGCATAATTGAGCAAATTGCGCAGTTACAACATTTGGCAGCCCAGCAGGGGACTAAGGTACGCTATGTTAAACCGCATGGTGCTTTATATAATCAGGCTGCACGTGATCCCGATTTGGCTCAATTGCTGATCACCAGCATCAAGCAGCTTGACCCAACGCTGGCCTTGATGGGCTTGGCTGGTAGCGTATTGCTCGAACAAGCGGCAGCGGCAGGCGTGCAGACGATCGCCGAAGGCTTTATCGACCGAGCCTATGAACTTGATGGCCAATTGCGTTCGCGTAGTTTGGCAGGGGCCGTGCATCACGACCAGACGGTGGCACTCCAACAGGCTTTAGCGCTTGCCAAAGGCATGCCATTTCCAAGTTATACTAATGTACCAATCAGGTTAACCGTGCAAAGTTTGTGCTTGCATAGCGATACGCCGCAAGCGCTAGCTTTTGCCCAAGCGGTTCGTACTGCGCTAGTAGCCGAAGCTATGACGATTCGGGCAGCATGCTGAGCAACTTGCGATGGCGTGTTGGCTATGCTAGACTCGCTATAGCACAATCCAGACAGGAGTAGCCTATGACAATCACTGATCGCATGTTGATTGGGGCAATTGCCAGCAATCCCGGCGATTATGAGAAGGCAGGTCAGGCACGCTATTGTTTTACTACCCAAACAATTTACTTTTCGAGCGCCAAAAGCCCTGCGCCGGAAGATGCCAATAACAACTATTTCGACTTGCCCGCACTCAACGCTGATGGCTCCAAAAAATTAGTAACCGCCTTTCAACGCTATATCAAGCGCTGGCCCGAAGATCGCCAAGCGATTATCGAAAAATTTGCCTTACGCCGTGGCTGGGAGCTGGCCATGGAGTTGCATTACGGCGGCGGCGCATTAACTGATCAAGAATCAGCTGAATGGCGCAAAATTGTTGATGGTCGGCTAACCCAATTGGTGGCGGCTGCTCGTCGTTATATTGAAGCTGGGCCGGGTGCGGCCAAGGAAATTATTGAATGAGCCTCGATTTAACTCAGTTTGTTCGCAATATCCCCGATTTTCCAATTCCAGGGATTCAATTTAAAGATATTACGCCGTTGTTGGGCAATGCAGCAGCATTCGATGCAGCGATTGATCACTTTGCCCAGCGCTATGCCAACCAGCAATTACAAGCGATTGTCGGCATTGAATCACGGGGCTTTATTTTTGGTGCGCCATTAGCATTGCGCTTGGGGATTGGCTTTGTGCCCATTCGTAAGCCGGGCAAATTGCCAGCCCAAACCATCGGCGTAGATTATAGCTTGGAATATGGCACTAATCGCTTGGAAATTCACCACGATGCCTTGCAAGCTGGCGCTCGCGTGGTTGTTATCGACGATCTTTTGGCAACTGGCGGAACCGTGGTCGCGGCCTGCGATTTGCTCAATCAGCTTGGGGCCGAGGTGGTTGAGGCAGCATTTTTAATTGAATTGACCTTTTTAGGTGGGGGCGAAAAACTTGGCGATCGGCCATATTACGCCCAAATTCAATACTAAACCGACAATGAGGCCAGCACGCGCCCAAGCATGCTGGTCTTAGGTTGTCCAATGGCGGGAGGTTGGTGCGATGGGTTACGCCGCCGATCTTTGTAATCAAGCAACTCAGCTTTTTCGGCAAGGCCAGTTTCGCAGCGCTGCGAGTTTGTTGGAGCAGGGAATCGTCATCGCGCGGCAGGAAGCCGATAAAGATAATGAATTGCTGTGCTACCAAAAGCTTACCGCAGCCCTCATGAACTTAGACCAAAGTCAGCAGGCCTTGGAGTTGGCCACCACGATGTTGGCGCGCGCGCGGCAGCTCAACGAGCCACACTATGAATTAGTCGCGACGATTCGGCTGTGTAGCGCATTGATCGACCTTGATCTCAAAGGTCGTTGGCCTGAAATTAAGGCCTTGTTGCTCGATTGTTTGCAGCAAGCCCAAGCCCGCAATACCAGCGCTTGGCAACTCGATTGTTTACGCTTGCTTGCTGGCAACGCCATGACCATGCAAGAGTATGATGATGCCCTGAGCTATGCCCAACAAGGCTTGAGCATCATTCGCCACGATACCTACTCCGCCGATTTCTACCGCTATGTCTTTTATCGCGTGCTGCAACGCTTGCATTCGCAGCGGGAAGACCATGCCGATGCCTTGCGTTATGGCTTGCTCTCGTTTGAGTATGCTCAGCGCGAGGGCAACCCCGCTTGGGTTGTGCTGGCGCGGCGCTATTTGGCCCATCTCCACTATCAACAAGGTAATTTGCAAGAAGCGTTTAATTTATTTAGCGAAAATGTTGCCAGCGCCTTAGCCTACGATTGCGCCAACGATCATCAAGATGCAACCATGTGGCGCGCAGAAATTGCCCTACAATTAGAGAAGGGCGAACAAGCCTTGGAGTTTGCCCGCGAAGCGCTGGCCTTGGCGCGCCAACGCTTGCATGCGCGCGATGAGGCTTGGGCGTTGTTAGCCAATGTGCGGGCTTTGTACAAATTGAATCGCAGCGATGAAGCGTGGTATTTTGCCAACGAAGCTTATCATTTTGCCCAAACCCAACAGCTTGAGCAGCGACTGAAAGAGGCCCGCGAATGGATCGAAACGCTGACCAAAAAACAATCAGCGCCCATCGCCAACAAACAAGGCTCATGGTTTGATCGTCTAATCGGAAAGCGCTGAGTGATGAGTACTGGAACATTTCAGGTTGATTTTGAACACCTCATTCGTTTGTTGGCTGAAAATTTGTATAGCGACCCGCACGTTGCGATTCGCGAGCTGATTCAGAATGCCAGCGATTCGTGTGTGCGGCGGATTGCCCAACAAGCGCTGTTTAAGCCAGCAATTCATGTGCGGATCGAGCCAAACCAACGTTTGTTGATTGTTGAAGATAATGGCACTGGCATGGCTCGCGACGATGTGGTGCGCTATTTGGCCACAATTGGGGCTAGCCAAACCCGCCAAGTCAAATTTTCAACCGCCGATCAGAACGCTGCTCAAATGTTAATTGGCCAATTTGGCATTGGCTTTCTCTCGACCTTTGTGATTGGCCAGCAAGTAACCGTCGATACCTTGGCCGAAGGCAGCGAGCAAGCGGTGTTGTGGCGCTCGCAGGGTAGCGCCGATTATAGCCTTGAGCTGGGCACGCGCCAAACCATCGGCACTACGGTCACGATTGAGCTGGAGCCAGCCTTCTACAATTTGCTCGATGAAAGCACGTTGCGCGCAACGATCATTCGCTATGCCGATTTTATTCAATTTCCGGTGTATCTTGGCGACGATGCGCGCCCGATCAATCGGATGAACGGGCCATGGCATTTGGATGGCTCGGAGCATGAATATATCGACTATGTGAAGCATCGCTTTGGCTCTGTGCCTTTGGCGGTTGAGCCAATCGTCATCAAGCAGCAGAATGCAGAATGTAGCGGGGTTTTGGCAATTATGCCAAGTTCAGCAGCCCTGAAAATCCGCCCACGCAAGCTCGATGTGTTTCAGCGGCGCATGTATGTTTGCGAAGATCTGCAATTGTTGCCTGATTGGGCGACATTTGTCTGTGGGATTATCGATGCGCCGTTGCTCGAATTGGTTGCCAGCCGCGAAGGCTTTATGATCGATCGGCCCAACTATCGGGCTTTGCGCGAAGCCTTGGCCGAGGCTGTGCGTGGCTTTTTAATTCGCTTGGCTCAGCGCGAGCCTGCCACATTTTTGCAAGTGGTCAAACAATATAACAGCGGCATCAAGCAAGCAGCCGTGCAGGATAGCCAATTTTTTGCTGCAGTTGCCGATTTGTTGACCTTCGAGAGCGATATTGGCCCAATTACCTTGACCCGCTATCTTGAGCGGATTCCGCTGCGTGGTGCTGGCGAACGCACGATTTTTTATGTGCTCAATGATTTGCCGCCCAGTGCCCAGCAACGAGCGATTGTCGGCGCACGCGGCGTACCAGTTTTGCACGTTAATTTGATCGAAGAAAAATTTCTGAAAAAATATTGTGCTGCCCGCCATGGCGTAAGTTTTCAGCCGCTCACCGCAGGAATTGCCGAATTGCTCGAAGCTGAAACCGACCCCCAATGGCGCAAACTCGAACAACACTGCGAACAATTGGGCATGCAGGTCTATGCGATGCGCTTCGAGCCGAGCAATTTGGCTGCCTTGGCGATGCGTGACAGCGATTATAAACGTGAACAAGTTGTGGATAGCCTGTTGAAAGGTAGTGGAAGCCTGCTCAATTTCGTCCAATCGGTGGGGCGCAAGCGCAGCGATGATTATGTGCTGTGTCTCAACACGCTCAATCCACTGGTTCAGCAATTGCGCGATGGCCAACCAAGCGACCAACGCTGGGCAACTGTTGTTCGGGCCTTATGGGGCTATGCCTTGCTTTCTAGCGGCATCGAACTAACCCCAGAGCTAGGCGAGGCGGTGCAACATGCCCAAACGTCGCTGCTGGAACTGGCACTTACTCAACGCTAAGGAGTTGGTATGCAACGACCCCATGGAATTCGCCAAGGTCAAATGACGATTAATGTGCCTGGCGTGATTCGAACGCTTGGCGAAAGTTTATACGCCGATCCGCATGTGGCAATTCGTGAGTTGCTGCAAAATGCCCACGATACCTGCCTTGTGCGCCAAGCAGATGATCCCAATGCGCCGTTGCCCGAAATTCATGTGCGCTACGATCCATTTGGCCGCAGCCTGACGATTGAAGATAACGGCACAGGTATGACCGAGGCCGAAGTCGAGCAATTTCTCTCGGTCATTGGCGCTAGCAACACCGATGCTGTGCGCTCGCGGCTTGAGGCCCTTGGCGAGCGCAGTTTGGCCGAGCGCTTGATTGGGCGCTTTGGTTTGGGCATGCTGGCTGCGTTTATCATTGGCGAGCGCATTGAGTTTGTGACCCGTTCGTTTCGTAGCGAAGGCGAGGCGGCGGTTTGGTGGGAATGCACCGGCGAGCAATCGTACCGTATGGGCCAAACCACCCGCGCCACTGCTGGCACAACCGTCACCGTGGCGATAAAGCCGGGCCAAGTGCATTTGCTGCGCGAAGATGAGCTTAGTCGGCTGATTCGGTTGTTTGCTGATTTGCTTAGCGTGCCGATTTACCTTGATCCATCGCCGCGCCCAGTGAATGTGATGCAAGCGCCATGGCATAGTGAAGCCAGCGATAGCGACTATATTCGCTATTTGAACGAACTGTATCCCAGCGAATCGGTGTTGGCGGTGATTCCGCTGAATATCGAAGAAGATAACGGAGCCTTCAAACTTGGCGGGGTGCTGTTCATTCCCAAGCAGCCCTATTTGAATGTGCGCGAACATGGCGATTTGATTATCTATGTGCGGCGCATGTTTGTTTGTCGTGGCGAGCGCAGCCTGTTGCCAGAGTGGGCAAAGTTCGTCAAAGGTGTGGTCGAAAGCCCCAATTTACGCGAAACCACCTCGCGCGAGGCTTTGCGCCGCGATGAATATTTCGAGCGGGTGCAGCGCACACTTGGCCAAGTGATTCTCAATTATCTTGAGCAACTAGCGCTCAACGATCAACGCTTGTTCCGCGAGATCGTTACCCAGCATAATCGGGTAATTAAATCGTGGGCGTTGATTTCCGATGAGCTTTTTGCTCGCATCAAAGATATTGTGCTATTTGATACCGATGCAGGGCGCATGAATTTGCCGCGCTATTTTGAGCAATCGCAACTTTCGCGCAGCGGCATCAACAGCGACGATCCGCATCAACGGCTGTTGTTCTATTTCACCACGCCTGGCGGGATTGGCCAACATGCGGTGTTATTTGCGGCCAAAGGGTTGCGGGTGATCGATGCCCAATATTTTCCCGATGAGCCGTTTTTGCGCCGTTACGCTGAGCTAACCGAACATATTGGCCTGCGGCGCTTGGATGTTGGCGGCGATTTTATCTTCGAGGCGATGCCCAACAAAGATGAGCGTTGGTTGGAACTCGAAGAACGCTACGCCGAGATGGGTGTGCAAGCCAAAGTTGCGCAATATCTGCCCGAATCGATTCCTGCGGTCTTGATCTTCTCAGAAAACTCCGAAACGACCGAGCAAGTTGATACGCTGTTGGCCGACCCCAATTTGAGCCAATCGATTAAGCAATTGCTGCGGGCAATGCTTGATGAGCGCAAAGCTGAACGTAAAAATTCTGCTAGCCAAGGCATGCTCTATTTGAATGCACGCAATCCAGTGATTAATCAAGTAGCAACATTAAATCACTATAGCGATCCTCAAATGCGCGATGTGCTGATTTTTCTCTACAATAACGCGCTGATGTTGAGTGCCCAAGGTGCGCAACGCATCGTCAAGCCTGAGCATGCTAAGCAAATTTTCGATGCTAATAATCGGGTGGCCAGCGCTTTGATGAATGCAATTACTGGCACGACTGGCGCGATTGATCTGCCTGCATCAACCGTCGCACCTTATGCGTTGTTGATTAACACGCTTGGTAATGCCCAAGTTAATCAAGAATTACGTGCTGTGCTGGAGAGTGCGCCCTTCTTTTTGCGCGTGGTAGGAATTGATGCGGCACTTTCGCTGACTGAGCATAGTTTGCAAAGCTTGCAACAGGCGGCGTGTATTGTGGTCGATGCCAGCGAACCAGCCCAAGCAAGTTTGTTGGCGTTGGGTGCGGTTTGGGCGCTTGCCCCGAATGTGCCAATTATCGCCTTGCGTGCTGGCGAAGCCGATCGCTTGGCAATTCCGGCGATTGATGCGGTGTATGATTTGGGCGTGCGGGGTGATGCGTTGCGTGGCGCTTTGCAGGAACTAAATCTCGCCCAAGCAGCGAGCCGCCTGAGTGCAACCGATTTTCTGCGCTACGAATTTGTGAGCGAGCGTTTGGCTCAAGCCTTGGCCGAACATTTTCGCAGCATCGACGAAGTGCTGAACGCCGATCCGGCGGAAGTTAGTAATTTGCTGGGTGTGCGCTTAGCGCCGTTGGGCTTAATCGAGGAATTACAACGGGCGCTGCACGAAGATCGCGGTGCTTAGTTGCGGCGTAGCACGACGACGGTCATATCGTCTTGATATTGGCCGTCGCTCCAATGGTTGGCGGCGCTCATAATTTCGTTGACCAACTGTGCTGCTGGGCGTTGGCTGAGCATACTAATTAAATTGCGCAACCGATTCAGGCCAAATAATTCGCGCTCGCTGTTGGCGGCCTCAACTACACCATCGCTGACGAAAATCAAGCTCTCGCCAGGCTGAAGCTCCAAGGCTGCTTCGGTGTATTGAGCGTTAGCAACCGCGCCCAAGGGAAACCCAGTCAAATCGAGATACTCGCATTGGCCATCTTTGCGCACATGCAAGGGCGAAATCAAGCCTGCATTGCCCAATTGCAACTGGCCAGTTTTGGCATCGAGCATGGCATAGGCCAAGCCAGTATTGATTTTTTGCTGGGCCATACGCCGATAAAACAGCGGATTAAGCCGATTGGCAAGGCTCAATTGGTTGCTGGGCGGGCTGTCGTGCAAATATAAATCGATCACGCTCATGGCGATGGCCATGAAAAACGCTCCGACTACGCCTTTGCCCGAAACATCACCAACCCCAAGATACCAACGATCGTCGGCCAAATCGATGACATTAAAGAAATCGCCGCCAACTTCACGAGCTGGTTGGGTAAAGCCAGCAATTTCGTAGCCGCTGATGGTTGGCAATTGCTGGGGCAAAAAGCGTTGCTGTACCTCAGCCGCCAAATCAAACTCCCGTTGCAAGCGGGCACGCTCTGAGCGCTCCTCAATTTGGCGAAAGTTCTCCAACACAACCTCGACTTTGCTGCCCATAGCTTCGACCGTGGCTTGCTCTTGTTTGCTAAAGCCGCCAAGCCGATTGTAGAAGGCCAATAAGCCGATTGGTTTGCCTTCTAAGCGTAGCGGCACGGCCAAGGCTGCATCGATGCGCTGACCAAAGCCAACCCGCTGAAAATCGCTGTTATTTTCGAGGCTGGTCGCCGACCATGGTTCGTTTCGTTTGAGAATATAGGCAGCCAAGCTGGTTTGGTAGGCAGCAGTGGCTTGGGCTTCAAAGCCCCAACTAGCGGCAATGCGTGCTACAGTTTTTTCGAGCAAAATGATCTCGCCTGCCTGGGCATCGATCAACGTGCCGCCCTGTTGCAAAATCTCGCCAAGCAGTTGATCGCGCGGCAGCGAACGACCAAATAAATCGCCCATGCGGCTCAAAAATTGATATAGCTCGCGCTGACGACTCAGCCGACCCCAGCCGCTACCAGCAAAATAAGCCAAGATCGGCATCAAAACCAAAGTTACAATAATTTCAATTGTTGGCGCACCAACTAAGCCATATTTAGCAAGTGAAGTTGCAACAAGCGGCGCAAACAGCAGATCGGCCAAAATCGCTACGGCCATGCTGCCCATCACGCCAAAACCCATCGCTGCGTGGGCAATTGGAATTAAATACAGGTAGCGCAAGGCTGGCGCAGCTGCCCAACGGCCTTCGCCAAGGTACATCACAATCGTAATGGCCAAGAGCAAAAGGCTGATGCTAATCACATCACGCTGGCGGTGGGCACGATTCATCAGCGTAAAATCGCACTAAAACTAAACACGATATTACACAGGTAGCCTGGCACGACGCTTTGATAGCGGCGAAACAAGAGCGAAGCAGCAATCGAAATCATCGACAAATAAATGACCACGCCTGCCATTTGAATCGGATTTTGCCATTGGCTGCGAATCAAATAAATGCTCAAATTGGCAAGCGTGGTGATGGCAGTGGCAAGCCAAAAATTGAGCTTATAAATCGTTTGCAACGAACGCAAGAGCACGCCACGAAAAAATAATTCTTCGCCCAGTGATTGAAAGACCTCGAAGCCTAGTGACCAAAACATATATTGCCAAGGTTTGATGCTGAGGCCAACGATGCCACTAAAGCGCACCGTCGATAAAAAATGCAGCGCGATAAACACTCCTGCTAACAAGCCAAGCGACACTTGATCGCGCCATTTGCGCAGGTGTAGGCCATGCTGTTGCAAGTGTTGATCGCGTTGTGAGTACCAAAGCAGTAAAATTGGGGGAATAAAAAATAAGCCAGCCCAATACAAGCGTGGCGAATCGCCCAAGCCTGCTGCCAAAAAATGCTGGTTTAGGCCATGTTTGGCAGCAGCATTGACCACAATTGCCACCGCCGCCCAAAATCCGAAAAGCAGGGCTGTGCGGCGTTTGGCGTGTGGCTGGCGAAACCAAGCTAGCCCACAAAAAACAACCGTAAACAGCACCCACGAACCAACCTCGGTCACAATCCCTTGTGCTACTTGGCCTTCAAACGTCGCGCCCCATAAAATCATGGCCGCGGCACCAAGCAGCGTCAATCCAATTGTCAGCCCATAGCGCCATGGTGGGCGTTGCAACAAACGGCGTTCTGGGGTTTCAAGTTGATGAAAAGCAAGCAGCGACATAGGGCCTCCGTTGGTCGTGAGGGCTATTGTAGCATAGGGAAAAGAACATAGAACATAGAGCAAGGATGAAGGATGAATTATGAGGGTTGAAGCCAAAAAGAACATAGAACACAGAGCATAGAACATAGAGACCAAGGTTCAGCAGTTCGGGATCGGGGATTGAGGGCTGGGGATCGGGGATTAGGTGCTGGGGGTCGGGGATTTGGCTATTGGCTTTGGGCTAGGAGGACATAATCAAAAATAATCTGTGCAATCTGTGGCAAAAAACGAAACCTTCGCGCTCTTCGTGTTCTTCGTCGTTAAAAAAGCCCCATGGCTCGTAGGTTTAACGCAGCGGCGCAGAGCAATGATGGCTATCGGCTGTTGGCGTTGGGCTGGCAGAACATAATCAAAAATAATCTTTGCAATCTGTGGCTAAACACTAGCCCTCGATTCTATGTTCTATGCTCTATGCTCTATGTTCTTGATATAGCAATTATGTGCTAAAATATTATGTTAGAATAGGGCTTTTGTGGTATAATAAAGCCATGAATAGACGTTTACAACCACAAGCCCAAGAGCCACAACGGCGTAATCTTCCGGAACGTCTAAGCCAAGGATTTCGCATCGTTCGTCGCGCACCTTGGGTTATTTTAATGCCCATTTTGCTTGACCTATGGCTCACGTTAATGCCAGCTTTAGCGCCTAATCGATGGCTTGCCACCATGAGCAGCGTGGTCAATCGATTTAGCCGCGCTCAAGGCCAACAACTTTGGTCGCAGGCCAACGAGCTGTTGCAAACTATCGATTTGCGTTCGAGCGCAGTCGGAACCTACCTTGTGCCAAGTTTGTTTAGCGGCGCTGGCACGCCCTCGCTGTATAGTGGCGCACCATGGCTGTTCAATGGCTGGTTGACCTTGCTCTTGGTGCTTGGGTTGAATGTGCTTGGGCTTGGCTTCAGCGCAATCGTTTTGTTCTGGCTGGGGCGTAATCTTGATCAGGCGAAGCCTGCATGGGCTGCCCTGCCCAAACAGCTCTGGAATTTGGCCAAACTCAGCCTGATTATTGTTGGCTTAGGCTTGTTATTTGGCATCCCTGCCTTTGTTACAGCAAGCTTTTTGCTCTCTGCCAGCGCTTTTGGGGCGCAATTAGTGCTTGCCGCTTTTGGCCTTGTGCTAATTGCCCTCTGGGTCTATGCCAGCCTTGCGCCAGCAGCAATTATGCTTGGTCAACAATCAGCCTTGATTGCGCTCTATCAGAGCTACAACTTGGTGCGTCAACAACCACGCGAAGCCCTCCCGCTAATTATCGCTAGCGGGGTGTTGATTCATGGGACGGCCTTTTTGCTACGGCCACTGGCCACCAACATGATCAGCATTCTTGCAGCAAGTGCCCTGTTTGGGTTGCTCAGCTGTAGTTTACAAGCAGCCAAATTAGTCTTTTATAACGAACGTGTTGGCTCACTTGCCCACCGTTTTCCTGTTGCCCTAACACAAAAGTGAGGTTCGATTCGATGGCGACAAATCCTAATCAGAGTACATACGATGCCGCTCAGATTCAAATGTTGCGCGGCTTGGAAGCAGTACGCGAAAACATGGGGATGTATCTCGGTGGCCAAGACACATCGGCCTTGCATCACTTGGTCTATGAAGTTGTCGATAACTCGGTGGACGAGGCGTTAGCTGGCTACTGCGATACAATTATCGTCGAAATGCGCACTGACGGTTCCATTGCTGTCGTCGATAATGGGCGCGGGATTCCTACCGATATTCACCCCGTCGAAGGTCGTTCAGCGCTCGAAATTGTGCTGACCGAGCTGCACGCTGGCGGTAAATTCAAAGGCTCGCAAGGCTATAAAGTCTCAGGTGGTTTGCACGGGGTCGGGGTTTCGGCAGTTAACGCCGTTTCCGAATTCTTGCGCGCCGAAGTTAAACGCGATGGTAAATTGTGGGCCCAAGATTTTCGCTTAGGCATGCCCCAAGCTCCAGTCCATCAGGTTGGCGATGCCGATGGTACTGGCACGACGATTATCTTCAAACCAGATGCCCAATTATTTACCACCGTCGAATTTAACTATCGCACCTTGGCCAACCGTTTGCGCGATATGGCTTATCTCAACAAGAGCTTGCGCTTCAAACTGGTCGATTATAACAACGATCGCGAAGTAACCTACTATTTCGATGGGGGCATTGTCTCGTTCGTGCGTCATCTGACCCGCGAAAAAGGCCCATTGCTCGCGCAACCGTTCTATGTTGAAAAACCCCATGAAAATGTTAATGTGGAAATTGCCATGCAATACACTGGCGATTTCAATGAAAATCTTTTGGCCTTTACCAATAACATTGCTAATCCCGATGGTGGTACGCACGTTACTGGCTATCGCGCAGCCCTAACCCGCACGATCAATGCCTATGGCCGCAGCAAAGGCTTGCTCAAAGAAGGCGATGCGCTCTCTGGCGAAGATGTGCGCGAAGGTTTGACCGCAATTATCAGCATCAAACTGTTCCGCCCACAATTCGAGAGCCAAACCAAATCGAAGTTGGCCACGCCAGAAGCCAAAACCGCAGTCGAAACGGTGCTGAATGAAGCTCTGTCGGGCTTTTTAGATGAAAATCCCAACGAAGCCCGCCGGATCATCGAAAAATCGCTTTTGGCTTCGCGTGCGCGTGATGCAGCTCGCAAGGCCCGTGATTTGGTGCAACGCAAAGGCGCACTCGAAGGCTTTGCCTTGCCCGGCAAGCTCGCCGACTGTTCGGATAAAGAGCCAGCTCACTGCGAAATCTTCATCGTCGAAGGCGATAGTGCAGGTGGAAGCGCGAAGCAAGGTCGCGATCGTCGTTTCCAAGCAATTTTGCCCTTGCGCGGTAAAATTCTGAACGTCGAAAAATCACGTTTGGATAAAATGCTTGCCAATAACGAAGTTCGTGCATTAATCACCGCACTTGGCACAGGCATCGGCGAAACATTCGATATTTCGCGCTTGCGCTACCATCGTATTTTGATTATGAGCGTTGCTGGCGATGAACCAACCTTGATTCGCAATGGTCAAGGCCATACTGAGTTTGTACGCATTGGCGAATTTATCGATCAATGTATTGCTGGCCAACGCCAAGCAAGCGAGTACGAAGTAATTAGCTTCGACCAAAAACGCAATGTTGCGCGCTTCCGCCCACTCAAAGCAGTCATGCGTCATGCTAACCACGAGCCAATGTACAAACTCAGCACGCGCTATGGCCGTTCAGTCAAAGTAACCGCCTCGCATAGTGTGTTTGTGCTTGAAAATGGCCAGCCAGTCTTGAAAAAAGGCGATCAGATCAAACTTGGTGATCAATTGGTTGCCAGCCGTCGGATTCCACGGCCAGCAATCCAACCTCGCGAAATTGACCTGATCAAGCTGTTTGCTGAAGCAGGCTTGATTGATAATCTCTATCTGCGTGGTGAAAGTGTGCGGACAATTGCTGCTCAGCGCGTGCTGAACAATGTTTCGCAGCCTGAACAATGGAATGAAGCCCGCATCAGCTTGCATACTGCTGCGTGGGAACGATTGGTTGAATATCGCCAAGCCAATGGTTTAAGCCAAAAAGCCGTCGCTCAACGGCTTGGAGTTAAGCAAGCAATTACGATTAGCCAATGGGAACGTGGCATGCTGCGACCTATTCAATCGCAATTCGATAACTACTTGGCAACGATTGGCTGGGAAGAACCAATTAGCTATGAACTTGTGCCTTCAAAATTAGAGCGTTTGTTGCTGCAAGATGATAGCAGTGCCAACGCACGCTGGCGTGAAGTCAGCAATTACAAGGCTTTTAATAGCTTCAACAACGATGAGCTTGATTTGCTTGATCGTGATGTTGAACTTGTACCGCAAGCCCACGATGATCGAGCTTTCCCACGCATGTTGGCAATCACGCCAGAATTGCTGTGGTTCTTGGGCTGGTTTACCGCCGAAGGTTCCTTGAGCAAACATCAAGTTAGTTTGTCGTTAGGCCAAAAAGATGCAGCCTTCTTCGCTGAGCTAAAAACGACCATTGAGCAGCTTTTTGGTGAAACGCCACGTTTCTATCAATCGCCCGATAATGGTGGGATCAAATGTTATTTCCATAGCGTTTTGGCCGCCCGCTTGATTCGTGCTTTGGGCTTGGGTGCTGTTGCTCATCAAAAACAAGTGCCCGATATGCTCTTCAGCTTGAGCAGCGATTTACAACGCAGCTATCTCGAAGGCTATTTCCTTGGTGATGGCACGCTCTGCGATAGCACCATTAGCATGACAACCAACTCGCCTGAACTCAAAGATGGCTTACTCTATTTGTTTGGTCAACTTGGCATTTTTGCTGGCGTGAGCAATATCAAGCCCAACTTGCCAACTGATGCACCAATTCAAACCGTGCACGACTACTACAACATTGCCATCAGCGGCAAGCAACAGCTAGAGCAATTGCGTAGCGTTTGGCAACGCCATCATCTGGCTGCCAAGGTCGAAGCGCATTTGGCTAAACCAACGACCAAAGCCCAAGCATTCACGCCAATTAGCGATGATATGGTTGGCTTAGAAGTCTTAGCGGTTGAAGAACTAGCCCCAACTGGTGAGTTTGTCTATGACTTCTCGGTCGAAGAAGACGAAAACTTCTTGTGTGGCACTGGTGGTTTGTATGCCCACAATACCGATGCTGACGTGGATGGAAGTCACATCCGCACCTTGTTGTTGACCTTCTTCTTCCGCCATATGCGCGATTTGATCACCAATGGCCACTTGTATGTTGCCCAACCACCATTGTTCCGTGTGCAACATGGCAAGGCCTACAAATATGTCTACGATGAAGCAACCCGCGATGAATATATTCGTTCATTGCCAGCTGGCACCAAAGTCATTGTTCAGCGCTTTAAAGGGCTTGGCGAAATGAACCCCGACCAATTGTGGGACACGACGCTCAACCCGGGCAATCGCATGATTTTGCAGGTGACGATTGAAGATGCGCTGGCTGCCGATGAAACCTTCTCAATGTTGATGGGTGAAATCGTCTTGCCGCGCAAACGCTTTATCCAAACCCACGCCGCCGACGTGAAAAACTTGGATGTCTAGGCTATTCAAATAGCCACTCAAAATCAAGGCAGGGCTGGCATTAATTTGCTAGCCCTGTTTTGGTTTAGCGCGAAACTTTATGATAGAGATATGCGCCTTTGATATTTTGGTTGAAGTACGTCCCGTGAGAATCTGCCTGCATCAACTCACGATAGACCGATTCAGGAACATTGGAATATTGATAGATTGAGCGGTTTTGAAATTCAATTTCTAAGGTCTGGTTTGTTGCGTCATAGCCAACCGAAGCCAAATTTGATGAATCAACGGGAGTTCGTTTCATACACTGCCTCCGTTAAGCATGATAGTTGGCTCATTGTATAAATTTTCTCCCAGTTTGGCTACTATATCAAGGGTCGAGGTGCCAGTTAGCAGGGGCTAGTTTGCAGAGATCCATAAAGATCTTTAGTATCCTAAAACCATATGCTCTATGCTCTATGTTCTATGTTCTTTTATGGTGTCTTGACCAAACCACGATTCATGCGTATAATAATTCGCGTTAAGCCGCATTAGCTCAGTGGTAGAGCAACCGCCTTGTAAGTGGTAGGTCGTCGGTTCAAGTCCGACATGCGGCTCCAAACATCAAAGCCCTCAGCAAATTTGCTGAGGGCTTTGGTTTTTTAGGCTACTCGTCGTTGCCGTAGCTATCGAGAAACAAAACTTCATCGGCACGGACGACGGTTTTGGAGCGGCGCTGACCACTGTCTTTGTCTTCCCACGAGCGGGTGTGGAGGCTGCCAACGACGCGGACTCGGCTGCCTTTGTGCAAGCGATCTTGGCAAATATCGCCAAGCCCATTCCAAGCTTCGATCGTGGTCCATTCGGTGTCGAACGTTTGCTCGCCTTGTTCGTCTTTGCTGCCAAAGCGCTTGGTCGCTACGTTGAAATCGCAGACCCCAACCCCCGATGGCAAAAAGCGTTGGGTTGGTTCGCCGCCAAGCCAGCCGATCAGTTCAACTCGATTTACGGTTCCTTTAACGTTCATTTGAAACTCCTCTGGTTTAGTGTACTTACTCAGTTGCCCATAGTTAGAGACGAAGATTGCGAATTTTTGGCTAGCCAATAGTCATTGGTTTTGCTTGCACATGGGCTAGCCAGCTCTAGGACTTTTAGCGGCGCAAGCTGCGTTGTTGCAGTTCTTGCAACAGTGCGCCTGCTTCGTTGACCGAAAGATCATCGAGCTGTTGCGCGCCGAAGCGTTGGCGAATTTCAGCGTTCAGATCAACGCCTTGCTGACCGGCAACTCGTTGCAGCGCTGCCAATTGGCGCGTGCTAGCAGGTGGCTCGCTTGCCGTCGATTCGAGCATGTTGCTTGTGCTACTGGCACTTGGTCTGGTAGCAACCGGAGCCGCAGCGCTCGTTTGGCCGGTTGCTGGCTTTTGATCTAATTGCTGCTTCAAGCCATCGATAATTTCCGAAGCTTGGCCTTTGGTCAGGGTTTCATAGCTTGCATTGTGTTCTTGCAAGGTTGCTTGCATCTGGCCATCGTTAATTGCCAACGCGTTGATCAAATAATCTAAGTACGAGCGTTGTTTTTCGCTTGCAGGCGAATCGGGGTCGGCGATGCGTGGCGTATTGATCGCCGGGTGAGCATCACGCAAGGCATTAATTTGGGCCTCAACCGCTGCTTGTTGGGCGCGAAAGATGCGCCAGCCGGTTTCGACAGCTTGACTGATTGCTGCATCATCAGCCGTTGGAGGGAGTGCAATTGTTTCTTCAATCGTTATATAATCATCTCCAGAGCGAATTGCAGCGCGGTAGGTGCGGGTTACTAAAGCTTCCTGTTCCATCGTTTGTACTCCAGTTCAATCGTTAATACTCATCCCAGCGTTTACTATCACGACCCGCTTGGTTTTGAGATGAGTATAGCTGACAGTTGTGTCAAATAACGTCACAAATCGATCTTGCTGGCCGCGAAACACCCCTAAACTATGGAGGATGCTATGTCAAGCTTTTTAGCCGATGATCAAAACCCGATTTTTTACACCGACACTGGCGGCCAAAAGCCAGCAATTATCTTTATTCATGGCTGGACAAGTGCTGGCTCACACTGGGTTGGCATTACCACAGCGCTCCGCCGTTGGTATCGCTGTATCGCGATCGACCTGCGGGGCCATGGGCGTACTCCAGGCCAAGGCTCGCTGACAATTGCGCGCTTGGCTCAAGATTTACAGCAATTAATCGAGCACCTCAAGCTTGAAAAACCAACGATCGTTGGTTGGTCGATGGGCGGTTTGACGACCTTTGAATATGTGCGCCAATTTGGGGTCGATAACCTCAAAAGTATTGTCTTAGTCGATCAAACCCCGTGTATGCAAACCAGCACAGAATGGACCATGGGTTTGTTTGGGGCCTATACTGCCGACCATATCACCAGTATGCGCCAGCTATTTGAAAGCCAACAACGCCGCGTGTTGCGCCGCTTTGCGATGGGTGTTGTGCATCCTAATCGTTCGCTGTTGCGCTTTGCTACGTGGTTTACCTCGCCCTATCGCCGCAACTACGATCCCAAGGCGCTTTTGCCTTTGGCCGAAGATATGGCCGATCGTGATTATCGCGATTTGTTGGCAACGATGGATGTGCCAATTTTGTTGTGCTATGGCGCGCAAAGCTGGCTTTACCCAGGCAAAGTTGGCGAATATTTGCATGAACACTTGCCCCAATCAACCTTGATTCATTTCGAACGCAGCGGCCATTGCCCACCGTTCGAGGAACCAGTTAAATTCATTCGCACAATTTATCAATTTATGCACCAACAACGAGCAACCCACGCATAACCATTATGCTGAGAGGAGAACGAATGTTATTTCAACGTTTAACGCGCTGTTTTAGTTTGGCAATCTGCCTAAGCTTAATCAGCGCCTGCGCCAGCCAAAATGCCACTCCTGCTACGCCAACTGAGCTTGCAGATAAGCCAACTGCGGTGCAAACCCGCAGCGATAAAGATGCTGCAAATCAAAACCCAACCAAAACGCCGCGTCCGGCTGCCACAGCAACGCCAAGGATCAGCGGCCCCCACTTTGAGCAAGTTGGTGGTTTGCGGCTCAAGCCACCAATCGAAGGTCGCCACGCCGATCTTACTCTTTACAACGATTTGATTTTGTTGGGCATGCAGCCAGGCTCCTGCCAAGTTGAAAATCGCATCACCCTGATTGATGTGAGCGATCCCCGCCAGCCGGAAGTTGCTGGCTATTCGCCGGTCGTCAAAAATGTGTCGCTCGAAGATATGGATGTGGCACGGATTGGCGAGCAGGATATTGCAATTGTGGGAATGCAGCCGTGTAGCAGCGAAACCAAGCCAGGCATTCAAATTTTAGATATTACCGATCCAAGCAAGCCTGTCGAATTGGCTCGTTTTGCAACCACCCTCGGCGTGCATGAGCTTGATCTGACCGTCAACTCAAGCGGCCAAGCCTTGGCTTTGCTTGCTGCCCCAACCAACAACTTGTTTGGCTCAACCCCTATGGCTGAGCATCGGGCAGAATTGTGGATTGTTGATCTGAGCACGCCGAGCAAACCAACCAAGCTCAGCCGCTGGGGCATTGATCAAAAGCCTGATTGGCAAATGCTCGATTATGCCGACCTGACGCGTGGTAATTTTTCTGGAATCTTTTTGCATAGCGTGCGAGCCAGCAGCAATAGCCAACGCGCCTATCTCTCGTATTGGGATGCAGGCGTGATTATCTTGGATATTCAAGACCCAGCGCAACCAATCTACCTTGGCCAAACGCCCTATCCAGCGCTTGCTGAGGGCGATGCGCACTCGGTTGTCGATTGGAATGATGGGCAATTTTTGGCCTTGAATAACGAAGATTTTAGCAATGCCCAGGTGAAAATTAGCCACCCAGCCCTTGCTGAGCCAGCTTATGCCCGTAAATTGCCTTTTAGCGAAAAGCTTGCTGCACCATTGAGTGCTGAAGTTGTGGCGCTTGAGCAAGCATGCGATCCCAAGGCTGAATATCCAGATTTTGCTGGCCGCTTTGTGTTAGTCGACATGGCTGGTTGTTCGATTGAGCGTAAGTTTATCGTGGCCCAAAATGGCAAGGCAGCAGGGCTGTTGCTCTACGCCAACAAGCCTTATCAGGAGTTAGCATTTGGTGATGATATTGATCTGGTCACTGAGTTTAATTTGCCGATGTATTTGCTGAGCAGCACAACCGCTGCGGCTTTGTTGAGCCAGCCTGAGGCCAAGGCCACAATCGAACAGTATTTTGATGGTGGCGGGGCAATTCAATTCTTTGATCTCAGCGATCCGAGCAAGCCCGTGGAAATTGGCCGTTATAACACGCCAAATTCAATCGATGCGAAGCGCGCTACCAATCCAACCGTGCATAACTCCGAGGTGCAGGGCCAATATCTGTATGCTTCGTGGTATCGCGATGGCTTGCGCATGCTCGACATTAGCGACCCCAGCCAGCCAAAAGAGGTTGCCGCTTGGCCAAACGGCAACTCGCCGAGTGTCAATCTGTGGGGTGTGCAAGTGCGTGATCACTATGTCTATGTTAGCGATTTTAGTTATGGCCTCTATATTTTGGAGTTTCACGCCGAATAAATTAACAAAAGCTGCTGGCATGAATGTTTATGCCAGCAGCTTTTGATTTAACGAGCAACGAAAGCTGCTAGAACAGCTTGCAATTGATAAATATTAATGCGGCTGTTGAATTGTTTTTGAATCGGTACAGGATTGCCCGAAATCCAAATTTTCAACTCAGCATCGAGATCAAAATGGCCAGCGGTTTCGATGCTAAAGTGGGTGATACTGCGATAAGGAATCGAATGATATTCGACCTTATTGCCAGTAATACCCTGTTTATCGACCAAAATCAAGCGTTTATCGGTAAAAATAAAGAAATCCCGAATGAGTTGATAGGCTCGTTGAACTTGTTCGCCCCACGCCAGCAGTTGGGCAAAATCGCGTTGCGCTACTTGCGGATCGACTTCCGAAGCATTGCCCATTAATCCATCAAATAAGCCCATAGTAGTTCCTCCTGTTGTGGTTCGCTATGGGTTTATACGCCGCAAGCTGGCGATTGTTGCGTTAGCGGCCTAGCTCAGGCTCGAATAATTCGCAGCTACCGCAATTCGGGCAAACATACATTTCCAGCCGTTCGCGCTTAGTGAAGTTGCCAACTGCGCCAACCAAGGCTCCAGCTAAGGATAGACCTTCGTGGAAATACTTTACGCCGCGAAATTCGAGCGCCGTATCGCAGCGCAAACAAGCGACTTGGCGCTCGCCAATTGGGCTTGCTAAGGCCAACGAGCCATCGCGCAGCCAGCCACAGGTTGCGCATTCTTGCCAATCGTCGGCGACATCAGCACCACAATAACTACAATGTTGCATTCTCAACTCCCTTCAACGCAATTAAATTCTTGTGAATCGCTCTTTGGTATTATTAAAAGATGGCTTTTTCACTACGATGGATCGCCTTCGCGTTCTTTGCGGTTGCTAATTCGTAATTAACTACCAATATGCGGCAAGGCCAATTCTGCGTAGCCACAATAGCCACAGCCGTGTAATTCTAAAATTTGAAAATCGTGGCGAAACGAGCCAAACCGACCTTGCAAAATATCCATTGAATTCGAGCTTTCGCGAAATTGTTTGAAGCCCAAAAATGTCATTTGAGCCTGACAGCGCAGGCAAACCAATTGGCGCACGCTTGGCGGTGGCGGTTCTGGCGGAGCAATGCTCAGCGAGCCATCGCGCAGCCAGCCACAACTTGGGCATTCTTCCCAATCTTCTGGTACTTCATCGCCACAATACGGGCATTTGGCAGGCTCAAGCGGCAGTGCCAAGGAACCATCGCGCAGCCAGCCACAAGTTTTACACTCTTCCCAATCGTCGGGTACATCGTTGCCACAATAGGTACATGCTTGCATGATCAATCTCTCGCTAGTAGATGCTTGTTTCGAGCAAAAACCATACGCTGCCAGCAAGCGAGTGTTGCAATGCGCAAAAATAACGGCGCAAGCTCAATGCTTACGCCGTTGACGGTCATTATCTGCTGCCACCAACTTCGAGTGGCATTTCACTGGTCAGGGTTTCGGCCTCGGTGGTTACTGGCAAGCCCAAATCTCTGCGCCGCTGATCGGCCAAGCGGCGTTTTTCGGCAACCATTTCGGGCGTGACATACTCGTCGAAGGTGCGCAAACCAGCTAATTTCAGACCATGCTTTTTGAATAAACGATACATTTCCTTGACCCGATCCATTTCGATGTTGCGGCCAAGGGTATAATCGTCGAACTTACCATCAAGCGCCAAGAGTGCTGTCTCAGAAAGGCAGGCATAGGCTGTGCCTGCTGGCAAGCCAATATCAAAGCCAAAATCGACCTCGCCGGGCAAGGTAATTTCGCCCGATTCGATCACCAAAACATCTGGGCGTTTGGCAGCATCATCTTCTTTGATGTCTGGTGGGCGAGCCACATCACAGACCACCGCACCTGGTTTTAGGCGTTCAATATCGACAATTTTGGTGTTGAGGGCGGTTGTGGTGGTAACAATTAAGTCGGCGCTGCCAACATAATCATCAGCCTTGGTGGCAATTGTCACTTTGGCATTGGGCGTTTCGGCCTCAATTTGCTTTTTCAAGGCGATCAAGCGCTCAGGCCGTGGCGCAATCAGTACCACATCGCCAATGGCTTGAGCCAGCAAGCGCGAACAAACCGCGCCAATCGAGCCAGTTGCCCCAATCACCACAGCAGTACCTTGATCAACCCGCCCGCCCATCAGAATGACTGCTTGTTTCGCAGCTTCGAGGGTTGCGGCAACGGTCAGCGAGTTGCCCGAGGTAATGCCAATATCGGATTTTTGGGCCACTGTGATGCCCGCATCGCCAACTACCGAGGTAAACGCGCCCAAGCCCATCAGCTTTGCACCCATGCGTTCGGCCATGCGCGCTGCTTTGATCAAGCGGCGATAGGTAAATGCAGTCGGGCGGCGCATTAATTCGCGTGGCGTAGCGCCCAAGGTCAGCAAAATGCCCTCAATCTCTTTGCCAGTGCCAGTCGATTTGATGCCCTTCATTTTCGAAAGATACATTGGTGGCAAATGAGCCATAGCGCGTTCGACCAAGCGTTGCGGCACATATTTGAGCACTTTGAAGCGCGGATCTTTATAGATAAATTTGGTCGAAAGTGGGTGAATCACAAAGGCAAATTTTTCTAATTCTTCGTCGTTGGTGAGGCGCTGAATGTGCGGCTCCCAATTGGCATCGGCAGTAATTTGCAAAACGGTGGCTTCATCAAGCTCGCGCTTGCCCGTCACCGCCAAAATCATGGCCTCAAGTACATCTGCTGAAACAAACGGATGCTCTTCGCTAATTTTTGGCGTAAGCGTAATTAAGGTATGCGCTCCGCGTTGGCGCAAATCTTCAATCTCAGCAGGCGAGGGATCGTCGGTCAAAATCGTGCGGCCACGCAAATCTTGGGGGGCGTAGCGCCGAATGAAGGCAAAATCGCCAGCCAACACATCGGCCCAAGCGCAATCTTTTTCAAGCCGGCTATCGTGGGTTGCGCCCTTGCCAATTGGGTGAATCCGCCGATAGGGCTTTTTGGCCAAATCGGGCATGGCAAATTTGGCGTAGCGCTCCAATTGGCTTAGCGAGCTGAGGGTAAACGGCAAGCCATAATGCACCTTGGGGTCGGCAAAGCGCAAATCGACGTTATGGTTGCTCAGCGATTCGGCCAACGAATAGCGTTCGATGCCCGAAAAAACCAAAACCCGCCGATAATTGAAACGGCCTGGTTCGCGGGCAACTGCTTGGGCAACCGTCCAGCGTTCGAGGGTCGATTTGAGGAGTACGCCGTCGGCGGTTGGTGTGGTGCGAGCTTGATTGACGATGGTATAGGCTTGGTTGTGTTGATAGCTGGCCTTGCCAACCCGAAAATCAGCAATCACCCCGCCAAGCGCAATTGCATCGACCTTGCCATCGTGTTCGCGAATCAACTGCTTGACCCGTTCGACATCGCCATCGGCTCCAATGCGGCGCACCCGTATTTCTTCGCCCAACAGCGTTGTTGTAAAGCTAAAGTCACGCCGCGAACGACCGAGCGTGATACAGACTACTTCTTTCATAGTGAATCCTCATTGCAAGCCTAGCGAATCGGAGGTTGGATCTATCGCGCTTGAGATTAGGGAGTGAGCATAGCGAAGTACAGCAATGTTTATAGATGGATTATAGCCGATTATTGCTTGCCAAGGCAATGCAAGGGGAAAAGTCACAAATCAGAAGTCAGAAAGCAAAAGTCAAAAGGCAGAAATTAAGTTGTAGGGATCAAGGGCTGGGGATCGGGGATCGGGCTTTGGGCTATTGGCTATCGGGCAGCATAAACCTAATCCTGAAAATCTGTGCCAATCTGTGGCTCAAAATTTCATGGCTTTTGGCTTTTGGCTATTGGCTTTCATCCTTCATCCCTCATCCCTCATCCTTCATACTTTCGCTCTGCGCTATATTGACAGAAGTGGATAGTTGTGGCACTGTACTTCACGCCGCACGAATTCCCGCTCGTGCCTCAACGAGGCCACCTAAGCGACGCTGCTCCAGTACACGTCAACTTTGAACTGATTCGCCGCGTTTCGAATGCGTCGGTTGGTGGCACAGTGTGAACTTTTAAGGAAAACCCTATGGATATTAAATTGGTGATTGTTGAGTCGCCAGCTAAAGCAAAAACGATTCAAAAATATCTGGGCGCTGGCTATCGCGTCACCGCGAGCATGGGCCATGTGCGCGATTTGCCCAAGAGTAAAATTGGCATTGATATTGACAATGATTTTACCCCGGTCTATGAAATTAGCGCGGGCAAAGATAAGCTCATTGCCGACTTAAAGCGCGAAATCAAAGCGGCTACTGCAATTTACCTCGCAACTGACCACGACCGCGAAGGCGAAGCAATTGCTTGGCATATTTTGCAAGCAGCCAATATTGGCAAACGCAAACCAGTCTATCGGATTACCTTTAATGAAATTACCAAGGATGCGATTCAAAGCGCAATTCGTAATCCACGCGAAATTGATGCTAACTTGGTCGATGCCCAACAAGCTCGGCGCGTGCTCGACCGCTTAGTCGGCTACAAAATTTCACCGATTTTGTGGGCGAAAGTGCGCCGCGGGCTTTCGGCTGGTCGCGTTCAATCGGTTGCCGTGCGCATGGTCGTCGAGCGCGAACGCGAAATCGAAAGCTTCGAACCCAAAGAATATTGGACGATCGAAGCCGATTTATCGCCAACTGGCTTGAAAAAGCTGGCCAAAAACGATATTTTTCGCGCAATTCTCCATGCCCGCAATGGCAAAAAGCTCGATAAATTTGCAATTCCCAGCAAAGACGATGCTGATGCTGTGTTGAATGCCTTGGAAGGCGCAAATTATATTGTCGGGGCGATTACGCGCAAAGATAAACGCCGCTCGCCTTCGCCGCCATTTATCACCAGTACCTTGCAACAAGAGGCCAGCCGCAAGCTTGGTTTTAGCTCCAAACGCACCATGCAAGTGGCTCAAAAGCTCTATGAAGGGGTTGATGTTGGCGGCAAGGATGGCACAGTTGGTTTGATTACTTATATGCGTACCGACTCGACCAACGTTGCGGTCGATGCGCAAAATGAGGCTCGCAGCCTAATCACCGAGCTGTATGGCAAGGAATATGCGCCAGCCAAACCCAATATCTACAAAACTAAGGCCAAAGGGGCGCAAGAAGCTCACGAAGCAATTCGCCCAACCAGCGTGATGCGTCGCCCTGATCAATTAAAAGCCACGATTGGCCGCGATGAGCTGCGCTTATACGATTTGATCTGGAAGCGCTTTATGGCTTCGCAAATGGCTGCGGCAATTTTTGATAGTACAAGCATTGATATTGGCGCTGGGGTTGGCATCAAAACCGCTACTGGCGCGCCGTTTACTTTTCGTGCAACTGGCTCGGTGCTCAAATTCAATGGCTTTTTGGCGGTCTATAACGTGAGCCTTGATGAAGGTGACGAGGACGAAGACAAAGAGGCCTTGTTGCCGCAACTCAACGAAGGCCAAGCCCTCGATTTGCACGATTTATTTGGCGAGCAACACTTTACCACGCCACCACCGCGCTACACCGAGGCAACCTTGGTCAAGCAGATGGAAAGCGAAGGCATTGGCCGCCCATCAACCTACGCACCAACGATTTCGACGATTGTTGCTCGCGAGTATGTTGAGTTGGTTGAAAAGAAATTGCTGCCAACCACCTTGGGCCGCGTGGTCACCGATTTGCTGGTCGAGCACTTCAAAGATATTGTCGATTACAACTTTACTTCGGATATGGAACAGCGGCTTGATGATATTGCTGAAGGCCAGCGCCGTTGGGTGCCTGTGCTGCGCGAATTCTACGATCCGTTTGCAGTGCGCTTGCACGCTGCCGAAACCGAGATGCGCAATGTCAAGCGCGAAGAAATCAAAACCGAGCTGCCATGTCCTCAATGTAGCAATCATTTGGTGATCAAATGGGGCCGCAATGGCGAATTCTTGGCTTGTTCGCACTACCCCGAATGTAGTTGGACTGGTGATTTGGAGCGTGATGGCGAAGGTGGGATTCACATTGCCACACAGCCCGAAATCTTCGGCAACACTACCTGTCCAGAATGTGGCAACCCGATGAGCCTCAAAAAAGGCCGTTTTGGCCCGTTCTTGGCCTGCAACAACTACCCAACCTGCAAAGGCATTCGCAAAGTTCGCGCTCAAGGCAAAGATTTTGTGGTGATTCCGCCGCCCAAGCCAACCGAAGAAAAATGCCCCAAATGTGGCCGCCCAATGGTCCAAAAAGAGGGCAAATTCGGGCCATTCTTGTCGTGTACCGGCTACCCCACATGTCGTTCGATTGTGCGCCTAACGCCCAACGATGCGCCAACCTGCCCGCAATGTGGCGAGGGCAAAGTGGTTGCCAAGCGTGCTCGTGGTGGCCGCACTTTCTATTCGTGCACCCGCTACCCCGATTGCACCTATGCCAGCAATGCGCTGCCAGTTGCCGTTTCGGAAGAAGTAGCCTAAGCTTTTTGTTTGACGCAGGGTTTTATCGTTGTTCGATAAAGCCTTGCGTTGCTGTTTAACCAAGGAGATCATGGTGCTCAAGCATCTTGCCGAAGCCTTGCGCTTTCTTACCATCTTGCCTGTGCCCGGCAAACCAGCCATGAGCGAACAAGCGCTTGTGCGTTCGATGGTGGCTTTTCCCTTGGCGGGCACGCTGATTGGTGGCTTGGTGGCGGCGACATGGTTTGGTGCAACTTGGCTGTGGGGCGCGACAACTGGCAGTTTGGCTGCAATTTTAACTTGGGGCGCAATTACCAGCGCTTTGCATTTAGATGGCATTGCTGATAGTGCTGATGCGCTGTTTAGCTGGCGTTCGCGTGAGCGCAAGCTCGAAATTATGAAAGATAGCCGCATTGGCACGATGGGAGCAATTGCGTTAATTAGCATCTTGTTGCTGAAATGGCTATTTGCACTTGGCTGTGGCGATCTTGCTTGGCGGGCATTGATTGTTGCGCCAACGCTTGGCCGTTGGGTCGATATTATTGGCATTTTTTGGTTTCCGCCTGCTGCTGAAGGTGGGCTTGGGCGTACATTCCACGATCATACGCGGCGTAGCGATTTTTGGTGGGCGACGATTTGGGCTGGTTTGGTTGCTGCGGGCTTGCTCTGGTGGTGGGCTGGCTTGATTTTTGGCGTGGTGATTGTGGCAACAATCATTATTGCCCGCTGGATGGTGCGCTCGCTTGGCGGCCTCACTGGTGATACTTATGGCGCGCTCTGCGAAATTGCCGAAATGCTGGTTTTGGCCGTGGTTGCAGCCTTAGTTAATCATCACGTGCTTTAAAATACTACCGCGCCAAAAACCGTGGCGCGGGTAAGTGCGAGAATTCATTGCTGAACCCGCTTCTGCTCGGATATATCTACGGACTTTGTTAGCAAATGTTGCAGCAAACTCAAAAAACCATAACTTTTCAAGCTACGATTGAGAGATTTGGCTAATTTGAGCTATGGTTCGCTGCTTATGGGATGCTGGTGATGGTGTCAACCTTGATCAGACAAGCCTCGCCAATCAACATATTGCCTTCAAGCTGTACTTTTTCGCCGAGCTTGACGACCGCTCCCGTTGCATCGTGAACAACAATGGTCTCTTTGGTGTAATCTTCTGGCACTAAAATCTGATTTTTGCCAGTGCCTTCGTTAATATCTGCTGTAAAACCCTCGTTTTGGCTCGGTTCAGCCACAAACTCCAACCCACATTGAACGTGGCTGCTGCTGATATTCGAGCAAAAGATAGACGAATTAACCGCCAAATAGCCTTCCGTTTTGATGCGTTTGCCGCTATTGCTTGCTTGGCAGGCATCAGCAAAACTCACGGCAGTTGTCTCGCCACAACTCGCCAATAAACCAAGCGCCAACAAGCATCCCAACTGCCAACTTCGACGCATTCCTGCTCCTCTATGGTTAAACAAATGCCACCATGATTCAATTCATGGTGGCATTGTAGCGTTACGAGCAACCAACTGGGTTACTACATCTTGATTTTATGGCCCAGTTTTTTAAGTTCTTCGCTAGCAATCACATATTTTTGAATTTCGTTGGTGCCTTCAAAAATCCGTGTGACCCGCGCATCGCGATACATACGTTCGAGCGGTACTTCGCGGCTAAAGCCCATGCCGCCGTAAATTTGAATCGCTTCGTCAATAATTTGCGAAGCTGCCTCGGTGCAGAACAACTTGACCATTGATGATTCAAGCGTGGCTGGTTTTTTGGCATCAACCAATGCTGCGCAGTGATACACCATTTGCTCCATCGCATAGATTTTGGTTCGCATTTCAGCCAGCTTAATCTGAATTGCTTGGAAATCGGCGATTGGGCGGCCAAATTGTTGGCGTTCAACGCTATAGTGCAAGGCCAAATCGTAGGCTTCTTTGGCCGAGCCAAGCGCGCTTGCACCCAAGCCACAGCGCCCAATATCGAGGGTTTTCATGGCTACGCCGAAGCCTGCGCCAACTTCGCCAAGCACGTTTTTGGCTGGTACGCGGCAATTTTCAAAGAAAATCGAGGCCGTATGCGAAGCGCGTAAGCCCATTTTTTCCTCAACTTTGCCAACTTTGAAGCCTGCAAAATCTTTTTCGACGATAAATGCCGTGATGCCGCCACGTGCGCCGCGCTCGCGATTGGTCGAAGCAAACACGACAATCACATCGGCAAACGAGCCATTGGTGATCCACATTTTGCCGCCGTTGATGACCCAATCGTCGCCATCTTGGGTTGCGGTGGTAGTAATGCTAGCAGCGTCGGAGCCTGCATTTGGCTCGGTCAGCGCCCAAGCGCCCAATAATTTGCCTTCGTTGAGCTTGCTAAGGTAGCGTGATTTTTGCTCATCGTTGCCCGAAAGGAAAATCGACATCCCACACAACTGAGCATGTGCGCCGATAATCGTGCCAGTTGAGGCGCAATAGCGGTTAATTTCTTCTTGCAAAATACAATAACCGACGATCCCTGCGTCAGCGCCGCCGAATTCCTCGGGAAAGGGAATGCCAAGCAAGCCCAAACTGCCTGCTTTGCGAATCGTTTCGAATGGCACGCGCTCTGCTTCGTCTACCTCGCGAGCGATCGGCTTAATTTCCTTGACGGCGAAATCGCGAACGGTTTCACGCAACATGCGTAGCTCTTCGTTGAGTTCCATTGGGGAAACCTCCTAAAATTAAGAATGAATTATGAGGGATGAAGGATGAAGAAACTGATGAAGTATGAAAGATGAGGGATGAATGGTATCCGATAATTCATCAATTTCATGCTAAACTATCTATATGTCCAAGATCGATTCATCCTTCATAATTCATCCTTCATACTTGCTATGTATCGTTTTCTGCAATTAATTGGCTCGCCAAGCGAGATTGGGTGCTATTTGGCGAGTATGCTGCAACGGGTTACATCGCCGTTTCGCTCAAGCTCGTGGGAGCATGATTTGGCCTTTTTGGCTGAATGTGCGGCGATTATTCGGCATACCCATTCGGCCTTGTGGGATGAATTGGCGACGTTTGCTGCTGCCTTTGATGCACCAGCAGAACGCAGTTTGTTTTTGCGGGCTGCGGCCTTGCCTCAAGCCTGTTCAGCAGTGGCTTGGCAACATTCCAGCGGCCAAGTATTCGTTGGGCGCAACTACGATTTTTATATCAATATGCCAACCCGCGATTTGCTCGCCACCAGTAGCAGCTACGGCTATAAGCATATTGGCATGAACGGCGGCTTGGTTGGCGGTCGCTACGATGGCATCAACGAACATGGCTTGTTTGTGGGTTTGCATAAAATTATGGCCGAGCGGCAAGAGCATTTGCAACCAGGTGTGCCGTTTCATCTGCTGCCGCGTTTGGCCTTAGATTTATGTACCAGCACCGCCGAAGTAATTAGCTTGTTTCGCGAATTACCCCAGCTTTCATCCTTTAACTATACTGTTGCTGATCGCCATGGTCATTTTGCGCGTTTAGAGTGCTATCCTGGCCAGCCAATTGGCGTTTTAGAATCGGATACGCTGCTGGCAACCACCAACCACTTCAATCACCCAGAATTGATCCCATTGCAAGGCCGCCGTCCGTTGAGTGATTCCAAGGCGCGTGAAGCTTTTTTATGTGCTGCTGTCGGCCATGAGCAGGGCGATCCTTGGCTGCAAACCGCCCAAGCCATGAGTGATCACCAAACTCCGGTTTGTTGCCATAAAGAGTTTTCGAGCACGCTTTGGTCTGGTTTGTATGAACTAACTCAGCAACGAGTGGCCTATAGTTTTGGCGCACCCTGCCAAGTCGGCTATCGAGAGCTGGAGTTTTAGGCTTGTTTTAACCACGAAGGACACGAAGTTTCACGAAGCTTTGGTTTATTGTTCTTCGTGCTCTTGGTGGTTTCAATTTGGAGTTTTAGGCTTGTTTAACCACGAAGGACATGAAGTTTCACGAAGCTTTGGTTAATCGTGCTTAGTGCTCTTCGTGTTCTTCGTGGTTTCAATTCCTACAACAACTCGAAAATGCCCGCAGCGCCCATGCCGCCACCAACACACATCGTTACCATGCCATAGCGGCCATTGCGGCGACGCAATTCGTTGATGATTTGAACGGTCAGTTTTGCGCCGGTACAGCCGAGTGGGTGGCCCAAGGCAATTGCGCCACCATTAACGTTGGTTTTGCTTTCGTCGATGCCAAGCTCACGAATCACGGCCAAGGCTTGTGCACCAAAGGCTTCGTTCAATTCGATCAAATCGATGTCGCTCAGATTCAAGCCGGTCTTTTTCAAAACCTTCGGAATTGCCACGACTGGGCCGATGCCCATAACTTCTGGGCCAACGCCGCCAACTGCAAAGCCAATAAAGCGAGCCAAGGGTTTGAGGCCAAGTTCATCGGCTTTTTGGCGATTCATCAACAGCACTGCTGCGGCACCATCGCTGGTTTGCGATGAATTGCCAGCGGTTACCGTGCCTTTGACATGGAATACAGGCCGCAATTTGGCTAAGCCTTCCAAGCTGGTGTCGCGGCGTGGGCCTTCATCGACCTTAACCGTCGCATTGCTGCGCTTGATCGTGCCGCCGGCTTCAGCTTCGGCAAACTCAACATCAACAGGCACAATTTCATCAGCAAAGCGGCCTGCTTGAATCGCATCGATCGCTTTCATGTGCGAGCGATACGAAAAAGCATCTGCATCTTCGCGGCTGATGTTGAATTTACGGGCGACGTTTTCAGCGGTCAGGCCCATGTTGATGTAAATCTCTGGATAGTGCTCGGCCATCCATGGGTTGGGGGCAAATTTGTTGCCCGACATTGGCACCATGCTCATCGATTCAGCGCCGCCAGCGATGATCACATCAGCGCCGCCTGCCATAATGCGTTCTGCGCCGAGGGCAATGGTTTGCAAGCCCGAAGCACAAAAGCGATTGACGGTTTGGGCTGGTACATCAATTGGCAAGCCAGCACGTAAAGCGGCAATCCGCGCAATATTCAGGCCTTGCTCGCCCTCAGGCATAGCACAACCCAAAATCAAATCTTCGATTTCGCGCGGGTCTAGGCCGGGAGCTTGTTCAACCACAGCTTTAATCGCTGCTGCTGCCAAATCATCAGGCCGACTATTGCGAAACATCCCGCGCTTGGATTTGCCGACGGCGGTTCGCGCACCAGCAACAATCACAGCTTCATTCATCGTTGAATACTCCTTTGTGGATATGGGGATCGGGTGTTGGGGACTGGGGATCGGATTGGTAATCAATACCAGTTTCACTGATCCGACCAGTGGCTTGATTTGCTCGAAGCGAGCGTAACAAGCCATTGATTAAACGTCCCACTTGACCGATTAATCCTTTAGTTTCAGTTATTTGATCCGATTGAAGAAATCTCAAACGTTCTGCAAGCAGAATATGAGTTTCAACTTCCATCAGCGAGCCACGGGCAATTGATAAAATCGAATGGATTCGGCTTGATAGAGCCGACCGTGGCCTTCGGCAATATTAGCCGGAATTGATGTTACTGCTCGACGTACTTGATTGGTTAGTCCAAATCGCTCTTCGGGCGGCATTGTTTGAGTCACAGCATAGACATTTGCTGCTAGATCCATTGCTTTTTGCCAAACTTCCAAATCTTTGAAACTGCGGATTGCCATTCAGCACCTCAATCCAAATCGCTTGTCGCTTGAAAGTACAATGAATCTAGCGCGCATTCGAACCCTGCCACCCAACAGCCAAATCCCAATTCTCGAATCGCAACGGGTTGGGCTTTACTAGAATGTTAATCTACCAGCCCCCGCCCCCAACAACCAGCCCCCAGTCTTTACTAATTTCGCAACGGCTTGTTGTTTTGCAACATAAACATGATGCGTTCCATAGTTTTTGGTTCGTGGCAAAGTGCCAAGAACACTTCGCGTTCCATCGCCAAGAAATGCTCTTCATCAACCCATTGGGGGCTGCTGAGGTCGCCGCCAGCGATAGCATAGGCTAGTTTGTTGCCAATAAAGGCATCGTATTCGGAAATATAGCCGCCTTGTTGCATCATCCATACGCCGACCCGCATTGCAGCCAAGCCATCGCGGCCAGCGGCATAGAGCTTTTCGCGGGCTGGTGGGGTAAAGCCAGCAGCTGCCAAATCGAGCACGAATTGCTTGGCGCGGCCCAGCAACTCATCGCTGTTCATAACAATCCGATCAGCTTCGGTGACAAAGCCTTGATCGCGAGCCTCGAAGGCGCTGGTGCCAACTTTGGCCATGCCAATTTGCTCGAATACTCGTTGCAGATAGGGCGTTGGATCGCTTTCAGGAGCCAATTTGATTGCAGGAGAGATGACGCGGCGCACAAATTCTTTGACCCCGCCAGCCCCAGGAATCAAGCCAACCCCAACTTCGACCAAGCCCATGTAGGTTTCGGCGGCGATACACATGCGCGAGCCGTGCATCGAAACTTCAGCGCCACCACCAAGCACCCGCCCGAAAGGCGCAGTCACAATTGGCTTGGGCGAGAAGCGCATGCCTTGCATCAGGTCGTGCGAGGTTTTCAACATTTGCTCAAGCTGATCAAATTGATCGTTTTGAGCAGCCATCATCAGCATAAAGATGTTGGCCCCGATGCAGAAATCTGAGCCTTGGTTGCCAACAACCATACCTGTCCAGCGATCGTCTTTGAGCAATTCTAAGGCTTTGAAACCCATTTCAGTGATTTCGCTATCCAGCGCGTTCATCTTGGAATGGAATTCAAAGCACAGTACGCCATCGCCCAAATCGATTAAGCTGGCCGAATCGTTGCTTGCAACTTCTTTGCCAGTGGTGCGCAATTCATCAAGGTCGATTTTTAGCTCGGAGCTTGGCACGGCTTCGTATTCGCCAGTGACGGGACTGTAGGCTTGTTTAGCGCCATCGACCGTTTGATAGAACGACGTATGGCCTTTTTCAAGCAACGCCAGCACCCAATCGGCCACCTGAATATCGCGTTCTTGCATTAGCTTCACGCCATCGGCGAGGCCAATGGCATCCCACATTTCAAATGGTCCCATCTCTTTGGCAAAGCCCCAGCGCAAAGCATTATCGACATCGTAGAGATGGTCGCTAATTTCTGGCACGCGGCGGGCGGCGTAGGCCAATGATGGCAGCAAGGTGTCGGCAATCAACTTACCGCCACGATCTTGGCTTTGGTTGACCAAGAAGCGCAAGCGTGCAGCCAAATTGCCCTGTTTTTTTGCTTGCTTGATGATCGGCAAATCGACTTCACGCGGGGCGCGATGCTCGCCAGTTTCCCAATCGAGCACCCAAAATTCCTTGCCATTGGCACCTTTGACGGTTTTGTAGAAGCCTTGGCCAGATTTTTGGCCGAGCCAGCCGCGTTCCATCAAGCCTTGAACTGGAGCCGGAGCCAGCAACGCATCGCGTGATTCATCGTTTGGCACGAGATTGTAGAGGTTGTGGGCAACCCCAACCATCACATCGATCCCGACCAAATCGCCAAGCCGGAAGGTTCCCGATTTGGGATTGCCGATCAGCGTGCCAGTTAGGGCATCGACTTCTTCAATCGTGTAGTCGTTATCGACGATATATTTCATGGCATATGCGCCGCCGAAGGTGCCGATGCGGTTGGCGATAAAGTTTGGTGTATCTTTGGCGATAACCACGCCTTTGCCCAAGCGTTCTTGGCCAAAACTGCGAATATAGTCAATAATCGCTGGATCGGTATCTGGAGTTGGAATCACTTCGAGCAATTTCAGGTAGCGTGGTGGGTTGAAGAAGTGAGTGCCAAGGAAGTGCTTTTTGAAATCGTCCGAGCGGCCTTCAGCAATTTTGTGAATCGGAATCCCGCTGGTGTTTGATGAAATAATGCTGTTAGCTTTGCGAATTTCATCGATTCGGGCCATGAGTTGCTGCTTGGGTTCGAGTTTCTCAACGATAACTTCAATCACCCAATCGGCTTCGCTGATCACCGCAAAATCATCTTCGAGATTGCCAAGCTGCACCAACTCGCCAGCTTTTTTATTCATTAGCGCGGCGGGGCTGCTCTTGACCACCCGATCCCAGCCTGTTTGCACAACGCGATTGCGCACAGCTTTGGTTTGCAACGAAAGCCCTTTGGCCTCTTCCTCAGGCGTTAGCGTGCTTGGCACAATATCCAACAACACGGTGCGAACGCCAGCATTGGCCAGATGGGCGGCGATGCCACCGCCCATAGTGCCTGAGCCAATTACCACTGCCCGTTGAATGCGGTACGTCATTGAACCACCTTTCTTTCTGGTTGGAAGCGATTTAATAAACGATCAACTGGAATCAGCGAGGTTTTGCAGCGCTAGTGGCTGATTACAGCTTGGAAAAACGATTAAAGTTCGATGCGGGCAACTTGGCGCAAGCCATCGGTCAACAAATCGACCAACGGATCGCCCAATTGCTGGCGCATAGCATTTTCGACCGCATCGCCACGTTGGCGGGCATCGGGCAAACGCTCTAAACCACTGCTGGTTAAGAGGATGCGAGTTGTGCGCCGATCATTGGGGTCGGGCATGCGTTCGAGCCAGCCATCGCGCTCAAGGCGGTCGATGATTGGCGTTAGGGTTGAATTATCGAGATACGTGCGGCTGGAAAGTTCGCCCATGGTTGGAGCTTCATCGGGCTTCATGGCTACGAGAACGAAGTATTGGGCGGTGGTCAGCCCCAAGGGAGCCAACACCCGATTGTAGTGGCTGATCAATTGGCGGGCTACACGCCCAACTTGAAAACACAAATGATAGTGCGCTTCCACAATGCTACGTCCTTGTAGTGATGATAAAGAACATAGAACATAGAGCATAGAACATAATAGTTGGCTAGAATCAGTTCAATTCTCATACTCTATTTCGTGAACCTTTGCGTTCTTTATGGTTGAACTTCACCTCTCCTATCCAATTTCTCCCTATGTTCTATGTTCTTTGCTCTATGCTCTTCAATCCTACCCCAACAACCGATCCCCAAATTCCTATGTTCTATGTTCTTTGCGCTATGTTCTTCAATCTCTCGTGTACAAATAGTCCGTACACAAACTAACTATACGCAGTGCGTTATGCTTTGTCAAGATTGAGAATTTTGCTACGAAGTGGCTGCTTGCGATGAGAATTTTAGCCAACTAAAAATCCTTTGCCCAGCGAGGGGGACGCTGGGCAAAGGTGCGGCGGAAGGAGGTGTCTACACCGTTGCTGGCTTAGCAGGAGGCGCGGTGGAATTTGCGCCAATCCATGGGGTGCCAAGTCACGGCAACAGTCACAGATCAAGGCCAGAACATCCGGCATTATGTTGGCCAATAGCACCACGATAGCGATCGTGGAAAGGAGGGCCTTGGCCGCAGACCGGCAATCAGAGAATCCTAGCTCAACACGCTACCAAGTTTGGTAGCAACAGTGCTGCAAATATCAAGTTCTTGTGTCAACCGAATGAGTAAGCCCAGCTTCAGGTTTGCGAACCAGTTGAGCGCTGGTAGATACTCGGTTCAGGCATTGCGACGGCTAACCCTCGAACTTTGTTGGCGATTCAGGTGGTTGCAATGGCCTAGCATTACCCACGACATGAATCGTGCCAACGGCGATATTTGATTGCTGCCTGCCTTCGTATGAAGGGCTTTGTTGAAACTAGGCTGTGAAGCGTAGCATCTTCGTTGAGCAGAATTGCTCTGACGATTGTGTCCAGCAGTGATGATGCTTCACGTGGCCTCGTTTGTTTATGGATATAGGATACTGCTGCTTCGGCATAATCAATGAAATACTTTCGCAACGTATCGTAGCGACTCCTTCACCTGCTTAGGCTGGCAACCGCACACTCCAGCCAGCCAAATCCTGCTCCGGCTGTTGTTGCCAAATCAACAAACCATCTTGGGCTAGCCCACTCACCAGCTTGGCAAGCCAGGTTAGATCAGCCTCGTTGCCCAGCCAATCTGGTTTGACTTGCGGCCCCAAGCTTGCCAAATCGAGGCTTTGTTGCGCTTCAAGCGCCCGCAATGCATCAATAATTCGCCCGCGAAAATAGCGATTCGAGCTATGAAATGGTTGCTCGGCAGCCTTTTTGCGGGGTTTGATCACTGGTGGTTGCCACATATCAAGCTGGGTATTGGCTTCGCGCCAAATCGCATACGCTCGACAATGCTGATTAAGCGGGCAGCGCCAACATTGGGGCTTGGCTGCGGTGCAAATCAAGGCTCCCAACTCCATAATTGCTTGGTTCCAAGCCCAACCTTGGCCTGGTGGAATCAGTTGTTGGGCATACTCGATCAGGGTTTGTTCATTGGTTGCTGGCGGCGCATCTTCGGGGCCAACTAACAAGCGCCGCACCACGCGCCGAATATTGGTATCGAGAAATGCTACATCACGCTCGAAGGCAAAACATGCCACCGCTCCCGAGGTATACGCGCCGATGCCTGGCAAATTGCGCAAGCCTTCGGGCGTATCGGGAAAGCCAGCAGGATCGGCGGGATAGCCAGCAGCAACAATCGCTTGGGCGGCACGTTGCAAATTAACCGCCCGCCGATTGTAGCCCAAGCCTTGCCACGAACGAATGACATCGGCAGTTGAGGCGCTAGCCAATGCTTCGACGGTAGGAAACAACGCCAAAAAAGCCTCGTATTTGGGAATCACCCGATCAACTTGGGTTTGTTGCAGCATGGTTTCCGACACCAAAATATAGTAGGGGTTGCGGGTGCGTCGCCAGGGTAAATCGCGGCCATTGGCCTGAAACCACGCCAACAGGTCAGTTTGCAATGCGCTTGTCTCGTTCATAGCTCTTTCTGTTCTAAAATGTTCTAGCTTGATCGTACCATAAACTTGGCAAATTGGCTGAAATCTCAGTCTTTTGGCGCTAGAAAACGAACAACTGTGCGGCTATACTAGACTCACTATCGATTGTATGAGGAGGACTCTTGATGAGTCAGACGCTTGAAACAGGCTATGTCGCTGTTGATGGTGGTGAATTGTATTATGAAGCGGTAGGCAGTGGCTTGCCGTTGGTTTTTGTCCACGCTGGGGTTGCCGATTCGCGCATGTGGGATGCCCAAGTTGCCCATTTTTCACCCAAATATCGCGTGATTCGCTATGATACTCGTGGCTTTGGCCGCTCGAAAACCGAAGCCGTCAGTTTTTCCAATCGCCAAGATCTTTTGGCTGTGCTTGATCATTGTAAGGTTGATCAGGCGATTTTGATTGGGAATTCACGCGGTGGTAGTATTGCGATTGATTCAACCTTGAGCTTTCCCGATCGGGTCAAGGGCTTGGTGGTGCTTGGCTCAGGTTTAGGTGGCTTTGGCTCAGAAGAAATTCCACCCGATTTGGTGGAGCCAATTGGCAAAATGCAAGCCGCCCAAGAAGCCAAAGATTGGGCTTTATTAGCTGAATTAGAGGCTCGCTTTTGGGCCGATGGGCCAAATCAGCCAGCAGGTCGCGCCGATAATGCTGTCTACGAAGCTGTGCGCTCGATGACCTACGAGAATTTTATTAATCAACCAGTCGAGGCCGATGCCCAGCCATTAGACCCACCAGCGGTTGGCCGTTTGGCCGAAATCCAAGTGCCACTGTTGATTTTTATTGGCCTACTTGATGAAGCAGATTGTGTTGAAGCAGCTAAATATCTAGCCGAACACGTAACAAATGCCCAATATGTGGCCTTCCCCGATGTAGCACATATGGTCAGCCTAGAGAAGCCCCAAGAATTCAATCGGATTATTGACGAATTTATCGATCGCAATCACTTGTAATTAATCGATTGGCCCAGCCCGATCATTTAATCAGGGTTGGGCCAATGTATCATCAAGCATGGCGATTGTGCGGTGCAAGTGTTGCCGCCGCTTGGTTGTTTGATACAAAATCCAGCCAGCCCCAGCAAAAAAGAGTGAAGCGAGCATATTCGTGGTCAAAACCATTGAAACCATGAGATCAGATGGCGCGCTGAAACTATGCGCAATAATGTTCATGCTGCTAATCATCGTCAAATAAGCAGTTGAAAACAGAATAACCGTGCGCAAGCGTTGCCAACGAGCTTGGCGAATGCATAAGCCAATCACGATAAATGTGGCAATGCTGGTGAAACTAAGCAACAAAAAAAATTTGCTTGGGCCTGCTTGGCGGCCAAGCATTAATGCAGTAAAGCCTTGAATCCCGACAATCGTGAGGATTGGCGCGATCCAAATCTGGGCCGAGCGCCGCAAATGCAAGGCTTGCTGGCCATGCCAAAGCGCGTAGGCCAAACACACAAAACCTGGAGTTAAAAATTGAAACAGATCAATCGACCAGCCAAATAGGCTTTGCCCAGAGCTTAATTTGCTGAAGCGATTGAACGACGATAATGCGCCGCCAATGCTAATCATCAATGCGCCAAGCCCCGCCAAATAGCCACTTTCCTCATCCATCAAGCCGATCATGCTGGTGATCCACCACAACGCTGCTGAAGTTAATAAAAAGGTAAGCAAATCGCCTGCGGCAAGCATCCAAATTGTTTGCATAAAAGCGCTCCTGATTATTGGGTTGGCTAGCGTGGTTCCCAAACCCATTCATCATGGAGAATGCGCCAAATTTGGTTGGGAAAACGATCTTGATTAATTGGAATACCAATAAAACCATCGAAACCAGCATTCCGTGTTCGTTCTACATCATCGATCATAATATTGGCAGTTAAGGCAACAATCCGCGTGCCAATTAATTTTGGATGCACTCTTAATATTGGCAATTGAGCAAATGCTGCACGTAAAGGCCGTTTAATATCATACAAAATTAAGTCAAACAAGCCTGATGTCGGTGCATCAAGCATCGTAATTAACGAGCGGCCATCGCGGCAACGGACACACGAACGCACGCCAATTTCAGCAAGCAATAGATCTTGCACGACAAAAAAGGTATCGTCACGATCTTCAACGACCAGCACATGGGCAAATGTTGGGTCTATCATAGCGCTGTCTGTTTCGTCTGTGGATCAAAAATCACAACTTCGGGCGTAAGGTTTTCGGCAATCGGCAGGGTAAAGCTAAAGCTCGAACCGCTGCCAAATTGGCTTTCAGCCCACATTGTGCCGCCTTGTAATTCTACCAAGTGCCGACTAATTGGCAAGCCCAAGCCAGTGCCTTGCTGGCGTTGTGCCGAAGCAGCCTGCTCGACTTGGTGAAATTCTTCAAAAACCAAGGGCAGTTCGTGAGCAGGAATGCCAGCGCCTGTATCAATCACCGAAATTTGCACCATGCCATCGCTTTCGAAGGCTCGCAGCGTGATGCCACCGCTATCGGTAAATTTGGCGGCGTTGGAGAGCAAATTAAGCAGAATCTGGCGCACCCGCACTTTATCGCCGCGCACCGGCGGAATTTCTTCCTCAACATCCGATTCGAGGTTCAGCCCTTTGCTTTTGGTCAGGCCAACCGCAGTTGCCATCACCCCATTGAAAATTGGCTGTAAATCAAGCAATTCGAGCTGTAATTCCATCCGTCCAGCTTCAATTTTCGAAAGGTCTAAGATGTCGTTGATCAGGCCAAGCAGATGCTCGCTATTGACCAGCACCCGTTCTTGCAGCTCAATTTGGCGTGCAGTTAGATCGCCATAGCGTGGTTTGCCCAAAAACTGAGTAAAGTTGATGATTGCGTTAAGCGGCGTGCGCAATTCGTGCGACATATTGGCCAAGAAGCGGGTTTTCAAGGTATTGGCTTCGTCGGCAACAGTCCGGGCTACTTCAAGCTCTTTATTCAACACTTGCAACTGGCTATTCAAGCGCGATTGCATCTCATATGCGCCTTCAAGCTCCAAGAGTGTGCGCGCTACCCGAGCCTCACTGACTCGCAAGCGTTCGGCGCGGCGCTCGGCCAAACGATGGCTTTCCATGGCCCATTCGACGGTTGCTACTAAGTCGCGGGTGGCGAGCCAACTGGTCAGTGCTGCCAAAACCAAAATGACGATTGGCGGCGTAAAGGTGGTGATAAATTGGGTAATCGAGCCATAATGATTGGTAACATTGGTGGCCGACGCAAAGCCGACGGATAAAAAGATAATGATAACTAAGCAAACTACGGTAAACGGTGCACGTGGCGAATACAAAATCCCAGCCACAATCACTGCGAGCACCAGCGAGTAGGCCATAAATTGGGTTGTGCCAGGCAGGAGAAACAAACTAATGGTTGGCGTGCCCACAATCGAGAAGAAGAATGCACCCCGGGCTAAGCGAATTTTGTTGTAGCGCAAGCCCAAAAATGCCACGCCTGTGCCAACCGCAAACAAAGCCCATGGCGGGCCGCTGCGCGCATAATTACCTGGATTGCCAGTAACTTGGGTCAGCAACATGGCAAACCAAAATACCCCAAAGCCCAAGCACAAATAGACCAAAATCGTGAGTGTGTCGATCCGAAACGATAGGAGATTTTCCTGAAGGCTGGCATCAATTTGATCGCGTTCTTCCATCGTGGGGCCACCGTTCAGTTTCATTAATTTAATTAGGTTGCAAATGCTTGATTATGGCTCAAAATCATACCATGTTTTTATAATTATTGTGCGTCTGATTGCGCTAAATCAGCCTGTTGCGCTTGTGCCAAGCCAGCCCAATCTTCGCGCTTCCAACGATAGGGCAATTGCACGAATGTGCCTGCTTGGCTGGCCTGCATCAAGAGATCTAAGCCATGGTTGATCAACAGTTGTTGCTGAACACTATTATCTGGCTCGCCTAACACATGGCCAAAGGGGAACTTGACGCTCAAGCCGCGCGGCACGCCAAGCTGTTGCGCAATTTCAGCCAGCAGAAAAAAGCTGACTGTACTAATCCCAGCCGCTTCCAAGACCCGCGCAATCAGTCCCACGGACTGGTTACAAATGCCTCAGGCAGGAGTCAATACTGCTGCTGTAATTCCGGCTGCACGTAAATTTCGGGCAACTGCTGGCGCGGTTTGGTTAATTAATGTATCAATATGCTCGTCGGTAATATGACCCATAAAGCTGTAGCATGGCCCAAGTTGCTGAATTGTGCCCTGCGCTGCCAGCTGTTGAAAATGGCTGATTGGCAGCACGATATTCACATCCCGATCTGCATCACGATGATCATAATAATCGTGGGTAATTATCAAATCATTGGGTTTAGTATCCGCAGGAATCAAACGAAAGCTGGGGTCGCCATGGGGATCGTGCATATCAAAAGCTGGATCGCTGCGCAGATGCACGCCGCCAGTTGTAATTAAACTAATTCGTTGCTGGGCCAATGTTCCACGCACCGCCGTCCATGGAATGTGGGCCGCGACTGTTTGTACCTGAAAGCGTTTGGCCCAACGTTGGCCAAGCCCAGGCAGCGCCCGATACAACCAAGCCCCAAGTTGATTGAATGCTCGTCGCATTGCCAAACCCCAATCATCAAATGCGCAATTGTGCTGTTGGCAGTGTAGCATGGCAACAATTGCTGGGCAATAAAAAACAGCACCAATCACAACGATTAGTGCTGCTGTCGCTTACGAGTAAGCGTAATTAGGCTTCGGTTGTTTGGTTAAGAATCGCTTCGATGCGTTCTTGGTAGATCTTCTTGGGGCCTGCGCCAACAATCCGATCGACCTCTTGACCACCTTGGAAGAAGATCAAGGTAGGAATACCTTGAACTCCGAATTTCATGGCGTTGCCACTATCTTCATCGGTGTTTACCTTGGCAATTAACAATTTACCTTGGTATTCATCGGCCAATTCTTCGAGCACTGGGGCGATTGAGCGGCAAGGCCCACACCATGGTGCCCAGAAATCAACCAAAACGGGAATATCGGAATTAATCACTGCTGATTCAAATTCGGCATCGCTAACTGCTAATGGCTTGGCCATTGAAAGTCCTCCTTGATAGCTTGTGCATTGCTGCACCTGCATGTAGTGTAGCACGTTTTTGATAAAAGCTAATAAGCGTTATATTAATGTTTAGGTGCTACTCTGCGCCATTAAAGCGTTGTTGCAAGGCTTGCTCAATTGCAGCAGAAACTTCATTTGGCGTGCCATCAGCATCGATCAAAATCAACAAATCGCGTTCGCCGTAGAATTGGAGCAATGGCTCAGTTTTGGCATTATATTCAGCTAAACGACGTTTGATTGTATCTGGTCGATCATCATCGCGCTCGATCAGTTGGCCGCCACTAGCCCGACAATGGTCTAAGGCTGCTTGATCGCTGATGTGCAAAATTTGGTCGGGCTGGCCTTTGATGCGGCAGATGCGGCGGCCACTTAAGCGCCGAATTGCCTCTTCATCGGAGAGCGTGAGCGCAATGACCACTTCAAGCGGGCGGTTGATTGCTTGCATCAATTGATCAAGGCTTTGGGCTTGGCTCAGCGTGCGCGGATAGCCATCGAGCAGCACGCCAACCTCACTGGGAATAGTCAGCAGCCATTCATTCAAAAGCTTGTTCATTAATGTATCGTCGACCAAGCGGCCAGCGGCCATGACCTGTGCAACCTCTTGGCCTAATTCAGAGCCAGTTTCGACAGTTTGGCGCAAACGTTGACCAGTCGAGATTGAATCAATCGCTGCTAATTTATCCAAATAGGCTGCTTGAGTCGATTTCCCCGCACCTGGGGGGCCAAAAAGAATGAGGTTAAGTGGTTTCATCCCTATACCTCGGCATTAAACAAATAATATCCAATATCTTATCACAGCAGTTTAGTGCTGATGTAGCGGGTTTAAAACAAAACAACCGCGAATATTCGCGATTGTTTTTTGGTGCCGAGGGTGGGAGTCGAACCCACACTCCCTTGCGAGAACTACGCCCTGAACGTAGCGCGTCTGCCAATTCCGCCACATCGGCTAAGGGATTTGCTGCTAAAGCAACGTCATCAAGTATAGCAAATTTTCAACGATTGTGCAAGTTGGGGCTAAAAAACTTCAGAGCCGCAGTTGCGACTCTGAAGTGGTGTAGATACTCACATATTTGCTGTTGACTCTCGGTTGCCCTGAAATTTCAAAAATTATTGTTGCAGTTTGGCAAGCTCTTCGCTGGTAATCATGCGAAATTGGTTGCTGCTGGCATCGTTGATATAGACCATCTCTTCTTGCTTGACGCTCACCAACATATCCAAACGTTGGTCAGCATTGACATCAGCAAAGCGCAGGCTGACAGGCGTTAAATCTTCGCCCGACCCAAAGAGGTATGGGCCAACAATTGTGCGGGCCTTGGCTGGGTCGCCACCAGGCATTTCGACAATGACGATCCGGCGTTCCATATTCATTGCGACAAAGTGCGAAGGCAAACCGTTGGTTTCGTCGTGGCCAACAAATGCGGTGGTTTGCATTGTGCGCGGGCGGCCATATTTCACATCGTCGTACTTAACTTTGAACCACGAGACAATTGGGCTGAACATCGCATTGGCCAAAATCAACGCCAAAATAATGGTGATGGCATAGGCAAACTTGTTATGCACACCAAACGACATCGAGCGACTCGCATACCGCTGCCGCGTTTGTGGCAGGGTAATGACGGTGGTAGGTCTCGTGCGGCGCACAACCTCCGCTGAACGTAGATCGCGACTTGTAATGGCCATAGCGAACCTCCTGTGAGTCAACGTTAGAACAAATATGCTGGCTGTGAGTATAGTAGAACATGCGTTCTGTGTCAAGCGAAAAGCAGCCTTTTTGCTCGTTAACTCTTTGATTGGTTGTCGTAAGGCCAATTTTGCTTATTTGGCGCTTGAATACTCCACAACATGCGTCCAATGTGGATTCGCCCAAATTTCGCCATGGGTTGGTTCAAATATGCTCAATGCGTTGGAATCGGCAGCGAGATATGCGCGCAGCCAAGCAGTTAAATAGCCGCGATAACTGCCGCCATCGGCTTCAATTTCGGTATGTCCAGCGCCAACCGACATTGCCAAAAAGCCCTTGTGGACGCTTGATTGCTCTAAACTGCTTTGGTTGGCCGCAGCAGGCGAGACAATCAGATCGCGGGTTCCACTCAAAATGAGCCATGGAACGGCGATTAAACTTGGATCATAGGTGTGTGCTTCATCTGTCCAGCGTTGCTGTGGTAGCGCATTGGTGATCAACGTTTTAATCATCTGCCCTTGTGGATAGCGATTGTAGGTATTGATTATTCCGGTTGCGCCTTGCGATGTACCAACCGCGCCAATTCGATCAAGCTGAACTTTTTGAAATAAATTATTGCTTGGATCTGCATTAGCGGAAATTAAATAATCGAGCGTTTGAATAATTGCCGCACCATCGCCAGTAGTTTCACTATAACTATCAATCACAATAAATCCCCAACTTGCCAGATGCTCGAATAAACCAGCATATTTTGCTGGCGAAGCAATCGTGCCATTGCCCCAAATAATTGCTGGATAAGCACGAGATAAATCACTTGGATAGTAGATAATTGCTTTTTGCTGATCAGCAAGACTTACTTGATTATGGATAATTGCTAAGCTTCCAGGTTGCGCATAGCCAAATTCCAACGGATACGCAGTGTCATAGTCGTAACTGCTACGTTTACCAGCAGTGAATTTCAGCCCAGCAATGCAAAGAATTGATACCACGATCGAACTGCCTACAATTCCCCAAAACCACTTTTTATAGCGTGCCATGTGCCACCTCATTCCGAGCCAAATTACGCTCATTTTAGCCAATTTAGCAAATTGGTGCTTCTCGCATGCCAAAAATCTGTGGTTTGTGTATCTAGGGTTGATTGTAGCGCTACGATTGTCAGTTTCTACATCACAAGGAAGGCTGCGATGATTCCAATACGCCGTGTTATGAGTATGTTGATTGTAAGTAGTATGATGATTGGTATCGTCCCTTCAAAAGCTGTTCAATCAACCGCGTCCACTGTTCAGCCCGTCGCCAAGCATGCCGCATTAAACGATATGCTGCTTGATGCTGATGATTATCAAGTGCTGACTAGCGGCCAGCCCTCGAATGTTGCAACTATTTTGCCCAAAACTGATCAAGATGTCTTTTATATTGATAGCGAGCTATCGGTTGCCGCCACCGAATATTCACCCTTTGATTTGGAACCAGATCCGTGCCCTGAGCCTGCTGCCAGTGTTGATTTACCTGAATTAGATCCAGCACCAAATCAGCCGCAAAATGCCTCAGTCAAGCATACTAACCAAGCTTTACCATCTACAAACTACCCATTGAACTGCGAATTTGCTCGCGATCAAGAAATTTTGGCAACGTTTAGCCCTGAATCATTCAGCATCGAAAATGCAGGCCAAGCCTTTACAACCGAAGCATTGGTTGTGCCCGATGCTAGCCAAATGCTGCTGTTTGAATACATAGTTGGGCGTAAAACCGCTGATAGCATGACCCCGCTGCACGTAGAAGTGTTGAGTGGAGCAAATTTTGCGACTGTTACCAACATTAGCAATTGGCGCATTAAGGGCCAATATCGGCTTGACTGGCAAACAGGTCGCTTAAATATTCAAGCCTTTCGTGGCCAAACGGTTAAGCTGCGCTTTATTAACGATTGGTGGTGGGTTGATCAGCCATCGGCCCACGTGCGCAATCTGCGTTTAACTCAAGAAATCCCCGATTGGGAGCTATCGAATAGTGGCGAATTTGCAATTCACAATGATTATTTGATTGGGGCGTATGCGGTAATTACTGGTGCAAGTGCCAGTCTTATTTCCGCCCCGATAAACCTAAATCAGCAAGTTCAAAGCCTTTCGTTTCGCTATCGTACTGGGCGTTGGCAGAGCGATGGAAGTGCGCCGCTTTTTGTTGAGATTTTGAGTGGCGCAGCATTTGCAACGATAACCAACATTGATCAATGGAGTTTGCAAGGACGCTTAACTGATGGTTGGCATGAAGCAGTGCTTGATCTTCAGGCATTTCGTGGTCAAACGATCAAAATCAAAATCATCAACGATTGGTGGCAACATCATCCCCAAGTTACCTCGATTGATAGTTTCAGCTTAAATAGGGCTGTGCCTGGTTGGGATATTTCAAATGCAAGGTTTGTGCGAACCAAGACAGCAGCACTCCCCTCAGGAACTGCATTAAACGTTGATTTTGGGCAAGATTTTATGGCCTTTGATGTGATTGAAAACGCTGATTTTGAACAACCTCAGCTCATATTAGCTGAACCGCAACAGCCACTCATCAATCTTGAAGGACTTCAAACAAGGGCCAGTAGTGTTGATTTTGCCGTGCCACCTACTGCGACCAGTATTCATTTTGAATATCTGCTCGGCGATCTTGATGATCCTGCTATTACCCGCCGGCTACTGATAACAATATTAAGTGGCGAAAACTTTGAAATTCTTGAGTTCCCCCAAGGTCATACCTTTGTGGGTTCGAGCCAAGCAGGCTGGCAACAGGGCCGACTTGATCTGGTTGGCTATCGTGGGAAAACCATCAAGCTACAGTTCATTAATGATGCCTATGGTCGCCCAAGCAGCCAGATGAGACAACTAAAGCTTGTCCAAGATGTGCCTGCTTGGCAAACCCAAAATCATCAATTGCTTAGCCTTGATCAGAATCCAACCCAAGGCAATCATGTCTATCTGCATGGCCATGCAACGCAGCTTACCTCGCTCGATTTTACTGTTCCGCTGACTGCGCAACAGCTGCACTTCGATTATCAAACTGGCTTTAGCGATAATCCTACTGCACGCCAGCGGGTTGCAATCAACATCTTGAGTGGGCGTAACTTTGAAATTATCCATCCACTTCCTGCTAATTCTTTGCTTGGCTCAACAGATCAAGGTTGGCAAGCTTTAGCGCTTGATTTGCAGCGCTTCCAAGATCAAACAATTAAGCTTCAATTCACGTTGGAAGCCCATAATACCGCCTATTTGCGTTTGGATAATGTTCAAGTCGGCCACGTTTTAACTGGCTGGTCGAGCAGCGAGCATACGCCAATTATGCTCGAAACAAGTGATTCGAATCGACAGGTTGTGCGATTTGCTGGGAATAATGCACACTTTACCAGCGATGCATGGACTGTCTTATCCGATACTGAAGCCCTCCAATTTAACTATAAAACCCAACACCCTGATGCGTGGTGGCGTTCGGTGATTGAGGTTTATGTATTGAGTGGCGATGGCTTTGAAATCGTTACGCCGATTGATGCAGGTTTGGTCTATGGTCATGGCAATGACCCAAATAATGGTTGGCATGAAGCACGTTTAGGTTTGGCTCAATTTCAAGGCCAAACGATTAAACTCCAATTTAGGCATCAAGGTCATGGCTATTCCACGTCTTGGCTGGATAATCTTCAGCTCATTGCTGGCGCAACCCGGGCAAAACAAGCAGCCTACCATGCCCCTGATCATGCATTTATCGAAATCTCACAGACTTGGCAGCATGTTACAAGTTCTGGTTTTGAAGTTGCCAGTGATAGCCAATTCTTGCGCTTTGTCTATCAAGTTGGCAATAAGGATCATGGCAATGCTCAACATCATTTGGCTGTTGAAGTACTTTCAGGGGCCAATTTTACAACTATTACCCGAATCGATCAGAATCAACTGTATCATTCGCTTAACGATGGCTGGAAGATAGCACAATTGCCGATTCAGCAATTCCAAAATCAAACGATCAAAATTCGCTTTATTGCACCTAGTTGGGCTTCTGCACCAATCGCCCGAATTGATAAGGTTGCCTTGCTCAGTCCGCGAGCAAGCATCGCTGGCCCGATTGATGTGCCTGGCGTGACGTATTTGAATGTACCACTTGCTGAATTAGCTGGAACTACTACCCCAACAACAATGACAATAAACTCCTTGGTTATTTATGATGAATATATGGATGTGGCGGGGCAAGTGCATTATAGCAATCTGACTTATCCATTTGCCTTGACTGGTGATTTGTATCACTCTAGCCTGGGTACGCCAGGCGATATTGTGGCTGAGCTTCAAGACACCACTGGAACATTTGAAGCTCTTTATTTTGCGCTCCGTCAACAACCCTTTGGGCCGCAAGCTAACCCTTCAATACTTAATCAAAATCTCTCGTTATATATCCAACGTCATGGAACCAGAGAGGCTACATTAATCGATCTAGGCTTAGATGATTCACTTAGTGCATCGTTAAGCTCTATATTCGAGCTGCCAGCGCTTACGAATGCGAGCTATGCTGACGATTACTGGTTTGGCAAGCTGCTTGAACCCAACTCCACTATTGAAGCATTGGGTGATCCTGATGAAAAGAAGTGGACATGGAAGCGCACGACGATTGGCAAAGATTGCTCATTATTACAACGGCTTGATTTTGGGCTAGTGATTACAAAACCATATGATATTGGGGTGAATGATGGTGATTTTGGATCGCAACTAGAAGTATTGGGCTCAATCTCTAATGGTTATGTGACACCTGGACAGTCTTGGCCAGCAGATTCATGTGATATTTATGATGCTGATAATGCTGGCGTTACCTTAGGCTCCAAAGATGATCCCGTGACTGTTAAATTTGTGTCCTCAGGTAATGGTTTAACTGGCAATGCTGCGCAAGGTGATTATTTGAGTGATGCAACCTTTGGAGGTGATGCAACTCGATTTAAGGGTAATCAGCTTTGGTTTGATCAATTTATTGGGGATTTGATTAAATCAGTTGATATGGTTTCAAAACTCTTTTCAGTCCCCATTACTGTTGGTGATGTATCCCAATTATTCCCAGAAAGTACGCCAGATATGGGAGATAGACCATCTTTAGTAAACACTATGATATTAAATGATTGGGATGATAATCCTAATACAAAAATAAAAGTCTTACGAGTGCCATTTCAGCAATCTGTACTGGTTAAGCAACGAGATTATTTTGTAGTTTTTGTTACTGTTGCATGTAAGAAGCAAAATATTAATCGAGATATGCAGTTAAAAGTATCTTGGGATATTCCACTTTACGATAATGTTACAAGAAAAGAGTTAAACCCTAATTTATATAATAAAAGCTTTTTAATTGATTATAAGAGTGGTCCTTGTAACAAGTAGCTAGTTTGAATCACGTGTAAGTTAGCCGGCCTCTAAAAGGTCGGCTAATTTACACTAGTAGTAAAGGAATGGCTATGAATACATTTCAACGTTGGTTGCTGGCGGCCTCGCTGATTAGCTGTTTGGTGCTTAGTTTCTATAGTTATACAATTAATCACAATTTAAAAGTTATCGAAGCACGCCAGCGTGGGCAAATTGCTACAACAGGGCAATCCTTATGGTTTAGTTGGTATAACTGCATTGAAGAGCTTGATTTTGCTTTGAGTGCAGCTGATCAGAATAATCAAGCAAACGTTATGAACTATCTTTCCAATGCACAACTTTATTGTCAATTATCAAGACACTTTATCTACAATTACAATGCTGCACTAAAATGGCCAGTTAAAGCATGGTGGAATTTAAGTTTAGGCTCAGGCAATGTGATTGGATTTGTGCAATTATTTGATTATTATTCAGTTGAAATAAGTCATATTAGCAGTATTATTGAAAAAGAAGGATCAGTTAGTGCTGCAAGTCGTGCTCGAATTCAGCAATTGTATGATCATATTACAGCTTTTACTGAAAAAATACCTGAATCTATGCTCCAAAAAGGAGATATTAGTGAAATTCACCAGGCAATAGTGACGTGGTGTGACATGATCAACGATGTTGACGCGAAAAAGTCGATTAGGCTTCGAGAAGAGCAGTATCAAGATTCTTGTAAATAGGAGAAGTAGTTATGTACCAAGTTCCAAAAGCAAAAGCACACCGCTGGCAGCAGGTTAGCATCCAAAAATATCTTTATCTGATTAATATTGGTCTGTATTCGTTAGCGAGCTATATCTCGATTTTTTAAACTTCAACCATTATTGCTTGGGGGCTTAACGATCCTCGCCATGATTTAAATTTTGCAGCATTTATCTGGTTTCCGATAGGTGTATTACTCTTGAATTCGTTTATCTGGCAAAAGAGCTATTCAACTAGAACCTTTGGAACGATAGGGATTGATTTATTGCTGATTAATGGGTTTATGACTGAGTTCGAGCACGTATATTTTAGTGATGCTGATCAGGTTGGGCTGTGGTAACGCTGCTTTCGGCGATGTTCGCGGTATATGCATGCTACCGAGCTAAGCCATGGCGCACGTTGCAGCAGCGAAAATAAGCTCGCTGGTTGCAATAAGCAATTCAACTTGGCATTGGTTTGTAGGCAAATGCTGGATGAGCAAACGATTACAATTAGCAAGATTGAGCATAAAACTTGGTTTGTAAAGCTGTGCAAGGGCTAGGTGATCAGCTATCATAGCATGGTTACACCAATCAACCTAGGATACAACTTCGATGCTTGCTTATTGGATTAATCTGGTATTTGTGGTCCTTGAAACTGCTTTAGGTACGTTTATTCTGGCGCGAGCAAGCCAGTATCGGCCTGCCCGAATCTTCTTTTGTTTAACCCTGTGCTTGGTCGTGATCAATAGCACGGCGCTGGCTCGAAATCTAAACACTGATCCGACGGCCTCATATATGTTGGTTTGTGTTGCGCTTATAAGCTTAGGCCTGTTGTGTTTATTAATGCTGCTACTGTTTGCGGCGCTGTTTATGCCTCAGTGGTGGGAAGGCCAGCGCCCAATTCGTTGGATCAGTCTGGTGTATGTTGGCGCAATTGGCGTGTTAGCACTTGATCTGATTGGGCAATTTGGCTGGTTTACGGCAGGCATTCAACTATCGAAAGGGATTTATCGGCCAATTGCTGGCGCGGCGGCTGGTTTGATGTTGGGTTTATTCAGCCTTGGTTGGTTGGTTCAGCTTGGTTTGTTGGCAACGGCATTTTGGCGTAATCCGGCAACGCGGCGCTCGATTAGCTGGCTCATGTTCGCAATTCTATTTGCAGCACTTACTAACTCGGTCTTGGGAATTATTAAGTTGGATTCAAGTGGGCAGCTCGCGAGTATTTTGCAAACCGTGCCATTGGTTTTAAGCCTAACCTACATTGTGCTGCGTGGGAGTTTATTTCAAACCAAACAAGTGGCGGTGCAGCATGCGCTGCAAACGATGAGCGAGGCCATGGTTGTGGTTGATCGTGAAGGCATGTTGGTGTATCTCAATTATGCTGCTCAACAACTCGGCTTGCAGAATCAACAACCACTTCAGGATAATTTAGCCACAATTGGGGTTGCTACTGATGATGTTGCGGCCTTGCAGCAGGCATTAGCCCAAGATCCATTTCAGCCTTTTATTCAAACCTTGGCCTTAGGTGAGCCATTGCGTTTGCTTGAAAATACGGTCTCGCCAGTTTTGGATAGTGCTGGGCAAATTCAAGGCACAATGTTGTTTATTCGTGATATTACTGAATTGGAACGGCGCACGGCGCTGCTTGAGCAAGAACGGCGACGGCTGAGTAGCACGGTAGAACAGCTTGAGCAAGAAAAAGTACAGCGCAATCAATTGGCGCAGGCGGTGCAAGCACTGTCGTTTCCAACGATTCCGGTTTTGCCTGGCGTGTTGGTTGTGCCATTGATTGGCGTGCTCGATCAGCAACGAATTGCTGAATGCCAGCGGGTATTGATGGAATCACTCAATCAGCAAGCTGTACAACGCTTATTAATTGATTTGACTGGGGTGCAGTTGATTGATGATCAGGGCGCAATTGGCATGCAACGGATTTTGCGTGCAGCCTACTTGCTGGGAGCACAAACAACCTTAATTGGGGTTCGGCCTGATGTTGCTCAATCATTGGTGAGTATGGGAGCCGATTTGAACACTGTGGCGACAGCAGCAACGTTGCAAGCAGCAATTGGCCAAATTATTGCAAAAAAGAGCCACATCAAGCGCTAAAAACTCGCTGATGTGGCTCGTATGGGTTGGTATTAGCGCGGGCGAATTGCCAAGCCCTGCAATTCGAGCGCATATTCAACCCCAGCTTGCAAGTTGGCGCGGGTCACGATGCCGGTTAGGTCAATGCCCAATTGAACGATCGTTTGGGCAATTTCGGCCCCGATGCCGACCAACACGACGGTTGAGCCAAGCAAACGGGCGGCGCGGGCTGCTTGCAAGAGATAGTTGGCAACGCCAGTATCGATGACTGGCACGCCAGTAATATCCAAAATGACCACATCGGCGCTATAAGTATTGATCGCTTCGAGCAAGGCTTCCATAATTTGGCCTGCACGACGCGAATCGACCGAGCCAATCAGCGGCAGTACCAAAATGCCGCCATAGACTGGCACAATTGGCGATGAAACCTCAGCGAGGGCTGATTCTTGGTTGGAAATAATTTCGACTTGGGCATCTTCATAGCCATTGAACATGCCCATCATGCCTTCGGCGGTTAGCTCATGTAAGCGGTCGAGCATTTCGAGCAAGAAGACCGGATCGTCTGCATAATAGTTGCGTAACACGCTAGCAGTGGCTTGGTTGGCGCTGCGCAACACTTGTTGAACGCTATTTAAAGGAATATTTTGGCGAAAGCGATCGTAGCTGATGTCGCGCATATGTTGCTGATAGGCATGCTTCTCTGGATCACGCAAATCTTGAATTAATGCATCCATTGAGGCAACTGTGCGTTTCTTAAGTTCCTCGCGCGGCATTTTGCTATATTCAACCACATTGGTTTGAATGACCCCGATCGTGGCTTCGATAATTTCATCGAAGTGTTTGGTATAAAAAGCTGCTAAATCTGCCACAGTTGCGAGCCCTCCTAAAAGTTAGGTTTTTTGGATTGCGATAAAAAATACCAACCTACTGCGATCTGCCGAGTCTCTAACTATGCTGATTTAACAGCGTTTGGGCGTGATTAGCGTGGGCGAATAGCCAAGCCTTGTAAATCTAAGGCATATTCAATGCCCGATTGTAAGTTGGCGCGGGTGATAATGCCGGTTAAATCGATACCTAATTGAACGATGGTTTGGGCAATTTCGGCTCCGATGCCAACCAAGACAACGGTTGAGCCAAGCAAGCGCGCGGCACGGGCAGCTTGTAAGAGATAATTTGCAACGCCAGTGTCGATGACTGGCACGCCAGTAATATCTAAAATTACCACATCGGCGCTATAGCTATTGATCGATTCAAGCAGCGATTCCATAATTTGGCCTGCACGCATTGAATCGATGGAGCCAATTAATGGTAAGACCAACACGCCCTCATAGACGGGCACGATTGGCGATGAAACTTCGGCCAGCGCATAGGTTTGCGATGAAATAATTTCATCTTTGTGCTGCTGAAAGCCCTCGTAGACCCCGGCGATTGCGGCGGTAGTAATTTGATGACCTTTTTCAATCACATTAATTTGATCGTCGGTACTATCGCTGTAGGCTTCGCGCAAGCTTTTAATCATAATATCGGTGGAAACGAGCAATACTTCTAAGAAAGCGCCAATCGGAATGCCTTGTTGGGCGCGTAAATAACTGGTTTGTCGCCAATAATCAGGGAAAGCCTGGGGTTTGTCGCTGTCGAGATCGCAGGCATATGGATCAAGCCCAGCTATTACCCGTTTGCGCACATCATCTCTGGGCATTGAACCGTAGGTGGGAATTTGGCTTTGTAATGCGTTGATAACGCGATCGACAATGACTTCTTCGTGCTGCTTGAACATTTGATAATAGCTGGTCATGCAGGCTCCTTGAATGCTGGCAAGGTTTCCCGATTGCCAAGGTATCTCGCTTCTGGTTTGGCCAACGGAAGGGTTTCTCTACGACCCTTCCGTTGCAACGCCAAACACTTATTTAATGACGATGTTGACCAAGCGGTTTGGCACAACAATTTGCTTGACGATGGTCTTGCCTTCGACCAACGGTGCAATTTTTTCATCGGCCAACGCGGCTGCAATAATTGTTGCTTCATCGGCGCTGGCGGCTACCTGTATTTTACCGCGAACTTTACCATTGATTTGCACCGGCAATTCAATTGATTCATCAATTAATAAGGCTTCGTCGTAGCTTGGCCAAACTTGCAAGTGCACGCTTTCGCTATGGCCCAAGAATTCCCACAATTCTTCGGCAATATGCGGCGCGATTGGGGCTAACAACAAGGTTAAGGCCTCGCTGGCTTTGCGCCACTGTTCGCTGCCATAAACATCGGTTTCGCGTGCTTTCATCAATTCGTTGACGAATTCCATCAAGCCAGCAATCGCGGTGTTGAAGGCAAACCGTTGAATATCATCGCCAACTTTTTTGATGATGCGATGGGTTTGGCGTTCCAAGGTGCTGGCATTGCCCGCTGCATCGTGGCGTTGCGGCGTATCGGTTACGACGCGCCAAGCACGATCTAAGAAACGCACACAACCTTCGATGCCGCGATTGTTCCAAGGTCCACCTTGCTCCCATGGGCCGATGAACATTAAGAAGGTGCGCACGGTATCGGCCCCATATTGGGCTACCAGCATATCAGGGTCAATCACGTTGCCGCGTGATTTGGACATTTTATTACTATCTTCGCCTAAAATCACCCCTTGGTTGATCAAGCGGGTCATTGGTTCGTTGGCGCTGACCAAGCCCATATCGCGCATGGCCTTCCACCAAAAGCGAGTGTACAACAAGTGCATCACTGCATGTTCGCGCCCACCAGTATATTGATCAACTGGCAACCATTTGTCGGCAATGGCTTTGGTAAATGGTGCGTTGGCATCGTGGGGGCTTAAGTAGCGCGTTTGATACCACGATGAATCGACAAATGTATCCATGGTGTCGGTATCGCGCTCAGCTTCGCCGCCACAATTGGGGCAGGTGGTAAATCGCCACGTTGGGTGCAATTTCAAGGGCGATTCGCCAGTTGGCTTGAAATCGACCTCATCGGGCAACAACAAAGGCAATTGATCTTCCGGCACGGGTACAGTACCACATGTTGGGCAATAGATCATTGGGATTGGCGTGCCCCAATAGCGTTGGCGGCTGACCAACCAATCGCGCAAGCGATAGTTGATTGCCCGTTTGCCCAATTGTTCAGCTTCTAACCATTTAATGACTGCTTCTTTGGCATCTGTTGAGCTTAAACCATCAATTTGGCCTGAATTAACCACCGTGCCATAGGCTGGCTCGGCTGCTTCCAAGGGCGTTGCGGCGGTTTGCTCTGCTTGCACAACCACACGTTTGATTGGCAAGCCAAAGGTTGTGGCAAACGCAAAATCGCGTTCGTCGTGGCCTGGCACGGCCATAATCGCCCCGGTGCCATAGGTCATCAGCACATAATCGGCAATCCAAATTGGCACGCGCTCTTGGCTCGCCGGATTGATCGCATAAGCACCGATCCAAACGCCAGTTTTGGGTTTTTCGTCGTCGGTTGATTGGCGCTCAACTTCGGTTTTGCGAATTGCTTCGGCGACATAGGCATCGACGCTGGCTTTTTGCTCGGCGCTGGTCAATTTGGCAACTAAGGGATGTTCGGGAGCCAAGACCATAAAGCTTGCGCCCCACAAGGTATCGGGGCGGGTTGAAAAGACCGTGATTGGATCTCCAGCCTCAGATTTAAAGGTAATTTCGGCACCTTCCGAGCGCCCGATCCAGTTGCGTTGCATCGAGGTAATGCGTTCTGGCCAATCCAAGCCTGAGAAATCCAGCAATTCATCGGCATAGGACGTAATTTTGAAATACCATTGATCCAAATCGCGCTTGGTGACTAAGCTATCGCAGCGTTCGCAGCGGCGTTCGTCGCCCACAACCTGTTCGCGGGCCAAGGTGGTATTACACTTGGGACACCAATCGACAGCTGAGAATTTTTTATAGGCCAAGCCACGTTTGAAAAACTGAATAAAAAACCACTGGTTCCAGCGATAATATTCAGGGTCGGCGCTGATAATCTGCTGCTGCCAATCGACCATCATGCCCATTGATTGCAACTGACCGCGCATATATTCGATATTGGAATAGGTCCATTTGCGCGGATCTAAATTATTTTTGATCGCGGCGTTTTCGGCGGGCAGGCCAAAGGCATCGAAGCCCATTGGGAAAAAGACATTGTAGCCCTGCATGCGCATATAGCGGGCATGCACATCGCTGGGCGACATGGCATACCAGTGGCCGATGTGCAAATTGCCCGATGGATAGGGCAGCATGGTGACTGCATAATGTTTTGGTTTATCGCTGTCTGGCTCGAAACGATAAATTCCATCACGTTCCCAACGTTCGCGCCATTTTGGCTCGGTGACGCTACTGTCATAACGAGTGGCCATACTCAACTCCTTGGTTAATCATATCTGAATTGGCAAAATCTAAAACAAAAAACCCCGAACTCATGCGAGGGACGGAGCAAAACCCCGTGGTACCACCCTGCTTATGAGCCGAAGCACATCACTTGTAGGCGCAATAACGGGCGCACCCGCCACCAACTACGCAGCCGAGGCTGTTCCCTGGTGGGGCAATAAACGGGCGAGTTGGGCGCTTGATGTAGCTTTGCACCAGCCAGCTACTCTCTGCAAAAACGCGCTTAATACTCCCGCGAACCAATACGTATCGATTAATCGCGATTATACCACGGCTTGATCAGCAGACATCAATCTTTGGATTGAGCTATTTGAATTGATGGGTAATTGTATAGCTTGCGCGACCTGAGAGTAACAAAAGTACTAGAACTAAACCTAATTAGCTGTTTAGTTGTGATCATAGCTAACTACATACCTCGCTTTTGAAACTCATTGGTCTAAGATCGCTAAAAATGCGCATTTGCAAGCGATTTAAGTTAAGCAAAACGAAGCTTTTGCTGATTAGAATGAGCAATATGGTTAAATTTGCATAAAGAAATGCTTGCTAGTACAATAGTCCTATCCCCAACGGGATATGGATTTAAGAGATTGTTGCCCCATAGCGCCTCAAACTGAAGCGTTAACATACGCCGAGAACCAGTGAACGGGCTTCTTTAAGCTATAACTCTCACTCATTTGCGACAATCCCCTTTTGATGAAAGGAGGGATGCAGCGTAGTATTCGTATTTTGACATTTTAGCCACTTGCTCACCATCGTACCGCTTGGAAATTGACTGGTATTACATACACACACGTGTGTGGAGGATGGCATGGCCAAATTCCCCTTCATTCGGCAAGCAGCCCTCATTGCGATGACGCTCTCATTGGGACTTCAAGGTGCGGCGCAACCAGCCCGTGCAGAAGTATTGCGTGCTCCGACTGCGACGACCAAATTCCTCGTTGAACCCAACAGCCCAGCTAATAAATTTGTCCGCACAAATGGCACGTTAATTGCCGATTATGGTTCTTTTTCTGTTTGGCAAGTTGCCGATAGCAACGTCAACAGCCTGAACAAATTAGCTGGTGCCCAAGCCGCCGATCTGGATACGATTGGCTTGCGCGGGATTAGCTTTAATCCTTTAAAGAACGTTCCCACGGTGCAATCAAGCTTGAGCCAAAGCCCAACTGCCGACCCACAACTGTGGTTGGTGCAATTTGCGGGGCCACTCAAGGACGCTTGGTTGGATGAAATCACCAAGGCTGGGGCCGAACGTGTCATCTACATGCCCAACAACGCCTACCTCGTTTGGGCAAACGGCCAAACCTTGGCCAAACTCGATTCGCTTAGCAAGAGCAATGTAGCGATTCAATGGGCTGGTGCTTACCACCCAGAATATCGCTTGGCACCTGAATTGCGCCAAAAAGCCAGCAAACCCAATGCAAAGGGTCTGGTCGATGTTACGATTCAGTTCTACAACAGTGCCACGGTTGCGCAAGATGTGAACGAAGTGCTGAAAGCCAGCGCCCAAGTTTATGCAACGCCATGGCAAGTGCTCAACTTCACCACGATTTCGGTGCAAGTGAGCGAAGACGCATTGGGGCCAATTGCCCGCCGCGCCAATGTCTACAACATTGAATCGTGGGAAGCTCCCCAAAAGATGGACGAGCGCCAAGGCCAAATTTTGGCTGGTAACGTCACCACTGCTGGTGGTAAAGTTGTGCCAAACGGCCCAGGCTACCTCGCATGGTTGCAAAGCCAAGGCGTGCCAACCGATCCTACCCAATATCCAATTATCGATGTTGTCGATGATGGTGTTGATAATGGGACGACCTCGCCAAACCATCCTGACTTCTATGTCAATGGGGTTCGGCCTGGTAGCTCACGGATCACCGCTGTTGGCAACTGTACTGCCGACGCGACTGGTGACGGCCAAGCAGGCCACGGCAACCTCAACATCGGGGTTGTTGGTAGCTACAATAATCTGACGGGCTTCCCCTATGTTGACGAAGCAAGCTCTGGCATTGCTGGTGGCTATCGTGTTGGCTTAGGCATCTCGCCATTTGGCCGTATGTCGAGCACCAAGATTTTCAACAATGGTGGTAGCTTTGATTTGACCAACTGTGGCGGTGGTAGCAACTACCTTGGGATTATCTCAATGGCTTATAGCCATGGTGCTGCTATCTCATCCAACAGTTGGGGTTCAAACAGTGCTGGTGCGTATGGTGCTTCATCACAAGCCTTCGACCAAGGCACCCGTGATGCAAGCAGCACAACCGCTGGCAACCAAGAAATGGCCCACATTGTGGCCGCTGGTAATGCTGGTTCAGGGGCTAACACGGTTGGCTCACCTGGGACTGCCAAAAACGTTATCACCGTTGGCGCAACCGAAAACGTGCGCGATGAAGGCGTTGCTGATGGTAACAACTGTAGCGAAACGAATGCTGATAACGCCGATGATATTGCTAGCTTCTCAAGCCGTGGCCCAACCGATGATGCGCGGGTTAAGCCCGACATTATGGCTCCCGGGACGCACGTGATGGGGCCGGCCTCGCAAATTGCCACCTTTGATGGGACTGGCGTTTGTGGCCCAGCTAGCGGCACCCACTATCCAAACGGCCAAACCTTGTATACCTGGTCGAGCGGCACTAGCCACTCAACTCCAGCGGTTGCAGGCTCGGCTTCGTTGCTCTACACCAAATACCGCACCAGCTTCGGCGGTGGCGTTGCGCCAAGCCCAGCCATGTTGAAAGCCTATTTGTTGGCTTCAACCCGTTATCTTAACGGCACTGGCACTGGCGGCACCTTGCCATCGAACAACCAAGGTTGGGGCGATGTAAACTTGGCACCAGCCTTGGATAGCACCCCACGGATTGTGGTTGACCAAACCCGCACCTTTGGCGCAACTGGTGAAGAATTCACCCAAATTGGCCAAATTGCTGAATCAACCAAACCTGTGCGGATTACCTTGGCTTGGACTGATGCTCCAGGTAGCACGACTGGTAACAGCTATGTCAACGACCTTGACTTAGAAGTAACCGTTGGCGGCCAAACCTACAAAGGTAACGTCTTCAACGGCGCACTTTCGACCACTGGTGGCACCGCCGACAACAAAAACAACATCGAAGGCGTGTACTTGCCAGCAGGTACGAGCGGCAGCATCCAAGTTAAAGTTATTGCCCGCAACATTGCTGGCGATGCAATTCCTGGCAATGCCGATACCACCGACCAAGACTTTGCCTTGTATGTTTACAACGGCTCAGTTGGCCCAACCGGTACCTTGACTGGTCGCGTTGCTCAAAGCAACAACAACCCAGTTGTTGGTGCAACCGTTCGGACAAGCGGTGGCTCAAGCGCTTTGACCAACGCCAGTGGTAACTACAGCATGGTTGTGCCAGTTGGTACCTATGCAGTAACCGCTAGCTTGCAAGGTGCTTTCCAAGCTGTACCAAGCGTAACGATTACCCAAAATGTCACCACCACCCAAAACTTCACCTTGAGCTATGGCTCAATCAGTGGAACGGTGCGTGATTCCTTTACCCCAAGTCGCCCAATTGTTGGCGCAAACGTTTCGGTGCCTGGGTATAACACCACCACCAACGCTGCTGGTCAATATACCATTCCAGTGGCAAACGTTGGCTCAACCACCGTTACGGTTAGCGCTCCTAAGTATGTTACCCAATCACAAACTGTGACGGTAGCCGATGCAACCACCGCTACCCAAGACTTCAGCTTAGCCGCTGGTGCGGTCGCAGGGATTGTGACCAACAGCGCTAACGGTGCGCCGGTGGCTGACGCAACGGTGGCAATTAACAACCAATCTGTGAAGACCAAAGCTGATGGTAGCTTTGCAATTCGTTTGGAGCCAGGCAGCCATACGCTGACGGCTTCGAAGATTGGCTTTGCTGCAAATAGCGCCAACTTAACGATTACGAATGGGGTCACTTCAACCCAAAATCTGGCAATTACCCCAGCTTTTGGTTACACCCCCGCAAGCCTAACTCGTACCGTGACCTTTGGTTCAGCTCCAATCACCGATACGGTTGGTTTGACCTTGACCAATAATGGTACCCAACCATTTACCTACACTATCCGCGAACGATCCAGCACTGCGAGCGGTAAAATCTTGGTTGTCCAGCGCACCTCAACTACGTCAGCATCAGCTGCAACGACTGCTTTGACGGCGCTTGGCTATACCTTCGAATCAATCGATAACGTTGCTTTCGAAGCTCGTAGCTTGGCCAACTTGCAAACCTTCGATGCGGTATTCTTCTTTGGCTCAACGGCTGCAACCGAGAATAACCCCAGCGAAGCGAAACTGACCCAGTATCTTAACGCTGGTGGCAAACTGTTCATTGCCGATAACGACATTGGATTCTTCACCAACGAAGGCTCGTTCTATAGCGTTATGCTCGACTCCACCTATATTGATGATGATCCAGGTGCTGCCAATCGGGCATTAACCGGTGTCAATTTGATGGCTGGCGTGAACTCACCTTCAGCCGATCCATACCCCGACTACTACACGCCAGGTAGCTCATCAACGGTGATCTTCCGCTATGTGAATAACGCAGTTGGCGGTAGCTTCATCCAACGCAATGGCTACAAGGCTGTATACCTCGCAACCGACTTTGTTAACCTTGGGACAACTGCTGGTGGCGAAACGGTCGAGCGCCTAGTGCTTGATCGTGTCTTGCAAGCCCTGCTTGGCAACCAAGACAACCTTCCATGGTTGAAGGAAGTTCCCACATCTGGCGTGATTGCTGGTGGTGCGAGCACCAATGTTGCCATTGGCTGGCATCCAGCAGCTGTATTGCAACCAGGTACCTACACTGGCAGCTTGAGCTTGGGTTACTCATCAGTGGTTACCCAAACCTTTAGTATTCCAGTCACGATGGTTGTCAATCCTTCAGCTACGCAAGCTGGAATCACTGGTACGGTTACCGCAACTGGTAACTGCGATACCAATCCTGCTCCTGCAAATGGTGCGAAGGTCGTCATTACCTACACCAGTGGCATGACCTCAACTGTTACGACCGATGCAGCTGGGCAATATAGCTTGTTCGTACCATCTGCTGGTACCTACACAGTTACGATTTCGAAAGCTAGCTATGTGACCCAAAGCTTCACCGTAACGGTTGCCGCCGGCGGGACTGTGACCCAAAATGCCGAACTGCGCTTGAACGCGCCATGTTTGGCAGTGGATACCACGCCAATCAGCGAAACCGTTGGCATCAACACCATCACCACCCAAACCCTCACCTTGGAAAACCATGGTGCTGCACCTTTGACGTGGACGATTGGTGAATTGGCTGCTAATGGCCGCCCAGCCCCAACCAGTGGCAATGGCGAAGTCGCAACCCGCAAGCCAGTGCCAGCAAGCAATCGCTTGAATGGCAACAAGCAAACTGCTCCAGCCGCTGAAGTGGTACAAGACGGTAGCTTGGAAGCCACCGAGTCCGATGGCAGCAATCCATTCTGGACACAAACCTCAACCAACTTCCAAGATGTGGTTATGTGTACAGCAGACTGCGATCAAAATTCAAGCTCGGACGTTCCACATACTGGCGAATTCTATGCTTGGTTCGGCGGCATCAACGCAACCGTGCCAACCGAGGAAGCGTCACTTGAGCAAACCTTCACCGCTTCAAGCGATAGCGAAGGCACGCTCTCGTTCTGGATGTTTATCACGGCTACTACCAACCGACCAAACGACTATATGCGTTTCTTGATCGATGGTAACGAAGTCTATCGCGTAACCAATCCACAACGAGTCAACTTCCCAACCTACACTTTGGTTGAAGTGCCAATTGATTCAGCAGACTTTGATGCTGGGACAACCCACACCTTGCGGGTTGAAGCAGTTATTCAAGCTGGTGGCAATAGCAACTTTTTCCTCGACGATATTTCGCTCGATTTGGGTGTTGCTTGTTCGCCAGACGCAGCTTCATGGGTTCGCGCAGTGCCAAATAGCGGCACGATCGCAGCCGATGGTGTGGCCAATGTGGCACTTGAATTCAACACCAATGGCTTGGCCGCTGGTCTCCACACGGTCAACCTGTGTGTTCAATCGAACGACCCAACCAATCCAACCGTTCAAATTCCAGTAACGATCAACGTGACTGAGAATGTTGATCCAACCCGCAAGGTCTACTTGCCTTGGGTCAACAAGAACTAAATATCCTTGACCGCTACTGGGCTTGCTCAGTAGCCGCCAACGGCTTTGGTTAAACGCAAAGGCCGCCTTGGAGCACTTCCAAGGCGGCCTTTCGTTGCTTGTGGTTTAGACTTCCATTACCACTGGAATAACCATGGGGCGGCGGCGGGTGCGCTCGTAGAGATACCGCCCAACCACTTCTTTGATTTTGCGCGCTGCTGGCGATGAAACTGCTGGCGAGTTGCCCTCGGCGGTTTCTTCACCATCGCTGAAGGCCCGCGCTGGCACAACGTAGCTTTCGCTAAATGAAGCCCGCACTGCTTCCTTGGCTCCCTCGATCAAATCGGTTGAGTCGCGGGTCGATACAAAGCCACGGCTGACAATATCTGGCCCGGCAACCAAATTGCCAGTTTGCAATTCTACTGAAACGACGACCATCAAAATGCCATCTTTGGCCAACATTTGGCGGTCGCGAACCACAGCACCACCAATATCGCCGACTGAAACGCCATCAACAAAGACATGCCCAACTGGCGCACGGCTAACCAGTTTGCCATAGTTTTGGCTGAATTCCATAATCGAGCCACCCTCGGCAATCAGCACATTGTCGCCATTAAAGCCCATGCCCTCGGCCAATTGCTTGTAACGGGCAAGGTGGCGATAATCGCCGTGGAAGGGAATGACATATTGAGGCTGGACCAAGTTGAGCAACATTTTCAGCTCTTCTTGGGCCGCGTGCCCTGAAACGTGCACTGGCAAATCCGAGCCATAAATCACATTCGCGCCAAGTTTATACAAGTTGTCGATCACTTTGTAGACCGAAACTTCGTTGCCTGGAATTGGTGAGGCCGAAATGACCACCGTATCGCCACGCTGAATTGAAATTTGGCGATGATCGCGGTTGGCCATGCGCGAAAGCGCCGCCATTGGTTCGCCTTGGCTGCCAGTACAAACAATGGCAATTTGGTCGTCGGGCAGGTTTTTCATATCGCCTGGCCGAATTAACATGCCATCAGGCACTTCCAAATAGCCCAATTCACGGGCAATCGTGGTGTTATTTTCCATCGAGCGGCCAACGGGCACAACCTTGCGGCCATAATCAATCGCTGCATTGATCGCCATTTGCACCCGCGAAATGTTCGAGGCAAAGGTTGCCATAATCACCCGCCCAGGTGCGGTGGCAAAAATTTGATCAAAGGCATCGCCAACCACGCGCTCCGATGGCGTATAGCCCTTCGATTCCACCCGCACACAGTCGGTCACCAAAACGATGGGGTTGCGGCGGCCAAAATCGACCAAACGATCGATTTCGGTTGGCCAGTTATCAACCGGCGTGTGGTCAAGCTTCCAGTCGGTGATATACAAGGCCAAGCCTGCTGGCGAGGTCAAGCCAAAGCCGACCGAATCGGGAATCGAGTGGGCAATGTGGAATGGCTCAATCGTGAAGCAGCCAAGCTGGAATTTATCGCCTGGGGCAATCGTTTTGGTCGAAACTTTATCGGTCAAGCGATGTTCTTTGAGTTTATTCGAGAGCAAACCTAAGGTCAAGGTTGTGCCATAGACCGTGGGAAAGCCCAAATCGCCAATTAACCAAGGCACGGCCCCAATGTGGTCTTCGTGGCCGTGGGTGAGCAAAATGCCGCGAATATTGGCAACTTTATCGCGCAGGTAGGTGATGTCGGGCAACACCAAATCAACGCCCATCATCTCGCTTTCGGGAAACATCACGCCCATATCGCAGATGATAATATCTTCTTCATACTCAAAAACCCACATGTTGCGGCCAACTTCCGATGCGCCCCCAAGTGGGATAACCCGTAATTTGTTTTTAGTCATACGAATACAAACCACAGTGCAAGCAGGCTCGCACTGTCGTCATGGCTCCTTTCATGGATAATCTCAACCCCATTGGCTGAGATAGTTGTTAAATAAAGCTTCTTGGTCGTACCACTCCACATAACGATGGGTAGCAGTTCTTCAGATCACAGCGTAGGCCAGCTGGCCTAAACTGCATTATTGGGCCAATGCTGCTTGATCTGGCTTAACAAGCTGGTTAATTGGCCAGATGTGGCATACAAGGGCACTTTATTGCAATAATGGCGATAAAACCAGCGCCGATACCATGGCGCTTTGCCGAATGCATTTGTCATCAGTACATCGATGCGTTGCACATAATCGTCGTAGCTATAGGCTGGCCGCAACTGCTCAACTGCCTGCCACGGATAAAATTGTAGCAAGCCAATTGTGCGAATCGTCAAGCCATCAGCTGCAAATTGATAACTCGTTTGCCATTCCAAGAGCAATTGCCACAGCATGCGCGGCAAGGTCAAACCCAGACTCAGCAAGAGAAAGGCGGTCGTTTTTTGGCCAGCAGTCCATATTGGGGCTTGCTGTTGCCATGAATGAAACAAAGCAGTTAATTCTAAGCCCAACAGATTAAACAGCAACCACCATGTGGCGATTAATAAGCCAGTGTTCAGCAAACCCAGTACAATTAATGATCTGCGTTGCCGAAAAAAGCTCATGCATAATCCTATTCGCTAAATCAACCAATCGGATGTTCTGTGGTTTCGGCACTGAGACCTTAAAACATTGATGTTTGGTGTGGTGGCGATGTTGACTGGTCGATTTCAGGCTCGCTTGGTTGGCTTGCTTCTTCGTGCAAGCGCTGGTTGAGCCGCGCAATCAGCCGTGGAACCAGCCGCATATCGGCGATTGCATCGGGCATGGCGTTCATGTTGCGCAGCACATAGGCTGGGTGAAACAAGGGTAGAAATACCGTTTGACCAACCCGTTTCACGCCCCGAATGCCATGAATTTTGGTAATTTTGCCACCAGGGAAAAATTTGTTCATCGAATGCCGCCCAAGTGTCGCAATCAACTTGGGAGCCAAGGCCGCAATTTGACGATCGAGAAAATGGGCACAAGCAGCAATTTCGCTTGGCTCAGGGTCGCGGTTGCCAGGTGGCCGACATTTGACCACATTGGCAATAAACACTTGTTCACGGACGAGGCCAATTTCGGCCAACCATTGTTCGAGTAAATCGCCCGAAGGCCCAACGAAAGGCCGACCAAGCGCATCTTCACGTTGGCCAGGCCCCTCACCAATTAACAAAATTTCGGCATCGGCTGGGCCTTCGCCCGGCACTGCATTGATTCGGGTGCGACAAAGTGGGCAAGCAGTGCAGTGGGCGACTTCTTCAGCAATTCGTGCCAAGGTTGCTGCTGCATCGGTCATACGCGCCATTAAACCCAGAGTTGCTGATACAAATCATGTCTTTTGGTATTGTACACGAATTTAAGCTTGTCTGATTCTGGATAGCTATTTGACGCTCACGCGCTGGCCAAATTTGCTTTCGGTGCCGTTGCGTAGGCGGGTAATATTATCGCGGTGCGAAACCACCACCGCCAACGCGATCAAGCCGCAGTAGGTAACAATGGCGATGTGGCTTTGATCGAGTGCAAAAAACACCCCAGCCGTAATCGCTGCCGCAATACTGGCCAAAATTGAGGCTAGCGATACATAGCGCGTCAGCCAAACAACAACCCACCAAACCAAGGCTGCTGCCAAAAAGCCCCAAGGAAAGAGGCCTAAAACACCGCCCAAGCCTGTGGCTACGCCGCGTCCGCCATGAAAGCCTGCAAAAATTGGGTAGATATGGCCAATGACGGCAATTGTTGCTGCCAGCGCCATGGCCCAAGCATTATCGGGCAACAGCCAACGAGCGACCCAAATTGCCGCGATGCCTTTGAGCGCATCGAGCACAAAGACCAACCCGCCATAGCGCGGCCCCATCGTGCGCAGCACATTGGTTGCACCGGTACGCTTGGAGCCAAACGAGCGAACATCAATCCCACCAACCATGCGTCCAATCAGCAATCCAAAAGGAATTGACCCAAGCAAATAACTGATCACAGCAATCAGCAGGTAATTCACGCAGCCTCCTTAGTCTTGGTTTTGGCGTGGTGGTTGGCGGAAAATTTCGCGAGCAGCCCAGATATATTCAACGCCCGACATGATGGTGAGCAACACAGCCAGCCACAAGACAATTGACGATAAATGGCTGAGCCAGGTTAAGCCGCCACCAAGATCAATTGCATTAAACCAGCCAGCGCGGTCGAGATTGGCTCGAACCATAATCCAGCCAAGCGCTAGGATTGTGACAATCATTTTGAGCTTGCCCCAGCGCCCAGATGGAATAACCACGCCTTCTGCTGCTGCCAGTGAGCGCAAACCAGTAACCACAAATTCGCGCACCAAAATAATAATCGCTGCCCAAGGCGCGAGCAGATTAGTTGCTACCAAACAGATCAGAATTCCGGCAGTGTAAATTTTATCGGCAGTGAGATCAAGGAAGATGCCTAAATTGCTGACCCAGCCATATTTGCGGGCCAATTGACCATCAAGCAAATCGGTGATCGCCACGACTGCATAAAACCAAAACGCCCAGAAATAGCTGACGGCAGTGTCGTTAAGCAACAACATCAACAACGGAATCGTTGCGATGATGCGAATCGAACTTAAGATATTGGCCCAATTCCATGGGTTCACCCAAGGCTTGCGCCCGGCCCGCTCCTTCCTCCGAAGCAGCGGGGGGCGTTTACTGCGTTGAAAACGCGGAGCCGGTGATTGCCCTGATGAAGGTGCATTACTCATTGATTACTCAGCAAACACAGTTGCGGCATCGGGAACTTGTTTCCAATCAACCAAGAAGGTTTCGATGCCTTTGTCGGTTAACGGGTGCTTGACCAATTGTTGCAGCACTTTGAATGGCATAGTAGCAACATGCGAGCCAGCCAATGCCGATTGGAGCACGTGAACTGGGTGGCGAATTGAAGCTGCCAAAACTTCGGTTTGGATATTGTAATTCTTGAAAATCTGCACAATATCGCGAATCAAAATCATGCCATCTTGGCCAATATCGTCGAGCCGCCCAAGGAATGGGCTAACGAAGGTTGCGCCAGCTTTGGCGGCCAACAAGGCTTGTGAGGCCGAGAAGACCAAGGTTACGTTAGTTTTGATGCCTTCGCTGGTCAATTGCTTGACTGCCTTCAAGCCTTCGGCCATCAAGGGTACTTTAACCACAATATTTGGTGCCCATTTGGCCAAAATACGGCCTTCGCGGACTATTTCATCGGCTTGCAATGCCACGGTTTCGGCACTGACTGGGCCGGGGCAAATTTCAACAATTTCTAAAACTACATCGCGGAAGTTGCGGCCTGCTTTTGCTGCCAATGAAGGGTTGGTGGTCACACCATCAACCACGCCCATCGCCACACCTTGGCGAATTTCTTCAACATCAGCAGTATCCAAAAAGATTTTCATCCAGTTGCTCCTTTGATTGCCCTGGTTAGAACCTATGCCTCTCATACTTCCTCTTGCATTATAGCAGCATAATGCGCTGCATTATAACTAGGTAGTTTATATTCTTTAGTTTATAAATTCAGTATCAGGGCTGAGTTTTGGCCTACGCTACTTTGTTATAGTGCCCAAAAGCGTTAATTGTTAGGAGGTGTGTGATGGGCCGATTTGGCGAAGAACCGCTGGATTTTTTTACCAATGTCTATACTGCTGTGCCGCCGTGGGATGTTGCCATCCCGCAACCAGCCTTGATCGACCTGATTAATGCTTTTCCACCGCAAAATCTGGTGCTTGATGTTGGGTGTGGTTCAGGCGATTTGGCAATTGGCTTAGCCCAACTTGGCTACAGTGTTGTCGGTGTCGATTTTGTGCCAAGCGCGATTGAGCAAGCGCGCGAGAAAGTTGCAGCCTTGCCTGTCGAGGTTGCTCAACGGCTAAGCTTTGAAGTTGGCGACGGCCTCAAGCCTTCGTTGTTGCCAAGCAAATTTGGCGCAATCGTCGATACTGGCTTTTATCATTTGTTCAACCATGCTGATAGCGAGCCATTTATTGCTGATTTAGCCCAAGCGTTGCAACCGCAAGGCCGCTATTATCTCTTGGCGTTTGGGGTTGAATTTGCTAGCGTCAATGTGCCCCGCGCAATTACCGAAGCTGAAATTCGCAGTCGATTCACTGCTGAGCGTGGTTGGCGCATTTTGGCCTTGCATCCAGCCGAATTTCTCAATCGCGTTGGGCCGCCAGTTGCTTCAGTCGCCGCGTGTATCGAACGGTTGTAACGGAAGATTCAGTTGTTAGGGGTCAGAGGTCAGGAGGGCAGCTTAACCGCGAAGGGCACGAAGGCTTTTTTGGCCACGAATTGCACGAATTGCACGAAGGCTAGGTTTTTAGCCACAGATTCCACAGATTCGTTTGATTGATGTTTCCATAGCCAAAAGCCTTTAGCCCATAGCCCTCCTTCCTCTGCGGCTCTGTGTTAAAAGCAATCCACTTTGAGCCACAGATTCCACAGATTCACTTGATTGATGTTTCCATAGCCAAAAGCCTTTAGCCCATAGCCCTCCTTTCTCTGCGCCTCTGCGTTAAAAGCAATCCACTTTGAGCCACAGATTCCACAGATTCACTTGATTGATGTTTCCATAGCCAAAAGCCTTTAGCCCAAAGCCCTCCTTTCTCTGCGCCTCTGCGTTAAAAGGACTCGCAGGCTTTTTTTCCACGAATTGCCCGAATGGCACGAAGGCTAGGTTTTTAGCCACAGATTCCACAGATTCACTTGATTACTGTTCCGATAGCCAAAAGCCTTTAGCCCAAAGCCCTCCTTCCTCTGCGCCGCTACGTTAAAAGTTCGATCCACAAAGGCTTTTTTAGCCACGAATTGCACGAATTGCACGAATGATTGTTTGATTGCTGTTCCCATAACCAATAGCCTATTGACGGGTAGATTGCAAATACTTGATAATCGGTATTGGGTTCAACAGTAAAGCAAGGAGCCGTTATGCCAGAGATGACAACATATGAGCGTGGATTGCAAATTTATCAAGTGTTGATGAGTTTTGCCTATCAGCGCCACACCCTGACCTATGCAACCTTAGGGAAACTAGTTGGGTTACCACAGCATGGTCTTGCAAGGCATCTCGATCATCTGCTGCGTTATTGTAAAAATCAGAACCTACCGCCAATTACAATTCTAGTCGTTCGGAAGGCGGAAGGAACTCCTAGCACAGGCTTTCCTTCTGAGACAATGGATCTTGATCAAGAGCGCGAGCGAGTGTTTGAGTATCCCTGGTTTCGCCAAAAACCTCTAACGATTGAAACCCTCAAAGCATTATCTTAAACTTAAAAAGTGAGAGGAGCAGATGATGACATGGCTCTATGTTGTGATTGTATGTTTGCTGCTTGGCAGTTTTCTGGTTGTTCGTTTGCTGCGTGCCCGGCGTACAACTGCAACTCTGCAAGCAACTGAGCAGTTTGCCACTGGATCGCCCTCAACTGAGCAAGTGCTTGCAGAATGGCTTGATCAATCGTTTTCGTCGCAAAATGTTCGTAATGTGGTTGTGCAAGCAATCGCTAGTTTAAACGCCAATCAAATCTTTGCCTTCTCGTTTATTTGCGATTCTGGATTATGTCTTGGCTTTATCGAACGGACATTTGATGCCAATAGGCAAGAAACTAGCAAGCATTGCATCTTAATTAACTTATGGACAGAAGTTCCTGAGGCACCGATTGCTCAGTTTAAAATACCCGATCAAGATCAATATGTGGTTTATGGGTATATGCCCAATGATTTTGATCAAATGGCCAAAATCTATTTGGAAAATGGCGAGGTGCTTTATTTCGCGGCTAATTCTGGCTTACAAGTGAAGGCGTTGCCCTTGACGAATCCAGCACTCAAAGCTCAGATTATCGATGCTAACAAGGTGATGATTAACGAGTATGGATTGCCGCCCCAATAATGGTTAACGACAGTTTGCGAATCGGGCAATAAACTTAAAATTTTGGCCTGCACTAGCTAAACAAAGCATTAGAATCGCCTAAAAACGCTTGACATCTCCATAGTTTGCACTATACTTCACAATATCAATTGAGATGCGCAATGCAGCGCCAGCCTCGTTTGAGCAGCCTCAACGGTGCTTGGCCAGAGCGGCTCGTTTTGTGGTGTTTCCAAAGGAGTGTGCGGGATGGACATCTCCCCCAACGCAATTCCCGATGTTGTAGTGCGGCGATTGCCAATTTACGCACGTAGCCTGAGTTATTTGGCCGAAGAAGGTGTTCGCTCAGTTTCCTCGCAAGAGTTGGGGGAACGCATTGGGGTAACTGCCGCGCAAATTCGCAAAGATCTTTCCTATTTTGGTGAATTTGGCAAACAGGGCATTGGCTATAACGTCGAGTATTTGCTGGGCCATATTCGGCGAATTTTGGGTTTGCACGAAGTTTGGCCAGTGGTGCTGGTTGGGGTCGGGCCGCTTGGCCAGGCAATTGCTCGCTACGAGGGCTTTCGCTCGCGAGGCATCGATATTATTGGGGTTTTCGATAACGATGCCTCAAAAATTGGCTTGCAATTAGGCCGCAATACTGTTCAGCCCGATTCTGATTTGCCCAGGATTTTGAAAGAACATGGCATTCGTTTGGCAATTGTGGCAGTGCCAGCTGTGCGCGCCCAAGAAGTCGTCGATGTGTTGGTCGAAAATGGCGTGCAAGGTATTTTGAACTATGCGCCGGTGGTCGTGCAAACGCCGGAGAATGTTTGGGTACGGCATATCGACCCCGTGGCCTTGCTGCATAGCATGACCTATTATCTCTCGCGCGAAGACGAACACCACGCGATGAACGAGCATTGAGCCAACACCTAGCGTTGGCTCAGCAAAATCGCTAATTGCTGCAAAAGCTGTTCAATTTGGCTCTCAAGTTTGCGTCGACCTAGCCCTAAACGGCCAGCGATGGTTTGTTGGGCAACTCCATGCAGTAAAAGCCCCAACAAACGCGCCTGATCGCTTTCCAGCAACGGTAAGCATGAGCGCAAGGCAACATGGGCGGCGGTTGCCCCACCAAATTCGTGTTGCAAACCAATGCCTGCTTGCCGCCCTTGCTCGCCCACATGAAACCCCGTCGTTAGCACCGCCAAAAGATTGCGCACGTCGTCGATATTCCACAAACGCGGGGCTGGGCGCTGCTGTAACTCCAATAAATTCAGCACATCAAGCTGGCCTTGGCGAAACGCCACAGCGCTAATTTCATCGCTCAGCGCAGGCACTGGCTGGGTGATTAATTCGGCTAGCCATTGAGCTTTAAGCGGAGTTAATGGTTTGCTCAGCACTGCGCTACAGCCAGTTGCCAGCGCCGCCCACTCACGCTGTGGATTGAGTTCGCTGCTAATTGCCACTAGCTGCACTGGCGCATGGCGACCTTGGGCCACTGCATCGCTAATTGCTGCTGCCAGCACCGTGCCCTCTAAACGCGGAAAACTGGGGTCGGGTAATTTAATATCGAGCAAGCCCAACATTGGTTGCGTGGTTTGATCGTGCTCAAACCATTGCCAAGCTTGGCGAATTGAGCGCCAAATGGTTACTTCAAAGCCAGCTTCTTGCAACAGCAACTCAGCTAAGGTTGCATGAACGTCGCTATCTTCGACCACAAATGCTCGATATTGCACCGCTAAATCCTCCTAGAACGCTCGCTTCGTGGCAATTGAATGCAGGCCCAAGCCCCTTGGCGATTTTCCAATTGTAGGCTGGCCCCAATTAAGCTTAGATTGGCCAAAACGCCACGTAAGCCAAAACCATAGCCCTCGCCAGTGCTGCTGCTTGGTTCTAAATTAAGCACATGTTGCGGAAAGCCCGACCCATTATCGTGAATCAGAATATTGATGGATGCTGCCTGGAGTTCAATGCTTAAACTCAGCTGATCGCCACCATGATCAAGGCTATTTTTCAAGAGATTATACAGTGCCCGCCCAAGTAAACGCTGGTTGGTATGGGCCTGAATTGGTTGCAGCGTCGCTTGAATTTGCGGTTTGTTGGCTTTTTGGGCGAAAGCAGCGCTGGCTTCTAAACGGGCAATTTCGGCACTACAGATTTCAGCCAAATTCACCGGAGTTTGTTGCAGCATGGCCTTGGTTTGAGCGCGAGCAATATCCAATAGATCGTGCATTTGCTGGCCAATATCTTCAATTTGCACTCGCAATAAATTCCATAATTGCATGCGTTGCGGTTGCCGCTCCAACACATTGATCAAGCCTGTGGCTCCATCAATTGGTGAACGCAGATCGTGAATTGAGGAGCGCAGCAGTTCGCGCAGAAATTCGGCCTCGTCGCGTGCATGGGTTGCCTCGCGTCGCGCTTGTTCAAGCCGAAGCGAAAGCTGTTGGGCTTCGCTCATCTCAACGCTGATGCGTAGCAGCAATAGTGGCAGCAGCAAAAGGGCAAAATTTAGCTCGCCAGTGGCAATTGTAAAGCCCAAGCCACCCAAAAAAATCACATACGGAATGCTGCGTTTGGCTAGCGTATCGATGCTTAGTTGATTGCTGAGTGGGCTAGTATCGTTGGGATGAATTGCCGCTGCTTGGGCCAAAATCAGCCAAGCGACACAATATAACGCGCCGATAGGTAACACAACTAATTTGCTGCGGTCGAAAATCCACCCCAAATCAACCAAACTCAAGGCCAAAATGCCGCTGCTGAGCTGGTGAAATAAGGCTTGCCAGCGCTTCGGCTGTTGCTGTCGAATCAGATCAAGCGCGTAGAGCAACGAGAGATCGGCCCCAACGAACAGTCCATCGTACCAAGCAACGTTAGGCACAACTTGGCGAATCGCAATCGTGGTAATAATCATCAAGCCAACGCTCAAGCCAAACCAATCGAGCGCAATACTACTGCGGCGGCGCTGGCTAAATGGCAGGCTCACAAAAAACGCCCCAGCCATCACCACGGTTGGCACATAGACAATAATTGGCAGCACAACCTGGCTGAGGCCTTTGATGCTGGTGAGCGAGCCACCCAAGCTGCGATACAGTGCCAACATGCCCCATTGTAAGGCCAAAATCCGCCAGCCTTTGGCCAACGCCGAATGTGGGCGCTGGATGGCAGGCAACCAAAAACGCCCGACACAGACCAGCAAAATAAGCACCTCAACCAAACGACTGGTTGCGCCTGATCGTTTGCCAAGTTCGGGCCAGATTAGGGCCGCAGCCAAGTAAAGAAGCGCCGCCGCATACCACCAACGGCTATATAACCAGCGATGCCAGCGTTCATGCATATGGCGATTGTACGCGAGGCGAGCGCTTGAGGCAATTGGGATTATTGTTCCCTCACCCCAATAAGGGTAGGTTTTTTGCGATTGGTCGGCTGTGGAGCGTTGCCTCACCCCCCAACCCCCTCGCCCACTGGACGCGGGCGAGGGGGAGCTGCCGTTTTGTAGCACGCATTGCGGCTGAACTATTAAAGTAAAGCCCCTCGCCCGCGCCACGGGAGAGGGGTTGGGGTGAGGGGTCTTTACTTTAATAGAGAATTTGGGGCCGTTGGGCGAATTGAGGTTTGGTATATGCAAGCACCATTCACGAAAGATAGCCACCGCCCAAGGGTGCTTGCTCGATCAATGCTTGGCTGATTGCCCAATCGAAAAAGCTGTGCAAGGCTGCTTTGGCAACTTCGCGTTCAGCAAGACTGAGGCTGCTCAAATAAGCCTGTACCCAATAGGTCGAAATGCTATCGAGTTCGTTGGGATAGCCGCTATCGAGCCAGCGCTGGGCAAAATCGTCGAGATATTCGTTGTAATCGGCGGCGAGTTGCGGGCGGGTGCGCACCAAGGTTCCGCTAAAACTATCTAAAGCGCCCAACAACGTGCGTTCGTGAACCAAAAATTCTTGCATGGTCATGGCTAAACTCCCAAATCAAACCAAGGCGCAGCCCACGGCGTTGGAGGCTGCGCTCTAGCTGCGATCTTTTTTCTAGCGTTTGAAGCCAGTAATGGCGACAACCCCTGAACGTGGTACTTCGTTGCCACCGATTGGCCAGTGGCTGCTCAATTCGCTCAGGCTCTTCGATTCTTCGCCTGGGTGTTGAATTGAGAGGAACAGGGTGCGGCCATCAGGCGACCAGCATGGCCCGGTTAGCTCGCATTCAACTGGCCCTGAGGCAAATTGGAAGGCGATGCCTGCATCGGGGCCGCTGGTGCGGAAGAAAAACAGACCGTTGTTGCCTTGGAATTTGTAGATGCCTTTGTTGGTGCGTGATGATGAGATGTCGGTTACCATCCACAAATTGCCTTCGCCGTCGAACACCAAGTTGTCGGGCGATGAGAAGCCGCTTTGCGAGCCACCAACTGCAAAGATGCTCCAATCGAAGCTCATCGCGGCGGGGTTGCCATCGGTTTCGGCTAAGCGCACAATTTGGCCGTGGAAGTTGCCGTGGCCAGTGTTGTTGGTCAAAGCAATATAAACGCTGCCGTCGAGTGGGTGAATTTCAATATCTTCTGGGCGATCAACGGGCGTGGCTTTGAGCACCATGGCAGCAGCTTGGGCATCGGCCAGTACATCTGCTTGCGAGGTAAAGAGCAAATTGCCTTTGCTATCTTTGGCGCTTTGCAAGGCGCTTTGGCTGTTGTAATCGAGCAAAATCCATTTGCCATTGGCAAAGTCGGCGGCGTAGAGTTGGCCGCTTTCGAGAATTTGCATATTGCCTGGGCGATCAGCCAAGTTGGTCAATTTGCGTTCGGCCACAAATTTATAGACACATGAATCGGCTTTGTCGTCGCCCATATAGGCCACAACTGTGCCGTCGCCGCCAACGCGCACGGCCACATTTTCGTGGCGGAAGCGGCCCAAGGCGGTGTGCTTGCGTGGCGTGCTATTTTTATCGAATGGGTCAACTTCGACGACCCAGCCATAGTGGCGCTTGGCATAGATTTCTGGCTCCCAGCCGTAGCCGGTTGGGGCTGCGTTGGGATAATCTTGGAAGTTTTCTTCGCAGCTCAGCGCCGTTCCCCAAGGCGTTACGCCACCTGAACAATTGCCAAGTGAGCCAATCGCGATTGGGCCGCCATCGATGTTGGCAGCAGGGCCAGTCAGGGTAATTGGCGTGGTTGCGTCGATGCGGCGATTGTGGGCGGCATCGCTTTGGTCGAAATACCAACGGCCATCGCTGTTGCGCTTGACCCGAATCACGCTCATGCCAACCATATGCTTTTCGGCATTGATTTGATCGCTCGATTTTGCACCCGAGCCAGTGTAGCCCGAGATAAACATGGGGTTGATATATTCGTGGTTGACCAGCAACAAGCCATCATTGCTCGATAAATCGCTGCGGGTAAAGCCAAATTGAGGCCGAGTTTGGTCGAGGCCTTTTTCGAGCATATCGATTGGGAAGAAGGCCAAGAAGTCGGCATTTTCGCCAAACATGCTGCCGTTGCCCATATCGTGGCCGCGGTGGGCCAACAAATCGTAGCGAAAACCTTCGGGCAAAATCAAATCGTCGGCAGTGCTGGTGCCGATTGGCTTGAATGGCAAGGAACCTTGGGCTTGGCGTTGGGCCAAGGCTGGGGCCGACATTGGAGCGTTATATTGGGCAGCTTCAGCAGTTTGCAGATCTAACGGCAAGGCTGCAACCGCAGCGGCAGCAGCACCAGTCGCAACAAGGCTCCGGCGATTAATCCGACGTTCTAATAAATCGTGCCAAATACTTTTGCGCTCTGCACGCTGATCATGGCTGGTCATGAAAATCCCTCCAACTTGGCAACACACCATTCTTCAACTGGACACAGCCGCTAGTCTAGCCACGCCATGTCAAGCCCAACTCATCAGTATGTAAAGATCAGATTAAGAAATGAGGGTGCTATAATGAACGCTAGCAACAATAAGGAGGTTATCCCATGGCAGTACGACGGGTATTGCAGATAGAAGATCCAACCGATGCAGTGGTCTTGCGAGCCAAGGCCAAACGCATTACCAGTTTTGACCAAAGCCTGGCGGGCTTGGTTGATGATATGATCGAAACCATGCGCGAGGCTCGTGGGGTGGGCATTGCTGCGCCACAAGTTGGGGTTTCGCGCCGCGTGGTGGTGATTGAAGAGCCAGCCCAATATGAAGAAGACGAAGAAACTGGCGAGCGCACCGAAATTGCGCCTGCGGTTTTATATGTTATGGTCAACCCAGAGATTGTTAAGGCCAGCGAAGAAACCCATATGTTGCAAGAAGGCTGCTTGAGCATGCCAGGCCGCTACACCAAAGTGCCACGCAACAAATGGGTCACGATCAAATATTACGATCTCAAAGGTCGCGAACAACGCTTGCGCCATATTCCCGCTGAAGATTACAAAGTTGGCCATATTGCGCAGCACGAGTTTGATCACCTTGATGGAATTATGTTTATCGACCGCATGACCGAAGAAAGCAAGTTGGTCGATTATCGCAAAGAAAGTGAAAGTGCCCGCCTCAAACGGCGCGGTTTGTTGGCGCGCAAAAAACGCCCCGATGCTGAGCTAGAGCCAGAATCGGCAGCCAATGAATAAGCACATGCTTCGGCGAAGCAACGCTTAGAGATAGTTAATTTTCAGCCAAGCAATCTGCGTTTAGAATAGGGCGACTTCTGCGCCACTATTCTGTTTGAAGGAGTTCACGATGCGCGTGTTGATCACGGGAGCAGCAGGGTTTTTAGGCTCACACTTGTGTGAGCGTTTTCTTGCCGAAGGCCATTCGGTTGTGGGGATGGATAATTTCATCACTGGCAATCCGGAAAATATTGCCCATTTAGTTGGTCACGATGGCTTTCAATTTATTCGCCACGATGTGACCAACTATATTTTCTTGCCCGGCCCGCTGGATGCAGTCCTGCACTTTGCCTCGCCAGCCTCGCCAATCGATTATCTTGAACTGCCGATTCAAACCCTGAAGGTCGGCGCGCACGGAACCCACAATGCGCTTGGTTTGGCCAAAGCCAAAGGTGCTCGCTTCCTGATCGCCTCAACCTCAGAAGTTTATGGCGATCCGCAAGTTCACCCACAACCAGAAACCTATTGGGGCCATGTGAATCCAATTGGGCCACGTGGTGTTTACGACGAAGCCAAGCGCTTTGCCGAAGCCATGACCATGGCCTATCACACCTACCACGGCGTACAAACGCGGATTGTGCGGATTTTCAACACCTACGGCCCACGTATGCGTTTGGCTGATGGACGGGTTGTGCCAAACTTCATTCAACAAGCCTTGCGCGGCGAGCCACTGACCCTCTATGGCGATGGATTGCAAACCCGCTCGTTCCAGTTCGTTGGCGATTTGGTCGAAGGTGTGTATCGTTTGTTGCTCTCCGATGAGGTCGAGCCAGTTAACATTGGCAATCCCCACGAGTTCAACATGCGCGAGTTTGCCGAAATCGTCAATGCGATTACCAACAATCCAGCTGGTACGGTCGTCAAGCCTGAACTGCGCATCAAAGACGATCCCCAAAATCGCCAGCCCGACATTAGCAAAGCCAAACGGGTCTTGGATTGGGAGCCACAAGTAACCTTGCAAGCAGGCTTGGAAAAAACCATTCCATGGTTTGCTGATCAATTACGCAAACGTGGCGAAATTCAATAAGCCCCAACGCAGCAACGAAAGCGCCCTGAGCATCGGCGTTGATGGCTCGGGCTTTTGGCATACCCAACAAGCTTTAGAGAGGAGCCACGCAACGCCATGCAGCGTCGAGCATTAACTTTGCGCGCCGTGCAGCCATTAGATTGGCTGTTGGCAGGCTTGGGGCTGGCAGGAGTAGCAATCATCAGCCTGCTGCCATTTGCCCAAGCAGCAACATTAATTATTTGTGGCATGTTGTTGGTTGGCATGCTGATTCAGCCAGCGGTAGGCTTGAGCTTAACCGTTGCCACCGTCATGATCCAAGAGTTGCTGAGCTTTCCGCTTGGCCTCACCGCAACCCATGTGATTGGCATTATGGCGCTGGGGGCGTGGCTGCTATATGGCATGGCGCGGCGCAAGATCATCATCGATACAACCTTGCTGGTGCCATGGGGCCTCTTTTTGATGGCCTTGCTGCTCTCGGCGGGCCTAACCGAATACAACGCGGTTGATGCCTTGAAGCAAGTTGTGCGCTGGTTTATGGCTTTTCTGGCTTTCGTGGTGGCGGTTGCCACCATCACCACGCCCAAGCGGGCAATTGGCCTGATTGCGGTGATGTTTGCTGTTGGCGTGATCGAAGCGCTGATTGGCATTCAGCAATATCGGCTGGGCGCTGGCCCGTTTGCAATTGGCGAAACTGTGCGCGCTTACGGCACGATTGGCAAGCCCAACACCTTTGCTGGCTTTTTGGAGTTGATGTGGCCTTTAACTTTGAGCGTGGCCTTGGGTTTGCTCTGGTTTTGGTGGCAGCAACGCCAACGCTGGCACTATTTATTGGGCGCTGCGTTGAGCGGCGGAGCCAGCCTAATTATTCTGGCGGCAATTGGCGTGAGCTTTTCGCGCGGCGCTTGGATTGGCATTATGGGTGCGCTGGCGGTGATGTTGCTGGCGGTTGATCGACGACGAGCCTTGCCATTAATTGGGCTTGGCGGCGTGTTGCTGTTGGCAATTATCAGCCAGCCGGAGCTATTTCCCGCAGTAATTAGCGAGCGAATTAGCAGCCTAACCAACAATTTGCGCATTTTTGATGCTGGACGCGTGACCGTAACCGATGAAAATTTTGCGGTTGTCGAACGTATGGCACATTGGCAAGCAGGGGCAAATATGTTTCTAGCCAATCCAGTGCTGGGCGTTGGCCCCGATAATTTCAATCGGGCTTATCCTGAGTTTTTTGTTGGCCGCTGGTCGGAATCGCAAGGCCACTCGCACAACTACTACATTCATATTGCGGCAGAAGCTGGTTTGTTGGGCTTGCTGGCCTATTTGGTGCTGATTGCGGCGGTTTATCGCCAAGCCTATTTGGCAATTCAAGCGACGCGCGGCACGGTTTGGCAGATGGTAGCGATTGGCTGCTGTGGTATCATAACCGCCATTCAGTTGCACAACATTTTTGATAATCTCCATGTGTTGAATTTTGGAATTCATTTGAGCGCGGTGTGGGCCTTATGTGTGGTTCTGACACAGCGCCAAGGGTGGCGTGCATGACATATTTAGTAACGGGTGGTGCGGGTTTTATTGGCTCGCATTTGTGCGAAACACTGTTGCAGCGTGGCGAACGTGTCATTGCATTCGATAATTTCAACGACTATTACAGCCCAGAACGCAAACGGCGCAACGTGGTTGATTTGCTCAAGCACCCCAATTTTGTGCTCTGGGAAGGCGATTTGCGCGATCCAGCCAGCTTATTGGCCTTGTTTGAGCAACATCGCCCGAGCCATGTGGCCCATTTGGCGGGCATGGCCAATCCGCGCTATTCGTTGCAACACCCTGCATTGTATAGCGCAGTTAATGTTGAAGGCTCGGTTAATGTGTGGCAGGCGGCGATCAAATATGGCATTCAAGCCTTTGTTCAAGCCTCAACCTCGTCGGTGTATGGGCTTGCGCCAACGCCATGGCACGAAGCTTTAGCCACCGATCAGCCCTTATCGCCGTATGCGGCCACCAAAAAAGCTGCCGAATTGCTGGCCTACACCTTCCATTATCAAACCCAAATTCCCACCCGCGTGGTGCGTTTCTTCACGGTCTATGGCCCGAAAGGCCGCCCCGACATGACTCCAACGATTTTTGTTGAGGCCATGCGCAAACAAGAACCAATTGTGCTTTACAATGGCGGGGTTGATGTCTACCGCGATTGGACCTACGTTGACGATATTGTTTCGGGGGTGATTGCGGTGCTCGATAGCGATCGTGCTTTTGATATTTTTAATCTTGGCAACTCAACGCCAGTGATGTTGCGCAGCTTTATTGATACGTTGCAAGCAATTACTGGCATTGAAGCAATTATCGAAGCCAAGCCGTTATCCTCTGCCGACCCGCCAATTACCTTTGCCGATACCAACAAGGCCCAACAATTGCTTGGTTGGAAGCCGACCACCGATATTGAGGATGGCCTAGAGCGCTATTGGCATTGGTACAAAAGTGAGTACAATTGCTAGCTGATTAAGCAGTTGCTGGCATTTGGCCTAGTGTTATACACAATTGGATCATTATGAAATCGCAATCTCAAGCTAATACGCCGAGTTTACGCCCTGAGCAAACCGACCAAGGCTTCCCGCGCCCTGCTGAAACCGAAGCGCTTGAGCAATTGGTCGAACAGGCGGCTGAAGCAGCACCCTTAGCTGCTGATCAAATGCCCGAAGATTTGGCCGATGTTCGTTCTGGTGGTTTTTCGCTGCGCGATAAATTTCTGAACATTAAATCATTGGCCTCGTTTGGGATTGCCTTTGCGATTCTTGGCTTTGCTTTTTGGCGGGCCGATATTAACTTGGCTGACATGTGGCGGCAAATCGGCCAGACCAATCCTTGGCTGTATGCTGCTGGGTTTATCGTTTTTTATGGTCTTTTCCCAGTGCGCGCGTTACGTTGGCGCATTATTTTGCGCAGCGCTGGCTTCGAGGTCGATAGCCCGCAATCCCGCAAACGTTGGGCTGGGGTTGGGCCGCTCAGCGAATTTATTGGGCTTTCGTGGTTTGCCAACTGTGTTGTGCCCGCCAAATTAGGCGATGCCTATCGCGGCTATTTGGTTAAGAAAAACGGCGATGCTTCGTTCTCGCGCACGCTGGGCACGATTTTCGCCGAGCGCATCGTTGATATGATTGTGCTCTTTGGTATGTTGGTGGTTTCTGGCTTATTGGTCTTTCAAGGCCATCTCAATAGCTGGACGGAACGGCTCTTCATCATTGGCATCGTTTTGACGATTTTGTTGGTGATTGGCTTGATGTCGATGCGCTATCTTAGCCCGTTGATTCGCCGCGCCTTGCCAAAACGCTTTCACGATTTCTATGCCCGCTTCGAGGAAGGCACGCTTTCATCGTTCCGACCTTCACGCTTGCCTGTGCTGTTGCTGTTGACGATCGTCGTTTGGCTGGGCGAGTCGATGCGGCTGTTTTTTGTGATTGAAGCGATGGGCGGATTAGGCTTATCGTTATCGGCGATTATTTTCGTGGCCTTGGCTAGCTCACTGTTGACCGCCGTGCCAGCCTTGCCTGGCGGCTTGGGCTTGGTCGAAGTCGGGATTGCTGGCGTAATGATGTTGTTTGATGTGGGTCAAACCACCAGCACCGCCGTCGCCTTCCTCGATCGGATCATCAACTACTGGAGCATCGTGATTTTGGGCTTAGTGTTGTATCTTTTCAGCAAACGAAAGTGAGCCATCCATGTTAACTGCTAGCGAACGCGATGCACTTGTAGCAACGATTTTGCACCTACCAGCCCAATTGCATGCGTTGGTTGATCGTTTGAATCTTGAGCAATTGAACACGGCGTATTTGGCCAATGAATGGACAATTGCCCAAAATATCCATCACTTGGCCGATACTCACATGACGTTGTTTATTCGCATGAAGCTGTTGCTGTTGGAAGAGCATCCAACCCTCAAACCGTTCGATCAAGATACGTGGGTAACGACCGCCGATAGCATTGGCCCAATCGAGCCATCGTTGCTGATTTTGCAGGGCTTGCAAGAACGCGCCGCAACCTTGGTCAATTCGCTTGATCTCGCCAGTTTTGATCGTACTGGCTGGCATCCAGAAAACGGCGAAATGACGCTTGAGCAGATTGCCCGCTACTATGCCCGCCACGGCGAGCTGCACCTTGAACAAATTAGCCAAACCCTAGCAGCAGCGAACTGAAGGATGAAAGATGAATTATGAGGGATGAGGGAAAGTCAAAAGGCAAAAATCAAAAGTCAGAGTGATGAGGGATGAAGGGACTAGGGGTGAGGGGTCAGGCTTTTGGCTATCGGAACATTAATTCGTGTAATTCGTGGCTAAAAAACTTAACCTTCGTGCCCTTCGTGTCCTTCGTGGATCAAAACGTTAACGCAGAGGCGCAGAGGGAATGAGGCTATAGGCTATAGGCTATTGGCTATTGGCTGGCACAATCATAATCCCAAAAATCTGTGCCAATCTGTGGCAAAAAAACTTAACCTTCGCGGCCCTTTGTACTCTTCGTGGATCAATGTTCTATGTTCTATGTTCTATGTTCTATGCTCTTAACTTATGCACATAGCAATTGATTACAATGCAGCAGTGCGCCAAGGCGGTGGAATTGGCCGTTTTGTGCGTGAAATAACCCAAGTTGCCGCGCAGGCAGCGCCCCAACATCGATTTTCGTTGTGGTATGCAGCGCGTGGGCTTGACCCCAACAGTGCTCAGATGCAGGCCTTGCATGAGCTTCAACGGCGTTTGCCCAATATCAAGCCGCGCCCAATTCCCATCAGCGAGCGTTTGCTGACGATTCTTTGGCAACGTTTGCGGCTTCCCTTGGCGGTTGAACGGATTGTTGGCTCGGTTGATGTGGTGCATGGCACCGATTTTGTGCTGCCGCCAACCAAAGCTAAAACTCTGCTTTCGATTCACGATTTTGCTTATATTATCCATCCCGAAACTGCGCCGCCAGAATTGCGCCGCTATTTGGGTGGAGTTGTGCCGCGTAATATTCGCCGCGCCGACCATATTCACGTTAATTCGCGGGCAACCAAGGCCGATATGGAGCGCTTGCTTGGTACTGCACCAGATAAATCAACGATTGTTTATTCGGGCAGTGGCAGCGATTTTTACCCTCGGCCTGCGGGGGAAATTGCTGAAATGCGCCAGCGACTTGGCTTGCCCGAGCGTTATCTTTTGAATGTTGGCACAGTGCAGCCACGCAAAAACGTCGAGCGTTTGATCGAAGCTTTTGGCAAGTTGCCAGCCGAATTGCGCAGCCAGCCTTTGGTGATTGGCGGCAAGCGTGGTTGGTTGGCCGAGCCAATTTACGCGGCGGTGCAACGCTATGGCCTAGCCCAATCAGTCATCTTCTTGGATTTTGTCAGCGACAGCGATTTGCCTAAACTCTATAGTGGTGCAACGGCGATGGTTTATCCTTCGCTATATGAAGGCTTTGGTGTGCCAATTGTCGAGGCCCAAGCCTGTGGCACGCCAGTGATTACCTCGACCATCTCTAGTTTGCCCGAAATTGCTGGCAACGCGGCCTTGCTGGTCGATCCCCACGATACGGCGGCGCTGACGGCGGCTTTGCAAAAAGTATTAACCGAGCCTGAATTTTGCCAAGCCTTAGTTGAAGCAGGCCCACGCCAAGCAGCTAAATTTACCTGGGAAGGCACTGGTTTGGGGGTTTTGGGGTTATACGAATTACTCGGGCAATCCGCCTAAAATACAAACGCCCCGTGCTCGCCATTGAACGCGGGGCGTAATGAATGTCTAGCCCAAGCGCTCCAAAACCGCAGCGCCAACTTCTTTGGTCGAGCGAGCTTGGCCAGCAGGAGCCAAATCGCCAGTCAAAATGCCTGCATCGATCGTTGCATACACAGCTTTTTCAACTGCCTCAGCTTCTGCATTCAACCCCAACGAATAGCGCAACAGTAAGGCCACGCTCAAAATGGTTGCCAATGGATTGGCCACGCCCTTGCCCGCAATATCGGGAGCGCTGCCGTGAATTGGCTCGTACAAACCTGCTTTGCCCTTGCCCAGCGAAGCAGATGGCAACAATCCCAACGAGCCAGCCAACATTGAAGCCTCGTCGGTCAGAATATCGCCGAACATATTTTCAGTCACAATCACATCGAAATCTGCTGGGCGGCGCAATAAGTGCATGGCGCAGGCATCAACCAAAATATGCTCAAGCTCAATATCGGGGAATTCTTCGGCTACCACGCGGCTAGCGACCCGCCGCCACAAGCGTGAGGTTTCTAGCACGTTGGCTTTATCGACCGAGGTAACTTTGCCACGCCGACCACGTGCCAATTCGCAAGCCCGCCGCACCACGCGCTCGATTTCGCTGGTCGTGTAGACGCAGGTATCGATTGCTTGCTCTTCGTCGGGGCGAATGTAGAAACTGGTTTTTTCACCGAAGTAAATTCCGCCAGTTAATTCGCGCACCACCAGCATATCGACACCCTCGACCAAATCGGGGCGCAACGGCGAGCGGCTGGCCAAGGCTGGCGTGACCGCAACGGGGCGTAAATTGGCGTACAAGCCCAAGGTTTTGCGAATGCCCAACAAGCCTTGTTCTGGCCGAACTTTGGCCTTGGGATCATCCCACTTGGGGCCGCCAACCGCGCCAAGCAGCACCGCATCGGCAGCTTTGCAAATCTCGACGGTGGCTTCTGGCAACGCTGTGCCGTGGGCATCGATTGCACAGCCACCGATTAAGCCTTCGCTAAAACTAAAACTATGGCCGTAGCGCTCAGCCACGGCTTTGAGCACCTCGACCCCTTCGGCGACAACTTCGGGGCCGATGCCATCGCCAGGTAATAGGGCAATTGTTGCTTGCATCAAAACACTCCTTGCTAAGTTAACCAACAAGCGGTGGAGTAAATATCCCATCGTCAATCCAAAAATGGGCTATAGGCTATAGGTGTAATGGTTCATTAAGTTAACCACCATGGCGCTTTTCCACCCTTCCGTCCCGCCAGCGGGAGACGCAGGGGGCTTTAATCCCCCCTGCACCCCCTCAAGGGCAATCTGCGACCAAACCGTATCCCTTGATGAACCTGTGGATGCGTGGTACGCAGCCGAACCCGATCCTTGGATGGGGTTGGGTTGTGGGAATACGCTGGTTGCTAACCCAATAGACCAATAGCCTATAGCCCAAAGCCAATAGCCTCATTATGCTCCGACGGTGTTGACGCGAGCGGCATGGTTGGTTTCGTAGGCTTGGATTGCAGCTTCTTGGGCTTGAATATAGCCTAATTGATCGACTCCATGCAACAAGCAATGTTTGGAGAAGGCATCAATTGGGAAGCTAATGGTTTCGCCAGCAACATGCACTTGTTGGTTGGCAAGGTCGACGCTCACGTCGATCGTTTGGTTGGCTAAGCATTGCTCGGTCAAGCGAGCCAAGGTTGGCGCATCGACCACAATTGGCAACAAGCCATTTTTCAAAGAGTTGCCTTTGAAAATATCAGCGAAATAGGTGCTGATGACTGCTTGGAAGCCAAAGCCTTGCAAGGCCCACGGTGCATGCTCGCGCGAAGAGCCACAGCCAAAGTTATGGCCTGCAATAAGCACGCCAGCACCTTGAGCGTAAGGTTGGTTGAGTACAAAATCTGGCTCGCCGCGCCAATCAGTAAACAGCGCTTCGCCCAAGCCATTTTTATCGGTAACTTTCAAATAGCGCGCAGGAATGATCTGGTCGGTGTCGATATTTTCAATTGGCAAGGCCACTGCTTTGGCCTGAAATGTATTAATTGGCTGCATTTTTTACCCCCTATTTCAAAGGATGAAGGATGAGGGATGAAGTATGAATATATATCATCAATATATTCTTCATCCTTCATAAGTTATACTTCGCTGGTTTCATCCCTCATCCTTCATAATTCATACTTCTATAAAATTTCTCGCACGTCGACGATATGGCCGTTGATGGCGGTGGCGGCGGCGGTCAATGGGCTGGCGAGGAAGGTGCGCCCGCCCTTGCCTTGGCGACCTTCGAAGTTGCGGTTGCTGGTGCTAACCGCATATTGGCCAGGTTGCAGTTGATCGCCGTTCATGGCGATACACATCGAGCAGCCAGCTTCACGCCATTCAGCGCCCGCCGCGCGGAAAATCTGATCCAAGCCTTCTGCTTCTGCTTGGCGTTTGACTTGTTGCGAGCCAGGCACGACCAACATGCGCAGGCCGTCGGCAACTTTTTTGCCATCCAACAACTTAGCAGCAGCCCGCAAATCGGAGATCCGCGAGTTGGTGCAGGAGCCAAGGAACACCACATCAACTTTTTGGCCAATCAGCGGTTGGTTTGGTTGCAAGCCCATATAATTCAAGGCTTTATCCAAGGCCATGCGTTGGCTATCGTCAGCCAAATCGCTGGGAGCTGGCACATTGCCAGTTACCGGAATGCCCATGCCAGGGTTGGTGCCATAGGTAATCATCGGAGCCAATTCATCTGCATTCAACACGACTTGCAGATCGTAAGTTGCGCCTTCATCGCTGGGCAACGTGCGCCAGTATTCGACCGCAGCATCCCATGCTTCGCCCTTGGGCGTATGCGGGCGATCTTTCAACCAAGCAAACGTAGTTTCGTCGGGCGCGATCAAGCCAGCCCGTGCGCCACCTTCAATCGACATATTGCAGATGGTCATGCGTTCTTCCATCGTCAGGGCGCGAATGGCCGAGCCGGTGTATTCGAGCACATAGCCTGTGCCGCCGCCAACCCCGATTTTGGCAATAATCGCCAAGATGATGTCTTTGGCGGTTACGCCCGCGCGCAACGTGCCATCGATGCGAATCTCGGCAGTTTGCGGTTTTTGCTGCAACAAACATTGGGTAGCCAAGACGTGGCCAACTTCGCTGGTACCAATGCCAAAGGCCAATGCGCCAAACGCGCCGTGGGTGCTGGTGTGCGAATCGCCACAAACAATCGTCATACCAGGCTGAGTATAGCCTTGTTCTGGCCCAATCACGTGCACAATGCCTTGGTTTTCGGTGCCTAAATTGTATAACGGAATGCCAAAATCGCTACAATTTTGAATCAACTGATTCAATTGTTTGCGGGCAATTTCGTCGGTTACCGGAATAATGCCATCAGCGCCGCGTGGCGTGGTTGGTGTGCTGTGGTCCATCGTGGCGAGGGTTTGGGCTGGGCGGCGTACAGTCAAGCCGCGTTCGCGCAACATCGTAAAGGCTTGCGGCGAGGTAACTTCATGCACCAAGTGCAAATCGATATATAAGGTTGCTGGCGATTCAGCGTCAGCAGCTTGAACAACGTGTGCATCCCAGATTTTTTCAAATAATGTCTTGGCCATGTTGGTTCTCCAAATAGAATGTGAGGCTATAGGCTGATGGCTATCGGCTATCGGAATATCCTGTGATTTCTTATAGCCAATAGCCAATAGCCTATAGCCATTAATTTGTCCGTTTGATTTGCCAGCCGTTTTCAATCCAATCGAAGCCAACTTTGGCGTAGTAATCGGCGGCGGCGGGTGCTGCTAAGAGGACTAAGGAACATTGCGCACCAAGTTTTTCGCGGGTAACCGCAATTAATTGGCGGCCAATCCCTTGTTTTTGGTAGCTTTGGTCAACTGCAAGGTCGGCAAGATAGGCGGCATAGCTCCAATCGGTGATTGTGCGGGCTACGCCAACCAGCTTTGCACCATCCCACGCTGTGACGATCAAATCTGCATTGTCGATCATCGTTTGCATGCGCGCCAAATCTTCGACTGGGCGGCGTTCGCCAAGGGTTGAGGCATTCAGCACGGCTACAAATTGCGCGCCGCTGATCACGCTCTCGCTACTGTAGCGAATACTCATCGCAGATACTCCAACCAGTTCCATTTATCTTCGGTTTTGCCGTTGAATAACCCAAAGAAGGCTTCTTGCAACACGGTGGTGATTGGCCCGCGCTTGCCTTCGCCAACTTGCACGCCATCGACCGAGCGAATTGGCGAGACTTCAGCGGCTGTGCCAGTGAAAAACATTTCGTCGGCCAGATACAGAATTTCGCGTGGCAAGGCTTGTTCGCGCACTTCGTAGCCAAATTCTTTAGCCAACGTCAGCACGCTATCGCGGGTGATACCTGGCAGAATCGCCGCCGTGACTGGCGTGGTATAAATCACATCATCGCGAATGATGAACAGATTTTCGCCGCTGCCTTCGCTCAACACGCCATTGACATCAAGCGCGATGCCTTCGGCGTAGCCGTTGAGCGCTGCTTCCATCACGATTAATTGCGATGAAAGGTAGTTGCCGCCAGCCTTGGCCATGGTTGGGATGGTATTTGGCGCGGTGCGATTCCACGACGAAACGCAGACATCAACGCCCAATTCCAGCGCTTCGGGGCCAAGATAGGCTCCCCATTCCAACGCTGCAATCATCACATCAACCGGCGCTGCCAGCGGGTTTACGCCCAGCACGCCATAACCACGCCACGCCAAGGGCCGCAGATAGGCCGAGTCTAAGCCATTTTCGCGCACCGCTGCATGACAAGCATCAGCCAATTGCGCTTGATCAAAAGGAATCGGCATGCGATAGATTTTGGCCGAATCGTACAAACGGCGCAGGTGCGGCTGCAAACGGAAAAAAGCTGGGCCGTTGGGCGTGTTGTAGGCCCGAATGCCTTCAAAAACCGATGAACCATAGTGCAAGGCGTGGCTCATCACGTGCACGGTGGCCTTTTCCCATTCCACCAGTTCGCCGTTCATCCAAATGTACTTGGTCGGTTTGATTGACATGCAGTATTCCTTTTATGAGAGCTACGCCGCGACGGTTTCGGCGTGTTTGAGTAGCACTGGTTGGTTGCTCTGCGCACGAACCAAGGGCAATTCTAGTGAATCGACCAAGGCTTGCCAGCTGGCTTCGATAATATTTTCCGAGCAGCCAACGGTTGTCCAGCGTTCTTCGCCCATCGCAGCCTCGATCAGCACCCGTGTGGTTGCGCCAGTCGCCGATTCCGAATCGAGAATCCGCACTTTGTAATCAACCAAATGCACATCGGCCAATTCTGGGTAGCGTGTCAGCAACGCTTTGCGCATGGCTTGGTCGAGCGCATTCACTGGGCCATTGCCCGAAGCTGCTGTATGATAAATTTCCTCGCCAATTTGTAGCTTAACTGTTGCCTCGGCCTGCATCTCAACCCCACGCCGTTGCTCAACAATCGTTACCACGTCGAGCAATTTGAAGGGCGCGGTATAATCGGCGGCGGCGCGACGCACTAGCAATTCAAACGAACCTTCGGCGGCTTCGAACTGAAAGCCCTTGCTTTCGAGCAATTTGACCCGTTCGAGCACGCCGCGTTCAAGACCTGCGCTCTCCACGCCCAATTCCTCGGCGCGCATTTTGATGTTGCCACGACCTGAAAGCTCGCTAATCACCACCCGTTTGCGATTGCCAACTTGCACTGGATCGATATGCTGATACGAATGTTCAACTTTGGCCACTGCCGCAACGTGAATGCCGCCTTTGTGGGCAAACGCGCTGTTACCAACGTAGGCGGCGTGTTCGTCGGGGTTCAAATTGGCAATCTCGCTGACCGTGCGCGAAAGCTCGGTCAAGCGTTGCAGTTGGTCCGGCAGCACGCAGAACATGCCCATTTTTACTTGCAAATTGGGAATGATCGAAATTAAGTTGGCGTTGCCGCAGCGCTCGCCATAGCCGTTGATCGTGCCTTGAACTTGGCGACAACCAGCGACAATTGCTGCCAACGAATTGGCTACCGCCAACTCGCTATCGTTGTGGGTGTGAATGCCAAGTTGGGTCTTGATTTTGCCCTTGACTTGCTGCACTACGGCGCTGATCCAATCGGGCAGCGAGCCGCCGTTGGTATCGCACAGCACAATCCAATCGGCTCCTGCTTCGGCGGCGGCGCTGATGGTGGCTAACGCATAGCGGTTATCAGCGCGGAAGCCATCGAAAAAGTGCTCAGCATCGTAGATCACTTCTTTGCCGTTGGCCTTCATCAGGGCTACGCTATCGCGAATCATGGCCAAATTTTCTTCGAGCGTGGTTTCCAACACCTCGGTTACGTGCAACGTCCACGATTTGCCAACCAAGGTGACGACTGGTGTGTTAGCATCGAGCAAAGCCTTGAGATTGGCATCGGTTTCTGGTTTGCTATTGGCGCGGCGGGTTGAACCAAAGGCCGCAATCTTGGCGTGCTTCCACTCTATTTTGGCAGCTTCGGCAAAAAATGCTGCATCTTTGGGGTTCGAGCCAGGCCAACCGCCCTCGATATAATGCATGCCAAAGCGATCAAGTTCGCGAGCGATTTTCAGTTTATCGGCTAACGATAACGAAAGCCCTTCGCGTTGAGTGCCGTCCCGTAGCGTTGTATCATAGAGAAATATTTGCATCTGTCATACTCCTAGAACATAGAGCATAGAACATAGAACATAAACTCAATCAGTGTAGTCCTCAGCATCAAAGAGATTAGCTTGATCATCAACGTGATACGTTGCTACTGATTCATGCAAGCTTTGTTGTGATTGTTCAAGCTTACGCATCTTGCTTGATAGCATTGCAATAATCTCGTTGCAGCGTTTTTGAATGCGCTTTTCTGCATCATCGTCAATATAGCCAAGCCGGAATAATGTATTAGCCCAATTATCAGTTTCGGCAGCTGAACCACGCGCAATCGAAAGATGATTTTTATGTGCGCCGAGACTAAATCGACCATGACCTTCGGCAATATTAGCGCTAATTGATGTAGCGGAACTAACAATTTGGCGCACAATTACTGCATTACTCCACGAGTTTGGCACATTGCTAATCAGTTGAATCACATCCATAACCAATTCTTGAGCTTTATTCCACATAATCAAATTGCGATATGAATATGCTTCACTCATCACCTGCTCCTATGTTCTATGCTCTATGTTCTATGTTCTATGTTCTAAACTTTGGATAACTGCCAAAAATCTTGACCCGCCCAGCGATGCTTGCCAGCTTTTGTAAGGCTTCGGCAACCACTGGCTCGTGGCGATGGCCATCGATGTCTACGAGAAAAACATAATCGCCAAGCTCGGCTTTGGCTGGCCGCGATTCAATTTTGCTCAAATTGATCCCAGCTTGAGCGAAAATTGCCAAGGCTTCGTGCAAGGCTCCGGCGCGATTGACCTTCGACGTAAACATCAGCGAAGTCTTGTCGTCGCCAGTTGGCGCGGCATCTTCAGGAGCCAAAACCACAAAGCGCGTGCGATTGTTGGTGTTATCTTGAACATCGTAGGCCAAGATGTTGGCTTGGGCGCGTTCGGCAGCATGCAAGGTGGTCAATGCGGCGGCGCGGCGCTCATCGGCGAGCGCTTCGACCAATGCAGCAGCAGTGCTTAACGCGGCCACGGTTGGCACATTCGGCAAGCAGCGTTCAATAAAACGGCGCGATTGAGCCAGCGGTTGTTGGTGGGTGTAGAGCACTTCGACCGTATCGAGTTGCACATCGGGTTTGGCCACCAACATATGCCGAATCGGAATCACGATTTCGCGGCAAATCCGCAAACGAGTTTCGTGAATCAGCACATCGAGCGTAATGCTCACCGCACCTTCGAGCGAGTTTTCAATGGGCAAAATGCCCAAATCAACCGCCCTCGTTTCAACAGCCGTAATCACAGCGGGCATACTTGCCATTGGCAAATAGGTGGATTGTTGGTCGCCCGCTTCCAACGCTGCTTTTTCGCTGAATGTACCAGCTGGGCCGAGATACGCAATTTTCATAAGTTCGTTTAGGCTAGTGGCCTTGATTCGCTGTGAACCAAGGCCGTAAATTATTCGTAACGACCAAGCGTCGAGCCACCGAACAAATCCACGCCTGGGGCGGCACTAGCGACTTCCATGCGGGCGGTGGTTTCTTGCTTGAGCCGTTCTTGGCGGGCTTTGAGCAATTTGTTCAAGGCTCCAACGTAGGCTTCAGCAGCAGCAACGATGATGTCAACATTAACGCCATTGCCGCGCCAAACTTTGGCATCAGCTGCTTTGTCGGTTAGCACGCCACGCACATGTTTGTGTTTGCCTTCAACCACTTTTACGCTGACTTCACCAACTGCATCGATGCCTTCGGTGATGGCGTTGACCGCAAACTCAAGCAAGGTAACCGGAGTCAAAACCACTTTGTTGATTGCCGAATAGACTGCATCGACTGGGCCTGTGCCTTGCGCCGATTCGATTTTGACCTCGCCGTTGGGGCCGCGCATGCGCACAGTTGCGGTTGGAATGGCGTTCACGCCTGAGGCAAATTGCACATGCTCCAATTCATAAACTGGGCTTGGGCGACCTGCTTCATCAGTAATCAAAGCTTCAACATCGCGATCATCAACATATTTTTTGCGATCAGCCACATCTTTGAATCGCGCAAACAAGTGGTTGATTGTGGCTTCGTCGAAGCTATAGCCCAGCTCTTGCACTCGATGGCGGAAGGCATGACGGCCTGAGTGCTTGCCCAAAACCAAGGCATTGCCATCTTGGCCGACCGATTCGGCGCTCATAATTTCGTAGGTCATGCGGTGCTTCAACACGCCATCTTGGTGAATGCCCGATTCGTGAGCGAAGGCATTCGCGCCAACAATCGCCTTGTTGGGTGGCACTTGGGTGTTGGTGCAGGCACTCAACAAGCGTGAGCTAGGGGTTAATTGGGTGGTGTCGATGTTGGTGCTCAGGCCATAAAATTGCTTGCGCGTTTCCAACGCCATCACCACTTCTTCCAACGAAGCGTTGCCAGCCCGCTCACCAATGCCGTTAATGGTGCATTCGATTTGGCGCGCGCCAGCCCGCACTCCCGCCAACGAATTTGCCACCGCCAAGCCCAAATCGTCGTGGCAGTGGGTCGAAATAACTACATCAGCTGCACCAGGTACGTTTTCGATAATGCCCCGAAGCAACGCTGCATATTCCTCAGGCGTGGAATAGCCCACGGTATCAGGAATATTCAAGGTTGTTGCGCCTTCTTCAATCGCTGCGGCTAGCATCTGATACATAAATTCGATGTCAGAACGGGTCGCATCCATCGGCGAGAACTCAACATCGTCGCAGAGTGAGCTAGCCAAGCGCACCATTTCGCGGGTTTTTGCCAGCACTTCCTCGCGGGTCGAGCGCAATTGATACTCGATATGAATATCTGAGCTTGAGAGGAATGTATGAATGCGCTTTTTGGCAGCTGGGGCAATCGCCGTCGCACAGGCTTCGATATCGCTTTTGACTGCCCGCGCCAAGCCACAGATCACTGGGCCGTTGGCAGTGCCGACGCTCTTGGCAATCTGGTTGACTGCTTCCCAATCGCCTGGTGAGGCGGCAGGAAAGCCCGCTTCGATAATATCCACGCCCATTCGCGCCAATTGTTTGGCAACTTCCAACTTTTCGTGCAGATGCATGGTGCAGCCTGGTGATTGCTCACCGTCGCGCAGGGTTGTATCGAAAATTCGTACATAATCGCTGGTCATAGAGTTCTCCGTAATGAGGGCGATTGTTTGAGCCTGTTGAAACCGCGAAGAACGCGAAGATCGCTAAGTAGGGAGCTTAACATTCGTGTTCTTCGTGTCCTTCGTGGTTTCGGCAACTCTAGCCCTCGTTCCCTAAATTAACTGCCTGGGTTAATTTCTTTTGGATTGACGAACGGCATCATTGAGCGCAGTTCGCGGCCAACATGCTCGATTTGGTGCCCGACATCGGTCGAGCGATATTTGTTGAAACGAGCGCGGCCAGTGTGGTTTTCTTCGATCCAATCTTCGGCGAATGCGCCATTTTGAATCTCTTCCAACAACAGTTTCATGGCGGCTTTGGTTTCGCTGGTTACAACCCGTGGGCCTGCGATGTAATCGCCCCATTCGGCGGTGTCGCTGACCGAGTAGCGCATATAGCTCAAGCCACCTTGGTAGAACAAGTCGACAATCAATTTGAGTTCGTGCATACATTCAAAGTAGGCAACTTCTGGTTGGTAGCCAGCTTCGACCAAGGTTTCAAAGCCAGCTTTGACCAAGGCCGAAACCCCGCCACACAGAATTGCTTGCTCGCCGAACAAGTCGGTTTCGGTTTCTTCGGCGAAGGTGGTTTCGAGCACGCCAGCCCTCGCACAACCGATGCCCTTGCCATAGGCCAAGGCATTTTGCAAGGCCTCGCCACTAGCATCTTGATAAACCGCGACCAAACCAGGCACGCCACCGCCATGCTCAAACACTTCACGGACGCGATGTCCAGGCGATTTTGGCGCGATCAACGAAACATCAACCCCGGCTGGTGGCACGATTTGACCATAGCGAATATTGAAGCCGTGAGCAAACATCAAGGTTGCATTGGGCTTTAAGTTGGGGGCAATTTCATCGCTGTAGAGTTGGGCTTGGGTGGTATCTGGCACCAACACCATGACAACATCAGCAGCCTTGGTGGCCTCGCCAACGCTCAACACTTGCAAGCCCGCAGCTTCGGCTTTGGCCTTTGATTTGCTGCCTTCGTGCAAACCAACCACCACCTGCACGCCGCTATCTTTCAAATTCAAGGCGTGGGCGTGGCCTTGCGAGCCATAACCGATGATCGCCACAGTTTTGCCAGCCAAGCGTCCAAGATCCGCATCGTTATCGTAATAAAGCTTTGCCATTGAATGAGTTCCTCAAATATAACTAGGAAATGGTTTGAACGATGAACAATTGCTACCCGTGTTTATTCCATGGTCTCGCCGTAATCGCCCCACCAGGTATCCCAATTGACATCTTCGTCGCTATAGTGGGCTTTATCAGCGGTCGCGGTGGTTTCTTCTTCAAACATTGGTTGCAGCATGGTCGTGATCCTTTATTAATGAAGAGGCGATTGCCTCGTTGAATGCAATTAAGCGGCGCGAAATTCTTGGCTTTGATATGGCCCGCTGATGGTCGATGCGCCACGGGTCATTGCCACGCAGCCAGTGCGCACCATCTCGCGAATGCCAAACGGACGAATCAGGTCAACAAAGCGGTCGAGTTGTTCAGGGCTGCCGCTTAGTTCGATCATCATGGCATCGGGCACGACATCGACGATTTTGGCTCCGAAAATATCGGCCAATTGCATCAATTCGCTGCGCTTGGCTGGTGGTGCATAGACCTTGACCAACAGCAAATCGCGGGTGACATTTGGATCTTGGGTTACATCACTGACCTTCAGCACATCGATCAATTTATACAGTTGTTTGATCACTTGCTCGACGCTGGTGGTATCGCCATCGATCACCAAGGTCATGCGCGAGATGCCAGCGGTTTCGGTGTGGCCAACGGTCAAGCTTTCGATATTGAAGCCACGGCGGCGAAACAGGCTCACAGAGCGGTTCAGCACCCCAGGTTGGTCACGTAACAAAGCTACTAAGGTATGTTTCATAACAAAAATCTCCTGAGCCTATTTCACTGCCACAACGTCTTCGATTTCGACTTCGCTGGGGTCTTCGAACATATCGCTGATGCTTGCGCCTGGAGCTACCATCGGGTAAACATTGACTTCGCGCTCAACTACAAATTCAATCAAGAATGGGCCATTGGTTGCCCGCGCTTGATGAATTGCCTCGGCCACATCTTCGGCGCGTTCGACGCGTACCCCAGGAATGCCATAGGCATCAGCCAATTTGATAAAATCGGGGCTCCACATTGGCGTAGCCGAATAGCGACGTTCGTGGAAAAGCTCCTGCCATTGGCGAACCATGCCCAAGTAGCCATTATTGATGATACAAATCTTCAAGGGCAGGCTTTCTTGCACTACCGTGGCTAGCTCTTGCAAATTCATCTGGAAGCCGCCGTCGCCAGCAATTGCCCAAACTTCTTCGTTGGGGCAGGCCACTTGCACGCCCATTGCTGCTGGCAAGGCAAAACCCATCGTGCCCAAACCGCCAGACGTGATGTGGGTATGTGGTTTCATATATTCGATCAGCTGGGCAGCCCACATTTGATGCTGGCCCACGTCGGTGCAAACCCGAAATTCGCCTTGCAAAATGCGGGTGAATTCTGCATAAACATGGTGTGGCGTGAACATGCCACTTTCTGGGTCGCGTTGGCGCTTGGAGCGGGTTGCCTGAACCTCGCGAATATGGTTGACCCATTCGCTGTGGTCGTTGGGATTGACAATTTCGGTTAAGTTTTCTAGCACGCGCTTGGCATCGCCAACAATTGGTACGGCGGTTACCACGTTTTTGCCAACTTCAGCTGGATCAATATCAACGTGGATAATTTTGGCGTTGCGGGCAAAGCTATCCAATTTGCCAGTTACGCGGTCGTCGAAGCGTGCGCCAATCGTAAACAATACATCGCATTCTTGAATCGCACGATTGACATGCACCCAACCGTGCATCCCGGGCATACCCAACGATAGCGGATGATCTTCGGGAATGCAGCTAATGCCCAACAGCGTGGTGATGACTGGAATGCCAGTTTTTTCGGCAAATTCGCGTAATTCAACGCTGGCGTGGCCCAGCAAAATGCCGTGGCCTGCCATGATCAAGGGCTTTTTGGCCTGATTCAGCAAACTGGCGGCTTCTTTAATTTGGCGGCGATTGCCATCGTAGTTGGGCTTGTAGCCAGGCAAATCGATAGTTTCTGGATACTCGAACACGCCACGGGCATTTTGGGTATCTTTGGCAATGTCGATTAGCACTGGGCCTGGGCGACCAGTTCGCGCAATATGAAAAGCTTCTTTGAATACCCGTGGCAGGTCGCGTACATCGGTCACTAAATAATTGTGCTTGGTGATTGGCTGGGTGATGCCTGTCACATCGGTTTCTTGAAAGCCATCTTTGCCAATCAACGAGGTCACGACTTGGCCGGTGATGGCCACGATCGGGATTGAATCCATCATGGCATCGGCAATTGCGGTGACCAAGTTGGTTGCGCCCGGGCCGCTGGTGGCGACACAAACGCCAACTTTGCCGCTGGTGCGGGCGTAGCCTTCGGCGGCATGGCCTGCTGCTTGTTCGTGGCGCACCAAAATATGGCGCAATTGGGGATATTCGGGCAGCGCATGGTAGAAGGGCATAATTGCCCCACCAGGATAGCCAAACATCACATCAACGCCCTCGGCTATCAACGCTTCACACATCATTTGAGCACCAGTTAGCGTTTTCATTGGTATACCTCGCCTTGCGTAAGGATTTCAATAATCTATGCTTCCAACACCGCGCCATTGCTGGCGTTCGTCACCAAACGGGTGTAGCGTGCCAACCAGCCGCGCCGATATTTGCGTTCTGGGGCTTGCCACCCAGCGCGGCGTTCGGCAAATTGCGCTTCGCTGAGTTCGACTGCCAACAGGCGATTTGCTAAATCGATGTGAATGATGTCGCCATTTTCGATCAGGCCAATCGGGCCACCCTCGGCGGCTTCTGGTGAGATATGGCCAATGCACAGGCCGCGCGTGCCGCCGCTGAAGCGACCATCGGTCAATAAGGCCACTTGCTCGCCCAACGGCATACCTTTGAGCAACGAAGTCAAAGCCAGCATTTCGCGCATGCCCGGGCCGCCGCGTGGGCCTTCGTAGCGCACAACCACCACATCGCCAGCTTGGATTTCGCCAGAACGGGCGGCGTAGGTTGCAGCTTCTTCGCTGGGGAAACAGCGGGCGGGGCCGCTAAATGTCATTTGATGCTGATCAACTGCGCCAATTTTAATCACCGAGCCTTCGGGAGCCAAGTTGCCAAACAAAATGCACAAACCGCCTTGGGCTGAATGCGGAGCATCAATTGGGCGGATGCATTCAGGGTTTTCGTTGGCGATGCCTGCTAATTGCTCGCCCAAGGTTTGGCCAGTCACGGTTGGCACGTTCAGGTGCAAAGCATCGGGCTTTTTGGCCAGTTCGGCCATAATTGCTGGTACGCCACCAGCGCGATGCACATCTTCCATATGCCATTGACGATCGCCATCCCAAGCTGGGCTAACTTTGGCCAAGTGCGGCACGCGGGCTGCAATTTCGTTAAAGCGGCTGATTGGATAATCTAAGCCAGCTTCACGCGCCAAGGCCAAAACGTGCAAGACGGTGTTGGTCGAGCCGCCCATGGCAACATCGAGTGCCATAGCGTTATCAATCGATTCGGGAGTGACAATATCGCTGAAGGAAATATTCTGGCGGAGCAGTTCGAGGACTTTGCTAGCAGCGGTGCGGGCTAATTCGTGGCGGGCGGGGTCGGTGGCCAGTAATGAACCGTTGTATGGCAGGGCGATTCCCAGTGCTTCACACAGACAATTCATCGAATTGGCGGTGAACATGCCGGAGCACGAGCCACAGGTCGGGCAGCCGTTGCGCTCCAGATCCAGCAGCCGCTCATCACTGATGCGGCCAGAAGCATGTTGACCAACGCCTTCGAAGACGCTGATCAAATCGACCTTATTGCCATCTTTATCGCGGCCAGCCTGCATCGGCCCACCAGATACAAACACGGTGGGAATATTGACGCGGGCAGCGCCCATCAGCATGCCTGGCACAATTTTGTCGCAGTTGGGGATACAGATCATCGCATCGAAGCAGTGCGCCGCTGCTACCGTTTCAACACAATCGGCGATCAACTCGCGCGAAGGCAACGAATAGCGCATACCTTCGTGGCCCATGACGATGCCATCATCAACCCCGATGGTATTGAACTCAAAGGGAATGCCGCCCGCAGCGCGCACTGCATCTTTGACGATTTTGGCAAACTCATGCAAGTGGACGTGGCCAGGAATAATATCGATATACGAATTACAGATTGCCACGAACGGCTTCTGAAAATCGCTATCATCTTGAATTTGGCCTGTCGCACGGAGTAGTGAACGATGTGGAGCGCGTGCAAAGCCCCGTTTGATCGTATCTGAACGCATAGATGCTCCCCGCATAGAGATGTGGATGGCTGGACTGGCCATCGCAGCAATAAGCTCGCTTGGGCCAATACTCCAGTTGAATTGGCCACACAGCGCTCGATTTTTGGCAATAGGAAAGCAAGCCTTGTCAGTCCCGATGCTGAACACAGGCAAAAGATGGGCGAACATACTCATCAATGAGCTTGAACGAATGAGCGACACTGCTCAGAGGTTTGTTGCAATCATTGCAACGGTTCGGGTTATCGCTCTAGCGCAGGCGACGGCCTCCGCGACACGACCAAATGGGAATGGGTTGGAGAATAATAAACTGCGGACGAGGAGTGATCATGGTGACGAGAAGTGTCAACAAGTTCCGCATGTGTTTATCCTCCAGAAGCGAACCAACTTAACCAAAAAGCCCCTCCCGATTGGGAGGGGCTTGAGTTCTTTTGAACTACCCGCGAGGCTTGTTAGCCCCTCCCACATAAAAGTGACCGCGTAATAACGACGATTACGAGGCTAAGGAGGTTGCTAATAATAATAAACGCGGGACGATTGCTCATTTGGTAGTTTCCTACAAAAGTTATTTGTGCAGAGTATACACATCCAGCGATACTCTGTCAAGTTGGATTTTTGAGTAGTTTACTTAACTTCTTCTAGTTCCCCATGCCAACTGGCAGTTTAGCGCCCGATGATATGGCGACATGGAACAAATTCATCGATCTCATGGGTTTGTAATGCTTTACAAACGTTATCGACATGCGCTCTAAGCTCGACATGGTTATACGATCGAAGTCTATCCAACGGTAATTCTTGTAGGAGCACGCCCATATCCGCCCGTATGCCACGAATTTGCGCGAGATGGCTTTGGTTTTCGCTAAGATTATTGCCAAAACTACTGCTAATATTACCCAATACAATTGCATAACCATTGAACATTGAACCTAAACCTATACCATATTCTGAGCTAGATTGATGGGTCGCTAGATATCTATCATAGAGCAACGGTGTTTGATTTTGACTCTGCAACATGGCGATTGTATTATTTAGGATTGCTTTACTTCGTTCAATTTCATTATTACTAACCGCCGCCTCTAAATCCTGAAGCTGACGAGAAAAAACAGCCCACTGATTATACATATCAGCAGCAACAATGCTTTCAAAACCTCGTTGTTGAGCTGCTTGATCCTTTTGGTGCTGTAATTTATTGTAAATCACAATTGATTGGATTAATGCAAGCGTAAGCAGTATGAAAAAACCATATTTGTAGTAGCGCATTGCCAAAACCCCTCTAAATCTGTGGCTTATCTAGGATTAAAGACACTCTTTGTTAATAATGCTTGGTACTCTAAATGTATCATCGGTATCTCTGAAATCGGTAAGAACCGATTAAAATATTAATTATTATGCTTTGATTGCTGCCATGGTTTTGCAATAGACCAAACATAGAGTGTGGTTGCGGTTGAAATGAGCGTAACAATTCTCCAGCCAACCAGATTACTACCGTGATCGCCACTTTCCATAAAGCTTAATAAAAATAGATTCAGTAACAGCAAGCAGAGAGCACCAATTTCTAAGCTGAGTGTTGGATACACCCTGCGCCAAATAAAGGGATTGAGCAGCAATAAGCCGATTGGCAGCCAAATGAACGAGACATAATTTAATTGATAGCGAGAGTCTTCATGTCACCAACCCATAATTTGCTCGGCAGTAAAGATAATGAAGTGAACAGCCAATGAATAGAGCCCAATATTGGCCAAATACAGATACTTTCTTAGCTTGCTCGGCTGCGATTTGCTGGCTTTCGGTACCTTGTACATCTACTGCTCCTCATTGATCAATTGAGTTGATTATTGAAGCACAATATTAAAGACGGTATTTGGGCTGCCAGGCCGTTGCTCAAAATAGTAGACCGTATCAGTATAATCGACAGTAACCTGCACCATGAACGGTTGTGGATAGGTGCTGGTGAATTCGCCAATCGAATACTCTTTACATCCCTTCTCATCGGCTCTCGCCATAGCCGATGTAAGAACTTGGCCATCATCAAGCTGAATTGCAAAGCGAAATTCTTGATTTTCGATCGGCTGCTGTTGACCATCCAACAAACACACTGTTATATCGGTACTGGGTGCTCCATGCGTTTCCGCTTGGTTGCTACATGCAACAAGGAGTAACAGCATGAGCATAGCGAATTTTTGAGCTTGGCGACGCATACACTTCTCCCTATGGTTTCTAGTTTAGGCACATTAACGCTTCTACGAGTTATTTACAAACCCCTTCATATTGCTCTTCGGTCAGGATAATTGTTTTTTTTGCATCAACATCGGTGATCATTCCACACCAGCTGGCAATTGCTTGGTGGATTTCAGCAATATCGCCCTTTCGCAACATAATTTCTGGTACTTGTTTGGCAAATGTTTTAATATCATCATGCAATTGTTGCAACCGAGCACGATTAGCTGCACTCACTGAGCCTTCGGTTTCAATTGCACCCCGAACTTGACCTATTTGAGCCGAATAGTGGCCAAACAAGCGGACAAAACCAATTGCGTCAGTTGATGTTAGACTCAAATTCCACCAAGGCTTGATTGGAAAATCCAAAGCAGCGTTATAGTTATACATAAATTGAGTTGATGATCGACAGTGAATCTGAGCTTTTGAAAGATAGGTCAGAACATGAACCTGATTCTGGTTATCAACCGCCTGCAAGCCAGAATTAAGCTCTTCAACACAATAGTACCAACTGAACCATAACGATTGAGCTGTCGTGAGAATTTGATTTCGCTGACGGTGTTCGATTACCTGCAACTTATGATTAATGGTGTAGCTATAAAAGCTGAGCACTAAACAGCTAATGCCTAAGAATGCCATTAGCCAACGTTGAAAGGGTTTCATTGCTTCTCTCCATTTAATATTTGGTGGATGGATGCCATAGTGTCGCTCAATGCCAGTTTAGGCACATTAACTGTGCAGGGGTTATTTACAAACTCCCAGATATTCATCTTCAATCAGGCTCGGTATTTTTTTGGCAGCGACATCGGTGACCGTGCCACACCAGCTAGCAATTGCTTGCTGAATTTGGGCAATATCGCCATTTTGCAGCATGGTGTCTGATACTTGTTGGGTAAATGTTTCAATTTCCGAATGTAGCCGTTCGATTTGCGCACGGCTCGTTGCACTCACTGAGCCTTCTGTTTGAACAGCATAGTGGATTGTAGATATTTGGATCGAATAATCTGTAAATAAAACCATAAATCCAAGCGATTTTGCTGGGTTTTGCTGTGTGGTATTCCACCATAATTGAGCTGGAGACTCCAAGCTTAGTACATAGCTGTGTTTCAAGCTGCTTGAGGATTGACAATAAATTTGAGCATTTGAAAAGTGGTCTAAGACCTCTGCTTGATTCTGGTTATCAACCGCCCGCAAAACTTGCTTAAGGCTATTAGCACAGTTGTCCCAACTCAACCATAACATTTTCCCGATGAGAGAAGTTTGTGCCTGCTGAAGTTGCTTGCTGCTTTGCAAATTTTGATTGATGGTGTAGCTATAAACGCTGAGCACTAAACAGCCAAGCGTTAAGGCTGCGATTAGCCAACGGTGAAATGGTTTCATTGCTTCTCTCTCCATGCTAAAAACTATTGATTTGAATCAATGATGATGGTTTGTTCGATTTGTTTGCCCTGCTGCAGTGTAACCGTTAAGCTTGTGCTTATATCACGCATTGAATCGGTATCATAATCAAACGTTGATTCAGTTGCGATTACAACTACGTCTCGCGACCAATGCTCCGGTGCACCTTGGATTATTATCCTTCCGCCAACGAACCCTTGATTATCGGTTTTGCTAACGCTAAATGGCGTTGGTTCGTCGCTCCAACGCAGGCTAACCATAGCTGCTAAGATGGGCTTTTGTTGCGGGTCAACGATTTGAAATCGATAGCTTGGGGCTTGGGGTTGCTGTGCGCCACAGCCTGCAAATACCACAATGCTAAGCCAAACCCAGATGGTGGCTCGCAAAAACAGTTTGAAACGAAGCATAATCTTCTCCCTTTGCTCCGAATAAGATCAATGACTGTACGGTTAATCTTCAATTTGGGTGCAAATGCTGAAGCAAGCTTGAAATTAATCTGATGATCGCATCCTACCCGCTTCATCTCATGCGGTTAGGTTGATTATAACGTAGGTTGGGCTACCAAACTAGGCTTGAGCGTGGGACATTTGGCTCAACTGTTGGTTAGGGCGTGGGGGATGTTCGGGCAGATGCAAGGTAAAGGTCGAGCCAAGGCCCAAACGGCTATCAAGCTCGATCGTGCCACCCAAGGCTTTGGCTAGGCGCAAACCAACTGCTAAGCCCAACCCAGTACCTTCGTATTGGCGGGTTGCCGAGGAATCGGCCTGCACAAACGGTTCAAAAATGCGCTCGAATTGTTCATAGGCGATGCCAATCCCAGTATCGCGAATGGCGATTTCGAGCCAGCCACCAGTAGCATGTTGCAAGCGCTGCACCGAGATGCTGATCAAGCCAGCGTGGGTGAATTTAATCGCATTATCCAGCAGATGGTAGATGATCATGCGTAGTTTATGATCATCGGTCACCACCGAACCCCAGTTTGGGCTGCCCAACAATTGGATCGTGTTTTTGTTGTCTTGGGCTTTGGTTTGGAGTTGGTCGCTGACGCTGCCAATGGCCAGAGCCAAATCGATCGTTTCATGCTCCAAGCGCACAACTTCTGCATCAAGATCGGTAATCGTCAACACGCCATCGATGAGGCTGAGCAAGCGATCGCTAGCGCTGCGAATGCGCGTCATATCCATTGCCAATTCGGGCATGCTGCGATCGATCAAATCTTCGTAGATCATTTCGCTATAGCCAACAATCGCGTTGAGCGGCGTGCGCAATTCGTGGCTGACGGTCGATAGAAAGGTGCTTTTGGCGCGGTTGGCGGCTTCGGCTTGATCTTTAGCGCTGAGCAATAAGTTTTCAAAATGGCGTTGTTCGGTAATATCGCGCACCGCTGCGACCCGCACCACGCGGTTGCTATAGGGCAGATTTGTGCCTAAAACTAAGGCGATGAAGGTGCTGCCATCTTTGCGCAAGGCCGTCACCTCGTAGGGATCGCCATCTTTATATTTGGTCATGGCTTTTTGCAACGATTGAGGCTCGACAAATTCACGCAGCGAGTGGCCGAGAATCTCATCGCGATGATAGCCAAACATCTCGCCAAAGCGCTCGTTGGCATCCATCACCACGCCTTCATCTTGCAGCACCACGCCTTCGGAGGTTGCTTCGGCCAAGGCGCGAAAACGCTCCTCGCTCATTTTGATTTGAATTAATGCTTCTTGCAGTTCATATTTATAGGTGCTTTCTTGCATGCGCAGGGCAATCAGGCCGCGAACAGTGCGCAGGCGAATCGCTAGAATTGTGGCAGCGGCAATCGTGGCGCTGACCAACATAAAAATAAAATGCATGGTTAATGGCGAGCTTGGCAATGAGCTAATTGCCGCGATCCAAGCCAGCAAGGTTGCGCCAATGCCGACAATAAACCAGTTCCACGAGAGCAACAAACAGCCAGTGCCAATCAAAATAAAGGCAATATTGGTGCTTTGGTGAATCTCGCCGCTGAGCCAAATATGCAAAATGCTATTGAAGCCCGCAACAACAATAAACAGCGTTGCCAGCGGATGGGCGAATTCGGCGGATGGCCGCCAGTGTTGCAAGCGCCACCACCAAAAAGCAAAAAAGAGCACACTCACCAAGGCAACAATCACCATTGGCAGCTTAATCGGGGTTGGCAGCACCAAGGCATGGGCGATGCTAAATAACAAATATAAAAAACCCAAGCCTGTTACGGTTGGGCGGAGAGCAAACGCAACCTCAACATTGAGGGCTGATTGAAGCTTGGTTGAAGCAGCTGATTCTGCTACTGGTTGGTCGCTCATAGTGTTCTCAAATAGCTGAATTGATCGTTTAATCTAACTTGCCCATTAACAAGCAGCCTAAAGCGCCAACCTTACGAGCATGCTTACGCTTGCGCTATTCTTTATTAAATTTTTACTTCTTAGCATTACTAGGCTGGTGTTTAAAGCGCCTAAACAAACACCAGCGATCAACATTGATCGCTGGTGTTTGGTGTGTGTGAAGGAGTGACTAGCGTTAAGCGGCGACTTTTGCCAGTTCTGGTTGGTTATTTTGGGCTGCCGCAGCGTGAGCGGCCTTGGAAATAACGTGCCAGAAGGCTGATTGTTGATCTTCCCAGTTGGCGAGAATTTCGTTGGCCAAGACACTGCCCGTAAGTGCCGCGTGGCGTTCGATCAGTTCGCGCAAATGGTCGGCGACCAATGGCGATGCAACCCGTTCGGCAATCACCATTTCGTCGTTGAGGCGGCCAAGGAAGCGTTGGCTGGGGTCGTAGACAAAGGCTTGACCACCGCTCATGCCTGCACCAAAGTTGTTGCCAGTGCTACCGAGCACCACCACCGTGCCGCCCGTCATATATTCGCAGCCGTGCTCGCCAATGCCTTCGATAATGGCAACTGCGCCACTATTGCGCACCGCGAAGCGCTCGCCGGCGCGACCTGCTGCATACAAGCTGCCACTGGTTGCCCCATACAACGCGGTGTTGCCAAGAATTGTGGCTTCGTGGGCCAAGAATTGGGCATTTGGTCGTGGTTTGATTACGACATCGCCGCCAGCCAAGCCTTTGCCAACATAATCGTTCGCATCGCCAACGAGGTTGAGTTGCATGCCACGAGTGGCGAAGGCGGCAAAGCTTTGGCCTGCACTGCCAGTAAAGTTCATGGTCACGTGGCCAGTATTTTTGAGCAGCGCCAATTCGCCTGCCAAGGTGATGCCCGTTGAGCGATCTTCGTTGGTGATTTCGGCGTTGATAATCACTTCTTGACCAGCTTTGGCGCTTGGCAAGGCACTATCGACCAAAAATTGATTCAGCCGATCGATGCCGACCAACTGCGGCATACCGTTGTAGCGGCGTGGGCCTGCGTTGGCCAAGCCCAACAATGGGCTAAGATCAAGCGCATCGTGGTCGGGGTTATTGGTTTGGCGTTGGCGCAATAATTCGACGCGGCCAATAATTTCGTTCAGGCTGCGAGCGCCAAGTTGGGCCAGCAATTCGCGCACTTCTTGGGCGATAAACTGCATAAAGGCCATGACGTGCTCTGGTTTGCCGGGGAATTTAGCGCGTAAATCAGGGCGCTGGGTGGCAATCCCAACTGGACAAGTGTTGTTGTGGCAGGCGCGAGCCATCACACAACCTTCGGCAATCAGCGCTGAGGTGCCGAAGGAATATTCATCTGCACCAAGCAAGGCGGCCATAACCACGTCGCGACCAGTGCGCAAGCCACCATCGGCCCGTACTCGCACGCGATCGCGCAGTTGGTTGATCATCAGGGTTTGTTGGGTTTCGGCTAAGCCAATTTCCCACGGAATGCCAACGTTTTTGATTGATGACAACGGAGAAGCGCCAGTGCCACCCGAATTGCCACTAATCAACACCACATCAGCGCCGCCTTTGACCACGCCAGCCGCAATTGTGCCAACACCCATTTCTGAAACGAGCTTGACCGAAACCGCAGCAGTGGGGTTGATGCTGCGCATGTCGTAAATCAACTGGGCCAAATCCTCAATTGAATAGATGTCGTGGTGTGGTGGCGGCGAAATCAAGGTTACGCCGGGCGTGGTGTGGCGGGTGCGCGCAATGTCTTCGGTGACTTTGTTGCCTGGAATTTGGCCACCCTCGCCTGGCTTGGAGCCTTGGGCCATTTTGATTTGCAGTTCACGGGCGTGCATCAAGTAGCTTGGGGTGACCCCGAAGCGGCCTGAGGCAATTTGCTTGATAGCGCTGACCTTTTCGGTGCCAAAGCGCGCTGGATCTTCGCCGCCTTCGCCGCTATTGCTCATGCCGCCAAGGCGATTCATAGCGACTGCCAAGGTTTCGTGGGCTTCGGCGCTCAACGAACCATAGGAGATTGCGGCGGTCGAGAAGCGCTTGACAATCGTTTCGATTGATTCGACTTGATCAATTGCAATTGGCTCCGTTGCCACAAAATCGAGCAAATCGCGGGGATCTGAGGGTTGGCGTTGGTTGAGCAAATCGCTATATTCGCGATAGGTTGCATAGCCAGCTTCGAAATCTGCACCATTATCGACGGCGGCGCGCACGGCTTTTTGCAGGGCATGGACAACCGCTGGCTGGAAGGCATGATATTCGCCATCCTTGCGGAATTTGTACAAGCCTGGGTGGCTGAGCGCTGGTTTTTCCAAGCCAAACGCTTGGGCATGGCGTTTGTAGCTTTCGCGGCCTAAGCGCTGCCAATCTGCTCCGCCAAACCGTGAAGGCGTGCCAGTCAGACAGCGGGCAATGACTGCATCGCTGAGGCCAATCGCCTCGAAAATTTGCGCTCCGCAGTAGCTATCGACGGTCGAAATACCCATTTTCGACATCACTTTGAGCAAGCCTTTTTCCAACGAATGCACGTAGTTGTCTTCTGCTTGATCGGCGGTGATTGGCGTGCGTGAGCGTTCTTTGGCAATTTCGCGAATCGTGGCGATGGCAACGTAGGGGTTGACGGCTTCAGCGCCGTAGCCAACCAAGACTGCAACATGATGCACTTCGTGAGCCTCGCCAGTTTCGACAATCAACGAACAGGTTGAGCGCCGCCCAGTCCGAATCAGATGATGGTGAACTGCGCCGAGCGCCAAGACCGTTGGAATTGCGATTCGTTGTGGGGCAACTTCACGGTCGCTCAACACAAGGATTGTTGCACCACTATCCAAGGCGCGGTCGGCGCTGCTACACAAATCATCGAGCGCATGTTCGATCCATTGAGCATCGTCGGTGACGGGGAAGGTGGTATCTAAGGTTGCAGTGCCAAAGCTGCGATCGGGGCAAGCGCGCAACGCTGCCAGCTCGATATTGCGCAAAATTGGGCTAGCCAAGGCAATTTGGTGAGCTTGGTCGGGCCGTTCGATCAAAATATTGTGGCGTGGCCCTAAGCGAATCGACAACGACATGACCAATTGTTCGCGTAGTGGGTCGATTGGCGGGTTGGTTACTTCGGCAAAGCGTTGTTTAAGGTAGCCATAGACTGGGCGAGCAAGGTTCGAGAAGACTGCCATTGGAGTATCGTCGCCCATCGAGCCAATTGGTTCAGCGCCTTCGCGACCCATTGGCTTGAGCACCATTGCCAAGTTTTCGTCGGTATAGCCAAAGGCTGCTTGCAAACGCAATAAATCGTCGGCGTTGAGTTCAACATCGGCTTCGTTGTAGGCGGCAACCAGCTCGGCCAAATCGACGCTCTTGTTTTGCAGCCATTGGCCGTAGGGCTGGCGGGCAGCAAACATCGCTTTAATCGCCGTGTTATCCAGCAATTGGCCTTTAATCAGATCAACGGCGATCATTTGGCCTGGGCCAAGCCGACCCTTGCGAATAATCCGATCTTCATCGACTGGCGTTGCGCCAACTTCGCTGCCCACGACCACTAAACCATCATCGGTGACGATATAGCGGGCTGGGCGCAAGCCGTTGCGATCTAAGGCCGAGCCAACAATTTTGCCATCGCAGAAGGTCATGGCGGCGGGGCCGTCCCATGCTTCCATCAAATTGGCGTGCCATTGGTAAAAATCGCGCACATCTTGCGGGAGATCATCGATATGTTCCCACGCTTCAGGCATCATCATCAACAACGAATGGCGCACATCGCGGCCAGCGCGCACCAACAGCTCTAGCACATTATCGAACTGAGCTGAATCGCTGCCACGTTCGTCGACAATTGGCGCAAGTTCGCGCACATTGCCAAGCAACGGGCTGGAAAGATGGGCTTCGCGTGCTCGCATCCAGTTCACATTGCCAGCCAAGGTGTTGATTTCGCCGTTGTGGCTGACGACGCGAAAGGGTTGGGCGCGGCTCCAGGTTGGCATGGTGTTGGTTGAATAGCGTTGGTGGTAGACCGCAGCGCTGGCGCTATAGTCGGCATCGGCCAAATCGGGGTAGAACAAGGCCAAGCGACTTGGCAGCATCAAGCCTTTATAGACAATTGTGCGACAAGAAAGTGAAGGAATGTAGAGGTCGATGTTCTCGGCGAGGGCGGTGCGTTCGGCGCGGCGGCGGGCGCGGTAGAGTTCACGTTCAAAGCTATCGTCGTCCATCGTGGCTGGACGATCGACCCAAACTTGCTCAATCTGGGGACAAATATCGCGGGCAATCGGGCCAAGTTGCTCACGATCAAGCGGTACTTCACGCCAACCAAGCGGTCGTAAGCCTCGCCAGACAAGCGCATCGTCGATTAGTTCGCGGGCGCGTTCGGTATTGGTGGTTGGTAGAAAGATCATGCCAACCGCAATCCGCTGCGGGTTAGCCAAAATCCGGCGAGCAGCTAATTCACGAGCCATAAATGCGCGTGGAATGCTCGTTAAGAGGCCAGCGCCATCACCTGTCAGACCGTCGGCGGCAATCCCACCGCGATGGGTCAGACTGCCAAGCGCCGCGAGGGCTAAGCTCACTGTTGCATGAGTTGGTTTTCCATCAATTCGAGCGACAAAGCCAATGCCACATGCATCATGTTCAAAGCGTGGGTCATACAACAGGCGGTTCATGCGAGGTCTCCTTTCGCGCAGGGAGTTGGCAAATACGCGACGGCGTTAGCAACGCTGCCCTATACCATGGCGCATTTTCAGGTAGCACAAAGAAACGTTGGGTAAACCACCAGCGTCATCGCTGCGGGAGAGCCTTCATTGGTGCATTCTGCGTCGTTGCAGGAGGGGAAACCTAGTTCGTCAGGTTGACGAGTTGAGTTTTTTGGTTGGGCAAAAAGTTGGCGAACAATTGGATTTAGACCAGAGGTGTGTTAAATCAGAGTTAAAGCCATTCTATGTTAATTTGTGCAATGTGTCAATTGGCTTTTGGGTAAACTGCATAACACACTGCGTCATTGTGGTATGCAATTTGCTTGACATGTGTATAGGGGCGTGTTAATCTGTTCGCTACAATCAGCAGACATGGATCGCGACACAACAGCGCAATGCCGCTAGAAACGAGGGTCATTATGGACCTCGCACCTCATATGCCTAGTTCTTATAATGATGATGCTACTCATAGCGAGAGCACCAAACACATCACAGCCACTCCCGCTAGTTCGCCGCAAGTGCACGAAAGCGAAGCGCTCATCAGCCGCATGCGTACCTATTGGCCGCTTGATGAGTTTCAGCTGATCGAACGGGCCTGGGATGTAGCCAAAGAAGCTCACGCCCCGCAAGTGCGCAAATCGGGCGAGCCATATTTTTTGCATCCGGTGCAAGTGGCCCATATTTTGGTCGATATGAAGCTCGACCCCGAATCGGTTGCAGCAGCGCTTTTGCACGATGTGGTTGAAGATACGCCAATTACGCTCGATCAAATTCGCACCGATTTTGGCCGCGAAGTCGCGCATATCGTCGATGGCGTAACCAAATTGAGCAAGCTCGAAGCCAAAAGCATCGAAGAAGCCCAAGCCATCACCTATCGCAAGATGTTTATTGCGATGGCCGATGATCCGCGCGTGGTGCTCATCAAGCTGGCCGACCGCTTGCACAATATGCGTACGCTTGGCGCAATGCGCCCAGACAAGCAGCAACGCATCGCCCGCGAAACCCTTGAAGTCTATGCGCCACTCGCTCATCGACTGGGGATTTGGCAGTTCAAGTGGGAGCTAGAAGACCTTTCGTTTCGCTATATGAACCCAGAAAAGTATAGCGAAATTGGTCGCCAACTCAACTTGCGCCGCGAAACCCGCGAACGGATCGTCCAACGGGTCATCGCCCGCCTCAAACAAATTCTTGATCGCGATAACATTAAAGCTGAAGTAACTGGCCGCCCCAAACATATCTATTCGATTGCGCGCAAAATGGAGCGCAAGGGTGTTAGCCTTGATCAAATTTACGATCAATTGGCTGTGCGGGTCATGGTCACAACCGTCGATGAATGCTACCGTGTGTTGGGCCTTGTCCACTCGACTTGGATTCCAATTATGAGCGAATTCGACGATTATATTGCTGTTCCCAAAGAGAGCATGTATCGTTCGCTGCATACAACTGTGGTGATTCCAGGTGAGCAGCCGTGTGAAGTGCAAATTCGCACTTACGAAATGCACGAAGTCTCAGAATATGGGATTGCAGCACACTGGCGCTATAAAGAAGGCTTTGGCAACCGCAACGATCAATCATTTGAAACCAAATTGGCTTGGTTGCGTTCAGCAATCAACGGCCAGCGCGACCTTGATCCGACCGAGTTTTTCGAGTCGGTCAAAGAAGATGTGCTGCGCGATCAGGTGTTTGTGCTGACTCCCAAGGGCAAGATTATTGATTTGCCTAAAGGCTCAACCCCGATTGATTTTGCCTATCGGATTCACTCCGAGGTCGGCAATCGCTGTATTGGCGCACGAGTCAACAACAAGCCAGTGCCGCTGTATTATCAATTGCAACACGGCGAAATTATCGATGTTGTGACCAGCAAAGTGCCGCGCGGCCCTTCGCGCGATTGGCTCGAGTATGTTAAATCGAATGGTGCGCGTACCCATATCAAACGCTGGTTCCGTCGCCAAGAAAACGATGTAAACATCACTGCTGGCCGCGAATTAATCGAAAAAGAACTCAAGCGCTTGGGCGTGCGCCCAACCATGGAAGATCTGATTCGTGCTAACGCCATGAAAAATAGCGAAGATTTTCTGGCGGCAATTGGCAATGGCGATCTCTCGCCACGCCAAGCAATTCAGCGCGTCATCAGCGATAAAGGCGCTGAGGAAGAGCCATTGGCGGCGATTCCCACGATTGCCCCACCATCTAAGCCGGTCAAACCTGGCACCATTACCGTGCGCGGTGAGGCCGATGTCTATACTCGAATCGCTCATTGCTGTAATCCGGTTTATCCTGAGGCGGTCATTGGCTATACAACCCGTGGCCATGGCATTACCGTTCATCGCATGGATTGTTATAACGTTTTGCATGAACGCAACCGCGAACGTTTGATCGATGTTGAATGGGGTGGAGCGACTGAAAAACAATCGTATCCTGTACCAATTCGCATCGAAGCATGGGATCGGGTTGGCCTCTGGCGCGACGTGACCAATGCGATTGCTGATGGCAACATCAACATTCAAGCAGTTCAGCAATTGGATAACAAACATCATGGGCGAGCAACCTTGCTGGCGACCATCCGCATCGAGAGCATCGATCAACTTAGTCGCATTTTGGATAAACTCAATCGGGTCAAGGATGTGATCGAAGCTCGCCGCGAAAATACCGTGGCTGGCACGATGATTGGCTAACCAAAGAACACAGAACATAGAGCAAAGAACATAGAGCATAATTTTTGCTTGGTTCTTTGCTCTATTTTAGTTTAAGCACTATCCTAGGGCTGATGGCTGTTTTGGCACGAGTTGATCAAGCAACGACCATGAGTTTTGGTCTCGTTCAGGTCAACCGGATCGGTTTCTGATCACGCTTACGACGAGGTGACCGATGATCTCATAGCTCACGAACACGATCCACCCGCTCGATATGCTGCCACCTTGGTGCATGCCGATGGGCGATTGTGACCGCGCGAGCCGTTGCCTTCTTCTATTCTTGGGTGCTGACGGCCTTGATCTGGCCGTCTAGCCGCGCGCTATGAGGACACATGGGTATGGCACTCCTTCGATCAATCAATCTCGCCGTGGCCTTTCTGTTGGAACTGTGTATGCTGGCGGCACTCGGCTATTGGGGCTTCACTACGATCCAGGGCTGGCCCAGGATTGTGCTTGGTCTGGCTGCTCCGTTGCTGGCTGCGGTCGTGTGGGGGATATTCCTAGCGCCCAAAGCAGCCCGCCCGCTCGATCCCGTGCTGACGTTCTGGCTCAAGGGAGCCATGCTTAGCCTAGGCGCGGTGGCATTAGTGATGGCCAACCGACCTAGGCTAGCAGTCGGTTTTGCCATAGCCGTGGCGATTAACATGCTGCTGCTGTGGCTCTGGCGTGAGTGATGGCGCAATCGCTCGCCAGGATGGGCGATGACTGCATGCTTTTGATGTTGGTGCAGCCTACCCAGAATTGAAGGAGCGCGGATTGGCTCACGGGGCGGATAGCTCAAATGCTCCGCCCTGTCATCGTCATTAAACCTCAGGTTGCAATAGCTTCAGCTGCTGCTCCCAAAGCTGCGCTGCAATCACATCCGAGGCGCGGCGCTGCCACTTATAAAACGTATCTTCATCAATATCGGCTAGCCAACTCAACACGCTCGCATCTATCAAGGGATCGCTTAACCCTCGCCGCAGCCAATCGATCGCGGTTTTGCGGTTGATCTCGCGCACATAGGGCAGATACAGCACGTTGTACCAGCGCCATGCATCGCCAGCACCCAAGCTTGGGCTGGCATCAGGCCGCAATTGCTCAATCGCTTGCAGCAACAGTTCGCGGGTGATTGCGCTGCGATTCAAGCGATTATCTTCTAGCTCTTTGGCTTGTAAATGATTGCTCACCAAGGCACTGCTCAACAATGAATTTTGGGCGAGTTGCACTGGATTTTTCAAGCCGCTAATTGCCCGCCGCACTGCATCGTTCCAGGTTTTATCGGGCTTGGCAGCAACAATTGTTGGTGCAGGCGTTGGCGTGGGTGTCGAGGCCAACGCAACGGCAAATTCGCGCGATTGGCTACGAGCTGCTTGCTCAGCACGCGAGAAAAATAAACGATCAAGCCAGCGTCGCCCGCGATCAAGCCCCGTGTGGCTGATAATTACACAAGCGAGAAGCAAGGCCAATTGGCTTGGTCGCAACAGATCAAGAATATTGACGCTAACCAAATACAGCAGCGCCAAAATGCTCATTTCACAAAAGCTATAAATCAAATCGCGCAGCACATTTTGGCCTTGCAGCAACAAGCCAAATCGCACCAAACTAAAGCCGCTAATCAATAAGCCAGCAAAAATCGGCACATAGCCATACAATATCGACCATGTGCCAGCGCTAATTAGCCGCGCCAATAACATGCTTGTACCAAGCAGAAAGCATAAGGCTCCAAGCACTAAGCTGGCCAAACTGCGCCGCGCAATGCCTGTTTCGGCAATCCGCCAACTTGCGACCAAATGCCAAAGTGCCGCGCTCACACAGCCCATCACATAGGCACTATAGATGGGGTAGGCTTGGCCAGTGCCGATAATTTGGCTGCCGCTGGCGAGCATCACTGGCTCTGCATAATTCAACAGACTATTGCTGAAGCTGCCTAGCCCAATCATGAGCACGCCAATAATGCCTGTTAGCCACCGTTCGGGCATGGCGATCTTGACGATGCTTGGCTGCAAAGTTTGATGGATAAGGCTACAAACCATCAGCCAAGCGCTCATTGGCAGCACTGAACTCCACCAAAACCCACGTTCAAGCACAATCAATTGGGCAATATTCAGGGCCTCGCCGCCGATGATGCCTGAGCCAAAAAAGCCAATTAATCCCAACAAACTAACATTGATTGCCCAAAAAAGCTTTGAATGGTGGTGGGTACGTGTGGCGATAAACAACGCTAGCCACAGGGCAACTCCAAATCCAAATAAATGTGCTTCGACCATCAACAGTTCTCCCTTGGTCTCGCTGCATTTCGTGCCATGAATAGTGCTATTATGCGTTATTTTTGGCGCTTGCCAACTAGCTGCCCAATTGAGCAGGCGTAATCTACAGTAATTGCCAGTAGCGCCACTGGTTCGGCCAGTCAAATTAAGCCATACTGAAGGCGAAAGAAATGGCTGGTTCAGCTAAGCGCAAAATGCTGATAGAGGTTAGCTGTATTGGTACATTGGATGAACAACAAGCAGCATTCCCTCACCCCCCAGCCCCCTCTCCCACTGAACGCGGGCGAGGGGGAGCATCGGTTTTCACGAAGGAATTGGGGGTGAACCACGGCGTTAAAGCCCCTCGCCCGCGCCACGGGAGAGGGGTTGGGGTGAGGGGGGCAGACAATGGTTAACGTGATGTACCAGCACAGTTAGCAGCAACGAGAACACATAAACCTTCATCAAAGGAGCAAGTTATGCAGTGGTTCAAGCGTTCTTGGCGCAAGCTTTTGGGCATTATCGTTGGCCTGTTGGCGATTGGTGTGATTTGGTTTTTGACGACCGATAATGTAACAATTTGGCCAATTCGTAATACCTTGCGCTACCAATTTGATCAATGGCGCGCCGATGGTCAAAGCGCGAGCCAACAACCAGCCGATCGTAGCATTACCGGCTGTATTCGCGATGCCCAGCAGCAACCAATCGTTGGGGCAATTGTGGCAGTCAGCGAGCGCAATGGTAAACTCCATCGGGCTAGCAGCGATAATCAAGGCTGTTACACGCTCGCCAATCTGCCAGCAAACACCTATCGCTTGTTGGTTACTGCACCAAGCTATCGCGATGATGTGAGTGCGGTTGATCTGCGCAGTAGCTCAATTCAGCACAATTTGCAACTTGCCCCAGCAATTGCTGCTAGTTTTGCACCAGTCGAAAAGCTACACATTGGCGCAACCAGTGTGGTCAGCCGCACCACGCCCTATCCAACCCAAGCCTTACGCCAACAAGTGCAGGTCTGGGGCGATAATGGCGAGCAGCAATTAACCTTGCTCTATCGGCCAATTACCACCACAACCAATCCATTGCCCTTGATGCTCGCGGTGTATCCCGGGCCTGCAGATGAATGGGAGAGCGTCAGCATTCCCTTGGCCGAGCGTGGCTATAGTGTGTTAGCGGTTGGCCCAGCCTACAGCCTCGACCTCGAAGCCGATATTGCCGATCTCAAACGCCTGTTGGCCTTGGCCCGCGGAGGCTCGTTTGTGGGAGTTGATGGCAGCCGCGTGGCGATTATGGCAGGCAGTTATAGCAGCCTGCATGTGTTGCGCTTGCTGCAAGATGATGTTGGTTTCACTGGCGTGGTGTTGCTCGGGCCAATTAGCGATTTGTTTGCCATGCGCGAGAATTTTGTGGCCGGAACGTTCATGCCGCCGTTTGGGCTTGATCAAGCCCTGATTGCCTTGGGCTATCCCGATGAGCAAATTCAGCGCTATGCAACCTATTCGGCTCAATTGCACCCACGGGCCGATTTGCCGCCGATTTTGTTGCTGCATAGTCGCACCGATGAAGTTGTGCCAGCCAGCCAATCAGAATTTTTGGCTGAGCAATGGCGTGGCTTAGGTGTTGAGGTCGAAAGCTATTTTTTCGATGGCATGTCGCATTATTTGCAGGCAGTTGATCGCTCACCAGAGCTTGATGAGCTCTATCGAATTACCCTCGATTTTCTAGCTCGCGTCAATTAGTTAGAAGGATGAAGGATGAGGGATGAGGGATGAAGAACAGAGAGCATAGACCATAGAACATAGGGCTTGGGGAGCGGAAATTTAACGCAGAGGCGCAGAGATTCCATGGCTATAGGCTATTGGCTGTTGGCTATGAGAAATTAATAATCTGAGCCAATCTGAGCCAATCTGTGGCTAAAAAAACCTCGCCTTCGTGGTTCCGTGCTTCGTGGCCCTTCGTGTCCTTCGTGGATCAATTTTTTAACGCAGAGGCGTAGAGAAATCATGGCTTTTGGCTGTAAGCTATGGGCTATCGGAACATTATTCGTGTAATTCGTGCAATTCGTGGCTAAAATAAGGAATGAGGGATAAAAAGAACAAAGATCATAGAACATAACCAAAGCCCATAGCCCATAGCCCATAGCCAATTTCACGAACCTTGTTCGCGTTGCAAGCTGGTGGGAAATTCGGGCAATGGATTGCCAGCGCGTTTGGCCAAAACCCGTTCATAAATTGCTTCGATCTGGCGCGCAGCTAACTCCCACGAGTGTTCGTTGACTGCCCGAGTGCGCACTGTTTGCGCCAAATTATGCCGCCGCTCGGGATTATCGATTAATCCCAGAATTTCGTCGGCCAGCGATTGGGCATCGCCAAACTTGGCATACACTCCTGCATCGCCCAAAATTTCGTGGCTGACTGGTGTATCAAAGGTGATCACAGGCAAGCCAACCGCCATATAATTGGGAATTTTGCCAGCACCTTCGGTGGCCGACATTTTGGGCGCAACCGCTACATCGCCCAAGGCAAGGTAGGCATGAGCATCTTTATACAAAATGCGGCCTGGCATGGTCACAATATCACGTACCCCAAGCGATTCGGCCAAGGCCAAATATGAGCGCACATCGGGGTATCCCATAATCAAGAAATGCACATCATCGCGTTGCTGGCGAATAATCTGGGCTGCTTCAAGCAACACATTCGTGCCTTGATAGGCTGCGAGCAAGCCAAGATAGGCCACAATTTTGCGGCCTGCTGGAATCCCAAGCTCGCTGCGAATTCGTTCGCGCTCAATCGCCCACTCTGCTGAGCCATCGAAGGGCCGGAAGCGGTCGGTATTGACGCTATCAGGCACGGTGTAGAGCCGCTCTGCTGGAAATTGCCAATCGTCGCGTAGCATATTGGCTGCATTAAAGGAGCTGGTCAGTACCGCATCGGCAGTCCGATTAATTTTATCTTCAAGCCAGTGAAATGGCTTATAAAACATGCCATCGCGTTTAAGAAAGCCATGATCAAGCATTTCGGCGGTGAGGCTGCCTTGATAATCGAACACCAAGGGAACCTTGAACATACGTGAAAGTACGCTGCCAATTAAGGCCGATTCGTGAATATGAGCATGGATCAAATCGGGCTTGATTTCCATAGCAACGCGTAAGGCTCGCCATGAAAGCGCCACATCCAAATACATTTTATGATGCGAAGCCCCGACCATCGTGCGCTTGACCCATGGTACGTCCCATGAGCGGCGAATTTCAAAGCCTGGCATATTATCGCCATTATGGTAGGTTGCAATCACAATGCGATGACCTAATTTTTGCAGGGCGCGGGTTTCTTCCCAAATGCGAACATGTGCGCCGTAATCAGCAAAAAATGAGGTTGAGGCAATGCTCAGGATGGTGTAACCCATGCACGAAACTCCTTTAAGGTCAGGGCTATTCTAACGCATCTGTTCAGGAGGGCAAGTTTTGCTGCGCCGCACAAAAAAAGCGCCGCTAGAACCAAAGCTAGCAGCGCTTGATGAAGTGTATCTGTACGTTGAGTTTAGCTAAAGAGTGCGCTCAATGAAAGGTCTTTGTGAATCCGAATGATTGCTTCTGCAAACAACGAAGCCACCGAAATTTGGGCAATCCGCGCTGCGTTGGCTTCTGGTGGCAAGGGAATTGTGTCGGTAACCAATACTTCTTCCATCACCGAATCGCCAAGCAATTCGACTGCATTGCCAGCAAAGATGCCGTGAGTTGCACAGGCCACAACGCTAATTGCGCCCCGTTCTTTGAGGGTTTTGGCTGCTTCGGCCAAGGTTCCCCCAGTTGAAATCATATCGTCGAAAATCACTGCGTGCTTGCCTGCAACGTCGCCGACCATTTCGACAACTTCGGAAACATCGGGCGCTGGGCGTTGTTTGGCGATAATGGCCAAACTTGCGCCGATGCGTTCGCGGAATTTATTGGCCCGACCCACGCCGCCAGCATCTGGCGAAACCACCACGACATTTTTCATGTTGCGGCTGCGGAAGTGGTCGGCAATCAATGGCCCAGCTTGCAAATGATCAACTGGAATATCGAAAAAGCCCTCGATTGCTGGCGCATGTAAATCCATGGTCAGCACCCGATCGGCTCCAGCAGTAGCAATCAAGTTGGCGATCAATTTCGCTGAGATTGGCTCACGCCCAGTGGTTTTCTTCTCTTGCTTGGCATAGCCATAGTAAGGAATAACCGCTGTTACCCGTTGAGCCGAAGCTCGGCGTAGGGCATCGATCATCAACAATAACTCCATGAGGTGATGATCAACTGGCGTAGTTAAGGATTGTACGATGAATACATCGGAGCCACGCACGTTTTCTTCAAGCTGCACGCGAGTTTCGCCATTCTTGAAAACGCCGACAATCGCCCGACCGAGATTCAAATTGAGATGCGATGCGATACTGCGAGCTAACGGGATGTTGGCATTACCCGTAAAAATCTGCAATCGCCCGTCCATTCGATGCCCCCCAAGTTAGTAATTGGTCAAATTGAAAAACCCAAACCTACTCGTTCTCGCTCTGCTCAAGCTTGCGGTGGCGAATGACGCGGGCTGGCATACCCACGGCAACGCCGCCATCAGGTATATCTTTGGTCACAACCGAACCGGCTCCGGTAATTGCGCCCTCGCCAATTTTGACTGGCGCACGCAACATCGAATCGGAGCCAATAAAAGCGTTCGCGCCAATTTCGGTGCGATGCTTCTTGCCATCAGCAGTAAAATTGCAGGTAATTGTGCCTGCGCCGATATTAACATTCTCGCCGATTGTGGCATCGCCAATATAGGAAAAATGGCCCATTTTCGTACCAGGGCCAAGGGTTGCGTTTTTCACCTCGCCGAAGTTGCCCATGTGGACATGCTCCATCAGGTGCGCTCCCCTGCGCAGGTGACCATATGGCCCAATGTTGGCTCCCAATTCCATCCGTGCCTGCTCAACGACGGAATAGCTAATTTTGCAATGCTCGCCAATCTGCGAATCTTCAATCAAGCTGTTTGGCCCAATCGTACAATTGGCCCCAATTGTGGTGCGGCCTTTGAGCATCGTGCCCGGCAGCAGGGTCGTATCCATGCCAATTTGTACATCTTGGTCAACAAAGGTGCTGGCTGGATCAATGATGCTTACGCCTGCTAACATCAGGGCGCGCAGCTTGCGTGCATTCAAAATTGCCCCAACTTGGGCCAACTGAATGCGGTCGTTGACTCCCAACGCTTCGTCGGGGTCACGTAATTGAATAGCAGCTATTGCGCCAGCGCCCTGTTCGCGCAAGCCAATTTCCACCAAATCAGTCAAATAATATTCGCCATTCAGGCTATTGGGCTGCACGTGATCGAGGGCGTTCCAGAGCCAAGCGCCATCGTAGAGCGCCACGCCTTGGTTCACTTCGGTAATGCGGCGTTGTTCGGGGCTGGCGTTGCGTTCTTCGACAATCGCCTGAACTGCGCCATGCTCGTCGCGCACAATTCGGCCATAGCCAGTTGGCGGATCAGCTTGGAAGGTTACGATTGCGGCCTTGGCATTGCTCGTGCGGCGCACTGCCAGCAATTCGAGCAGCGATTCATGGCGCATCAACGGATCAGCGCCATATAACACCAGCACTTCATCGACCTTGCCTTCAAGTTCGGCGCGTGCTTGAGCCACCGCATGGCCAGTGCCAAGCCGTTCATGTTGCACCACATAGCGATAGCGATGACCAAAGGCAGCACTAATTGGGGCTAACGTATCTTCGCTCACGACCAATACAATCTGCTGTGCGCCGACCGCATCGGCCAGACGGGTAACATGCTCAACTAATGGCAATCCGGCAACAGGATGTAAAACTTTCGGTAAGCTCGAACGCATGCGCGTTCCCTGACCAGCAGCAAGCACAACCACACCGAGTGTCATAGTTCAAAGCTCCCCATTGCAAAGTAATAGCATAATTTCTATGCAAGGGCTATCTTAGCAGAAAATTGCTGGTACGCGGGCGTTCCTGAGGCCTAGCTATGAGGTAATGTCGTTGAGGTTTAATAACGATTAAGCAGCATGCTCGCCACCACGCCTGCAGCGAGCCATGCCAAAAAATACAAACTTACGGTTGTTGGATGCAGCCCCAACGCTATAATCAGGGCCGCCAAGCCAAGCGTTGCCGCATAGCCAAGCCATACTATCCATGGCCGCCAAATGATTGCAGTAAACCAGCGAATCAGGCCAACCACCAACCAAAAACCGAGGAATAATCCGAGCCACAGCGAATCGAGCAAGGCATACAGCAACAATGGCGCTGCGCCATAGAGCAGGCTACTCACCAGATACTCATGTTTAAGCCGAAACTGCATGGTTAACCTTTATTAGATTATCGAATGGCTGGCTTTTCGGTGTGCAAGAGCTTGCCCGTTGCATCAAAAAACTCGACTTTGCGATAGTTATCCGTGCTTGATTGTTGGTCGATGGCTAAAACTGTAATACTATAGGCTGTGCCGTTGGTTTTAATAGTGTGGGTTTGCCCATTCGATTGATGAATTGTGATCGTTTGCGTTTGTTGTTGCAACTGTTGGTCTTCAATCGAAATACAAAACATATCTTCTGGTGGCAAAGTCGCATAACTTACCAACTCTAGCACTATTACTTGATTTGCAGCAGAGGGATAATAGATACCCTCGTGGGATTGGCTAAAACCTGATTCACTCGAACCACTACTAAAAACACGGCACGTTTTGCCAGTCGGCGTTTGCAGAAAAACAACAGTATTGGTTGCTGTATTAATCGTGTGTAGCAAACTTGCTTGTTCGTTTTGCAACACCTCATCGATCTCCTGTTGATTGAGGAATTTTGATTCAAAGCTACAGCCAACCAAGCTCAATAGAATCAAACCTAAAACCAATCTTCGCCAATTCAGACCCATTTTCTACTCCTTGTATAGCTATTCGTTATTAATCCGAATTATGGATTAATTTCAACTGGCTATTGCATTCTGTCGAATCAAAAATAGACTATCAGCATCGTGACCAAGAATCAGCAAATCCTCGTTATGTTCGATGATAGCTTCGGGCAAAAGCGCGTCATGTCGCCAAATCAGCTGATTGGCGCGATTATCGCGAATGGTTGTAGTGCCGATGTTGCGATATTGCTGGGCCAGTGGCTTGAACATTGCCTGCGCATCGTTGGCGAGAATATAAACAAAATCGTAATCGCTGAACATCTCAGCCCAAATTTCAGCGGCTTGGGCAAATTCTTGATTGTGGTAGCAAAATACGGTTAAGCGCTGCTCGTTGACCATGTGATCAAGCAACTCGGCAGTTGCTCGCACCGAAAGCCAAGGCTGATTTGGTGTGGCTTCCGATTCGGCTAGTTCCCAATCAAGCTGATATTCTGCAACCTGCCAATTGAGTGTTTGCAGTTGCCATGGCTCAATTGAGAGATTATGACCCACAATCCAATCAAAAAATTTCTTAACCATGAGTAGAATCCTTGAATTAATTATGGGCTTGGGATAAGCTTAATGCCTGCTGCGTTGAATGCATCGATCCACGCTTGAGGCTGCTTTGAAACAAAAAAGAAGCCTAGTAACGCACCCTTTGGATAAAGACGATAGTTAATTTCAAAACCTTGCTTGCCAAAAAACAGAAATTCTTTACGTAACTGAATATAACTAATTTGTTCGATTGGAATATGATATTTTGGGTTTACAAAAAAGATCCAAAGGATTTTAATAATAAAGCCTTGTTGATTGAAATTCACGAATGTAGGATTCCGAGCAAAAATAGTATTAATTCGTTCTTGCATGATGTTTATCCTAAGTTTGATTAATCGATAATTTTGATGCCTGCTGCGTTGAATGCATCGATCCATTGTTGAATTTGATTTGAAGCAAAAAATGCGCCAAATAACGCGCCTTTCGGCTGCCTGCGATAGTTAATTTCAAAGCCTTGGCTGCCAAACCAAATCCAACGTTTACGCAACTTAACATAGCTAATTTGCGCGACAGGTATTTCGAATAAAACTCTTGTACCGAGAAAACCTCGATCTTCACCACGTAAAACATGCTGATCAAGCGTTATCAATAAATCATTGTAAATGGTATTGAAGCGTTGACGCTCTTGCATAAATCTCTCCATTCGATACTTATTCCTTTTCTACTTTAATCTGGAGTCTGATAAGTTCAAATGCATCATTGCTCTGAAGCATTTGAGATTTTTCGCTAATGAAATATGCTATTAACGTATCATTTACTGATATACTGCCAGTTCTTGAAAACGATTCTGTATCCATGATATTGTGTTCGCGAATCCGAAATAATAATTCTGCAACATTATCAATTTGTTTGAGTAGCGTTGATTCGCTTTGCTGATTTGCTTCATCAATCAACATAACTATATCGCCATTTTCAAGATTAACCGCCAGAAATTCGATTTTTGCTGGGCTAGTGCTAATTTTCTCCAAGCTTTCGTGGGTGCCGCTATAGGTTTGGGTAAAATGCTGGTTAGCATCAGGCTGGTTTGGATCAAGCACGATAAACTCTGGTGGCAGCACAACCGTTAATGGGCCTTGTTTAAATGTTTGCCAGCCAGGCGGCGGTTCTGCTGGAGCCACTGGCTGAATTGACCAAACATAGGCCATAATCAACGCAAAGATTGCCAGTAAGCCGAAAATAATCCAACGTGCTGTCCGCATCTCAAACCTTCTTTCGTAACCAATCCAATCACTAGACCCCTATCCAATAATCAATTATCGAGGAGTACAATATTCTGACCAATTAATTCAAAAATAGGCTCACTTTGAGAGAATTGTGATTCTTCGCTAAAAACTTGAAATATGATCTCTTTATTGTATTTTCTAGAGCGATCACTCGTAGTAAATACATCCACTGGCTGCTGGTTATGCTTGCGAATATCGATCAGCAAATCGGTAACATCATCAAATTGATCAAAAACAGGGAGATAATTTTTGCTATACGCTTTATCTATAATCGCAATCGTATCGCCATTTTTAGGATTAACCGCCAAAAAATCGATTTTAACCGGATCAGTGGCAATTTTTACCAAGGTTTTATAAGTTCCACTATAGGTCTCGGTAAATTTTTGATTGGCATTAGCCAGCGTTGGATTAAGCACAATATATTCTGGCGGCAACGAAATAATCAAATCAGCTTGTTCGATTGTTTGCCAACCTGCTGGCGGAATTGGCCGTGGCTCTGGCTGATTCAGCCAAATATAAGCCCCAACACTACTTGCGAATACTACCAATAAACCAAGCATAATCCAACGCTGTAAGCTCATGATAAAATCGCTTTCTGATTAAACAACCGTAATAATAAAATTAATTACGAAAAACAGAAGTGCGCTAGCGCTAAGAATGATTTTAGTAGTGCTATTGATTTTCTTCTGCAGAAAATAACTTACTCCCATTAAAATAAACCCGATCCCACCAAAAATTCCATTCCACGATATATTGTTCGCTAAAGTCTGGTAAATGAACACAATTCCCGTAGGGATTAAGAATGCTCCAACAATGAAATTGATTTTGTCGAGCTGCTGCTGATTCATAACCATTCCCTTCAATGCAAATTGAAACTTGCTCATTGTACGTGAAAGTGCCACTAAGGTTGCTATGTAGCTAAGCTTGGAGCCGTTTAAGCGCTTTGCGGGCGGCGCTGGCAACCAAGGCGCGGGTATGAGTTTGCGCCTGATCATGCAATAAATTGACTAAAGCTGGAATCGCTAGCGAATTGTTGAACATGCCCAGTGCCAAAGCCGCCCAATAGCGCAGATTTGGGTTTGGATCGTGCAACAGGGCCAAGGTTGGCGCGAAAGCTTGGTCGCCAAATAAGGCGATTGAATGGGCAACTTGGCTCGGCTTGATCGCAGTTTCACTGCGAATGTAGGCCCAAAGTTGCTTGAAGGCGCTAAAGTCGCCTAATTGACAGAGCGCCAAACCAGCATGCTCGCGCACTTCAACCATAGAATCGTGCAATGCAATGATTAATGCTTGGTTACTGGCAATCTTCTGCAAGCTGGCTCAGGGTTTCAATGCAGGTTACGCGCACCAGCGACGATTCACGCTGATCGGTCACTATTTGCAAAAGCCATGGACGCGCTGGTTCGGCTTTGAGCGCACCCAAGGCGGCAGCAGCACACAAACGTGAGCGTGGTTGTTCGATCAATTGGCTCAAACACCAATCAATCGCGATTGGATCGCCTATTTCGCCAAGGCTACACAAGATGCAATCAAGCAGCCTTTGGTCGTTGATAGTTTGTGCCAGTGCTAATAAGGCTTGTGTTGCTGGTTGCATGTTGCTTGGCGAGTTTAGGCGCGCGCCCCATAAGCCAAGCGAGCGAATCGCATTAAGTTGCACTTGATGATCAGCATCGTTTAATAATTCGACCAAAAGCAGCAAGGCGTTAGGGTTGGTTGAAAAGCGCAAATCGTAGGCAATGGTTTGTCGTTGTTCAACCACAGGATGATGAGCCAGTGCCTGCATTTCGGCAATCGTATAAGTCTCCGAATTATCGATTGAGTTCATCATCATACTCTCTGCTGGGGAAATTGCTAGGGCGAGTATAGCAAAAAGCCTCGACTGCTGGCTCATACCAGCGTCCGAGGCTAAAATAGCTTCATTAAAGATTTATTGTCTAATTTCGCCAGTCTCAGCATTAATAAATGCAATATAATCGCTCGTAGTTACCATCCATTCATTAGTACATCTATCTAGTACATGAGGAATATAGACAACTAATAAATCTTTCCCGTTAATGGTAGATTCATCTTTAATTGCAAGTTCAATTGCTGTTTGTGGGCTAAGGTTAAGTTTGCCGACCATCCGATTGCAATCCGTGTACCTTAAAATTTGATCATTACCCGCAGCTTTTATTTCAGAAATATCGTGCGAATCCTGAGTGAATTTCAGATAATTTAATTGTTTTCGTTCTAGATCAATAATTTGCACTTCGGTATTCGCTGATTTACTGTTGTAGACGACACCAAATATAAGATAATTATCTAAGCGTTTTCCATATAACTCTTCAATTTTTGTATCAAGATATTGATTATAGTTATTATTTGGTGCTGTGCTTTGGCAACCAACTAAAATCAAAATTAAAGCCAACCCATACATCAATCTCATGCTTTTGCCCCTCTGTATTAGCCTATCAACGGTATATGTACGCGAAAATAGGTTTTTGGTTGCAGCGAAGCAACGCATATAGAATTCAATCATTTCAGCAAATAATATTAGTTGTTATTGCTCTTAGTTGTATGCAGAATCTGCTGTTTGGTAATTGCGAAAGACGTATCATAGGCAATCAAACAAAACGGATAGACCTTGGGTAGTGGTGTATCATCATTGATGCCATTGTAGATCTCAATCTGCGATATGAGATATTGCGCCGCTGCAAAATCGTTTTGCAACCCGTACTGATTCGGCATGCAATCAACTGGTGGATTATTGCGAATCAATTGTTGATTGTCTGATTCGCAGACCCACGTGTGAATGCTGCTATAGCTAAACCAGCCTAGCTCAATTCCCAGCCAGCGACCCGCTTCGATTGGCAGCGGTTTTGGCTGGCGCAGCATGGTTAAAAACCCTTCTGGCTGTTCACCTGGGCGCTTTGCAGTTTGCTCAGCCATGAATTGCTCGTGATATTGGGCAGCTAAGCCAATCCGCACAATTTGCAATGCTTCGCTTTGTTTTGGTAATTTTAATGCAAATTCTTGGGCCAATTCGAGGGTTGTGAAAATATTGGGCAGTAACAAATCATCTTCATTTTTTTGATACCAATCAGCTAATTCTTTTGCCACCAAATCGCTTGGGTCAGCGCTGAAATAACGCCACCAATGCTCAGGCAGCGCATTGAAACTACAATCGCGCAAGGCAAACATTTTTTCAGGAAACAGCGTTGGATCGAGATCGGATGGACGCTGAATCTTGGTCATGAGCAAATAACCACAATCGTACCACATTATTTATCCTAGCTCCTATCAAAATCTGCTTGCTCTTCTTCATCGTCATTTGCCTCAACAATAAAATGCTCATCATTATCATCATCGATCAAGCGCCAATACTCACTATTGGTTGAGCTAATCAATAATTCTAAGCAATAGTTTTTGCTCAAATGCAATTTAACATCGCCGATAGCATTGATTTGAATACTGCGGATGAATAACGATTGAGGCCAAAAGCTGGATAAAAAACTGTACAAAGCTGAACGTTCAACGCCAGCAGGATCGGGCTGAAACCAATCGCCACTGCCGATAATAATCCGTTGGTTTTGCCACAAGCGCCATTCGCCGCTAATATGCAAGCCATAGCGGCTAATCTCAACTTCTTCTTGTTTGCGGTTGATAGTCATGCGCTTTGCGCCAATCCGCAAGCACCAGATTCCACCAACATCAAAGCCATCCCACAACTCTTGGCCAAGCAAACATGCCAGTTTTTGTTGAATGATCGAAATTTCGTGCATAAACTCCTAGCTGCGATAACTGCAAATTTTCAGCCCATCGCGGTACAAAACCCAATGTTCACCAGCTGCTGCATTGATTAGAATGTCGAGTTTATATTCATGATTGATTGAAAAGCAGAGATCGCCACTCTGGGGCTGCACATCAATCGCCCAAATAATTAAATTAGCGGGATTATGCGTGGCCCAAAATGCCGCGACGTTTGGCTCGAAGCTAAGAGAGTTATCGTCTTCAAACCAGTAATCATCGCTGCTGAGCACCACTTGATGCTGTTGACGCAAACGCCAAGCACAGTTAATTGTCAATTGGTAATATTGAATTTCACGGGTGGTTGGCTCGATAACGCGAATAACAAAACTTTCGAGGTCGCAGCTGGCACCGTGATACCACAATGCACCACCGCTGAGCTGGCTAAGAGTTGATTTGATGCTGCTGAGTTGGTTCAAGAATCGTGCTCCGCATAGAATTTGGACAAATATGGTGGAGAAATCTGCTGCTATTCTACAACGAAGGCCTGAATTAAACATGGAACCCAATTACCAATTGAGATCGGAAACCCATCCCAGCCGATTTCGCGATTGATGATTGTTCTGGTCAGGCGCACTGCATCGGCGTACGAATCGATTAATTGATGCTGATTTAGCTCAAGCAAGATTGGTTTTTCAGGCAAGACTCGCCGATAGAGATACGATTCCCAACAAAAAATATCAAACGAAAGAATATCGAAGCCGAGAGGCTGCATGGCTGGATGCAGCGGTTGTTGAGTTTGAAGCATGGAATACAGTGCAGGCTTCGTGTGAGGATACAATTCTTCAATCGCGGAGAGCGAGGGTGCAGCAAACTGGCTAGGAATGGATGGACTGACAATTTGCCATTGATATTGCTTTTTGCCAAAGCGTTGAGCAAACTCCAAAGCAACCTCAAATGCCGTAAACACATAGGGAAATTTAAAGCCTGCATCGAGCTTTTGGCCGAGCCAATCGGTTGCCGCGCCAACATTGGTGATTTTATCGATACAGTCAGGCTCAAGCAGTAATGGATGTTTGGCATCTTGGGTAAAGAAAAACGTAGGGGTTGTGATGCTGTAATGATCGCACCATGGCCCTGCGTGCGAAAGGTAGTAGCCAAGGTTGATGTAGCTTTGCTGGTTGCTCATGGGTTGCCTCTCGATATTGTGCTGGTTTACATGATAGATCTAATCTTTGGGCCAAAACTCTGTGGAAAACGGGCCAGAAAATTCTCGGGTCATGGTTACTATGGAACCAGAATCATCGCTGGTGACGGCGATTATCATACTGAATGCTGGCCCACAGATTGCATTTGCCGTGTATACATACTCGCTGGTTGTTGCCGTAAATTGCTCTTCCTGCCAAGCGTCGGCAAGGGCCTGTTCACGATACCATGCTAAGATCGTGCTTGCAGCGGCGGAACTCCTGAATGTCGTACTGCGTATTTCCGCCAGATCGGTGGGAGCAGATGTATGGATGAGATCGCGATAGTCGGGGTAGAGCAGCAGTTTAGGATAGCGCGGGTGGGATAAGTTTTCGCAACCAGCGTATTCATACCATTCTTCAGTTGGGGTTGGCAGAGCCACCGAGGGAGCAAGCGCCGTTGCCGAGGGAACAATGTCGGTCTGCTGGAGCTGCTCGCTGGCAATGCGCAGATCATCGGGCACACTGGTTGGTTGGCTGGAGCTACAGCCCTGGAGCAGCAGGCATGCCAATAGGAATGCAAACACATATCTCATTGGGATGCTCCTTGATTGATTGATGTTGTGGTATTCGAGATACAACTATCTGCCCTAATCAAGCACACAATGGCCGTGCGTGCGCAAGGTAGGAGCCAAGATTGATGGATTGTTGTTGTTGAGGCATACATTATTCATTATTCAATCTTAGTATTAGTATTACAGGATGGTTGGCTATCATTTTGGTCAATTGTGCATTCATAATACATATTATCACCCATAGAGTATTCAAAAGTGATATGATATTTCTTATAAGAAGGCTGTATAAGAGCACTCCATTGAGTATTATCTTTGATTTCTAGACAAATTTGTGTCTCTTTGCAGTATAAGTTAAATAAATTATCATTTGATAACACTGTATCTGTATTTACATTTGTGTTTTTTATAAAATCATTTATTTCTAATAATACTGTATAGTTGCTGGAAATATCTTCTTTGTATTTGATCGGTATTTCTTCACTATATTTATTTGGTGTAAATTTATCATTATTTTGGCAAGATATAAGTAGTATTGAGATAATTATTAGTGTAATAAAATTTTTCATTCGATTAATCCTCATATGATTAAATAACCACTATTGCTAATTAAGTGAAGGATTTGTGATATATTTTCCGAATGCCTCCACTCGCCAACCTGCATCCGAGTGAAGTCGTGACCATTTGGATGCTGTTGGCCCTGAAGAGACGGAATTGTCGCGTCTTTTATCGCTGATTGGTGCCAATTAAGACCTCGTATTTAATTGAGATCAAATGGAATACAAAGAACTCTCTTGTTCTCAGTCGCAATTGATGGTCTCAACATCAACTGTATATCTCATGCAGAGGACATAACCTTAATCACCACCGCTGAGCTGGCTAAGAGTTGATTTGATGCTGCTGAGTTGGTTCAAGAATCGTGCTCCGCATAGAATTTGGACAAATATGGTGGAGAAATCTGCTGCTATTCTACAACGAAGGACTGAATTAAACATGGAACCCAATTACCAATTGAGATCGGAAACCCATCCCAGCCGATTTCGCGATTGATGATTGTTCTGGTCAGGCGCACTGCATCGGCGTACGAATCGATTAATTGATGCTGATTTAGCTCAAGCAAGATTGGTTTTTCAGGCAAGACTCGCCGATAGAGATACGATTCCCAACAAAAAATATCAAACGAAAGAATATCGAAGCCGAGTGGCTGCATGGCTGGATGCAGCGGTTGTTGAGTTTGAAGCATGGAATACAGTGCAGGCTTCGTCTGAGGATACAATTCTTCAATCGCGGCGAGCGAGGGTGCAGCAAACTGCGCGGGAATAGATGGACTGACAATTTGCCATTGATGCTGCTTGCTACAAAAGTTTTTGACAAACTCCAAAGCAACCTCAAAAACCGTAAACACATAGGGAAATTTAAAGCCTGCATCGAGCTTTTGGCCGAGCCAATCGGTTGCCGCGCCAACATTGGTGATTTTATCGATACAGTCAGGCTCAAGCAGTAATGGATGTTTGGCATCTTGGGTAAAGAAAAACGTAGGGGTTGTGATGCTGTAATGATCGCACCATGGCCCTGCGTGCGAAAGGTAGTAGCCAAGGTTGATGTAGGTTTGCTGGTTGCTCATGGGTTGCCTTTCGATGGTGTGCTGGTTTACATGATAGATCTAATCTTTGGGCCAAAGCTCTGTTGAAAATGGGCCAGAAAATTCTCGGGTCATGGTTACTATCGAATCAGTAGCATCGCTGGTGACAGTAATCGTTATTTCAAATGCAGGCCCACAGACTCCATTGCCATATTCATACCGACTCATCGTTGCCGTAAATTGCTTTTCCTGCCAAGCATCGGCAAGGGCCTGTTCACGATACCATGCTAAGATCGTGCTTGCAGCGGCGGAACTCCTGAATGTCGTGTGCCGAACCTCGATCGGAGGAGTTGGTATGTCTGTCTGGGTGAGATCACGATAGTCGGGGTAGAGCAGTCGTTGGGGATACAGCGGGCGGGATAAGTTTTCGCAACCAGCGTATTCATACCATTCTTCAGTTGGGGTTGGCGGAACCACTGAGGGAGGAATTGCCGTTGCCGAGGGAACAATGTCGGTCTGCTGGAGCTGCTCGCTAGCGATGCGCAGATCATCGGTCACAATGGTTGGTTGGCTGGAGCTACAGCCCTGGAGCAGCAGGCATGCCAATAGGAATGCAAACACATATCTCATTGCTATACTCCTTCATGGGTTGATGTTGTGGTGTTCGAGATGCAATTATATGTCCGAATCAAGCACACAATGGCCTTGCGTGCGAAAGATAGGAGCCAAGGCTTGTTGGTGGATCAGTGAATTACAAATATCTCTCAATCGAATATGAATTTAGTATTAATATGATTATATTTTATAGTTATACTCGATGGATTTTATATTCAGTAATTTATTATAAGAAAATTGAAATAAATAATTATAGTTAATAAATAATAAAAGAGGATTAAGTGAAATCTATTTTTAATTCCGACTTCGCTTAATCCTCCATAACGTATTTCTAATTCATTAGATTATACGCCTGATGTGAGTTAGGCATCGTTGATAACCGTAAAGGTGAGGACATCGATCCCAAATCGCGCCCGCAATACGGCTTTGACGACGAGATGCGTCACCTTGCTCGCAATGCGGGTCGCCAATCCTT